>JBOFXG010000009.1:0-32216 GCA_051653965.1 Mycoplasmoidaceae bacterium | reverse complement strand
TAATTATAAGATTAAAAATAGAATATATTTCATAAAGTTTTTTATTGATTAATTATAAATTTGTTTAAAAATTAAAAAAATATCAAATTTAATATCAATAAAAAATCATTTATTTTTTTGAATTAATTTAATATTTTTTTTATTTTCCGAATTAATTTAATATTTTTTTTATAAAGGCATTCATTAGTTTTTAAATAATTTTGTTCAGCATTTCATTTTTCTATAAATAGTTCATTTTTTAAATTTAAATTAATTTTTCCAAAGTATTTTCTATTAAAACTGAAAGGAATGTAACCATCTTTTTTGGAAATAATTATTATTTCATAAATAATATTGTTATCCTTAATTAAGTATTCATTACTAATTTTTCATTTATTTTTTCAACATCATTCTCTTAATTTTTCAACATTATTATTTGCTTGTAATATAAATTTATTTACTTTATGAAGCTTACTTTCATTGAGTATTTCAACTATTGTTTGTCCACCCATTCCAGAAATAATACAAACATCAATAAAAAAAGATGGATAAATTTCTTTAAATCCATTGCTTTTAATATTTCAAATATGATTATAATATTTTTCTTCTTTAGTAGCATTGATACTATTTTGAAGTGGACCATCATTTAATTCAACATTTATTACTCTTGATGCTTTATTTTCATCAATTAAAATTTTTGAAATCTTTGCATGGTCCGAACCAATATCTAGAGCAATATTACATTCATCTACTAATGAAGCAATAAAATTAATCCTCGTTTTTAACATATGCTTTTAGTTTTGCACTTTTTGATGGATGTTTTAATTTTCTTAATGCCTTTGCTTCAATCTGTCTAATTCTTTCTCTTGTTACACCAAACTCTTCACCAACTTCTTCTAAAGTCATTGGACCTGGGTAAGGTGCTAAACCATATCTCATTTTAATAATTGTTTCTTCTTTTTCTTTTAAAACACTTTTAAATAATTGATTAATGTGTTCTGCTACTAGTCCTTTTTCAGTAAACTGATCAGGAGTTAAAATATTATTGTCTTTAACAAAATCAACAAATTGTGATTCTTCATCTGAACCAATTGGTTTGTCTAGTGAGACTGGTTCAACATTTAGTTTTTTGATTAAACTAATTTTTTTAGTTGTAAAACCATTTACACTACCACCCATTTCTTCACATAGTTCATCAATAGTTGGTTCTCTACCATACTCTTGAGTTAATGATCTTTCAACTTTGTTTAGTTTGTTAATAGTTTCAACCATATGAACAGGAATTCTAATTGTCCTACCTTGATCAGCAATCGCTCTTGTAATTGCTTGTCTGATTCATCATGTTGCATAAGTTGAGAACTTATTTCCCATTCTATAGTCAAACTTTTGAATTGCTTTCATTAAACCTAAAGAACCCTCTTGGATTAAATCTTCAATCTCTAAACCTCTACTTAAATATTTTTTAGAAATAGAAGTAACTAATCTTAAATTTGAAGTCATTAATTGATTAACAGCATATTGTCTAATTTCAGGATCTTTATCTTCTAGCATTTTAGCATATTCAATTTCTTCTTTTGCTGAAAGCATTTTAGAAGATCCCAATACACCTAAGTAGGCTTTAACACCATCATTTACTTTATCAGTAGTATTGTTATGAGAATTTTGTAATTCATCAACTTCAAAATCTATTTTTTCTTGAATAATATCTTTAATTTCTTTTATTCTAACAGGTGTTAAAACTTCTTTTTTAGAATAATCAGTAATTAAAATACTTCTTGCTTGAATTCTGTCAATAATATCTTTTATCTCTACATTACTTAATGAGAAGATATGAAAGGCTTCTATTATCTCTTCTAAGTCTGTTTTATTTTTTCTATTTTTTCTTTTTTCTACTTTATCAATGAATATTTCTAATACATTGTCCATATCATCAAGTTCTTCTTTTTGAACTTTTGATTTAATATTTTCTAAAAGTCTTGAGTTAACTCAATCCTTATTTAATAATTCTTCTGATTTTATTTTTTTAACTTTCATTACTACTCCGAATATGCAAAATATTTATAAATATTATACATTATTCATATATTCAAAATGCATAATTTTTATAAAAAGTATTATCCTAGAATTATTTTGTAAATATCTGATAATTATAAAAAAATCTAATATAAATTTTATTTTTATTCATATTTTTTTCACATTATAAATTATAATAAAAATTAAAATTAACTAAATAGGATTATATATGACAAGAAAATTTAATGATCAAGAGATTATTAGAAGAAATAAATTGAAAGAATTGCAAGATCAAAAGAAAGATCCATTCACAATTGAAAGTGTTAAAAGAACTTGTTCAATAGCTCAATTTTGTAATGAAAATAAAAACATAAAAAAGCCTGGGACAAAACAATATACATTAGCTGGAAGAGTTTTAGCAATCAGACAAACATTTGGAAAAATAATTGATTTTGGGGGGAGTGTTCAATTTTATATAAACAAAAATAAAATAACTAAGAGTTACTTTGAATATTTTAAAAAATATCTAGACATTGGAGACATTATTGAATTAAAAGGAACAGCCTTTAAAACTCAAAAGGGCGAACTTACAATTGATGTTAAAAATATCAGAATAATCTCGAAAGCATTAAAACCATTACCTGAAAAATGACATGGACTTCAAGATGAAGAATTAAGAGCAAGACATAGATATGTTGATTTAATTATGAACAAAGAATCTATGGATACTTTTGTTATTAGAAGTTTAATATTAAGATACTTAAGACAATACTATGATGGTTTAGATTATTTTGAAGTTGAAACACCTGTTTTAAATCCTAAATTAGGAGGTGCAGCTGCTAGACCTTTTATTACTAGTCATAATACATTAAAAAGAGATTACTTCTTAAGAGTAGCAACTGAATTACCACTTAAAAAATTAATTGTTGGTGGTTTTGAAAGAGTATATGAAATTGGAAGGTTATTTAGAAACGAGGGAATGGATGCTACTCATAATCCAGAGTTCACTTCTATTGAAGCTTATACTGCATATGCATCAATGGAAGATGTTATGAAAATAGTTGAAAACACTTTTAAATTTTTAGCTAAAAAACTAAAAAAAGAAACTGTTACAATTGATGGACAAAAAATTTATTTAACTAAAAAATTTAAAATTATTCACATGGTTGATTTTGTTAAAGAAGTTTCTAAGGTAGACTTTAATAAAATTGAAACAATTAAAGAGGCTTTAGAAGCTGCAAAAAAATATAATATTAAAGTTGAAAAACACCAAAGATCAATTGGTCATATTTTAAATTTATTCTTTGAAGAATTTTGTGAAGAAAAATGTATCCAACCAACATTTGTTTGAGGTCACCCAATTGAAATTTCTCCATTAGCTAAAAAAGACTATACTAGAGAAGGGTATACTAGAAGATTTGAATTATTCATTAACAAAAAGGAATTTGCAAATGCTTTTGCAGAACTTAATGATCCAATTGATCAATTAGAAAGATTTGAAGATCAAGCAAAAGAAAAAGAATTAGGAAATGATGAAGCAAATGATATTGATATGGATTTTGTTGAAGCACTAGAATATGCGATGCCTCCAACAGGCGGATTAGGGATTGGCATTGATAGATTAGTAATGTTATTTGCTGAAAAAACTTCGATTAGAGATGTTTTATTATTCCCTCATATGAAGGACAAATAATTTATTTAAAAATAAAATGATAAAAAAAAATAAAATAAATACATTTAAGAATAGTGATTATTATAATTCTTGAAAATTATATTTAAGATATTATAGAAATAATTTAATGTATCTTATATTGATAATCCTTTTCACTATTATAACTACAGCAGCAACTATTTTTATTCCAATAATAACTCAGTTGATAACATCTTCAGCTGAAAAAGATATCTATAAAGATTTGGCATTTTTTGCTGGAATGTTAGGATTAATAGTTGTTGTTAAAATATCTTTATATTTTTTTCTAGATCATTTAGGTCATACATTTGATTTGAAGCTAGAATTGCAAATAAGAAGAGATATGCTTGAAAAATTCCATAAACTTCCAATGCAAAGGATTGATAATACTCCTAGTGGAACATATTTCTATAGATTAGTTGAAGATTTGAAAGAAATAAATAGTTTTTCATATAGTGCTATTTCAGATTTCATTACAATTATAATTTTATCAGTTGGTGGATTTATTTATGTATTCTTAGTAAATTGAATCATTGGAGTAGTAGTTTTAAGCGTTTATTTAATATCAATTATTTTATATTTAGCATTCTTTAAAAAGTTATCTTATATGAAACAACAAATTAAATCATTGAATTCAAATATAAATGTTGAAATAGGTGAAAATATTGATATGATTTCGCAAATTAAATCATCTAATAGCTCTTTACTATCAATTATTAAATTTGATAATCTTCAAAAAAAAATATCAGAATTCTCTGAAAAGTTTTTTTGAAAATTATCTTTATTTAAAATGAATGGTTTTTTAACATCATTATTAATTTCTGTTTTGACTCTTATAGTTGGTGCTTTTTTAGTAGCAAATAAAACAATCACAAACGCAGAATTAATTGGTCTTATTGCATCTGCAAATATTTTAATTACTCCTGTTGAAAAAATATCATCATTAGTAAATGACACAATTATGTTAAATGCTTCTATTATTAGAATTAAAGAGTTTTATGATTGAGAAGAAGAAGATAACCATGGAACTTTAGAACCAAATATTGAAGGTAATTTAGAATTTAAAAATGTTTATTTTACATATTTAACAAAAGACAAAGAAGTAGAAGTATTAAATAATTTAAATTTTAAAGTTCAAAAAAATAAAAGAAATTTAATTTATGGAAAATCACAAACAGGCAAAAGTACTATTCTTAAATTAATAATGAATTATTATAATATTGATTCAGGACAAATATTAATTGATAATATTAGAATATCAAATTATAAAATTGAATACTTAAGAAAAAGAATTGGATATCAAAGTTTTGTTCCAAAATTCGGTTTGGAATTTGAAGAAGTCAATATTGATCATGATAAATTATTGTGTATATTAGAAGATCTTAAAATTAATGTAGATTACTTCTATGAATCAATAATTAAAAACCCTGTTAATTCACAAGGCTTACAAATTTCAGATAGTCAAAAACAAATGTTTTCAATTGGTTATTTAATTTATGATGATCCAGATATATTGTTATTTGATTCAATTGAATCAATCCTAGACGATGAGCAAATTGAATTAGTAAATAAAGCGCTTAAAAAACATGCTAAAAACAAAACAATTATATTCACTTCTAATAATATGCAAAATAAATTTAAATGTGAAAATATTATTAAATTAAAATAAAAAAATACCATTAAATAAATTATGGTATTTTTTATTAGTTATCAAAGTTATTTTCAATATATTTTTTAACATTAAGAGCAGCTATAGTTCCATCACTAACCGCTGTTGAAATTTGTCTAAATTTTTTTTGGTTAACATCTCCAACTGAATATAATCCAGGAGTTTTAGTTTCCATGTCCTTATTAGTAACAATAAAGTTTTCTTTAATATCAACAATGTTTTTATCAATAAATGAAGTTTCAGGATTATATCCAATAAAGATGAATACTCCATCAATTCTAATATCCTTATCAATTTTATTTAATACATTATTAACTGTGACTCCTGTAACTTTATTTTCCCCATTAATTGATTTAAGAATAGTGTTAGTTATTAATTCTATTTTTGATTCGGATTTTACTTTATCAATAATTTTTTGTTCTGCTCTAAATTTATCAGTCCTATGAATTAAATAAACTTTTCTAGCTAGTTGTGATAAATAAATAGATTCTTCAAAAGCAGAGCTTCCTCCACCAACAACAATAACTTCTTTATCTTTATATAATGAGCCATCACATATTGCACAATATGAAACACCATTTCCATAGAATTTCTCTTCTCCAGGAACACAAACTTTTTTTTCTTTCATTCCTGTAGCAATAATAACAGTCTTGCCAAACATTGATTCTTCATTAACAATTTTAAGTTCAAAAATATTTTCTTTTTTACTAATATTTGTTACATCACCATATAAATATGTAACCCCTGCATCTTTTGCTTGATTCAACATATTTAATGATATTTCAAATCCTTTTATGGATTGAAAACCAGGATAGTTTTCAATTATAGATGTCTTTGACATCTTTCCTCCTGGAGTATCTTTTTCAATAATTAAGCAATTAAGACCAGCTCTTTGAGCATATAATGCAGAAGTTAATCCAGCTGGTCCTGCGCCAATTATTAAACAATCGTATACTTTTTTGTTTTTCATAATATATTCCTTTATTGTCCGTTATAGTACATCATTTCTTCATTAGTTCTTTTTAGTTTTAAAGGTTTTGGATTTCCTCAATTTTTTCAATCTGAATCATATCTATCAATTTCTTTTTTATATGAACTACTCATTAAATAATAAATTTTTTTAAATGGTAATTGAAAAGCTTTGTACATTGTAAATACAATAAATTGATCACGATGTTTGTTTAAATATAAATGGTTATAAATAATAAATCCAATTCCAAAAACAATCATTAAGATAGAAGTTATTAGTGAAGTAATATAACTAAAATTACCAGCTCTTAATGGTTCCATTATTGTTCTTACAATACCATATAATACAAAGTATAATGCTCCAATATCTCCTGCTTTTCTAAATGAAACAAATTCAGCTCCAGCATATAAGGTAACAAATATTATAAAGTTAGCAAATGATTCATATAAAAACAATGGTTGTCTTAATTGTCCATTAATAATCATTCCCTTATATACCTCGGGCATAAATGATTTTAATCATGAAAGTTGTTCTGGTGTCGCTATCTCTCCAAATACTTCCGCGTTCACAAAGTTACCTCATCTACCAATCACTTGACCAATAAGAATACATGGTATGATACAGTCCGAATAAACAAAAGTTGAAATTCTTTTTACTTTAACTTCATCATTCAAACATGTTTTAACATTATATTTAGCTGATCTAAGAATTAAAGGGAAATAGATCAAACCACAAATTCCAGCGGCCATTACACCACCTTGAATGGCCATTCCACCGTTCCTAAAATTAAAAAAATCAACAATGTTAATTTCACCAATTGCAGCTGCTCAAACTCTTGCGCCAATAATTGATAATGGAATTGCCATAATTAAATAATATAGAATTGGTTCAGTTGGAATTCTATATCAAAAATGAGCTTTTAAAAAACCAGCTAAGGCAGCAACAACAAAACCAATAAAAATTATAATACCATATCAAGCAATTTCAAAGTCACCAATTCTAAATGCTATTTTATCTATATTATTTGTAAATATTTCAAATAATGAACTTGAATAAAACATTTTTTTAATCTTCCTCTTTTATTTTTTTAATAAATTCATTTGTAGAAAAATAACCAGATTTTTTTAATTTAAAATCACCTACAATTGCTTCAATTATATCACCAATTTGTCTACCTGGAGAAATAGGTATTTTGTAGTGAGGAACATCAATATTAAAAAATCTTTTGTATGCATATTCTTTTCCAAGCCTTTCAAAAGTTTCATCCCTTGTAACAATTTTTAATTCAACAACAACATCTATTTTACAATCTTTTTTAGTAACTTGAACACCATATAATTTAGTAATATTTAAAATGCCCAAACCTCTAACCTCAATAAAGTTGCCAGTTTTTTTATTTGGTCTTCCAACAATATCACTAAACAATTGTTTATACTCTACAACATCATCTGCAATGAACAAGTGACCTTTTTTAATTAATTCTAGAGTAATCTCTGATTTACCTAATCCAGATTCACCAATTAGTAAAACCCCAATACCATAAACTTCAACTAAATTTCCATGAATAGATTCATATTTACTTAATGAATCTATTAAAAATAAATTAGTAGAAGTATTAATATAACTACTAGCTTGGTTTGATTTGATTATTGCTATATCATATTTTTTTGCAGCATCTAAAATAAGATCTTCATTAAATGATCTCGATAAAATAATAACAGGAGGCTGTAGTTTAAAAAAATCATCAATTTTTTTATTTCTTATTTCATCATTAAAGCTTAATAAATAATTATATTCATCTCTACCAAATAGAATAGCAGCTGAAGATTCTTTTCTAGTAATGTATCCAGAAAGCTCTAAACCAACTCTAGACATTCTTGTAGACCTTATATCTTTGCATCTACCAATATTTATTATTTTAAATTCTTCAAAATTTTTATCTATATCTTTTCAAGTTATTGAAATACTTTCATTTATTCTATCCATTTAAACCACCACCAAAATAGATACGCCAATAGCCATAATAATTCCAGGGATAAAACCAAGATCATTATTTGCAGGATTTTCACCAAAAACCCCACCAAGTCATAATCCGCCAACAGTGATTAATGTAACACTAGCTAATAATGCAAAAATAATTAATGAAATATAAATAAAAAATTTCTTTTTATTATTTAAATAAAAATTATTTTTAATTTTATAAATTGAAGTAAAAATAGGAATTCTATATTTTAAGTAAAAAGGAGTTTCTGAAGCTACAGTTTCAATATAGCTATCTTCAATATTTTTCTGTTTTTTTAATTCTACTTTTTCATTTTCAATTTTTATTGAATCAACATCAATAGAGTCAGTATGAATAGCTTTTTTATTTTTATTTTTTTTAGCCATATTATCTCATTTATATTTCTATTATTATAACACTTATTTTTTTGCGATTATATTCATATTTTTATATTAAATTTCTTCATTAGTTAAGATTTCTCTTATTTTTTTCTCTTCATCTGGTAATGGTGTTAAAAAGATTGTATTTAAAACTTTATTTACAATATCACTTTTCATTATTTCAAAAAATCTATTACCATCTTCAATATAAAGATTTAAAGGACTTTTTTGTTCATAAGCTCTTAAATTAACTGCTTCTTTTAATTTGCTCATTCTATCCAAATGTTTCGTTCAAGCAGCATCAATGTTATAAATTAAAATATTGTTAATTTGTGCTAATGAATCTAATTCTCTAAGAATTTGAGTTTTAGTTTTAATAATAATTCTAAGAATTTTATTTAATTTTATTTGAGCATGAATTTTTTCTATTTTTTCAAAATCTTTTATTTCAAAGAAATCAAATTTTAAAATATCTTTATTTAATCAATTAGCAATTTTTTCACCATTAATAATTGCTGAATTATTTTCATGTAAAAATTCTTTTATTTTAACTTCTGTAAATTCTTTTGACATATTAATTAAAATTTGATCACAATTTTCATTTAATAAAATTTGATCTCTTTGCTTATATATTAATTCTCTTTGTAGTGAAACAACATGTTCATAGTCCATTAAATTTTTTCTCATATCAAAGTTAATACCTTCAACTTTTTTTTGAGTTTTATCTAATAATCCAGAGAAGAAAATTGAATCAAAGAATTCTTCACCTTCTAATTTTGTACTAGCCTTTTCAAATCTATCCGTTGCAAATCTTTTGAATAGTGAATCCTCAAGAGAAGTAAAGAATCTAGAAGCGCCAGGATCACCTTGTCTTCCTGATCTACCTCTTAATTGGTTATCAACCCTTCTTGATTCATGTCTTTCTGTACCAATAACATAAAGTCCACCAAGAGATTTTACTTCCTCATTAATTTTAATATCAGTACCTCTACCAGCCATATTTGTAGAAATTGTAATTGAACCTTTAGTTCCACCATTTTTAATTATATCCGATTCTCTTTCATCATTCTTTGCATTTAAGATTTCATGAGGAATTTTATCTTCTAATAATCTTCTATGGATTAACTCAGAATCATTAACAGAAGAAGTACCAACTAAAATTGGTTGTCCAGTTGCATGAATTCTTTTAATTTCAGCAATAGCATGATTTCATTTTGCTTTTTTATTATTAAAAATATAATCAGGATGATCTTTTCTAATTATTGGTTTATTTGTTGGAACTTTTATAACAATCATATTATAAATTTTTAAGAATTCTTCTGCCTCAGTAAAAGCAGTTCCTGAAACAGCTGAAATCTTTTTATATAACCTAAATAATGATTGGTAAGTTATTGTTGCTAAAATCTGATTTTCAGGATCTATTTTAACTCTTTCTTTTGCTTGAATAGCTTGGTGAAGACCAGCATTATAACTTCTACCTTCTAATATTCTTCCGGTAAAAATATCTATTAAGAATATTTCATCGTTCTTAACCATATATTCTCTACCTGTAGCAAATATAAAATTTGCCATTAAAGAATTTGTTATTTTGTGAACAATATCAGCAGATTCCACAGAATATAAATTTGTTAAATTAAAGTGTTTTTCAACTTTTTCAGCACCTTCTTCAGATAAGAAAATTGAGTTTGATTCAGCATCAATAATATAGTCTTCATCCTTTAGACTTTTAACAAAATTATCTGCTTCAATATAAAATTTACTTTCATCTTTAGGCATTCCTGAAATAATTAAGGGAGTTCTTGCCTCATCAATTAAAATAGAGTCCCCCTCATCGATAATTGCAAAGGATAATGATCTAATTGATTTTCTAGAAATATGTTTAACCATATTATCTCTTAAGTAATCAAAACCTAATTCAGAATTAGTAGTGTAAGTAATATCTTTATTAAACATTTCTTGTTTTGTGCTTGGGTTTAATTCTGAAGTGTTATAACCAACAGTTATTCCATAAGGTTCAAATGCAACTCTTGCAAATTCAGCATCCCTTTTAACAAGGTATTCATTAACAGTTACAATATGAACACCTTCTTTTTTTAAAGCATTTAAAAAAGAAGCAAGAAGAATAGTCAAGGTTTTACCCTCACCAGTAAACATTTCAGCAAAGTCACCAGTGTGGATAATATAAGCGCCCATTATTTGTACGGTGTGAGCAAAAAGATTATGATGTCTGAAAATAATTTCTCTAGCCATAGAAAAAGCATCGACTACAATATCATCAATGTTAATTTTATCTTCAGAAATTTGTTTAACTAAAAAAGAAACTCTTTCTTTTATTTCATCTTGAGAAAGTTTTTTATATTCATCCTTATTAGCATTAACTGCTGATGCTATAATTTTTGCTTTGTTAAGTAAACCAGGCGATTTAGCTTTTCATATACTTTTCTTCTTATTTTTTTCCATTTTTTTACCTTAAATTATTATATTATATAACTATAAAATTCTACCATCCTTTAACCTAATTACTTTTGATGCATAATCTAATTCTTTGTCATTATGTGTGATCATAATAATTGTTGTTTTATATATTGAATTAATTTTCTTTAAAAGTTCAATAACATTTTCTGCATTATTTTCATCTAAAGCTGATGTTGGTTCATCAGCAAAAATAATTGGAGTTTTCTTTGCAATTGTTCTACCAATTGATACTCTTTGTTTTTGACCACCAGATAATTTATATGGCATTTTATTCTTAATATCAGTAAGTTTTAAATTTTCTAAAATTTCATCTACTTTTAATTCATTAATATAATTATCATATTTAATTTTTCTTTTTTGTTTTTTACTTAAGAAACTCATAAATGAACCCATAGAAATATTTTCTTTGACTGTTAAATTAGGAATCAAGCCATAGTTTTGAAAGATGTATCCAATGTTTTCTAATCTAAATTTTGTTAGTTCAGATTCTTTTAATCTTGAAATATTTCAATTGTTTACAACAATTTCACCATATGTTAATTTATCAACACCAGAAATTATATTCATTAAAGTTGTTTTACCACTACCTGATGTTCCAACTAAAACAACAAAATCACCCTTTTTAATTGATAGATTAATATCTTTTAGAACATGATTATTTAATGATTTGCTTTCATAAATTTTATTTAAACCTTTTATGTCTATAATTGAGTCACTAGAGTTTTTTTTTAATGTTAAAGTTCTTTTAATTTTTGATAATTTTTTAATTTTTTTATAAATTGATTTTTCTTTATTAATTATTAAGAAATTCTCTTTTTTATTTTCGTCTTTAATGTGTTCAAATATTTTGTAATTAATTTTAGAAAATATTAAATTAGTGTAACCATTATAATTAGTAAAATTAATTTTTTCTAAAAGTTCTATTTCCATAATTAATTTTGAGTAAAGACTATTTCTAATTTGATTTTTAATTTCTTGTTTACTTAGTAAAGAATCATTAAATTCACCAGAAAAAATTTCTGCTTCTTTAATTTTATTTTCAAATTCAACTAAAAATTTATCATCTTCTTCAGTTAATTTAATTTCTTTTTTTTCATGTTTCTTATTACTTTTTTTAGCAATATTATCCTGATTGATTTTTTTAGTTACTATTTTGTCATAATTTGAGATTTTTTCATTAATGACAATTTCTTTGTCATCATTTGTTTCTCAATTTCTTTTTGTAATTTTAGGCATTTCCATATATAAAATTATACTTTATATATTAAAAAATAATAATGAATTTGCACATATTTTTTCACATGTTTCATTATATGAAATATTTTTAATTTTTGATACTTCTTGAAATATTGATTCAATGTATATTGGAGAGTTTTTTTTACCTCTAAAAGGTTCGGGAGTTAAATAAGGACAATCTGTTTCTAAAACAATATTATTTATATCAATTTTAGAAACTACCTCTCTTAATTCAAATGATTTTTTAAAAGTAATTATTCCTGGAAATGATAATTTACAACCTAATTTAACATATTGTTGGGCATAAGCTAACTTATCTGAAAAGCAATGAATTAAAACATTAGAAAGTTTTCTTTCTGTTATAAATTTAATTGCATCATCATGCGCTTCCCTAATGTGTAATACTAATGGTAAATTATATTTTCTAGCAAGTTCAATGTGTTTTTCAAAAGAATAAAATTGCATTAAAATTCCTTTTTTATCTTTTTCTCTAAAATAATCTAAACCAGTTTCACCAATAGCTTTAATACAATCTAAATTATTTTCTATTAAATCATCGAGCTGTTTCAAATCATTATCAATTTCTTCTTTAGTTAATTTACTAGCGTCATTAGGATGTATTCCAATCACAGCAAAAAAGTATTTTGGGTTTAACCTAGCTATTTCAATTGCTCTAATTGAACTTTTTAAGTCAACTCCAACAATATTTACATAAATTTCTTGTTCAATTGATTTTTTAATAATTAAATTTAATTCTTCATCTGAGTATTCAAGATTTAAATGTGCGTGAGTATCATAAAGCATTTTATTCCTTGTTGTTTATTTTTTTTCTAAAGTTGTATTCTGTTTGAATCATTTGCGCAAGAGAAGTTTTTGGTTTTCAATTTAATATTGAATTTACCTTGCTAGTATTTGCATAAAGTTTAGCTGGATCGCCTTCTCTTCTTAAACCCAATTCATAAGGAATTTTAATATCTAAAGTCTCAATTGCTTTATTTAATACTTCTAAAACTGTATAACCTTCGCCAGAACCTAAATTAAATATATCTGATCTATTATTTTTCATTGATCATTCAAGGCCAATAATGTGCGCTTCTACTAAATCAACAACATGTACAAAATCTCTTACACATGAACCATCTTTAGTTTGATAATCAGTTCCCATTACAATAAATTTTTGGCCATCAATTGCACTTTTAACCACACATGGTAACAAGTGAGTTGGTTTTAATGTTTTAATACCTATTTTTCCATTATCATGTGTCCCTGCAACATTAAAATATCTAAAGATTACATAATTAGATTTATCTGCATTTGCTCAGCCCCTTATTAAGGCTTCTGCAGCTAATTTAGAATCTCCATATGGGTTGATTGGTTCTTTTACATCAGTTTCTAATATTGGAATACTTTTAGGCTCTCCATAAACAGCAGCTGTTGAAGAAAATACAAAATGTTTAACATTAAATTTAGTACAAACTTTTAGCAATATTTCGACTCCATATGTATTATTGTCAAAATAATCTAAAGGTTTTAGAACACTTTCAGGAACAACTATTAAACCAGCAAAATGAATTACTGCTGAAATATTTTTTTCAATTGAAAAAATTCTTTCAAGTTCTTTTTCATCTCTAATATCTGCTTGATAAAATTTTGCATCAATATGAATATTAGACTTATATCCCTTTGACATGTTATCAATTATGACAACATCATATCCTTTTGCAATAAGTAAATAAACTGCATGTGATCCAATATAACCAGCTCCGCCAGTAACTAATATTTTCATATAAAATCCTTAATATTTTGTAATTAATTTTATCATTTATAAAGTGATAAAAAAAATTATTTGCCTAAGCAAAAATTTTTAAATAATTCATCTAATAAATCAAAATCTTTTTCTTCTCCTAAAAATGTTTTTAATATTTTGTATGCAAACTCAAGAAAAGATAATATTAGATCTAATGAAGCTTCTTCTTTAATCAAATCATTTGCTTTATCTAAATTATTATTAACCTCTAATAAAATATTTTTTTCATAGTCGGATATAATAAAAAAATCAGAATCATTATTGAATTTAAAAATATTAAATATTTCCTTTTTTAAATTATCTATTTCATTATTTTTAGCGGATATTTTAATTCCATTTAAAGTAGAATTTGCGTCTCTTAAGTCTTTTTTATTTTTAACAATAATAATTTTTGAATTAATATTTTTCTTTATTCAATCTAACTCATCTTTATAAATGGGAATTGAACTATCAATTACATATAAAATTAAATCTGCATTTTTTGATATCTCTACAGCTTTATTAATTCCAATATTTTCTATTTGATTATTTGAATCTCTAATTCCAGCAGTATCAATTATATTAAAATTTAAGCCATCAATATTAATTGATTCCTTAATAAAATCTCTTGTGGTTCCTGGGATATCAGATACAATTGCTCTATCCATTTTTAACATAGTATTTAATAATGAAGATTTGCCGCTATTTGGTTTACCTAAAATAACTAAATTAATGCCATTAAATAAGTGATAATTATTATTGTAGCTAGTTATTATTTCATTAATATCGCTATAGATTTCATTAATAGTTTTTTTAACTTCTTGACTTTTAACATCATGAACATCATAGTATTCAGGATAGTCAATATTCACTTCTAGGGTTCCAATTATTTTAAATAACTTTTCTGTAATTAATTTAATTTTGTTTTTAGATTTACCTAAAATAATATTTAATGATACATCTGTTTGAAAATCTGTTTTAGCATTAATCAAATAATTAATTGAATTAGCTTGTGAAATATCCAATTTGTTATTTATGAATGCTTGTTTAGTAAACTCGCCAGGTTGTGCCATTATGGCTCCGTTTTCTAAAATTAATTTAATAATTTTATCAACAATTATTAAGTTTCCATGACAGTTAATTTCAATTAAATCTTCACCTGTAAAAGATTTAGGATTTGTGAATTTCATTAGTAAAACATCATCAATAATTTTGTTACTGGTTTTATTAATAATTTTATTATTTTGAATTGAGTGACCATTTTTTTCAACTTCGCTTATACAAATTTTATTAATAATATTGTATGTTTCTGGACCAGATAATCTAATTATATGAATAGTTGATTTCATTGGCGGAGTTGATAAAGCAACAATTGTATTCATTTTATCTCCTATTTTTAAATTAAATTAATTATTTTATTAAATAATAATGCTTTACTTAAATTAAATTTAACATTACCTGCAACTTCTAATAATTTTTGTTTATTTTCAAATGTATTATCAATCACTAATGAATTAACTAAAATACCAATTTCCTTATACGAAAGCTTTTTAAATTGATCTAAATAATTTAAAACTTTTTTATTATCATTCAAACTATTTTTTAAGTCTTTATATAGATTAATAATTATATCTTTATTTTTAGAATTCACAAAAGCTTTTATTTCATCTAATGAAAAAAAAGTTTTTAAATAAAAATTATGAATGCTCTTATCAAGATTATGGTTTAAATATTTTTCTACCTCATCTAAATTAGATATTGATCTCAATTCTTCGCACCTACTATAAATTGTTGGTAAAACTTTATTAGAATTTCTACATGTAAAAATTCCAATTGTATTTGATGGTGGTTCTTCAATAAATTTTAAAAGTGAATTAGCTGCTGTTGTATTTAATAATTCTATGTTTCTTATTACATAAAATTTATAACCAGCATTTTCTAAAGCAATCGAATGGAATTTTTTTTTTAATTCCCTAATTTCTTCAATCTTAATATCATCTAAATATAGATTATATTCAATATAATCATAGTAATTATTGTTGTCTATTTTTTTATAATATAATTCCTTTTCATCTGTAGAAGATAAAAAATCTTTACAAATTTTTTTAATCAAATCATTTGTGTTAGAAAATTTTTTTTCTGAAATTATAAAAATATGATTGTTTTTATTAGTCATTTTTAATTCCGAATATTTTTTCCATTTTATTTCAAACTTGTTTGTATACTTCATCAAAACTTTGTTCAGCATTGATTATTATAAATTTGTTGGGGTTTTGTTTGATAATTTCTTTATAACCATTATAAACTATTTCTTGAAACTCAAGGCATTCTAAATCAAATCTATTTTTTTCACGACTAGGATTAACAAAAATTCTTTTTTGAGCAATATTTGGTTTTACATCAAAAAAGAAAGTAAAGTCTGGTTCAAACTTATTATTAGAAAATCTATTTATTTCTTTAATTCAATTTATATCAATATTTTTACCATAACCTTGATATGCGATTGATGAGTCAATAAAACGATCGCAAATAACATTAATTCCTTTTGATATTTGTGGAACAATAAACTTATTAAAATGTTGAGCTCTTGAAGCAGCAAACAATAAAGATTCAGCATACTTATCGACATCATCTTTATTATTAAGCAAAATATCTCTTATGTTTTCACATACTTTGTTTTCTCCGCCAGGTTCTCTTGTTCTATAAACATTAATATTAAACTCTTCTAGATCTTTCATAATTTTGTTTAAAATAGTCGTTTTTCCTGAACCATCTGGGCCTTCAAAAGTAATAAATAAACCACTTTTCATAATTATTCCTATATCTTATCAAAGTCTAAATATTTTTTTAGAGCTTTTGGCATAATAATGTCACCATCTTTATTTTGATAATTTTCAATTATTGCAATTCATAAACGATCAATAGATAAGCCAGTTCCATTTAATGTATGAACTAATTCTTTTTTGTTATCAGAATTAGCAAATCTTATTTGCCCTCTTCTGGATTGAAAGTCTTCACAATTTGAGCAAGAAGATATTTCTCGATAATTATTATATGAAGGCATTCATACTTCAATATCAAAAGTCATTGATGAACCAAAACCTGTGTCTCCAGAACAAAGTTTCATTACTCTATATGGTAATTCTAATGCATCTAAAATAGAGCAAGCTTGTTTAACCATTGCATCTAATGCTTCATATGAATGCATTGGATCACAAATATTAACTAATTCAGTTTTAATAAACTGATGTTGTCTCAAAACACCTTTAATGTCTTTACCTGCAGAACCAGCTTCAGAACGAAAGTTAAAAGAAGAACTAGTTACTTTAATTGGTAATTCTTTTTGATCTAAAATTTTATTACGAAATAAATTAGTTAGTTGAACCTCAAGAGTTGGAGATAAATAATAATCTCTAAAATTAACTTGGAATAAATCATCCTTAAATTTAGGTAATTGACCTGTAACAGATAAACTTTTTTCATTTAGTAATAATGGAAGGACATATTCTTCATACCCACTTGCACTATGCATATCTAAAGTAAAAGATTGTAAGGCCCTAACTAATTTGGCACCTTTACCTTTATAAATTGAAAATCTAGATCCTGTTAAAGTACTTGAGGTTTCAAGATCTAAAATGTTTTTTTCAAAGCCAATATCTCAATGAGCCTTTGAGTCAAAGTCATGTGATATAGAAATATTATTTTTTTTAAATAATTCATTATCAGTTTCATCTTTACCAAATTTAATTGTTGAATGCAAAATATTTGGAATACTTAATAAAATTTTATCCAAATTATCTTTTATTTTATTAGCTTCATTATTTTGTTCAATAATTGTTATATTTAATGTCTCAACTTCTTTTTTAACTGAATTAGCTAAATCTTGGTTATTTTGGGAAATATATTCACCAATTTTCTTAGAAAGAATATTTCTTTTATTATTATTTTGTTCTAATAAGCTATTAATTTTTCTAAATTTTTCATCTTCAACAAGTAAAGAATCAACATCGAAATTAAAATTTCTTTTCTTTAATGAGTTTTTTAAAATATCTGGGTTTTCTCTAATTAATTTCAAGTTAATCATAATTAGTACCTTTTCTTTAATTTAAATAAAAAAACAATAGTTCTATTATACTATTGTTTTTTATAATTTAAATAATGATTCTTTGTATTTTCTTTGTTTATGCTCATATTCATTAAACTTAGCTTTATATTCGCTTCTCATTGCTAATATATTTTGATAATTATTTTGAAATTCAGCTTCTTGTTCCATAATAATTTCTGCATTTATTTTTCTAGCTTTTCATTTTTTTCAAAAAAACATTCTTGGATAAATGTGAATTAGTTCTTTTCTATTGTACATTTGTTTTTTAACTTCTGTCATATATTCTAATTCACCATTATTTAATTTTGGTAATACATTTTTTAATGCATATTCATCATCAGCATGTTTTACTGGATATTTTATATCAGCCATAAAGCTAAGATCACTAGCATTTTCAACTTGTGTTGTTTCTAATGAATTATTGTCGTTTGATTTTTCTATCGTTTCTAAACGATTTTCCATTTCATCAATAGGTTCAAAATTAGATGAAGCTATATTAGAGTTTTCATCAATATTATTAATTTCAACAACTTCACTTTCATCAATCTCTTCAATTTCATTATGAATTTCATTGTCAGTATTTTCAAGAGTAATTATTTGATCTGAATTTATATCAACTAATCCATTACTTTCAAAATTATTAGTAATTTCTTCATTATCTATTATGTCTTTATTGATTTCTTTCATACATACCTTATAGTTTTAAATAAAATTATTTATATATAAACATTATACATTAAATATAATAAAAATAAAATGGTATAAGAAAATAATATATAATTATAATGATATATATAAGGTGGTCATGTTATGGAAATTATTAATGAAGTTAATAAAATTTTAAAAGATAAAAATATTAACATTGTTTTATCAAAGGCAAATTTAAATAAAACTTTTAAAGAAATAGGCTTAGATTCGCTGGCCTCTATGACAGTAGTTGTTGAATTAGAAGAGAAATTAGGAATCTCAATACCAGATGAAAAACTAGCAGCAATGAAAACTGCAAAAGATTTAATTGATAGCATTGAATCAAGTATAAAGAAATAAATAAAAAAATCACATAAGTGATTTTTTTATTTTTCATATTTTAATATTCTCTTAATATTAATTACTTCATTGTTTTTAAATTCTAAAATAATTGCTGAAAATTGATAACTATCTAAATTTGGCAATAATTTAAAAAATTGAATTTCTTCTTTAAACATTTGAATAATTGTTTCTGGTTTTGCACCAATAATACCTGATTCACTGCCAGTCATACCTACATCACTAATGTAAGCTGTTTTATCTCTAATCTTTTCGTCTGCAGTTTGAACATGAGTATGAGTACATAAAATAGCATCTACTTTACCTTTAAAGTTTAAGAAGAATGCATTTTTTTCACTTGTTGTTTCACTATGGAAATCTACAATATGAATATCTGATTTATCTTCTTTTAAAATTTCATCCATTTTATGAAATGGATTTGTTTGCATATCTTTAAAATTTAATGATTTACCTAATAAGTTTGTTATTCTAATTTTTTTATCTTGAAACAATATTTCTTTTGAACCAACTCCAACATTAAAAAATTCAAAATCTTCACTTAAATTAGCAGGTCTTATAATATTTTTTTCATTCAAAACAATTTTACAATCTTTTTGTTTTCAAGTGTGGTTGCCCATTGTAAAAAAATTAATTCCATAATCTATTAACTTTTTATAATCAGTAAAATTTAATCCTCTGCCATCTGTAGTATTTTCTGCATTTGCAATCACATAATCAATTTTTTCTTTTTTAATTATATTTTTTACATTATCTTTGATTGCTCTAATTCCGTCTTCGCCAGATATATCGCCAATGAATAAAATTTTCATCATCGATCCTTCCTAAGATAACACATTGAATTTGCATTATCAATAACAAAATATATTATAAAGTATATAGTTTTATTATTTTAAAAAATATTTATAATATAATTTTTTTAATATGAAAAAAGAAAATAATGAAATTAAAGAGTTTGATGAAACTCTTGATGAAGAAGAACAAAAAGTAATTAATAAATATTTAAAAAGAAAAAAAATAATAGTTTGAATTTCTTTGGTTTGTGTTTTAGCTTTAGTTATATCAGCAATAGTTATTCCAATTTATTATTCATTAACATAATAATTTTATTTTATTTGGGCAGCAAAAGACAGTTTAAGAAAATAAAAAATTCATTAAAATTATTCATTTGTATTTTTTTCAAAAAGTCTAAAAAATTATTATATTCTTTGTTCATTTTTAAAAATTCATTATATTCTTGGTCATCTTTAAAAGTATTATTTTTAACTAAATTTGAAATTAGTTTTTCATTATAATTAAAAATTAATTCTAATTTATTTTTTATTTCATCATTATTAAAAAATGTTGAATAAAAATCATTGTTCACATCATTATAATAGTTCATTATTTCAATTCTATTATTCTGAAATCATTTCTTAAATTCTTTTTTATGAAAACCAATAACATTTATCTCTGTTAAGTATGCATACATAATTAATAAATGTTTTATTTTTTGTTGAAAAGAAAGATAGTTTTTTTTCTTTTGTTTTTTATTACATTTATTTTTTTTAAAAATTTTACATTTTGAGTTTTTTATATAAAACATTTTTATTCTTCTTTCGTTCAATATTTTTCAATTTCATTTCTAATAAAATCAAGAATTCCTTTTACATTTGAAAAATCCATTCTAGCAGGACCAACTATTGATATTTGTGTTTTGTTATTTGGCAATGATATTTCAGTTGAAGCAATACATAAGTCTTTTATTCCAAGTGATTCTCCAAAAGTTATAGTTGTGGTGCCCCCATTAATATGTTGATTATATGCAATTTGTTCTCATACAGTTGTATTTTCTAACATTTCCAATACTTTAAGTAATTTATCATGATCATTGAATTCAGGTTGACTTAATAAATTATATTGCCCTTTTACATTTGTTTTAATCTTTTTTTCAAATGTGAAAATCTTTTCAAGAATGCTTTGTAAAGAAGATTCATAATTAATTATCTTTTCTTTAATAATTGATTTTAAAAGTTTTACTTTATCCATAACTTCTGAAAGTTTACAATCAATTAATCTATCATTAAAAATTCTTATACAAATTGATAAGTTTTTTAAATCTTTTTCATTTTCTAAATTGACTACATTTTTAAAAACACTACCACTTGAAGTAATTAAAATAACAAGAGCAGAATCTTTTGATGTTGGTACTAAATCAATCCTTTTAAGTAATTCATAATTATCTGTTTGAGTAACTACTGATGGCAATTTTAAAGTCTCATTAATTAAACTAATACTTGAATCAATTACATCATTAATTGAAAAGTTTCTATTTGAGAATATTTTTCTTAATTTTATTTTAATGTCTTCATCAATAGAAGACATATTATTTTGTTCAAAATATTTATATCCCATAACGGAAGGAACTCTTCCTGATGAATTATAAACCTTTTCAAGTAAACCTTCTTTTTCTAAGGCTGCCATATCATTTCTAATTGTTGCAGCAGATAAGTTTTTCATATATTTATTTATTATTTTTTTACTTCCAATTGGAGTAGCAGTTGCTACATACTCATTAACAATAATAAATAATAATCTCTTTTGTCTATCTGTAATATTCAAAACAACCTCAATATGTAATAATTATATTTTAAAAATTAAATATATTTTTTTATTTCTTGCACAAGCATATTGTTTTTTTCATTTAATAATTGCGAATTTCCAAAACCAATATTATTATCTTGAAAACAAATTAATTCACATTTTATTTTTAGATTATTTTTATTTAATAATTCAACAATTGAATTATATAAAGTTCCTGCTTTATAAACTCTTTCATAGAAAATTATTTTTTTATATTTTTTAATCATATTAATAACTTTTTTTTCATCAAAACCATGTATAAAGATTGCGTTTAATATGTCAACTTTATAATCTTTATATTCATAATAAATTTTATTAATTCAATTTCCATATGAAATAATACATGTTAATGAATTTTTATTTTTTAAATATTTCCATTCACCATATTTTATTTTTGATTCATTTGAATTAAATGGTTTTTCATTTGAAAATCTAATGAAAATAGAATTTTTTTTATTTTCTAAACCAATATCAATTAGTTGTTCTAATTCATTTTTAGTTGATGGAGAACATATTACTGTATTTGGAATAGATTTAATCATTCCGATGTCATAAATACCATGGTGAGTATTTCCATCACCATAAGATAGATCTGCACGATCAACAAGAAATAATACTGGCAATGACTCCCTGCAAACATCATTTAATATTTGGTCATATCCTCTTTGCATAAATGTTGAATAAATTGATATAACTGCTTTTTTGTTTGCTAATTCAATACCTGCTGCTTTTGCAATGCTGTGCTCTTCGCTAATACCAACATCTTCACAATTGAGAGGAAATTTATTTTCAATTTTATTTAAATTGGATGAATAAATCATTGCTGAGCTTATTATTTTAATATTTTTATTATTTGCTATTTTATTTGATAAGTAATTAGATGAAATATCTGAAAATGTTTCTTTTTCATCATCAAAAATTTCATCTACAAAAGAATGGTATTTTGGATTATTTGTTTCAAGTTCTTTAATACCTTTTCCTTTAGTAGTTTTTACATGAATTATTGTTGGAAAAAAATTGGTATAAAAAATACCTTTGATAATTGCTTTGTCTAAAGCCTTTAAATTATGACCATTAATTTTGCCAATATAGCAAAATCCTAAATCTGTAAAAAAATTATTTTTATTTAACTTTTTTTCAAATCTAAATAATGATTCAATTTGTTTATGATTAGATAAATTTTTAATAAATGGATATAAGAAATTTTTATAATTCATATTGTTTAATGAAATACTTAAACCTCCAACACTTTTAGAGATTGACATTCCATTATCATTTAAAATTATTAGCATCTTTGTTTTGTTAAAACCAATATTATTTAACGCTTCAAATGCTAGACCATTTGAAATAGAAGCGTCTCCAATAACTGTTATAGCTTTATTTTCATTACTTGATTCATTAAACCCTTGAGCAATTGATAAACTATTTCCTGCGTGCCCTGATGAATAAAAATCATACTCTGATTCTTTATTGCATTGGAATCCAGACAAACCATTAAAATCTCTAATTGTTTTAATATATGAAAGTCTATTTGTTAACATTTTATGAGCATATGATTGATGACCTGTATCATAAAATATTTTATTATTTGGATTTGGAAAATGCTTAACTAAAATAACAGATAATTCAACAATTCCTAAATTACTTGAAAGATGAACTTTTTTATTATTTGATAAATCAAATATTTCTTCTCTTATTGATTTACAAAGTTTATTTAAATCTTTAAATGAAGCATTTTTTAATTCATTAGCACTTTTAATATTTTTTATGTTCATCTTATTTTTCTTTTTTATTAAAAATTAATTTTTTACTATTAATAAATTATATATTTATTTACAATAAGATATTTTTAATAAAATAACTATTCTCTTTCAATATTTTTTAATTCATCATTAGCTTCTCTATCAGCTTTTCTTAATTCAAGTTCTTCTAAAACATATTTTGTTATGTATCAAATTCTTACTCACATTATGATGCTTAATATCAATATTATTAAAACTATAATTAATAAAATTACACTAATTATAAAGCCTATTGTTATTTCCATTTTATTTTTATCCTTTATTTTTATTAAATATATTATAAAATAAATAATTTACTAAAATAGTAAAAATATTAATTAGATTTAAAATTATTTATTTTGTTAAGTGTAATTGAGTTTTCTTTCTTCTTAATTGATCAATCGCTTTATCAATGCAATCAACAGTTGCTGTTTTAGGATCTAAACTTTCTGATTCTGATATTATAGGATTTCCTTTATGAATTGAAATATTCAATTTAAGTTTATACATTTTATTATGTTGATAATAAACATATTCTGCTTTTACAAAGTCTTCCACAAATATAAATTTTTTTAATTTTTCTAATTTCTCTTGAAAAAATATTTCTAAATCAGGGTGCTTAGACATGTCTTTTCATCTTATTGTGTATTCCATAAATAACCTCTTTTCTTGATTATATAGAAATTTAAAAAATAGGTAATAAAAAAAAGCAAATTACTTTGCTTTTTTATAAATAATTTCTTTCTCTAATTTTTTTCTAGCTTCTTCATTAATTAATGTTTCAACTACTTTTAAACTAAATTCAAAGGTTGAACCAGGTGATCTACCAGTAATTAATGTTCCATCAACATGAAATGGTTTATCAACATAATTTTTCTTAAGTTTATCACCATATCCAGGATAAGCTGTGAACTTTCTATCTTTAATAAGATCTCATTCAATTAAAACACTTGGTGTTGCACACATAGAAATAATATATTTATCTTTATGATTTAAAAAATCTTTTTCTAAGTTCTTTTTTAATTTAGGATTTGCTTTTGGATCAAGATATTTTAAATGACCTTCACCACCTGGCATATAAATCGCAGTGTATTGCGATAAGTTTGTTTTATCAATTGTACTATTACAAGAAATTTTAGTTCCGCTTTGTAAAACAACTGTATTTTTCTTTTCAATAGAAACTAATTCAACTATCATTCCACTTCTTCTTCATAAATCAGCTGGTACAATAACTTCAATGTCCTCACTTGCTGTAGCTACCATAATAGCTATTTTGACTCTTTTTGGTGCCATTTTTTCTCCTAATGTTTTTAATCATATAAATTTAATACAAATTTATAAGAATTATCTATTTCGCAACATAACTAATTAATATTATATTATATTTTTGATAAAAATGCTCTATTATAATTTAAATAAGAAAAACTAGAAAATAAATTCTAGTTTTTCTTATTTAAATGGCGCCCCCGAGAGGACTCGAACCTCTGACCCTACGCTTAGAAGGCGTATGCTCTATCCACTGAGCTACGGGGGCATATTAAAATCATTATAATTATATAGTAAAATAAATATTTGATAATTAATATTTATCAAATAATTTATTAATACTTAATTAAGAAATTTTGTAATAATATAGTTAATTGGAGTAATTATGAAAAAAGAAGATACCATTATTAATTATTTATCTAAAAATGGTTATAGAATTACACAAAATAGAATTGATATTATAAAATGTTTACTAGACGATAATCATGGACATACTATTAATGAAATAGTTTCACATTTAAAAAAAAAAGATAAAAGAATTAATGTAAGCAGCGTTTATAACACAATAGAAATTTTAATAGATGAAGGGATAGTTGATCTAAATACTAATTATAAAATTAAAGGAACTTCATATGAAATTATTAATAATGATAGTAGACACATTCATGTTTATGATCCAAATAATAAAAAAGAGCACCACATTGATTTACCAGAAAGTATATTTAAAGAGATCGATAATTTAATTAAGAATAAATTAAATTTAAACATACTTAATTTAAAAGTAGAAGTTTTAGCAAAGAAAAAATAGAAGGATAAAAAATAATGGAATATAAATGAATTATTTCAGATTTAGATGGAACAATTATCCATCATAAAGATAAAGAAAACATAATATATAAAGAAGTAATTAAATCAATTAATGATTTTATTGAAATTGGAGGATTATTTACAATTGCTACAGGAAGACATTACAAAGATGTAATCTCGATTATTGAAAATAATAAAATTAATTATAAAGATAATTTCTTTATTCTAGGAATGAATGGTGGACAAATTTATTCTTGAGGTGAAAAAAGATTAATTTTTAATGGTTGCTTACCAAATAAAAAAATTAAAACTATTGGAGAAATAATTGATAATTTACATAAAAAATATGAAAATAAATTATTAGTTTTTGGATATGGTGAAAATGAAAAAATTTATATGATTCAAAATAATAGCAAAAATTTTGAAAAACAATGCAATGAAATTATTAAATATGAGGATAATGATGATACTTTCGAATATATTACCATTAATTTAGAAGGTCTGGATCAAATAAAAAATATTAGTAAATTTTGTTTAGCATTTGACAGTTTTATTGATGACCCACTTAAGCTAATAAATGATCTAAAAAAAATAAGCAGTGATGTTGATTTTATTCAAACTGGTGTAAGCTTTATTGAAATAATGCCAGCAAACATTGATAAAGGATTATCATCAAAATATGTTAATGATAATTATTACAAAGTTCCATTAGATAAAATAATATCATTTGGTGATTCTGGTAATGATATTGGTTTATTTAAATTTAGCGCAAAATCTATTACTAGAAGTTGTGCACCTGAATATGTAAAAAAAGAAGCAACATGTACATATGATGATGGTCCTTCAATGTTTGTTAAATCAGCTATTGAAAAATGTATATTGTCAAAATTGAAAGGAAAAATATAATGAGCAATAAATTCGAATTAAGAACCAAATTTTATTTTGGAAAAGAATCAATTTTAAATATAAGAGATGAAATAATTAAAGGAAAATTTAAAAACATAATGATTACTTATGGTGGAGGTTCTATCAAAAAGAATGGAATATATAGTAGTTTAATTGAAATCTTAAAAGTATGTAATGTATATTTCATTGAATTTGGTGGAATAAAACCAAATCCAAGAGATATTGATGCATTTAAAGCATCTGTAATGGCAAGAAGTGAAAACATTGATTTAATTATTGCTGTTGGAGGTGGGTCTACTATTGATGCATCAAAAGTAATTGCAACTCTAGCAACAAATCCTCAATATGCAGATGCATGGTCATATGTGGAAGACTCTTCAAGAGCAAAAAATCCACCCATTCCAATTATTTCAATCATTACATTAGCAGGAACAGGTAGTGAAAATAATGCTGGTAGTGTAATTACTAGTGTTAGCAAAAGATTAAAAATGCCAGTTTTTAATGAATTAGCAACTCCTTTTGTAACAATTGAAGATCCCGAATACACAATGAGTGTTGATAAATGACAAACAGCTTCAGGAATATTTGATTGCTTTTCTCATTTATTAGAACAATACTATGGTGAAAATACATTTGGTTGAACAAAAGAGATAATCTTTGCTAACTTAAGGGTTTTATTAAAATATGGTCCAAAAGCAGTTAGCGATCCTACTAACTATGATTCAAGAGCAAATATATTATGAACAACATCAATGTCATTAAATGGAATGACATCATTTGAATCAGATAGTGATTGAAGTGTTCATTTTATGGAGCATGCTATTTCAGCTAAGTGAGATGTTAGTCATGGTGCTGGATTAGCCCTTATAACTCCAACATACATTAAATTAAGATGTAATCATCAAGAATGATTTAAAAATAAAACATTGATTCTTGCTAAAGAAGTGTTTAATATAAATAACATTGAAGAATTTATTACATTCTTAAATAATTGAATCATTAAAATTGCTTTGCCTATTAAGTGAAGTGATTTTAAGGAAATTCCATCAGTCAGTGAACATGATTATCAAGAAATGGTAATTCACACTATTAAAGGTGGAGGATTATTATCAAGAGATTTCTACATGAGTGTATTTAAAAATATTCCTAAATAATTAGGAATATTTTTTTATAGTCAATAAACTTTAAAAAAATGACTATAAGTTTTTAACGTTATAATAAAAGGACATTAAATAAGAAATGGAAACCAAATAATATGAAAAAGAAAATTAAAATATTGATAGCATCAATAAGTGTGCTTTTAGTTATTTCTGTAGCAACTGCAATAACAGTGCCATTGGTTATTCAAACAAATAAAACTAATGTTGAAAACAATACTGTTGAAAAAGCTATTATTAAAGCTGATAGTCCTTCAACTCAAGAAATTTTAAATGCTAGAACAGAAGTTGATGCACAAAGAATAGTGAAAACATTCAATGAACAAAAACAATGAGATGAAGTTTTTACATTTGTAAGTGAAAATGATAAAGAGTTAAAAAATGTTGTTGAAAATGTATTTTTTGAATTAGAAAATACATCATCAAATTCTGAAGCTATTTTTTCAATTAATTATAAAGATGGAATTAAAAATAATGATAATGCTAGTGTTATTAAAGCTAATATGAAAAAAATACATATTTTTATAAATAGAGCTGTTGATTATGATACTAAATTAATTAATTCTACAAATGTTTTAAATAATTTATTGATTGGAAATTTTGATAATCAAAAAGCTATATATGAAAGTTGATCATTAGAAGCACCTGCTGAATTTAAATTAGCAATTAAAGATATACTTAAATTTAATAATAATATAACTTGAGATGAAGCAGTTAAAATTGTTAATTTAATACCTGGAAAATTTCCTGATCCAAATCAAGAAATTCCTAGTGTTGAAATTGAAATTAAATTGAATGACAAATATAGTGTTAATATTGGGAATAATTTATTAAAATTTAGATCTAATAATTTAAGTAATTCATCAAAAATAGACTTAACTATAGATAAAAATCTTAATTATGATACTAAATTAAATGATGTTAATTTAGCATTGGAAAATTTATTAAATGGAAAAAGCTTTCAAGAACAAAAAGCTACATATGATGATTGAAAAACAAATACTCCTGTAGCAATTAATGATGCAATTGTAGATATAGTTAATTTTAGTGGTGGACAAGTAAGTTGAATTGATGCATTTAAAAGTGTTTCTTTAAAACCAAACACTTTTCCAAATGATGTTAGTCAAACAATTCCTAGCATTGAAATTACAATTCAATTAAATGATAAATATAATGTTACAAGCGGACAAGATTTATTAAAATTTAATTCTAGAGATTTAGGTGTTGCAGCAAAAATAGACTTAACTATAGATAAAAATCTTAATTATGATACTAAATTAAATGATGTTAATTTAGTATTAAAAACATTATTGAATGGAAAAAGCTTTCAAGAACAAAAAGTTGCATATGATGATTGAAAAATAAATACTCCTGTAGAAGTTATTAATGCAATTGTAGATATAGTTAATTTTAATGGCGGACAAGTAAATTGAATTGATGCATTTAAAAGTGTTTCTTTAAAACCGAGCACTTTTCCAAATGATTTTAACCTAACAATTCCCGGAATTGAAATTACAATTCAATTAAATGATAAATATAATGTTACAAGCGGACAAGATTTATTAATATTTAATTCTGAAGATTTAGGTGTTGCAGCAAAAATTAAAGTAAATGTAAGACCAGTTGAGGTACAACGAAGAAATTTATCTATTATATTAAAAGATTTATTATCAGGAAAAACTTTAGGAGAACAAAAAATAATATATGATGGATGAGGAGTAAATAATCTTCCTCCCAATTTTGAAAGTACACTTCAAAAAACTATTATTTTTGATGAAGGAAATCTAAATTGAAGTGATGTGGTTAGAAATTTTGAATTCATTAAAGAATCTGCTTTTCCTGATAAGCCAAATAATTTAATTCCTCATATTAGAATTAAAATTAATTTAAATGAAAAATATAGTGCTTCTAATCCATTTGTGCTAATATTTAATTTAAGTGACTTAGGTAATACAGGACCAATATAAAATAAAAGAAGTAATAAATAATTTACATCTTTAAAAAAAGATTTTAAAACTATAAAATTATGTAAAATAATTGAAAAGAGGATATATGAGAAAGAATATAAAAAAATTAATAATTGGATTAAGTATAATTTCAGTTATTTCTACAGTAACTGCAATAACAATTCCAGTAGTAATGCATTTAAGTGAAGATAATAATAAATTTTCAAATAAAGATAATACTATTCAAAAAGTTGTTGTCAAAAAAGGTGGTTTAGCTAATGAAATTTTAGCTGCTACTACAGAAGAAGAAATGAGAATAAAAGTAGAAGAATTTAACAAAAATAATAATTGAGATAGTGTTTTTAATTTTATGAATGAAAATAATAAAATCTTAAATAATGTTGTTAATGAAGTAATATTTTATTTAGATAATAAACCAGAAATTCCACAATGTGTTTTTTCTTTTGATTATAAAGAAGGAATTAAATCTGCTAGTGGAGCAAATATTATTAGAGTTAATATAGAAAATATAACTTTAAGTGTATCAGAGATTGATCCAGTTAAATTAACTGCTGCTACTGAATATTTAGCTGGTCTATTAGCTGGAAAAGATTTCGCTACTCAAAAAGCAATATATGATGGTTGAGAAAAAACTGTTCCACCTGAACTAGAAAATAAAATTAAAGATATAGTTACTTTTAATGATAAACAAATAGATTGAATAACAGCTGTATCAGGAATTAAAATAACTGTTGGAAAGATTGAAGCAGGACAACCAATCCCTCCTATTAAAATTAAAATTAATTTAAACAATAGATATGTTGCTGATTTAAATAAATTATTAGTGGAAATAACTGAATTAGGTGATTCACCAAAAATTGATGCAACTATAGCAGCAGGTGATGCTACTAAATTGGAAGCTGCTACAAAAATATTGAATACTATATTATCTGGAAAAGATTTTGCTTCTCAAAAAGCAATATATGATGGTTGAAATAACCAACCTGCTCCTGTTGGATTTGAAGATGCAATTAAAGGTATAGTTACTTTCAAAGATGGAACTAAAGATTTAGTTTGAGATGATGTAGTTAGAGATGTTACTTTAACAACTAGTTCATCTTCTGCTTTGCCTTTAACTAAAATACCTCCAGTTGGAATTGGAATTAATTTAAAACCAGAATATAAGGCATTAAGTGGTATAGATTTATTAAAATTTGATTCTGCTGATACTTTAGGTAATTGAAATCAAATAAGTTTAACTGTTTCTAAAATTGAAGATAAAGCGTATGCTGCTAAATTGGAAGCTGCTACAAAAGTACTAGCTGATTCATTAAAACCACTTGATTATGCTGCTCAAAAAGCATTGATTGATAGTTGAAATAGCAAACCTGCTCCTGCCACATTTGTAGATACAATTAAAGATATAGTTACTTTCAAAGATGGAACTAAAGATTTAGTTTGAGATGATGTAGTTAAAGATGTTACTCTAGTAACATTTAGAGGTAACCCTGGAGATAAAATTACTATTAAAATTAACATTAATTTAAAACTAGAATATAAAAATATTAGTAGTCCAGATTTATTAGAATTTAATTCTGCAGATACTTTAGGTAATTGAAATACTAGAATTAATCTAGATGTAACAAAGAATGTTGATTATGATACTAAATTAAATACTATTAAAACAGCCTTAACTACATTATTAGGTAATGCAACAGATCTTGCTGAACAAAAAAAAATATATAACGATTTAGCAATCAATACACCCAATGATGTAAAAACGGAAATTATGGATATAGTTACTTTTAATGATGGAACTAATCCTATAGATTGAATTGATGCAGTTGAAGAAATAAAAATAATTCTTAATGATACTCCAACTCTTTTAACTGGACAACCAATTCCTCCTATCAAAATTCAAATTATCTTAAATGATAAATATGATTCTACTGATAAAACTAATCTAACAACAGAACCAGTTGGCTTAGGTATTGCTAAATAATAATTTTCTTATTTAAATAATAAAAAAACTTAATTAAAAATTAAGTTTTTTTTATATTCATGATAAATTGATATTTTGAGTTATTAAAGTATAGAAAATTAATACAAAAATATATGTTTATAAGTTTTTTTAATATTTTTAAATAATACTTGTTTTTTAAAAAAAATAATATATAAATTTTTATGCTATATTATTATATTGAAAAAGATAGATAAGAGGATATATGAGAAAAAATATAAAGATATTAATAGCATCGCTAAGTGTGCTTACAGTAGCTGCTACAATAACTGCAATAACAGTTCCAGTAGTAATGAATGCTAATCAAATAAGTAGTGATAATTCTATTAAAAATGATACTGTTAAAACTGCTACTATTAAAA
>JBOFXG010000008.1:0-241899 GCA_051653965.1 Mycoplasmoidaceae bacterium | reverse complement strand
AATAGCATCGCTAAGTGTGCTTACAGTAGCTGCTACAATAACTGCAATAACAGTTCCAGTAGTAATGAATGCTAATCAAATAAGTAGTGATAATTCTATTAAAAATGATACTGTTAAAACTGCTACTATTAAAAGTAGTCCAATGGCTGATCAAATTTTAAAAGCTGATTCTGAACAAGTAATGATAACAAAAGTAAAAGAATTTAATGCAAACAAAAAATGAGATGAGGTTTTTTCATTTACTAACGAAAATGATGGATCTTTAACAAATGTTGTTAAAGAAGTTATTTTTAGTTTAGAAAGTAATACAATTGCTGTTTTTGCAATTAATTATATTGATGATGTAAAAATTACTAATGGAGCAAATATTGTTAAAGCTACTGTGAACATTGTAGATAACTTTGTTACAAAAGCAGCTGATTTTGATAATAAAATTAAAGATATTTCTAATAAATTAAATGATTTATTAAAAAAAGAAACAACTCAAGCTGATCAAAAAAAATTATATGATAGTTGAACAACTACTCCTAAAGAAATAGAAAATGGTCTTGTTGATTCATTCAAATTTGATACTACAGATAATTGAAATACTGTTGTTAAAGATATCAGTGTTATTCCGGGAAGTTACCAAATTGGTGAAACAATGCCTCCTTTAGGAATTCAAGTTAACTTAAATAACAAATACATAACTTCTTCACTTGATAAAGAATTATTGAAATTTAATATTAATGTAGATCCTACTATGGATCTAACTATAGAAAATGCTATTGATCATGAGGGTAAATTAACTGCTGCTACAAATGCTTTAAAAGGATTGTTAGTTGGTGATTTTAATGCTCAAAAAGCAATATATCAGGGATGAAATAATAAAACTCCAGTTGAATTGGAAAATGCAATTAAAGATATAGTTACCTTTAAAAATGGAGCTACTGTTTTAGCTTGAGAAACTGTAGTGAAAAATGTTACTTTAAAAACAGGAGCATTCCCTGAAACTCCTAATGTAGTAATTCCTGAAGTTACAATTACAATTAATTTAAATGATGTATACAATGCTAATTTTGGTGAAAAGTTCTTAACAATTACTTCTGGTGATTTAAGTACAAGTGGTAATATTAATGTAACTGTAATAAAAGAAGATGCTAATCATGCTAATAAACTAGCTGCTGCTAAAGAAGTTTTAACAAAAGCTTTAGCAGGAAAAAGTTTAAGTGAACAAAAAGTAATATATGATGGTTGAAAGACTAAAACTCCTGTTGGATTTGAAGATGCAATTAAAGATATAGTTACTTTTAAAAATGGAACTAATGATTTAACTTGAGGTGATGCAGTGACAAGCGTTACTTTAACTGCAGGAGCATTCCCTGCTAACCCAGGTGAAAAAATTCCTGAAGTTACAATTAAAATTAATTTAAATGATACATTATACAACGCTACTGTTGGTGAAGAGTTCTTAACAATTCCTTCTGGTGATTTAGGTACAAGTAATAAGATTAATGTAACTGTAATAAACTCTAATGATCATGATGCTAAATTAACTAATGCTACAAATGCTTTAAAAGGATTGTTAGTTGGTGATTTTAATGCTCAAAAAGTAATATATGATGGTTGAAAGACTAAAACTCCTGTTGAATTGGAAAATGCAATTAAAGATATAGTTACTTTTAAAAATGGAACTAATGATTTAACTTGAGGTGCTGCAGTGACAAGCGTTACTTTAACTGCAGGAGCATTCCCTGCTAACCCAGGTGAAAAAATTCCTGAAGTTACAATTAAAATTAATTTAAATGATGCATTATACAACGCTACTGTTGGTGAAGAGTTCTTAACAATTCCTTCTGGTGATTTAGGTACAAGTAATAAGATTAATGTAACTGTAACAAACTCTAATGATCATGATGCTAAATTAATTGCTGCTTCAAAAATTTTAGAAGAAGCTTTAAAAAGTAAAACAAGTTTTTCTGAACAAGAAAAATTGTTTAAGAGTTGAAATAACCAACCCGCTCCTAATGACTTTGAAAAAGAAATTGAAGGTATAGTTACTTTTAGTGGTATGACTTGAGTTGATGCTGTTGAAAGTGTTCAATTACAAAAATCAAATACTTTCCCTGCTAACCCAGGCGATCTAATTCCTTCTGTTCTAATAAAAATTAATTTAAAATCAGGACTTAGTCCTATTGGTGATTTATTATCAATTCCTTCAAAACCTTTAGGTCATTCAAGTACTGATAATCCCAAACCAACAACTCCCTTTACAGACTTAAAAAAATTTAAATAAAAAATATTAATAACACAAACTAATTAAAGTGGTGATATAGAAATTTTGAGAAATTATTTAAATAATTAAAAAAAACTTAATTAAAAATTAAGTTTTTTTTCTTTTTTTACAAAGCATAAATTAATTTTAATATAAAGCAATATAATAATTTATATGAAAAGCAAAAAAATAAATTTAAAAATTAAAGACATTGATAATATCTTAGATAAATTATATCCATATAAAAATGCAGACATTTGAGATAATGTTGGCTTATTTAGAAAAGTATTCAAAAATAAAAAAGTAAATAAAGCATTAATTGCTCTTGATGTATCAATTGGTTTAATCAATTATGCAATAAAAAATAATATTAATTTATTAATTACCCATCATCCAATATTAATTTGCAAAAAAGATTTAAAAGACAAACAAATTAAAATTATTATTGATAAAATGAAAGCTCATGAAATAAGTTTAATTAGTCTACATACAAACTTTGATAAAAGTAAATCTGGAATGAACTATCAATTATCAAAAAAACTTAATTGCATTATCTCTAAAAAAGCCTTTGACAATTCATATGGTAATGTATTTAAGCTTGAAAAAGCAATTAATGAAGGATCTTTAATCAAACTAATAAAATCAAGCTTAAATTGCGATTATGCAATCACAAATAACTTAAAAAATATAAATAATATTAAAACTATTTATATTTGTGGTGGTTCTGGTTCAAATGAAATTGAATATTTAATTAAACAAAATAAAAAAATTGATTGCTATATCACTGGTGAAATAAAATGACACCTATGAAATTATGCAACCGATTTAAATATAAAATTAATTGATGTTGGTCATTCAATTGAAAATATTTTTTGTGAAACAATAAAAACTAAATTAAAAAATGAAAAAATTATATGTGAAATCTTTCCAAAACAAAAACTAATATTAGTTTAAATTTTATCTAATGGAATGATTTCCATTATTTTTAGTCCTGAGGCAATAACAGATTTAATTGCATTAATTAAATTTAATCTTTGTTGTGATATCTTTTTGTCATCAATAATAATTTTTACATCAGAATAGTAAGAATGAAACATTGCTGCTAATTTTAATAAATAATTATTTAATAAATGAATTTCATTATTATTAGCTATTAATTCAATTAAACAAGGATAATAAGCAATTGCATTAAGTAATTCTTTTTCTTTTAAATTAGTTAACAATGATGAATCTATTGAATTTATATCACTATTTGAGCTAGCAAGGACTTTTGATATTCTAGCATTAGCATACATAACATAATAAATTGGGTTAGAACTATCTGTTGATTTAGCTTTAGCTACATCAATGTCTAAATGAGAGTTTGCTGATTGTGAAATTAAGTTTCATCTAGCAGAATCAACTCCAATTGATTCTATTAAGTCATTTAAAGTTAAGCTTTGTCCTGATCTCTTAGACATTTTAAATGGTTCACCATCTTTTGTTAGTTTAACCATTTGCATAATAATACCATTTAGTTTGTCTTTATAGCCCAAACAATTACATGCTGCACCAATTCTAACTACATAGCTACCATGATCAGCACCTAAGATATCAAAGATCTTATCATAGTTCTTTCTTTTAAGTTTTTCATAGTGATAACAAATATCAGGCATAAAATAAGTTACTTCTTTATCACTTTTAATTAATACTCTATCTTTGTCATCATTAAAGTCTGTTGTTCTTAATCATAAAGCACCATCTTTTTCATATGTATAATTTTTTAATTTTTTAAGAGCGACTTCCATTAAATTATCATCAAAGATTTTAGATTCAGGATAGTAAAAATCAAAATGAACTCTAAAAGTTAATAAAGTATCTTTGATTTTTTCCATTAAATAAATCTTAGAAAAATCATTAATGATTTTTCTTTCATCATTATTAGTAATTTTTATACTATCAAATTCTGTTTTTAAGAATTTATCATTATATTTATCTTTAAGTTCATTAGCTACTCATTTTGGTTCTTCACCATGGTAAGAGTCTTCAGGCATTTCATTTTTAATATTAAATAGTTCTTTATATCTAATAAGAACAGCAACACCTAATCGATTAATTTGTGCTCCACCATCATTAATATAATATTCACGATCAACAGAAATTCCATATTTTTCTCAAATATTTGCAAGTGTACTACCTAATGCAGCATTCCTTGCATGACCAATATGTAATGAACCTGTAGGGTTTGCTGAAACAAATTCAATATTATAGAAAATATCTTTTTTATCAAATTGACCAAAACTTACTTCATTTTGAATTGCTTCTTTAAGTAAATTATTATAATATTCATTAGATAAAAATAGATTAATAAACCCAGGTTTAGTAACTTCAATTTTTTTAATTTTATTTGAAGTAATATTTTCTGAAATTTCTTTAGCTAATTCCATCGGATTTCTTTTAAAATTTTTAGATAAGACTAATGCAATGTTAGTAGAAAAATCTCCTCACTCATTATTCTTTGTTTTTTCAACAGTAAAGTTTGTCTTTTCTATATTGTTTTTTTCTAAATATGCTTTAAAAATATCATTTATTTCGCAAATAATAGTTTTTTTCATTTATATTCCTTAATATATTTTATAATAAAAAAATTTATAAATTTTATTTTTTAAGAAATATCATAATAAATTGGACATATATATAGTATGAATAAAATTGATAAAAGAAATATTCTTTTAATATGATTAGAAAATACTTTCTATGAGCTTCATAAAAATAATTTAGATTGTGATTCTCAATTGCATATTAAACATACAGATAATTTTTATGAATTAAAAGAAAAATGTAATCTATTAGGAATAAATTTAATTCAAATAAATAAAGATAATTTATATAAAGAAGCAAATAAGAATTTACTTTGTTTTATTGAAATTGATTATAAAAAGCAATATTGTATTTTAAAAAAAATTGGTAAAAAATATTTTATTACTACAAATATTAATAAATATAAATTTACTGAAAAAGAATTTCTAGAATTAAATATTCAGAAAATATGATCTTATAAAAAAGATAAAATAAATTGTAAATCTTTAGAATTAAAAATTGATATTAAGAAATACAAATTTAAATATACTTGTATAGTTGTTTTAATTAATATTTGTCTATTTTTAATAATGATTATTAATAACTTATATTTAAAAATAATTTTGCAAAATATTATTCCAAATCATGCAATGTTTGATCTTATCTTTATTTCATTTTTCTTTTTATTGCTCTTTACATTAAATGTTTTTGTATCGTCATTTCTGACACTTTATAAAAATAAAAATTTTCATAAAATAATTATAAAATATTTTAATTATTTTTTAAATAATTCAATGATAAAAAATGAAAAATTTATTAAAGAAAATAATCGAGAATATATATTATTAAATTTTAAATCAATTGCTCCATTAATTCAAAAAAAAATATATGCAATTCCGGATTTTATTTCAAATTGTTTTATTCTTTTAAATACAATTATTTTTATTTCAATAATTTCATATATATATTTATTAATATCTTTAATAAGTGTTTTATTTTATTTAATTGTATTTTTGCTAAATAACTGACATATTAAAAATATAGGAAATAAAAATAATTATTATGAAACAAGAATAGAAAATAAATTATATGATTTTATATATAGAATTAAGAACGAATGAAACTATAAAATTTTAAATCAGGAAAAAAATAAAATAATATCTGAAACAGAAAACTTTCAAAAAATCACTTACGAAAATTTAAAAACAAAGGAAAAAATAATATTAATTGAAAAAATGGGAAATAAAATAATATTTTTTATCTTCACTATTATTTCAATATTCTTTATCGTTGATGGAACAAATGCAAGTTTCTCAGTTGGTTTAATGATATATGTATTTACTTTAATAAATATAATTAGTGATTCATCTAATGCTATCTTTGATTTCTTAGCAAATTTATCATTTTATAAAATACATGAAGATAAGATTAATAACTTTTTAGAAGACATTATTCATAAAAATAAAGGTATTGATTTAGAAGAGCAAACAACAAGTATAAAAGTTAAAAATTTATCAGTCAAATATAATGATAAATACATTTTTAAAAACCTAAATAAGAAATTAGAAAATGATTTAATTATCTATGGAAGAAGTGGAGTTGGAAAAACTACTCTACTTAGAAAAATGTTACCAAATAATAATTGTAATGAAATAGTCATAAATGGTATATCAGCAAACTTATATAATTATGATTCATTAAAAAGAAAAATTATTTACATTAATTCTGAAAATAATTTAATTGATATTGATATTAACAAATTAATTCATTTTGATGTTGAAATAAAAATGCAAATAATTGAATTTTTAAAAGTTAATAATTTATTTGAAATAATAAATAAAAAAGATGTCAGTATGGGTGAAAGACAAATAATAAATTTTCTTTCAATAATTCATGAAAGAAATAAAATAATTTTGCTTGATGAACCTTTATCACATGTTGATAGCAAAACAAAGAAAAAAATTATTGAAACATTCAAAAATTATTTAATTTTAAATAATTTTTTAATATGAGTTTCACATGATAAAAAAATAATTAAATATTTTAAAAATGAATGAGAGATAAAGGATGAGCAAAAATCTAAAAATAATAATACTAATTAATCTACTTGTAATAATAATATTGCTATTTTTCTATAAAATAAATATTTATTGCAGTGGTGAAAAAATAGTTACTAATGATGGAAGAGTTTTTCTTATTTTCTTTAATCAAGATTTTGAAAAAAAGATTATGCTTTTAAATAATAACAATGAAATGAGTTTTTATATTGAAAACATTTACACAACTGGTAATTATAAAATATATGAAATAAATGATGAATTAAATTCAATTGAAAATGTTGTTGCAATCAAAGAAAAGATTCCATTAATAAAATACATTATTAGATTTATCTAATAATGTATTAATTATTATTAACTGATAAATACCTAATAAATTTTTCAGTAATTTTTCTTGGTCTTGTTATTGCAGAACCAACAACAACTCCATAACATCCTAAATCAAGTAAATCTTTAACTTCATAAGGTTCTCAAATTCCACCTTCAGCTATTATTGGTTTATTTGTTATATTTAAGCACTCTTTGATAAATCCATAATTATTAGAAATAATGCTTAATCCCTTTGATTCTTTTGTATTGCCTGTTAAAGTAGTTCCAATTAAATCAAAATCTAATTGATCTGCTCTTTTAACATCTTCTATAGTAGCACAATCAGCCATTATTAAAATGTCTTTGTCTTTACTTCTTATGTAATTAACAATTTCTTCTAATGATTGATTAGGTCTTTTTCTATTTGTTGCATCAGTTGCAATACATTTAGCTCCAATTTCAATTAAATCATCCACTTCTTTAAATGTTGGAGTAATAAATACTTCACTATTATCATAGTCTGCTTTTATCAAACACATCATTGGAAGATCTGTAATAGTCATGATTTGTTTTATGTGATCTTTTTGACATAATCGTAAAGCTTTTGCACCACCTTGAACAACTGATTTTGCCATTAATCCTATGGCATTGGTATTATTTAATGGTTCATCATCAAAAGCTTGACAAGAAACAATTAAATTATTTTTGAATTTTTCTAATAAAATATTTTTCAATTTAAATCCTTTAAAAATATTATACATAATACAGTAAAAAATTTAATATGAAAGAAATTTGATATTGTAACTAAAGTTCTATTTTTTATTAAGTCAATATTTTGTTTATATTTGTATAAAGAACTTCATTACTTCTAACAATATTAAAAGTTCTTATCGCACAATTTCCTTCATTGTTTAATAACATTTGGTCTACCATAGGAACTTGTTTAAAATCATGGTATCCTAATTCCTTTAAGAAATCACTATATTCTTCTAATTCAATAGAAATATAGTTGTTAATTGATGAAGATGGAATAAATGCACTATCAATTATTCTTTCTACAGGATTTTCTGTATCGAATTTATAATTGTTATTGTAGTAATTTTTAAGAATAACTTTATCCAAAACAATAAATGTCATTGACATTAAATTATTTAATGCATCCTTATTTTTTAATAAGAATATTTCACACTCATTTTGACTTAATTGAATAATTGGATTTAAAATATTTAATTTCTCTATTTTTTCATAAGAACTTGAAGTAGATTTATTTTTTAGAGATTTAGCTAAAAAAATAATATCTAATGCTCTAGAAGAAACTATATATCCCATTCCCTTAAAAGAGTTTAGAATACTAATATTTGATAAACCCATAAGTGATGATCTAGATGTTAATCTACTACAATTAAATTTTATAGCAAGTCTATTTTCGCTGGACACTAATTCATTTAATTTATAATCACCCCTAAGTATTTTAAGAACAATATATTCACTTATATATTTTTTTGAGCTTTTCATTATTATCCCTACTAAATATTTTCTTTATTAATATACTATTTATTATACAAAAAAATAAATTTTTTAATAAAGATTGTTTTTTTTATATTCATTGTAATAATTGTCTATGACAGCTTTTAACTCTGATACAAGATTTTCTTCCTTAACAGCTTTTATTATTTTACCCTTTTCAAATAATATTCCAGACCCTATTCCACCAGCTATTCCAATATCAGCCTCTTTTGCTTCTCCGGGTCCATTTACAGCACAACCAAGTATTGCTACCTTTAAAGGAAACTTCATGTCCTTTGTGTATTCTGCAATCTCTTTAACTATTGGTTCCATATCAAAATTTAATCTTCCACAAGTAGGACAAGAAATTATATCAACCATATTAGAATATAATCCTAATGAATTTAATAGTTTCTTACAAACCTTTACTTCTTCAACGGGATCACATGTTAATGAAATTCTTATTGTATCTCCAATACCTTCATATAATAATGGAGCAAGTCCTGCACATGATTTAATAGTACCCATTTCTTTTGGCCCTGCTTCAGTAATTCCAAGATGCAATGGATAATCAAATTCTTTAGCAGCTAATCTATATGCTTCTATTGTTAATGGAGCATCAGTTGCCTTTAAAGAAATTACAGTATTATAAAATTCATTTTCTTCAAAAAACTTAATATATCTTCTCATTGCCATCATCATTGAAATTGAGGTAACACCAAATTTGTTAACAATATCAATTGGCAAGGAACCAGAATTAATTCCAATTCTAATTGCTGTTCCATTTTTTTTTGCTAATGATAAGATTTTTTTTAAAATATTTTCATCACTAATATTTCCCGGATTTAATCTAATTTTTGCAACTCCATCGTTAATTGCATTAATAGCAAAAATTGGGTTAAAATGAATGTCTGCAACAATTGGGCAAGGTGATTTTTGAATGATTGTTTTTAAAGCTTGAGAATCTTCAACATCAAAAATAGAAACTCTTAAAATTTCAGCACCTTCATCATATAGTCTATTGATTTGTTTTAGTGTTTCTTCAATGTTTTTTGTTTTAGTATTTGTCATACTTTGAATAACTACTTTTTTATTACCACCAATAAAAAGATTGCCAACTTTTATTTGTCTTGTTTCAGTTCTTTTCATTAATTTCCTCATACATATATACTATAATTACTTTTATAAAATTTTATTATATTTTACATTATAATAATTAATATAAATTTGTATTTTAAAGATTAAAAGGATGTTAATTGAAGGCGCTTTATAAAATAGTTAATAAATATTTTTGAAAAGGAGCAATCGGACCAATGTTCTGCTTTTTAATGCCTTCTGTTTTATTAATTTTCTTAGGTCTAATTCTTGATTATGGATTTATACTTCCAGGAGCATTCACTCTTCCTATTCTTACAACTGGTTTAATTTTTATGCCACAATCAATTTTTGAATTCAAAAATTCATCTCTTTTAAAAAGAATAGGATTGGCCAATGTAAATTCTAGTAAATTTTTATTTGTAATATTCTCATATAATTTTTTATTAATTTTAGTTGGAATAATAATTCAATTTTGTATTTCATTTATTGTTTTTTATGATGACTTATATAATGTATCTAGTGATATTATTCCTTCAATTGAAGGAATAATAATTAAAAAACTAAGTTACTTAGATACATTAAAAGCAGTTGATTGAGGAGGGTTCATTTATAGCTTAATAATTTTAATTGCTTCAACAATGGTTATTGGTTTATGTGTATCTTCATTCTCAAATTCAAGTTTAATTATTGTATCAACTGGGATAAGTCTTGTACTAATTACAATGTTTATTGGACCAGCTACTTTACCAATTAATATGGTTGGTAAAGTCCCTGAAATTAAATATATTGGTTATTTTTGGCCATTAAGATATGCATTGGGTACTTTAATTGAAAGTTTTAATGGTACCTTATCAAATTCACCATCTGTTAATAACATTTATGGCAGCTCAATATGAGACATCAACGCTAATTATGTTATTCTTGATCTTTTTTCACCAAGTACTCAAGTTGATAGAACAATTGTTTATTTTGATATCTTAGATAAAATTCTAAATCTAGTAATGCCATATATTTTATTAATTTTCTTTTTAATGCTAGCTATATTAAAATTCTCTTGAACAACAAGATCAACTCAAAAAATAAATTGAAAAAAAATTAATTTTAAAGAACTAGCAAATTTAAAAGAAAGAAAAATAAATAAAAATCAATCTTTTAAAAATTCATATTTAAGAGGTTCTGAAGAATCTCCTTTTATTATTGAAGCACACTCAGTATCAAAGAATTTTGGAAATTTAAGAAATCCATTTTATGCAAATGATGAAATAAGCATTTCATTTAAAAGAGGAGAGAATGTTGCTATACTTGGCGGTAATGGTGCTGGTAAAACCACTTTTATTGAAATGTTATTAGGAATAAATAATCCTACAAGTGGATACTTTAGATACAATTATAAATATCAAAAGAAATTTTCATATCATTTAGGTGTTCAATTTCAAGAATGTTCTTTTCCAAATGGATTAAAATGTAAGGACATAATTTTATTCTTTATTGATATTTATAATTTGCATATATCAGATAAAGATTTAAATAAAATGATTAAAGATTTTGGAATTGAAAAATTTTACAATAAATATGCTAATTCATTATCTGGTGGTCAAAAACAAAGGGTTAATTTATTGCTTGCAATCTTACATAAACCAAAAGTTATTTTTTTAGATGAACTTTCAACAGGGCTTGATATTAAGATCAGAAATAATATTAAAGAATTTATTAAACAATATGCGAAGGATAACGATATTTTATTAGTTGTAATTAGTCACGATATGAATGAAGTTGAGTATTTATGTGAAAGAATTATAATTCTTAAAAAAGGTAAAATTGTTTCAGACGTTCAAAAGAAAGACGTTCTTAAAAGTAATAAAAATATTGAAGAATATATTTCACAATATCTAAACTAGAAAAAGGAATTAAAATGGAATTAAAAAAAGGGTTTGAAAATATTAACCTACAAAAAGTTCAAGAGCTTTATGATGTATGTTTTAAAGATAGCAAGGAATTTAGTGATTCATTTTTTGGTAGTTACAAAAAATATTATGATTTATGAACTATATGGGATGGTGAAAATGTTGTCCTAATGACTACATTAGCTAAAAAAAGAATATCTCAAAATAATAATAAACTTAAAGTTGGTTTAATTGTTGCTGTTGCAGTAGATGAAAAATACCGAGGAAAGGGAATTATGAGAGATTTCATGAATAACTTTTTAAATGAAATAAGACCACTTTATGATCAAATTTATATTCAAGCTACCAATTGAGATTTGTACAAATCATTTAATTTCCATACTTGTACAAAAAAATACAAAACAAGACTTAAAAAAGATCAGTTTTTAAAAACAACTGATGTAATTGAAAAAACAAATTATGAAAAGTGTAACAAAATATACAATGATTATGTCAAAATGATGAAATATGAAAATTTTTCATATAGAACTACAAAAGAAAACAAACAAATAGCAAGAATGATATTAAATGCTGGTGATAAAATAATTCAATCATATGATTGTTATATTCATATTGGTAATAATGAAGTTGTTGACTATGCTTATAAGGATTTTAAAAACTTTATGAGACTTATATCAACACTTCCATATGACACGGTTATTTGAGCGCATGAAATTTTAGACAAAAGATTTTTTAATTATCTTGATGAAATTAAGATAGAAACAAAAATATTGGATAAGGAAGATATAGAAGTTCATTTTAATGAATTCTTCTAAATTAAATAAACAGAACGTTTATAAATCTTAATTGGTTTGTATGAAAGTTTTGATTTGATAATACCTTCAGTAGAAGCACCATCTTGTCGATCAATAAATGCAGAATTAATATCATTGATAATTAGGTTTTGAGAAAGTAAATATTGAAATGAACCTTTAATACTTTTAAATGCTTTTTCAATGTAAATTTCATAATAATTATTTCTTAAATAACCAAGTGTAAAACCAATTAGTTTATTATCTAAATATAAAATTGAACCAGACATAGTTTGTTCATCAAAGTTTTTAAGTAAGTCTGTATAAAATTCAACTTCTGCATCAATAAATTCAATCTCTTCATCTGGATTTTTAATAAATTTTAAAATAACATCAAGATTATCTTTAGTTAATTTTTCAATAGAAGAATTTGCTTTATAATTTAAATTGAAATAATTCAAAAGATTTCTTTTTTTCTGTAAAGATTTGCCTTTAAAATTTTTCAATTTTTCTGTTTCGTATATGTAATTAGAATCTCATTCTCATAAAGGCTTTTTCATTGAAATATTTACTAAATCTTCTTCATAAAAATTTTCAAGAATAATATTTTCTTTTGAATCAATCTCTAATTTACAAATTTTAATAATATCTTCAACACCATTTTTTAAAAAGAATGGTCTAATAATTGTATGTTTAATATTAAAGTCTTTTATTTTATTATTAATATCATTTAATTTAATAATATTTTTATATTTATTTGTTATTTTTCCAATAAATAAAATGGCTCCATTATATGAAGCAAATTTAATTTCTACTCCATAATATTTTCATGCTAAATAAGTAAGGGCTGAAAATGGTTCATTATCTAAGTTTTTTAATAAGATATCTACACCTTTATAAGTGTTTCAATCTAAATGTTTTCAAGTTATATTTTTGACGCTATCCATAGTGTATTTATTATATAATATTTGAGTTATTTTTTTATATCTATTAATTTAATTTTTTTAACAATATTTCTTGGAACAATTTGAGCAAGTTCATCTTCTGAAGCACTAACTATTGCTTCAAGTGAATCATATTTTTCTAATAGATTTTTTATTCTTTGTCTACCTAAACCTGAAATATCATTTAACTTTGTATAGAATAATGATGATGATTTTTTATTTCTATAAAATGAAATGGCATAACGATGAACTTCTTCTTGAATATTGAGTAAGAATAAATAAACTTCATTTTTTTTATCTAATTCTATTTCTTCACCGTTTTCTAAAATAATGCTTTTTGTTTTATGCCTTTCATTTTTAGTTAAACCAATGATTGGAACAACACCATCTAAGGATAGTTTTTTTAATGAATTTTTAGCAGCAGTTATTTGTGGCTTACCACCATCAACAATTACTAAGTTTGGCAACATACTATCTTTACCATTTTTAATTGCTAAAAACCTTCTATATATTACTTCTTCCATATATTGAAAGTCTGATTTTGAATCAATATTTTTAATATTATATTTACGATATAGATTAGTGTTTTTATAACCGTTTAAATAAGCAACTTTAACACCAACACTGATTGTATTAAAAATATTAGAATTATCATACATTTCAATTAATGATAAATTGTCTATTCCTAATAGTTTTTCTAATTCAATTAATGCATTTTCATTTCGATCAAAATTTTGAACAAGTTTATAATATTTTGATTCATTTGCTAATTTAGCATTTTGCATTGCTGTCTTCATTGTATTTAGCATTTTTCCACTTTTAGGATTAATGAATTTAATCTTAATAATATCTTCAACAACTTTCAATTTATCAGCCTCTATTGATATGTAAATAGATTTAGGTTTATTTGTAATATCATCAAGGTAATAGTTAATTAGAAGTGATTTAATGTAGTCCAATTCATCATTATCAAATAAAAAGTTTGTTGTTTCATACTTATCAAGTAATGTTCCATTATTATATTTAAAGATAACAACTGTAATTGAATTTTCTTTTACATAAAAAGTAAAAAAATCAAAGTCTTTTTTAGTGTCAAAAATAACTTGGTTATTTTGAATAACAAAATCAAGTGCTTTTGTGATTTCTAAATAACTATTTGCTGTCTCAAATTCTAATTTATCACTATAATAAATTTCCTTTTCTTTTAGTTCTTTTTTAAATTCATTTATTTTACCTTTAAATAATGAATCTATTTTTTTTTCAATATCTTCATAAAAACTTGGCTCAATTTTATTAATACATGGAGCAGCACATTGACCAATATCATAAAAGATACATTTATTCTTTGGTAATTGACTACATTTTCTTAATGGAAACATTCTATTTAAAATGATAAATAACTCATATTTATTCATTTTAGAGTTGGCAAAGGGTCCATATTTTTTCCCTTTAATCTTATCTGGATTACGAGTATAAATTATTCTTGGATGTTTTTCATGAGTTACAACAATATAAGGATAGTTTCCACCAGTTCTTAGTAAGATGTTATATCTTGGTTTATATTTGTTAATTAAGTTTCTTTCCAATAGAAAAGAGTCATTTTCATTATCAACAGAAATGTAATCAACATCTCAAATTTTAGATACCAAAACTTGAGTTTTATTATCTAATGATTTGTTATTCATATATTGACTAACTCGATCCAATAAATTTTTTGCTTTACCAACATAGATTATATTTCCAGTATTATCTTTTCAAAGATAACATCCTGGGCTTTCTGGCAAATTATTTATTTTTTCAAGTAAATTTTTTCTATTAGAATCCATATTAACTCATTGATTTTCAAAGCATTTAATTAATTATATTAAATAAAGATTAAAAGTATTTTTAATAATTTAAATAAAAAATAAGAAGCAAAATTGCTTCTTATTTTATTAGTTACCTCTTAAACCTAAATTTTTAATGATAGCTCTATATCTTTCAATATCTTTTCTTTTTAAATAAGTTAATAAAGATTTTCTCTTAGAAACTTTTTTTTGTAACCCTCTTTTAGAGATGTTATCTTTTTTATTTAAAATCATATGTTCTGTTAAAGATTTAATTTCAGCTGTTAAAATAGTTATTTGAACTTCAGTCATTCCAGTATTTTCTTTGCTACCGCCAACTTCTTTAATGATTTTTTCTTTTGTAGATTTGCTTATTGCCATAATTTCCTTTTCTTCCACTAATACACAGCAATAAACTAAATAGTTTATAACACAGTAGTAGTCTTATTAATATACATATATAAATTTAACATAAAAAAGTAAAATATAAACTATAAATCTTATTTAATAGAGTTTTTATATTTTTCAAAATATTTAAAAATAATCAATTTAAAATTTAATTTAATTAAGTTTACATAAATTAATTAAGTTATAGTAAAATAATTTAAAAGATATGAAATATTTTTTTATAAAGTGGGTTTATTAAGATATGGAATTCTTAGAAAAAATAAAATTAAAAAATATAAAATTGAATGATTCTTTTTTTGATTCTCTTAAAGAGGATTATTGCATTGAAAGTTTTGAAAATTGATTTAATAAAAAAGCAGCTGATGATTTAGAAGCGTATGTAAAATTTGATGATCATAAAAATATTAAAGCTTTTTTAATGTTGCAGTTAAAAAATAAAAATAAAAGAAGAATAAAAATATCCACAATGAAAATTGATGAATCAAAAAAGATGCAAAGATTGTCAGAACGAATGATTTATATTATTTTTTCAGAAATGGAAAAAAATAATATAAATGAATCATATATTACTTTATTTAAGGAAAAACAAAAAGAATTATATGAAGTTTTGTCATCTTGAGGTTTTATTGAAACAGGAACTAAAGGTGATGAAATAGTAATGACAAAATTCAGAGATAAAAAAATGGATACAGTTAAAAAAAATTATAAATGATATTTTGATGAAAATATTCTAGATTTATATAAAGAAAAATCAAATTTTTATTTCATTTGTCTTGATTGTAGTTATCATGATAAACTTTTGCCAAATAATAAATTATCTAATGTGGCAAACCAATCAAAAGAATTTAATGTCTCATCAACAAGCATAAGTAAAACATACATCACAAAAATGGAATATAATAAACCTCCAAAAAAATGGAGATTTTATATTAGAATATAGAATGAGTCCTACTAATAAAAAATATAAGTCTGCAGTTACTGGTATAGGTATAATTGATAAATTTTATGATGGAAAAGATATGGAATTAAAAAAATGAAAGGAATCAGTAGGAAATACATCTGTTTTTAATGAAAAAGAATTGGAGAATGAATTTAATTCAGGTAGAAAAAAAATAATTAAATTTTTTCATATTTTTCCTTTTGGGGAAGGAAATAATATTAATCTTCAAAAACTAAGAGAAGAAGGCATTTGAAAAGATAAAGATTATCCATGTTCAAATCAAATAGAAAATAAAGAACAAATTTATAAGTGAATTTTTGAGAGGCTAAAAAAAAATGAAAATTCTAATGGCAATGCATAATAATCATATTCAAAATATTAAAAGTGGTAATAAAAAATTTGAATATAGAAAAGTAGAAGCAAAAAGTTTTAGTAAAAATAAAATATATATATATATGCAACAGCTCCAATTTCTAAAGTTGTTGGATTTGTAAAAATTAGTAAAGTTCACATTGGTACTCCAAAAAATATATGAAAAATTACTAAGGATCATTCTGGCATTGCTAAAAAATTTTATTATGATTACTATAAAAATAAAAGTAAAGCAATTGCTTATGAAATAGAAAATTATACAGAATTTAAAAAACCAAAAGAATTATCAAAATTTGGAATACATTCAATTCCACAATCTTTTGTATACATAAAATAATATTTTAGTAGATAAAAAATTACAGAAATTGAGAAACTATTAGAATTAGACTAAAAAACATGTGTTGATTTTTTAATAAAAAAATATAGATGAAAAATACTACATTTCTAAAAATTTAAATGAATTAAATATCCCTTCTAAAACTTCAACAGAAATTGAATTGCCAGCTGTGTATATGAGCTTAACATCAATTAGCAGTTTTTTATTACTTATTTTTTTAAAATCTTCTCTTTTAAATCCCATATACAAATAAGTTTCTAATGGAGTCATTCTTCTAATTCTGTTATTTACTAATATTTTTATTCTACTGTTTGCACCAGATGCTGTTAATGTAGGGCCCTTACCATTAATATTGTATAAATATGCTTCGCTATTAAAATTAGTATAATTTTTTAAAGTACATTTTATTAGTCCATTTATTGATTTTTTTTCTTCTGTTCTAGAATACTTCATTAAATTATCCATGTAGTATTTTTCATCTACATTTTTTTCTAAAATTGACTTTATTTTTTTGTTTTTTAAATCAATATTTTTAAATTCGGGAAAATCAAAGCTAACTTTATCTTTAAAGTCTTTTCTAATTGAAACACAAAAGATTCTTGTTCTATTTTGTGGTGATCCAAAATTTCTTGAATTTAAGACATAAGTTTTTGATTCATAACCTAATTTACCTAATTTACTTAATCAAGACTCATAAGCCTTTAAATGCTTCTTAGAACTAATGTTTTTTACATTTTCTAACAATAAATACTTTGGCAAGTCATTAATAGAATAGTTTTCTTTCATCTCTGATAATATACGATCAATTTGTAATAGTAATCCACTTCTTGTATTTTTTGTTATTCCTTTTTGTTTTCCTTGTTGTGATAAATCTTGGCAAGGAAAAGAATAAGTAAAAATATCAATTCCTTTTGGCATTTCTTTGTAAGTAACTTTAGTAATATCAAATAAGTTATTACATAACTTTTTAGATTGATTAATAAAGAATGCTTTTTCAGTATTTTGAATGTTATTAAATTGTTTTTTAGAAATTTGATCTTTTGAATTAAAACTAAGTGTTTTAATATTTGTAGTTTCTTTTTTAATTGTTTTTAGATTATGATGAATTGCTAAATAAGCAATTATAGCATCAACATATCATTCAACAATTCCAACAACTTCAATATTTCATTGTTTGTCTTTGGAAATATTTTTTAAAGCTTTATATTGTGAACCAATTCCAGCAAATGCTTCAAATAATTTTATCTTTTTCATATTTCCCACAATAAACAAAACTATTTTATATTATATATTTAATAAAAAAATATGATTATAAAATCATATTTTTTTAAAAGATTATTTACCTAAATTTGTAAAAGTTTTTTCACCTTTATAAATAGCATTATCACCTAATTCTTTTTCAATTTCAATTAATCTATTGTATTTTGCAATTCTTTCAGATCTTGACATTGATCCAGTTTTAATTTGACCTGTGCCTAATGCAACAGCTAAATCAGCTATTGTAGTATCTTCTGTTTCGCCTGATCTATGAGATACAATTGCACTTCAACCATTATTTTGAGCCATTTTAATTGCTTGAATAGTTTCAGTTAAAGTTCCAATTTGGTTTAATTTAATTAAAACAGAGTTAGATGCTTTTTTCTCAATACCAACTTCTAAAATTTTTGGATTAGTACAATATAAGTCATCACCAACGATTTGAACATTTTTACCAATTTTTTTATTTAAATCAATAAATCCATCTCAATCCTTTTCAGATAATGCATCTTCAATTGAAATAATTGGGAATTTTTTAACTAATCCTTCTCAATATTGAACCATTTTAGCAGATGTAAAAGTTCCTTTTTCTTTTGATAAGATTTTTGCTTTAATTGCTTTTTCAAATACATATGTTCTTGATTTTGAATCATATAATTCAGAAACAGCTGGATCAAGTGCAATTGCAACACCTTTATTAGTTCCTGCAGTATATCCTGCTTTTTTAATAGCTTCCATCATTAATGTTAATGCTTGGTTTGCATCTTTCAATCTAGGAGCAAATCCACCTTCATCACCTTTATTAGTGTCAAATTTTTTCTCAGCTAATATTTTTTGTAATGCATGAAAACATTCAGATGCTATTTGGCAAGCTTGATTTAAAGTTTTTGCGCCAATTGGCATAAACATAAATTCTTGAAAATCAATTGTATTGTCTGCATGAGCTCCACCATTAATTACATTTAACATTGGAACTGGCATAATATATTGTGTTTTTTGTTCTTGAACAATATCTTCAGCAATATATTTGTATAATGGTTTTTTGTTTGCTTTTGCCGCAGCTTTAGCAACTGCTAAAGAAACAGCTAAGATTGCATTAGCACCTAACTTTGCTTTGTTATCAGTTCCATCTAATTCAATCATAATTTCATCAATCATTGATTGTTTTCTTGAATCTTTACCAATTAATGCTGGTGCAATAATATCATTAACATTGCTAACTGCTTTTAAAACACCTTTACCATTATATCTATTTTTTTCACCGTCTCTTAATTCAACAGCTTCTCTTTCACCAGTTGATGCTCCTGATGGAACCATAGCTTTTGCTACAATTCCCTTGCTTAAAAAAACATCACATGCTACAGTTGGATACCCTCTTGAATCTAATACTTCATAAGCAGATATATCTTTAATATGAAATTTACCCATTTTTTATTCCTCTTTTTCTTTAAAAATTATTTATTTTTCACCAATAATGAACTTGATGTCATTTCTTTTGGTATGTCTAACAATATATATTGTAATATAGTACTTGCAATATTTGACAAGTTTCCACTTTTTTTAAGTGAAATATTTTTATCAGTGCAAACAAAGGGTACTAAATTAGTTGTGTGAGCGGTAATTATGTTACCTTTTTCATCTAACATTGATTCAGCATTACCATGATCTGAAGTTAAAAAAATAGTTCCGTCTAATTCATTTATTCTATCTCAAATTCTTTGAACTTGTTTATCAATATATTCAATTGCTAAAATTGTTTTCTCAATATTTCCAGTGTGTCCCAACATATCAGGATTTGCAAAATTTAAAATTATCAAATCATAATTTTGCATTACTTCTAATAATCTATTTGTAATAGCTCCAGCAGACATTTCATATGCTTCATCATATGTATTAACTTTAGGAGAGTCAATTAGAATTTTATCTTCTTTTGGAAAATCAACTTCAATTCCACCGTCCATAAAGAATGTTACATGTGCATATTTTTCAGTTTCAGCAATTCTTAATTGAGATAAACCATTTTTTGCAATTACTTCTCCAAGTGTATTTGTAATTTTTTTTGGAGGAAATAATACAAAGCTTGGTTCAATTCCTTCATATTTCATCATTGTTGCAAAAAATAAATTTGTTTTTTTATTTTTGGTTTCATAATCATAATAATTTGAACCAATTATTAAATGAGAAAGTTCCCTTGCTCGATCAGGTCTGAAATTTGCAAAGATGATTGAATCTTTATTATCAATTTTTACTTTATCAATATTTGCATTTATTGAAGGAATAAAAAACTCATCATTAATATTTGCTTCATATTGATCTTCAATGTATTTGCTTATGTCTGTGAAAGTATTGTTAGTTTCACCAATTAAAACATCGTAAGCTTTTTGAACTCGATCTCATCTTTTATCACGATCCATTGCATAATATCTTCCAGCAATTGATCCAATGATTCCATTAGTTTCTTTTAAAACAATATTCAATCTTTCAATACTACTTTTAATTGATCTAGGAGGAACATCTCTACCATCTGTAAATAAATGAACAATTGGTTTCAAACCATTTAAACTAGCTATTTTCATTAAAGCAAATATATGTTCTTCATGTGAGTGAACTCCACCAGGAGACATTAAGCCCATAATATGGAATTTAGAATTATTATCTTTTGCATGTTTAATTGCTAAAATTAATCCTTCATTATTTTTTAAATTATCATCTTTGATATCTTTATTGATTAAAGAAAGACCAGTATAAACTACTCTTCCAGCGCCAATGTTTAAGTGTCCAACTTCAGAGTTTCCAATTTGCCCCTTAGGAAGACCAACAGCATTACCAGAAGCTTCTAGTTCTGCATATGGATATTCTCCACTTAATAATTTATCTAAAGTAGGTTTTTTTGCAAGAGAGATAGCATTCATATTTGATTTTGGTGCTATTCCATAACCATCTAAGATTGCTAATAAAACTGGTTTTTTCATTAGTCAACTACTTTTAATAAGCTAACAAATAGTTTTGCATCTAATGATGCTCCACCAACTAAAGCTCCATCAATATTTTCTTGTGATAAATATTCTTTTCCATTTTTATCATTAACTGATCCACCATATAAAATGATTATTTTATTTGCAATCTCTTCACCAAATAAGCATTTTATTTTAGTTCTTATTTCACAGCACATATTTTCTGCATCTTGTGAAGTTGCACTTTTACCAGTACCAATAGCTCAAATTGGTTCATATGCAATTACTAAACTTTTTATTTTGTCTTCTTCAATTCCAATTAAAGCCATTTCAAGTTGTTTACTAACAACATTATTTGCATTACCTGATTCTCGATCTTCTAAAGATTCACCAACACAAAGAATTGGAACAATTTTTTCTTGCAATAATTTTGTAATTTTTTTATTAACAACAGTATTAGTATCGCCAAACATTTCTCTTCTTTCAGAGTGTCCAATAATTGAATATTTAATTCCAATATCTTTTAGTTGTGATCAAGAATTTGCTCCAGTAAATGCCCCCTTTTCTTCAAAGTGAGCATCTTGTGCAGAAATAATAATTTTATTATTATCTTTAAAAGCTTCTTTAGTAAAGTCTAAATATATTGATGATGGAGCAACACCATAATCACAGTTTAAATTTAAATTTTTTATTTCATTTTGAAAATCTTTTACAAAGTCTAAAATTTCTTTTTTAGTTTTGTTCATTTTTCAATTTCCAATAATTAGTTTTTTTCTCATAAATTTCCTTTTGGATTCCTTTATAATTTTACTACTTTTTATATACATAAAATAATAAATTTCTAAAAAAGCAAAATAAAAACATAATGTATCTTTAAAAAGAGTATTATCATATATATAAAAAATAGAAAAGAAAGGTAAAATAATGAATAATTTTGGAATAGAAGCAGCTTTAAATGGAATTTGAAGGGAATTACAAAAGATGAATGATAATTTATCACAGATTAAACAAATAATAAAAGAACAAAAGTAACAAAATTGTTTTTTTATTTTTTATTAATTATAATTTTTAGATATTTATAAAAAAAATAAAAACAAATTGTTTTTATTTTTAGTTTTCAAAAATTATATTTCTAAATTTTTATTTATGTCTAGGCTAACTTCTTTTTTGCTTGGATCTTTTTTCTTAGCAATGAAGTCTTCAATAATTGTTGGAATAAACATAATTGCAAAGAATAAGAATAAAACAACAACAAGCATTATTCTACCAAGTAAACCTTCATTAGTTATATTTGCACCAGGAACATATATAAGCATTAGATCAATTATTGGAGTTAAGACTGTAAAGAATAAAGTAACTGACATTATTAAAACAGAGATTATAGCAACAGGCATAAAGTTTTTATATTTTTCTGTTTTAATTTTTTGTGTTTTTCGATTTCTAATTCCGCCATAAATTGCAGCAACAATGAATGCAAATGCAAACACAGCTGTTCAGTTAGCAACTATATCACAGAAACTATATAAAGCACCCATTTTAGATCCGTATAAGTCTTCTCCGTATCCTACAGTGTCTTCAAATCCTAATGAACCAATAATACTAAATAATATTACTATTGGAATACTTGCTGCTAATGTATATTTAATACCAACTACTGGTCTGTTAGCATTTAATTTATTAACATATTTACTTGAGAATGGTAATTCATTTTCTTGAATTAGGTCTTCTATAAATCTTGGAGCTCATAATGAGAATCCATTGATAATTCCTAGAATACCAATTGCAATTAATATATTAATTAATCCAAATAATCAATCAAGATTTTCTGAAACTAATCATTCACCAAATCCAAAGAAGCTTCCATTACCATTTAGTGACATTGAGATCGCAATTGCTAAATAAATAGTAGTAACAATAACTAAACCAAATAAAATGGCTTTTGGAGTTTTTTGAGGTTCTTTCATTTCAGTTTGTAATCCAGCTGTTACATAGAATCCATCATATGCAAAGAAGATCCCTGAAACAGCTAAGAACATTCCAAAACCAGGGTTGAATGTTGAGAATCTTGTAGCATCATAATTTAAATCAGGATTTGGAGCTATTTCAATTCCGCCAGTTCCTTCCATTGCAATAAATGCATAACCAATAAAGGCTGCAACTAACAATGGTATAAATTTAACAAAGCTTATTGCTAAGTTTTGAATATTACCTAACTTAGAAGATAATCCAGCTGAGAATATGAAGTATATACTTATTGCTAAAGAAATTACACTTCATATTAATCAATCTACTTGAGTTCCAAATGAAAATGGAGCAAGACTTACAACACCAGATGGATCAATTGTCGTATGTGTTCATACCCCAATACCATCTTGTAATTGCAATATTACATACATGGGCATGAAAAAGTATGTAAGAGGTAAGTATATATAAAACATAAAGTTTTTAGATGCTTTATACATTATTCTACTATTGAATGTTTTACATCATCCAATTAATGATAAGTTGTCATTTCTTGCACTTGCAATTTCAATTAAGCTAAGTGCCATTGCAATAACTGCAAATGCAGCAACAAGTCAACTTAAAATAGCTAGTGGCAAACTTCCTTGAGCATGGTCAAGAACAGATGCAGATCTTAAGAAGATTCCAGCACCTACTGATGAACCAACAACAACTAACATTGCTGAAAAGAATGATATTTTTTTAGATGTAGAAGCCTCAGAAATAGGTTGAACTTTTGGTTCACTACTAATATCTAATTTATTAGATTTATTTTTCGCTTTTTTCATATTTTTTTCTTTCATTTTTAGTATATCATATTAAAAATTTAATATATATTTATAAGTTAGTTATTTGTGTTCCAGATTCGCCATTTAATGCTTCTTCCATCTTATCTAAAGAAGCAATAATTGCTTTTCTATTATTATGTCCTTTTACAAACTTTATTGCAGCTTCTACTTTTGGAAGCATGCTTCCAGGAGCAAATTGGTTTTCTAAACAATATTTTTCCAATTGAGAAACATTAACTTTTGTAAGAATTTCTTGATTAGGTTTGTTGTAATTAATACAAATGTTATCGACAGCAGTTAAAACAACAAATATATCAGCATCAATTTTATTAGCAATTTCACAAAGAGCAAAATCTTTATCAATAACGCCATCAACACCAACAAACATATTGTCTTTAACAATAGTAGGTATTCCACCACCGCCACCAAAAATAACAACAGAATTTAAGTCAACAACTTTTTTAATTGTTTCTATTCCAATAAAATCAACTGGTTTAGGACTAGCTACAACTTTTCTAAATCCTCTTCCAGAGTCTTCTACAATTGTGCTATTTGGATTGTTTTTTTCTGCATCTTCTTTTGTTTTGTAAAAAGGGCCAACAGGTTTTGTAGGATTTTTAAATCCATCATCATTTGCATCAACGATTGTTTGAGTTAAGAAATAAAGTACATCTTTTTGGATATTTATTTTTCTTAATTCATTTGTGATTGCAGTAATCATGTGGTATCCAATATATCCTTGACTCATTCCACCAGCTTCTGCAAAAGGAACTAAAACATTATTTGGATTACTTTTTCTTGCATCAACAAATGAGTTAAAGATCATTCCTACTTGCGGTCCATTCCCATGTCCAACAATTACTTTGTGATTGTTTTTAATTAATGAAACAATTTTTTTAGCAGGAATCTCAATTAATTTTTTTTGTTCTTCTGGATTATTACCAAGAGCATTACCACCAAGAGCTACTACTATTTTTGACATAATTAATATCCAATTGTACTTAAGATAATAGCTTTAATTGAATGCATTCTATTTTCTGCTTGATCAAAAGCATGATTTTGTTTTGATTGAAATACTTCATCAGTAACTTCCATTGCTCCATCTTTTACTTGAGGAAATTTTTTACCAAATTTATCAGCTATTTCTCTTGAAAATTCAGTATGTTTGTCATGAAAGGCAGGCAAACAATGTAAGAAGATAGCTTCTTTATTTGCAGCTTTCATCATTTTTTCACATACTTGATAATCTTTTAAATCATCAATTCTTTTTTCAAATAAAGAAAAATCTTCACCTAAAGAAACTCATACATCAGTATAAATTACATCTGCATCTTTTGCAGCTTTAATTTTATCATCTGAGAATGATAAAGAACCACCATTAATTTTGAAAAGTTCTTCACATTTTTTAACATAGTTTTTATCAACAGCTTTTGCATATGATGTTGGACCACATAGTGTTATATGCATACCCATATAAGCAGCACCAACCATACATGATATCCCCATGTTATTTTTAATGTCTCCAATAAAAACCATTTTTCTATTTTTTAAATTTCCAAATTTTTCTTTCATTGTCATAAAATCAGCAATTATCTGAGTTGGATGTTCAGCATCTGTTAATCCATTTCAAATTGGAACACCTGAATATTTAACTAATGCATCAATATCAGATTGAGCAAATCCTCTAAATTCTATTCCATCATAGAATCTACCTAATACTTTTGCAGTATCTTCAATTGATTCCTTTTTTCCAAAGTTTGAACCTTGTGGACCTATGTAAGTAACACCAGCTCCTAAATCAGCTGCAGCAACTTCAAAAGAACATCTTGTTCTTGTAGAATCTTTTTGGAATAATATTGCAATATTTTTTCCAACTAAAGGTCTGTTATTAACATGTAATCCTTGTTGTTTACTTCTTTTTAAGTCAATACTTAAATCAATTAAATAATGAACTTCTTTTGTTGTGAAGTTTAGCATTGTATCTAAACTTCTACCTTTTAAATTTAATGGCATATTTTTTTCTCCTATTTTTTATCTAAAATATCATCTCTTTTTAATGGCATAGACATGCACCTTGCAGATCCCATACCAAGAGATAATTGGTTGCCTTTAAATGATAACACTTTAACACCAGCTTTTACTAAAGCTTCTTCAGTTTTTTTGTTTCTGCTATACCCAACAACAACACCTGGTTCAATAACTAAATAATTTGTAGCATCAAAATGAGTTTCTACATCAACATCTAATTGTCTTGCATTTTTACCTGCAACAGGAATTAATATTGGTTTTCTTTTTGTTACTAATCTTAAAAAAGATTCTAGTGAAATTTTTAATTGTTTCATTTCATCTGGTTTTTTTATATCAATTTTGTAAAATTTAATGCTTGAGTTCATATTTGGTGAATAAATAAATTTATCGTAATCAACCATTGTTAATCATGTATCTAAATGCATTAAGTTTTTTGCCTTTGGAACATTTACAACATAAATTTTTTTAAATTTACATTCTTTGTTTTTCTTAATGTTTTTTGCAATTTGAGTAATTGATTTCTTCGATGTTCTTTCTGAATGTCCGATTACTAATGTTTCTGAATTATAAATGAATATGTCTCCACCTTCAATTGTTCCAGAAGCCGTTCTATTATAATATTTTGGAGTATCTTTATAAGATGGATGATTATTAAAGATAAAGTCTGAAAAGATTGTTTCTCTTCTTCTTGTATCATATTTCATTCTATTAATACTTACACCATTACCAATTGATGCAAATGGATCTCTTGTAAAGTATAAGTTTGGCATTGGATCAACAACTAGATCAATTTGTGATTTTTCTTTTATCTCAGAATAAAAGATACCATGCATCATTTTTAAAATTAATTCATCAATTGATTTTAAAGATTTTAAATATTTAAGAATTTTTATTCTAATTTTTTCACTTTTAATTTCTGGTTTTGATTCATTTATTCATTTAAGAACAAATTCTTCTTGTTGTTTTTTAGTACAAGCATTAAAAGTTTCCACTATTAAATCAACTAGTTGAACTACTTCAATACCATTATCTTTTAAGATCTTTGTAAACCTTTTGTGTTCTTCTTTTGCACTTTCTGGTTCTATTAGAGCAGATAGTAGTAATTCATCTAATCTTTGTGGGCTAACATTTTCAATTTCCTTACCAGGAGTATGAACAAGCACCTTTTTTAGTTTTCCTATTTCACTATAAACATTTATCATTTTTTGCAACCTTCTATGGCATTAAAACATCATTTTTATTTTATTATAATTAAAAAATAAAAATGCTGTATATTAATATTTAAATATTTGTATATATAAATATATTTTAGCATTTTTAGTTTTTTGTATTGCTTGATTTTTTAATTTCTTTTTTTGGATTTTCGTTTTTTGTTTCACCTAAAGAATCAGTTAATTTTTTAACTAAATCATTTAAATCAAGATTGCTAAGATCCATATTTGAGAAAGCATTTTTTTGATTGTCTGATAAATTTTCAAATTGTTTTGAACTTGCATCAAAGTTCTTTAAAACATATTCTATAAATTCTTCAACATTGTTAACATTAATAGCAACAAGAGATAATTTTTCTTTTTCATATCTATCTAATAGACTTTCATATAACTCTTTGCTTATTTCAATTTTAATTTTTTTTGACATAATTACTCCTTCTTGTATTTATCTGGGTGTTCCATCATCATTTTTTTTACAAAATCTTTTTTAGGAAGATCTTTATACTTGTTCATAAGTTGAACACATTCATTATATTCTTGCATTGCTCATTCGATTGAATTATATCCTTTTATTTCAACAGATTTGTTTTGAAGATTTTTATAATTTTCAAAAAAATCTCTTATTTCTAATAATAAATGCGCTGAAAGATCTTCTAGTTTATTAATGTGTTTATATCTTGGGTCACAATCAATTACAGTAATTAATTTTGTATCAGTTTCTCCTCCATCAATCATTTCCATAGCACCAATAATTCTTGTAGGAACAACGCATCCAGGAATGAATACTTGATCAGAAATAATTAATGCATCTAATTCATCACCATCTCAATCTAGAGCTTCTCTTATAAAACCATAGTTTAAAGGATATGAGCTAGAACCATATAATATTCTATCAACTATTATTTGATTTGTCTTTCTATCATATTCATATTTTATTTTTGAATTTTTAGGAATTTCAATTACAACATTAATTTTTTTCATTTTATTTTATTCCTGCTTGTAATAAAAGTTCTTCTGTAGTTATAAGTTTATCATTTGGTTTAGGGTTATTTTTAGTATTAAACATTGGTGAATCAAGACCATAAACATTTTCAATATATTTTTTATTTGAATCAGTTACTGCAACATTGATAATATCATCAACTCTACCATCAGCATATAAGAATCATATAATTGTTGAAAAAGATGAATAAAGTTTCACTTCTTTACCAAATAATGGATCTGCATCAAATAATCCACTAAATAAATATAATTCATAAGGTATTACTGGATCAACAATTAATATATCTGGAAGATCACCTGGTTTTAATCCAAGATCTATTCTTGTTTCTTCTAATGCTTGTTCAATTGCTTGAGGCGTTTTATCTCTTGGGTGACCTTTATAAATAATTTGAACTTGTTTACCTGGATTTGCTCTTCGAGTAATTATATCAATAGCTCTTAAATTATTTACTTCTCCCCTTCTTGTTTCACTTAGTTCACCAGATGTTACATTAGAATTATTTAATAAAGTTCCAGAATAGACAACATTTACTTTATTCTCCATTCCAACTGAAAGATTTGGGTCTTCAAAAACATCTTTTGATTTTAAAATTTTTGTTAATTCATCAAATTTGTCTGGTTTTAAATGTTTAAATGATTCTAAAAGATCAGCTTCATATGAATTATAAGGATTTAAATAATCATTATTGCTTGTTTTTAAAAATGTAGAATTAGGTCTATTAATATCATCAATAAATTGAGTTGTTGGAAGAAAAAATTTAGAATCTGGGTAAGTCTTTGTTTTATGTGGTTCTGGAAAAAAATTATCATTATTAAAATCTTTTGTAGTAATTAAAGATGCAATATACATAATCGCATTATTTTTTTCTAAAAATTTATGAAGAAAATCTTTTCCTTCCTTTTGACTTTTTAAAAAATCTTTTCTAAAATTAGCAGCTTCTTTATATTCCGAACGGTTATTTATAGGATCTACTAATTCATATTTTCCAATACCTGCCTTTTTAAGATAGTTATAAAAATCTGTATCAAAAAATTCTACTGAACCAGTTCCATCTGCAAAAAGATTAAATGATTCAAATTTGTTAAATAAACCTCAAAAATCATATAAATTTTTCTTTAATAATGGTAAGTTAGAACCATTAAAAAAATTTCCTATAACATATAAAATTGTTAAATCAGCAAAATATGCATGAATTCTAGGTTCTGGATTTTCCTTATATATTTGTTTGAAAAAGTCAATAGGAGTAACAAATCTATTTGACAATAATCAAACATTATCAGAAGTATCAAAACCAGGAGCTGTTTCAATTATTTTTACATTAGGATATTTTCTATTACCCAATTCATCATTTGCAAGTAATGTTGAATAATCATTTATTCCTGAAGTTTCCATTACATATATTTTTTGATTTGGATTGATGTCTAAAACTGATAATATATGCGAAACAAGCCCAAATCTATGAAATACACCAAATCAATAAATAGAGTATACTAGTATACTATCTGGATCATATGTTGCTTTTTCTAATGCATCTTGATAAATTGCGTTTTGCAATTCAGGTCTAGCTATCCCTTCAAGATTTGGAGAAATAGAAGGACCTGTATTTAAAAACTTAGTATTAACTTCATTAACAGATAAATTATTATTATTAGGGAACAATGCTAAAAATGGAACTGCTGTTAAAGGCAAAATGCCTGCAATACCTATTAGAATATATTTTAAGTTATTTTTTATTGATTTTTTTTTCATTTTTATTCCCATTAATTAGATATTATTTTATAATATATATTATATATTCAATTTTTGAAATTTATAATAAAGAAATTCTTAAATTATTATATAATTTTATAAAATTATTTTTTTAGGAGGATTAATATGCCAAATTATCAAACAAAAAATAATCAACAATCACGAAATAAAATATATTCAAAAAGACAAACATCAATGCTATCAAATGCACTATTTGTTGCAGGTATTGGTTTTGTTTTTACTGCTTTACTTGGATTTTTAACAGCTTTTTTATTTAGAGAAAATTCAATTAGTGGAGACACTTTATATTATCTTGGTGGGCCACTTATTTTTATTAGTGTAATTCTATCAATTGTTTGACAATTTAGAATTGAAAAAGCATCTAACTTTTTTATGTTCTCTGTTGTCGCAATATATTGTATTGCAAATGGTATAGGGTTTGGAAGTATTTTCTTAGCACTTAATATGGAACAAATAATGATTGCATTTGGAATGACAGGATTTATATTCTTAGGAACTTTTGGTGTTTCTAAAATAATGAGTGTAAGAGCTGCAATGAACTTAGGAAAAATATTATTCATTTCTGCAATTATTTATTTATTAGGAAGTCTAATAATATCTTTATCTTCTTGATTTTGAATAGGAACTTCAAATAGAGGTTATTTTAATATCTTAATAATCTCAACAGTTGTTGGTGGATTATTAAGCGTTGGTTACTTAGCTTATTCATTATGATTAATTCAAAATATGGATAAGTTCTTAACAAATGATGATGACTTAAGAAGAAAGTATAGTATTTTCTTTGGGTTTATGCTACTAATCAATTTAATTTCAATTGTATATAGAATATTACAGCTTATGTTAATATTTGATAGAAACTAATAATATAAGCGTTGGAAAACTATTTTTATAGTTTAAAATGAAGATGTGCACCAGTGGCTCAATGGATAGAGCGTTTGGCTTCGGACCAAAAGGTTATGGGTTCAAGTCCTATCTGGTGCGCCATTTTTTTTTATAAAAAATAAAGGCACATTTATATGAAACAATTTCTATCTAACTCAAAAAAATGCACTATGATTAGTGTAATTGCTTTAATTATTGTAAGTTTTTCATTTTTAATTTCTCTTTTATCTGTATTTGGAATATATTATATTCCAACATTTGCAGGATGATTTGCATTACTAATAACATTTATTGTTATATTTATAATTGCATTCATAGTTGCATTTGTAATAAACATTATGGCATTTAAAAATAATAATATTGTCATAATTAAAAAACAAATTGATAACAATACAAATAACATTGAAAAAGAAACAGAAAATCATAAAATTCAAATTAATGATTAATAAACAAAAAAAAATAGCATATGCTATTTTTTTTTGTTTATTATATTAAATTTATCTAAAAGTTTGCTCACATCATTTTTTAAATTATTTAACACTTGCTCATTGTTATAATTAATTAAAGCTTCATGAATGATTCTTGAAAGTTCAATGAATTCTTTTTCTTTAAATCCTCTAGTTGTCATTGCTGGAGTTCCTAATCTAACACCGCTTGTAACAAAGGGGGATTCACTATCATTTGGAATAGTATTTTTATTTACTGTTATATTTATCATTTGCAATGTTTCACTAGCTATTTTACCATTAATACCATAACTACTTTTTACATCTATTGTGAATAGGTGGTTATCTGTTCCGTCGGATATAACTTTTGTTCCATATTTTTTAAATGAATTAGCAAATGCTTTTGAATTCATGACTATCTCTTTTTGATATTCCTTAAATTCTTTTGTTAAAGCCTCTCCAAATGCGACTGCTTTCCCAGCTATTGAATGGAATAAAGGACCACCTTGATAACCAGGGAAAACTCATTTATCAACTTTCTTTGCAATAGTTGGTTCGTTACACATAATAACCCCACCTCTTGCTCCTCTTAATGTTTTGTGAGTTGTTGAAGTAATAACATCAGCATATCCAACAGGGGTAGGATGTAAATCTGCAACTATTAAACCTGCAATATGAGCAACATCTGCTAATAATTTAGCACCAACACTATCAGCAATGTCTTTAAATTTTTTAAAATCAATTATTCTTGAATAAGCTGATGCACCACAAATAATTAAATCTGGTTTTACTTCTTTTGCAATTCTAGCAATCTCTTCATAATCTAATCATCCATTTTCATCTACTGAGTAAAAATAACTTTCATAAAAATAACCTGAAAAATTTATGCTGTATCCATGTGTTAAATGTCCACCAGCTTCTAATTTCATTCCTAATATTTTTCCACCTTTTTCAATCAAAGCAGATATAGCTGCTGCATTAGCACTTGAACCTGAATGTGGCTGAACATTTGCAAAATTAACATTAAATAATTTTTTTAATCTTTCTATTGCTAAATTTTCAATAACATCAACATTTTCGCAACCATCATAATATCTTTTGCTAGGATATCCCTCACCATATTTATTAGTTAAAATAGAACCAGTCGCTTTTAAAACTTCATTAGAAACAAAATTTTCAGAAGCAATAAGTTCAATGTGGTCATTTTGTCTTTGCAATTCTTTATTAATTGCATTTTCAATTTCTTTATCTTTTAATTCAATTTTTTTATATTCCATGCTTACCTTTTAATTTTTCCAATTTTTTTAGATCTTTATGAAAATTGTGACTTTTAATTAATATTTGTATTAATTTTTTTATATATTTTATTATTGGTAGTGCCATTAAAAAACCAATAATAAATAACACTATTCCTCAAGGCATGCTTGAAAGTCCATTTAATAAATTTCCTTCTCGTAAACTTTGATGCATAGATATTATCCCAAATGTAATTAACATTACTATTACAGTTAAATAAGATAAAAATAAAATTGTTATTGTTAATAATAGTTTTATAAAAGGAAGTTTATGAATATGATGTTCTTCTGCTTGTCCTTTTGCATGATCTTCTTTAATTTCTTTTCTGAATTCTTTATTGCTTATTATCTTTGCATCAAGTTTTTCAACCTTTACTTCTTCACTCATATTGAACCTTTTTTATATTATATTTAGAATATATTTATTATATAATTTATTTATGTTTTTGTTAGGAATAAAATGAAGTCAATAAATAATATTTTATCAATTGAAGAACAAATAGAAAACCTTAAAAAATCAGGTCTTAAATTTGTTGATGAAGACTCAACAAAAAAATTTAGTATTTATTTAATTGAATACAATTATGAAATCCTTATAAATGGTTATTGATTTGATGAATTTTATAATGATGAAGGAAAAGAATTTTCAGAATATATTACATCTGATGATATTAGATATCTTTTTGATATTGACAGAACAATTTCATCAATAATTTGAAAGTACTTCAAGGGTGTTGAGCTTTATTTTAATGCACTTATCACAACTACTCTTTGTAAAGCTTTTGAAGAACATTTAGATGGACCTTATGTTATCCTACTTGATGAAGAATCAGTTAAAAAAATTTTTGGAAATTTTCCTCCAAAAAAAGATAATAAGAATAAAGAAAATCCCAATTCTAGCCATATTAAAAAAATTTTATTAGGAGATGCAAATCGTGAAAAATGATTTGATTATTTAGTAGAAAATAATAGAGAATCAGAAAATAAAAAAATAATTAAGAAAATTGATTTAGTTTTAAAATCAGAAAAAAATAAAAAGAATTCAAAATATGCTTTAGTTCATTTAAAGGCATTGTCTTCTTGTTGAACATTTTCTAAAGTAAAAGATATTTATAAATGACTAAGCGATGATTTAAGAAATAGTGTAATAAAAGATTTTTTTAAGCATTTAAATATTAATAAAGATATTGACCTTGAAGATGAAAGTATTGCATTAATAGAGCTTTTAGAAAAATTTTCTGATTTTAGAAATACTCTAGCTCATAACTCTAAAATAATTGATTGAAAATTAGAAATTAATTCAGAAAAATTAGCAGAAACTTTTTCATTAGTAATTAATGAAAAAATATTTAAAAAAGAACAATATAACATTTCTTATATTGTTAGAATAGTTCAAGGTATAAAGAAAATGGAAAATAACGAAATTTTAAAAGAAATTGAAGAATATATTTTTAAAAAAAATGAGTCTTCAAAAAAATTAATAAGTCAAATTACAAAAGATATAATAAAGAGTAATGTAAATATTAAAATGGAATAAAAATGATGACATATAGAAGTACAATAAAAAATTTAAAATTTGTTTTTTATTCATTAATACAATTAATATTTTTAATAGTTTTAATATATTTTTCAATTATTGTTTTTAGTTCTTCAGATTTAAATGAACCAATAACAAAAGATTTATCAATAACAACTCAAGAACAAAGACTAGTTTTTTTAGCTAGTCTAAGTGTAGTATTTTTTATCACTATTTTTATAGCATATCTTTTCTTTATAAATAATGTTTTTGGAAATAAATTTTTAAATATATTTGCTTCATTATTTTCTTTTATAATTGGCTTTTATTTTTTAATAAATGTTATTAAAGAAAAAAATTTTAAAAGCTTCATTAATGATGAATATTCAAAAGAAAGTTCATTTAAATTTTTTGGTTTTTACAAAGCCAATAATGATAAAGAAAAAATAACACTTACACAAAACACAATTTTTATTGCGTTTCAATTTTGTGTAAGTTTAATTGGTTTTAGTTTGTCTTTTGTTTATAAAGCAACAAACAATAATTTTCCTACAAATTCTTTAATGATGAATAATTTATCATATTTTACTGAATGAGGAAATATTGGGTCTTTTATATTCATGTTTCTCTTAGTTATCACAGGTCATAGATTCTTTTTTAAAAATAATTCATATACATTAGCAATGATTTCTTATATATCAATTATTGGTATAGTTTTTTCATTAGCATTTGTTTTTATGATATTTCTTTATCATACACCATTTGATAATCCTCTAAGCACAGCAAAATCAGTTTGGTTTCACTTTATAAATCCTCTTTCATTTGTAATTTTTGGAGCCTTCTTATTAAAAAGATCTAATCAAGAAATGGATAAAAGTAGTAAATATTTAATGCATACATTATTATTACCTACTATATATGGTGGGTTTGTTTATTCTCTTCCATTTTTTACAAACTTTACTGTTTATGGTTTTGTTACAAACTTGAATGGAAATATAGTTCCTTACTATGGAAATGATAATCCTAATTTTTATAACGGTGGATGGCAATCAGTGTTTTTTTTATTATTAATAATAATAACATTTTTGACTGTTATTAAATTGTCAAAATTTTTATTAGGAAAGAATTTAGTAAAATGAAAAAATCATTAAATAATTTTATGCTTTTAAATGTATAATTTTTATAATATGGACAATAAATATTTAAAAAAAGAAATATTAAATTTTGATGATTTAGAAAAAAACAAAAAAGTTAGAAAACTATTTGATTTTTTATTTTCAATAAATAGCTCATCTGATAAAGAAAAATATAATTTATTCATTAATGTTTGAAATGAATCTGAAAAAGATTACTCTTTTTTTAAAAGAGAACAATTCAATTATTCAAAGGTTAAAGATTTTTATTATATAAGTTATGATGAAAAAGAAAAATCTTACATTGCTTCTGGAGAACTTGGTAAAGTTTCATTTTCAACATTTGATGCTCTATGAGAACATTTTGACACTAGAAAATTCAATGTTATTTTCTATTGTTATGATTTTGAAAATTTAAGCAGAAAAATTAAAGCATTTTTTGAAAAAACTTGATTTATAAATACTAAAAAACAATTTGTACAAGAAAATCAATGAAAGTTTATTTTATATAAAGATAAAATAAATGGTTTTTTCTTAAACAGATGTACTACAAAAAATAATGAATCAAAAAAATGAGAAATGTTTTTCTTGCCTGTTGAAGACGAAACTTTTATTAGTGAAGGAGTTAAAGATATTGTACAAATAAAAAACTATGATTTATATAAAATATCTTTAGAAATTCTTATTATTTTTATTGTAACAATATATTCAAAAAATAACGATAATTTTGATAAATTTATTAATGAATTAAATAAAACAAAAAATGAATTGCATAATAAAGCAGTAATTAATGAATTTGATTTAAGAGTTAAGTCATTATTTACAAATAGAAGTGAAACAAAATGTATAAAATCAATAATTTGAATTGCCATAATAAAATGAAATAATAAAGATCGTTTTATTGAAGAATGAGCATTAAATAAAAATATCAAACTAAATAGTAATAACTTTTTAAAATATATGGAAAATAACATTGATAGTCTAAGTGAAGGAATAATTGGCGAACTTTTAATAAAAAAAGCAGAATTCATTAACATCTTAAAAGGAAATGAAATTAGTAGTAGAAATGTTTTCTTATTTCCAAAATTTAATTGTGGTTTTAAAAAATATGAAATTGAACAAAGTTCATTTGCTATATTCAATAATAATTTGTTTAATATCTATTTTGATGATGAATGAGAGTTCAAAAATAAATACTTATTTGATGCATTGCTTTTTTATATAGTTAATAGCATTAAAGCAAGTAGAGATCAAATAACTTATAAAATAGATAAAGTAAGAATTTTAAATCCATTATATATGAAATGAGTCGAAATTAATATTGACAAACTTAACAAGTTTGTCAAAGATAATTTTAAAACAGATTTATTAAATATTCAAAATGATATAAGAAAAATGCTAAATGGTGAATAACATTAGCATTTTTTATTTTTAATAATATAATTTTAAAAATATAACTTTTTTTAAAGGTTCATCATGAAAAAATATTTAGATTTAGTTAAACACATAAAAAACAATGGTCATAGAAAAGAAGATAGAACGAATACAGGAACTATCTCAATGTTTGGTTGCCAAGAAAGATATAATCTAATTAATGAGTTTCCTATAATAACAACAAAAAAAGTAAATTTTGATGCAATTGTACATGAATTATTATGATTTATAAAAGGTGATACAAACATTAAATATCTTGTTGATAAAAATGTGAAAATTTGAAATGAATGACCATATGAAAATTACAAAAAATCTAGTTCATTTAAAAATGAAACAATTAATGAATTTATTGAAAAAATAAAAAATGATAATGAATTTGCAAAAAAATGAGGAGAGTTAGGCCCTGTCTATGGAAAACAATGAAATAATTTTAATGGAATAAATCAATTAAAAAATGTTATTGAGGAAATTAAAAATAATCCCACTAGTAGGAGGTTGATTGTTTCTTCTTGAAATCCAAATGAAATAGAAAACATGTTATTACCTCCGTGTCACTGTTTTTTTCAATTTTATGTAAATGAAAACAAACTATCATGTCAACTTTATCAAAGAAGTGCAGACTTATTTTTAGGAGTTCCTTTTAATATTTCTTCATATGCTCTACTTACATGCATGGTCGCACAAGTTTGTAATTTAGAACCATATGAATTCATTCATACAATTGGTGATTGCCATATTTACTCTAATCATTTAGAAGTAATTAATGAACAATTATCTAGAGATGTCAAACAATTACCAAAATTAGAACTTAATAAAAATATAAAAAACATATATGATTTTAGGTTTGAAGATATAAAATTAATTAACTATGATTTTCATCCATTTATAAAAGCAAAGGTGGCAGTATAATGATTAAAATTATATATTGTGTAGACAAAACAAATGGTTTTTCTTTTAATCAAAAATTACCATGAACAAACAAAGATGAAATGATGCATTTCAAAAAAAATACAATTAATAAGACTGTTTTAATGGGGAGAAAAACATATGAATCAATTGGACGCTTATTACCAAATAGAGAGAACATTATTTTTTCAAGAGATAAAAAATTAAAAATAAAAAATGCTATTGTAACAGATGACATTGATTGAGTTGTTGAAAAAAGTATTCATGATGATATCTATGTAATTGGAGGGCAAGAAATAATTAATTTATTCTTACCATTTGCAGATGAAATAATAGAATCTATTTTAAAAAATGATTACAAAACAGATATGAAATTAAAAATAAATAAAGATTATTTTAAAATTATTAAATCAGTAAATAAAAAAGATTTTAAAATAAATTATTATCAAACAAAAATTTTATCTGGTTATAAAATATCAAAAAAAATAAAGTATGAATTAATAGCAAAAAATAATTATTTAATAAAAGAAAACAATAAAAAACCATCTCTAGTAATTGTTAATGTTGGTGATAATTTTGCAAGTTCAGTTTATATTAATAACAAAGTAAAATTAGCAAAAGAAATAGGTATTGAAGCAAAAGTTAAAAAATTTGATGATACTACTACTAATAAATTATCTAATTACATTGATAAATGTAATAAAGATAAAACAATTAATGGAATTTTAGTACAATTACCGCTACCAAAAAATATTGATCAAAATAAGATCTTAAATAAAATTGATCCATTAAAAGATGTTGATTGTTTAAATAATCAAAATATAGGTAACTTATTTAATATTACAAATGAAAGTATCTTGCCTTGTACTCCAAATGCTGTTATTGAAATATTAAAAAGAAGTAATGTTAAAATTGAAGGAAAAAATGTTGTTATTATTGGAAGAAGCAACATTGTTGGAAAACCATTAGGATTATTACTTTTAAATGAAAATGCAACTGTTACAACTTGTCATTCAAGAACAAAAAATTTAAAAAACATAACAATAAATGCAGATATATTAATATCTGCAGTTGGCAAAGAAAAACTGATCACAGATAAACACATAAAAAAAGGTGCCATTCTCATTGATGTTGGTATCAACAGAAGCAAAGATAATAAAATTTGTGGCGATATTGATTTTTTAAAAGTTTTAAAAAAATGTGATTTAATAACTCCTGTTCCAAGAGGGGTTGGGCCCATGACTGTAATAATGATGCTTTTAAATTTATTAAATGCTACAAATTTACAAAATAAAAAAACTACAAATTAATGTAGTTTTTAAATAATTTTTATATAAATAAATGAATTTAATATTGATCGTATTGTGAAAAGACATGGATAAATAAGTAATGTAATATAAAGTAAGTAATATTATTATATTAATTAAAAAAATATAATTAAATTTTAAATAAGTTTATAAAAATTAAAATAAAAAAAGCATAACAGAATGAATATGCGTAATTTTTATCATTTTCTCAATAAAGACATTTGAAAAATCAAATGAATACTTGTTTAAAGCAACAAATACAAATGATATTAAATACAAATTAGTATATTAATGAGTTTATTATATTGTATAAAATTCAAAAATCAATAATCTAAATTTTATTTTTATACTCACCTCTATAATATTCAATATTTTTAGAATTATAATCATCAACAATCATTGTTTTGAATATTTGATCAGTAATTCTTCATGGATATAAGTTTCATTCTATCTCGATTATTCTTAAAACTTTATAACCTCTATTTTCTAAGAAGTTCTGATTATCAGCTAATTCCACTCTTTTTTGTAAATCAAATCTATTTTTCTTAGAATCTAAAACAATCCCTAATGTAACATCAGTAGAGTTTTTTTGTAATAAAGCAAAATCTAATGTTTCATTACCTATTTTAAAATCATAAGATATTCTATATTTATTTAAATTAATAACTTTCATTAATAAATTATTAATTTCTTCATGGAATTTAGAAGCAAATTTATGTGTTTCAGAAACTTCATCACTTCATGTTCTTTCATAGAATGAATCAACATTGTCAACATAATGAATGAATTTTTTGAACGTCTCAGTACTTTCACTTGATTTAATCATTTCTGATCTAATACTTTTTACTACTATCATTTGTTTTTTTGCTCTAGTGATTGCAACATTTAATCTATTGCCACCACCACTTTGGCTTAAAACACCAAAATGATTTTTAAATAAACCATATGAATTTTTAGCAAAACATATTGATAATATAACTAAATCAGCTTCATTACCTTGAACATTTTCCAAGTTTTTAATTTGAATATTACCTGCCTCGATTTTGTTTCTAATTTCTTCATTTAAATATAATTCAGATTGAAATATTTTTTGATCAATCATCTCTGATTGCGGAACATTTAGAGTAACAATTAATATTTTTTCAAATTTTTTATATTCTGAGCCAATAATATTAACAATTGTGTCAGCTTCAACTTCATTAACTCTATCATTGTAAATTCCAGGAACATTATAAACAACAATTGATGATTTCATTAAATCAGTGTTAACAGATGCAGTATTTAGAGATGAATCATAAAAGTTTCTATTTGAGAAATCAATTAGATTACTATTTAAACTTCGATAATGATTTTTTAAATGAAATTCACTTCACATACAAAGTTTAGCTTTATCCAATAATGATTCAACATTATCATTTTCTAAATCCTCTTCTTCATCTTCAATTTCATTTCTAGAGTGAAAGAATGATGTTGGCCTTAATTGTTTTTCATCTCCAGCAACAACATTGATTTTACATCTATAAACTACGGGGAATGCTCTCTCTAAAAACATCTGACTCGCTTCATCAAATATACCATAATCAAATGTTTCTCTCTTTAAAGGAACAATTAATGATACTTGTGTTGGATTCATAATTCATACAGGGAAAATTATTCTTAGTTCTTCATAATAATTTTTAATAAATTTATTAACACTAAGTTTATCTTTTCTTAAAGAGTATGTGATAATTTGTTCTCAAAGTTTTTTCTTTTCATCACTTAAGTTTTCGTAAATTGATATAATTTTTTTTAAATGACCTTGGAGAATAATAAGATCCGTGTTTTTAGGAACTAAATTTAAAGTATCATAATAGTTATCATATTTATCCTTATAGTTAAATAAGTTTTTATCAAATATAGAATCTAAAATATTTATTTCTAATTTTTCACTTCATAATAATAAATTATTAAATTGAGAAAGTTCTTGAACATCGATAAAATGCAAAAAAGTAAATATTTCATCTTTTTCAAGAATAAATTTAGATAATTGAGAATCTGCTGCACATCTTCTTATTAAATCTTCTATTTGTTTATCAGAATATGATTCTTCTTTATTTAAACTTCTACCAGGGACACCAATTTTACTTACTGAACCAGCTAATACAAAGTTTGTGGCAATTGTTAATCTTTTGTCAACAAAAGAAGACATAGAAATATGAACATCTTTTAATTTGCTAAAGTTATTAAGAATATTATCAAAATGTTTAGGTAATAAGATTTTTTTTAATTCAAAAAGATCACTAATTAAACTATGTGATTTTTCATAAACGTCAATAACAAATGCATCAAGTCTTGTTTCAATTTTTCTTAGATTATTTAATGAAACATTCTCAGCAAGTTCTTTAAGTCTAATTTTATCAAATAGTTTTAAAATATTTAAATAATTGTAAAAATTTGCACCAGTTGAAACTCTAGATTTATTAATTTCATTAATCATATTTAAGTCATATTTCATATCTTTAAAAAGTTTGTCATTTTTATTAATATTAATTTTTTGCTTATTAATTAAATCTAAATCAATTTTTTTAGAAAATAATTCACCAATTTTATGAATTTTTTCATAGAATCTATCTTTATCATTCATATCAAAAGCAAAAAGAACAATATCAGCAAGAGAATATAATCTCTCTTCTAACACTTCTAGAGCAGCTTTCTTTTCAGAAACTAATAATGATGATTTCCCTAGTTTAATAACGTTAGCAATTATATTTGCAATTGTTTCTGATTTGCCTGTTCCAGGCGGGCCATGAATTAATGTATCTTCATTTAATGAAGATTCAACAGCATACTTTTGATAAATGTTTAAAGGTCTTCCAATTTGAGATATAGAATTTCTTTCAATTACATTTTGAACATGTGGACCATGAGAAGTTGTAAGTGATTTAGTTTTAAAAACTAGGCCAAGTTCATTTCTTTTTGAAATAATTTCAATATCACCTTTAAGTAACCCACCTTTTGGATCAATCATTTGTAATGCAACATTTCTTTCAATTGAAAGTTTTTTGTAAATAACTCTTATTTGATCACTATTATGAGAAACAAAAGGTTCAAATTCAGAATTCATTGGTTTTTGTAAATCAAGCCCTTTTAAATCTGCTTTCGTTCCTTCTGAAATCACTTTAATAAGTTCAGTATAATTTGCACATTTTAAAAAATCTTTCTTAAAATCATATTGTTTTGATAAAAAGGATTCTAATTTTTCATTAATAATGAATTCATTATCAACTTTTGAAACTTTAATGTTGTCATCTAATACTTCAATCTTAATCGGAATTAAAAACAATGGAGCATTTACAACATCGCCATTCTTTGTAGTCCCCTTTAAAAAGAAAATAGATAAATATAAAGGATAAATTGAAGTATCAATTTCTGCACTATTTGCATCTAATTGAAGTTTTTCTAATTTTTTTTGAATACTTAAATTTTGAGAAGAAAATTTTGCAATAATTTTTTCTTTTAAACCTTCAAAATTATTAGTAAGCATTTTTTGCTCACCTTTATTTAATTCAAAATTAATTTTGTCTAATTTTTTTTGAAAATCTTTAACATCTTTAGATTTTGCAATGTAGTCATAATTCTCTAATAAAAATGAAAATTTTAATGGTGAATTTTTTTCAAAAGAAATAAAATCAAAAAAATCAATCAAATTATTATTAGCATATCTAAAAATATCAAAAAATTTACTTCTTGAATCAGAACTTCTTATAGCTGAGTCTTTAGAAGAAAACGATATTAAATTTTTAGATTTCTTTAAAATTATTGAGTGATTGCTTTTTGCTGGCATTTTTATTCCTTATTATAAAAATTATATATTAATTTTTTACGCTACTTTTATTTATTAATTCAAAAGTATTTGTGATTATATTTTTAGGTTTAATTTCTTTACTTAAAACTAAGCAAATTGATTTGAATAAAGGTAGATTTTTATTATTAATTATTTCTTTTTTAACAATTTCATATAGTGTGTAACCTTCTACAGTTATTTTTCCAATTTTAAATGACTTATTTGTATTTTTTTTATAAAGGTTTTTACCAAATGTGAAATTTCTTGATAAATCAGAAGTGCAAGTTAAAAAAATGTCTCCAATTCCACAAAATTCAACAATTGTAGATGGTTTACCACCATTATTTTTGCTAATTATTGCAATTTCTTTTATTCCTTGAGTTAAAACAGCTGAAATTGTATTAATTGATTTTGTATTTTCAAAAACCATTCCCATTCCAATTGCAAGTAGATTTTTGTATGCAGCAATTGTTTCAGCACCAATTTCATCTGGACATTTTACAACTTTTAAATAAGGAACAGAGAATAATTTAGCAACCTTATTACAAACGATATCATTATTTGAAACAACATTTACAATTGTTTGTTTTTTATGATAAACATCAATTGCAAATGATGGTCCAATTATTGAAGCCAAACCATTTGATTTATTTTTTAATATTTTTGAAATAGTAAATGATCAAGGTTTTTTATTAGCAGGATCAATTCCCTTAACTAAATTAATAAAAATAACTTTATGTTTTAATCTATTTTTAATTATCTTAAGCATATCCTTTAAATGTGCAGATGGCAAAGCAAAAACAACATAATTTGCATTTATCAAAGCTTTATCTATATCACTTGTAGCTTTTATAATTGTATTTATTTTAGTAGTACCATAATATTTTTTATTCATACCATGTTGATTGATATCTTTTATTTCTTTTTTATCAACTCCAAACATAGTAACATTATTACCGCTTTCAGATAAAACTTTTGCAATTGCTGTTCCTCATGCACCGGTACCAATTATTGTTATATCATTGAATTCATTATTATTATTTTTGTTTATTTTTTTTGCCACTTTAATTGTAGGTTTATCTTTTGATGGTATAGATTCTAAATCTTTTTTAGTAACTTTTATTGACATATTAATCCTCTTTGTTTCTTGTTCGAGAGTTTTTGCTCTTAAAATATAATGTTATTGGTACATTGTCAAAACCAAATGATTCTCTTAATGTGTTTTCTAAGTATCTAGCATAACTAAAATGAAGAAACTTAGGATTATTACAAAAAAGAACAAAAGTTGGTATTTGACCCTCTACTTGTGTAACATAATTTACTTTCAATCTACCACCTTCATTAGAAGGAGTGTTGTTCATCATCTGTGCTTTGAATATAACATCAGTTAACGTTGAAGCGGAAATTTGCTTCTTTAAGTTCTCTCTTATTTTTTCTATTTCCTTAAAAATAATTTTAACCCTTTTATTTTCTTTTGCGCTAACGAAAATTATTGGAGATCAAGATAAGAATTTAAATCTTGATTTTAAAATCTTAATATAAGTATTCATTGTATATGTATTTTTATCCACTAAATCTCATTTATTAACAATAATAATTGAAGGAATATTTGCAGAAAATACTAATCCGCCAATTACCTCATCAAGCTCATTAAACTCTTCTGATGAATCTAAAACAAGTAATAAAATCTTAGCTCTTTTTATTGATTGTTCAACTCTAAGAACAGAATATTTTTCAATGCTTTCTTTTACTTTACCTTTTCTTCTGATTCCAGCAGTATCAATAATTGTATAATTATTTTTGTTGAATCAAAAAGAAGTATCAATTGCATCTCTTGTTGTTCCTGCAATATCTGAAACTATTACTCTTTCTTCATTAAGAATTGCATTTACTAATGAAGATTTGCCAACATTTGGTCTTCCTATAATTGCAATTGGAAAACTTTTGCTTTCTTCAATCTCTTTTGATTTATCATTTTCAATAATCATATCTAATAAATCTCCAACACGAATACCATGGGAAGATGAAATAAATATTGGTTCACCAAAACCTAATTTATAAAAATCATTTAAAAATTCAGAAGACTTATTTGACTCTGATTTGTTTACTGCTAAAAATATTTTTTTGTTCTTTATTTTCTTTAGCATTTTTGCAATAAAGAAATCATCTTTATCAACGCCATCTTTACTAGATACTAAAAATATTATTTTGTCCGCTTCATTAATTGCATATTCAACTTGAATTTTAATATTCTCTTTAAAGTCAAAATCAGATATTGTTAATCCTCCAGTATCAATTAATATAAACTGTCTGTTTAATCATTCTGCTTCTGAATAAATTCTATCTCTCGTGACACCAGGAGTATCATGAACAATTGATTTATTTCTTTTTATTATCCTATTAAATAAAGTTGATTTTCCTACGTTTGGCTTGCCAATAATTGCTATTTTTTGCATTTTAAAAACTCATTAATTTTTGTTTGAACTTCAAATGAAACATCAATTAAAGTTTTTTTTCTTGTTGAAACAACTATAGCATCCTTTGCTTTTTTCAATGGATCTGTTTTTCTATGTTTATCTCTTCAATCTCTTTTTATTATTTCTTTTATTAAATATAATAAAGTGCTTTTTTCTGATGTTTTTTCTAATTCTTTTTGTCTTCTTTTTGCCCTTTCAAAAAAGCTTGCCTTTAAATAAAATTTTAATTCAGCATTTTTAAAAACAACGGTTCCAATATCTCTGCCTTCTGTAATTACGCTTTTGTCTTTAGCAACATCTCTTAACATATCATTTACATATTCTCTAACAATTGGTAATGATGAATATTCACTAGCAAGTCTTGATATTTCATTTGTAAATAAGAATTCATTTATTATTTTATTATTCATAATTATTGAACCATCTTTAAATTTGAATTTATTTTTTTCAAGAATAGATTTAATTAAATAATTGTCATCTATATTTGATTCCTTCAATATAAATGCACATGCTCTATAAAAAATTCCTGAAGAAAGAAATAATATATTATTATTTTTAGCAATAATCTTAGATAATGAACTTTTTCCAGATCCAGCTGGGCCATCAATTGCTATTTTATATATCATTATATTATTCCTCCAATTAAAAATAGTATTATTCCTGCAAAAAATAAAGCAAGAAAAACTAATATTGTAAAGAAATAAAAAATTTTCATTTTTTTATTTCTTTTATCACTGTTATTATATGATTTTATTTCAGGAATAAATGGTTTACCATCTCTTAATTTTTTAGATTCTGTAACCATTTTTTCTATATGATTATTAACATCTTTTAATTCTCTTTTAAAGACTTCTTGATTTTTCTTTTTAAAATCAATTTCATTTTCAATTGTTTTTATATCCCTATAGTTAAGATCGTCTTTAAGCAATGATTTAATTAAATCATCATGAGTGATATTTGAAGGTTCTATTTTTTTAACAGGGTTTTGTGATTCTAATAAAATCTTTGATATTTGTTTTAAATCATAAAAGGAAATAATTTCTTTCAAATTAACTAAATAATTAGATCAATTATCATCATATACAATATCAACACTAAATAAGTCTACTTCTTCAATAGCAAGTAATGAGTTATCTATATTTCTTAATTTAGCCTCTAATTTTAATAATTCTTTATTATCTTTGTTTACTTTAGATAAAAAAGTATATTCTCTGTCAATTTGTTTTCTATATGACTTATATCTTTTTACTCTACTTTCACTCACTGCCAAAAAAACCTTTATAATCAATATAATTATTATAGAGTAAAAAATGATATTAAAATATGAAAATTAGATTAATAACAATAGGCAAAATAAAGGATAAAGAGTTGCAAATTTTAATCAATTCTTATATTGAAAAAATAAGCCATTATTGTGATATAGAAATAATTTCAATAAAAGAAGATAATTTTTTAAAAGATCCAAACCTTGAAGAACAGAACATTATTTTAAAAAATGAATGCGAATTAATTAAAAGATATTTAACTAATTCATATAATATTTCGCTTTGTATTGAAGGCAAACAAGTAGATTCAATTGAATTTGCAAACAGGATTAAAAATTTAGAAGACATAAAAAATTATAAATATATTAATTTTATAATTGGTAGTTCATATGGTTTAGATAAAAAGATAAAAAATGAATCTAATAATCTTTTATCTTTTTCAAAAATGACATTCACTCATCAAATGATGCAATATATTTTATTAGAACAAATATTTAGAGCATTTAAAATAAATAAAAATGAAAAATACCATAAGTAATTATTTTTTTATTGGTTCATAAGTAAATCTATAAGGTTAAATAATATCTAATATAAATATTAACTTTTTATAAATTGTTATTATTTTTTATAATTTGTTGATATAATATTATAAGTAAGATATATATGAAAAATGAAATCAGTTCTCTAATTTATTTGGAAGCATTATTGGTAAAAATGTGAACATAAGAATTTCAAAGTATTATATTTGAAACATCTTGCTATATATTTCCTTTACCTCCTTTCTAAAAATTAATTTATTATATTTTATTCATTATTGTGAAATAAATTAATTTTTAAAAAGGGTTTTACTATACTATGAGAAAATTAATTTTTAAAAAAGGATCTATTTATTGAATGAATGGAAAAAAAATTAATAATTACTTAAGTAAAAACTTAGCAAAAAAAAGACCTTTCATTTGCATAGATAAAAAAAAGATTAATAATAATATATTATACTATTTTATTTCAGGAACATCTAGAAGCAAAAAAGATATAAAAGCTAAACAATTTATTAATTATTTTCTTAAAATTAAAAAAAGCAGTTCTAATAAGCTATCATATGATACTTTATTTCAAATGAATTGTATATATGTAATTTCTGAAAAAAATATTAGTAAATTAATTTTGGATAAAAAAAAATATTATTTAGGAGATTTAAAAAATAGTGAAAAAAAGAAAATGAATACTATTTTTTTTGATGTAAATGATGAAAAAATATATTCATTAACTTATATTGATTTTGATAATTTAAAAAATAATAGCTATTTAATTCATTATCAAAAAAAATTTTTGTATACGGCTACAAGACATAAAAAATATACTAAAGATTTTGAAAAAATAATAACAGAAAACAAAAAGATTGGTGATTTATTTATAAAAAAAGATAAATATTTATCAAAGGAAATGTATGATTTTGAGAGATTACATTTTTAAAAAATAAATATGAATTAATTAAAAGATATTTAACTAATTCATATAACATTTCACTTTGCATCGAAGGTAAGGGAACAGACTCAATTGAATTTGCAAACAGGATTAAAAATTTAGAAGACATAAAAAATTATAAATATGTTAATTTTATAATTGGTAGTTCATATGGTTTAGATAAAAAGATAAAAGATGAATCTAATAATATTTTATCTTTTTCAAAAATGACATTTACACACCAAATGATGCAATATATTTTATTAGAGCAAATATTTAGAGCATTTAAAATAAATAAAAATGAAAAATACCATAAATAATTATTTTTTTATTGGTTTATAAGTAAATCTATGAAAATCTTTTATAGGTCCATATTTATTCAATGCATCTAAATGAGTTTTTGTCCCATACCCTTTATTATTTTCAAAAAAATAATTTGGGTATTTTTTATCCATCTTTATCATGTAATCATCTCTATATACTTTTGCTAATATTGAAGCTGATGCAATTGAAATAGATTTTTGATCACCTTTGATTATTGATAAATTTTCAATTTTAGAATTTATTTTTTCTGCATCTATTAAAATAAAATCTGGTTTTGTTTTAATTTTATTCAAACAATCTTTCATTCCCTTAATTGATGCTTTTTTAGGATTGAGCTTATCAACTATTTTTGGATTAATAACTTCAATATGAAAATCAATACATTCTTTTCTAATTATTTTATTAAGTTCAATCCTTTTCTTTGGCGAGAGCTTTTTAGAATCATTTATTTCATTATTAAAATACTTTTCAGGAAGTATACATATTGCAACAACAATTGGACCACACAAAGCACCCCTTCCAACTTCATCTATTCCTGCAATTAATTTGAAACCTTTTTTGAAATATTTATTTTCAAAATCATTCATACTATTTTTCATAATTTACTTTACAAATATTTCCAGAACAAAATTCTTTATAAAGTTTTTCAAGACTTTTTTCAATATCATATTCATTCTTATTTAAGAGCATTTTCTTATTTAGGCAATACTCATTTAAAAATTCTTCAAAATTATCAATTATTTTTGTATCGAAATATTTTTTAAATTCATTTAGATAATTTTTAGAATAGAAATTATATGCAAATTTTATAACTTCATATTTTGGTGTTATATCTCATTTTACACATTTAATTAAAGTTAGAATAAATCCTGTATCAATATTCTTAATTTTTTTAAATAAAATACCTGGAGTATCCATCATTTGGATTTGATCATTTATTTTTAATCAGGTGTTTTTTTTAGTAACGCCTGGTCTATCACTAGTAATTAATTGACTTTTTTTAGCAATAAAATTAATAAAACTAGATTTACCAACATTCGGTAAACCTAAAACCATTAAATATATCTTAGGTTTTACAATTCCTTTTTTAATCATTGCATCAATTTTTGGTTTTGCAATTATATTAATTTTATGTAAAACAGTTTTTCTAAATGCTTCATTTTTTATAGAACCATGAATCACATTTTTATCATTATTAAAAACATCAGATAAATCACCTTTAAGAGCAATTTTTATAACTGTTTTATTTGGAGCAATTTCATTAATCAAGTCATCATTAGAAGAATTATTAACAGATCTTGAATCAACTATTTGAATAATAATATCAATTATTTTTATTTGTTCTTTTATTAACCTGATTGCTTTTTGCATGTGACCAGGAAATCAATTTATTAATTCTTGATTTTTTTTCATAATTTACCTTAAGAATACTGGGAAGCTTAAATTTCCATCAATTTCAATATTTTTATTAATTACAATAAAAGCATTATTATCAATTTTTCTAATTTCTTTAATAATTGGTCCAAGTTCAATAATAGTCATATACATTTCAAGAATGTATTGTTCTTTTTTAGAGTATGAACCCACTGCTTTTGAAATCGTTCTTGAATGAATGCAATTTATGCTAGCAAGGTGTTCATTAATTTTTTCAATATTTTGTCCAAAAACTTTAATTGAACTCATTCTAAATCTTGGATATAAAACTTGTAGTAAGAAACCAAAGATTGAAAAGTTAATAATAGAACAAACTAAGTTTGGTGAAAAAAAATTTTGATAATTTCAATCATTTTCAAGTAATCCAATTGATATGTAAGATCCTATAAATGATCCAATTATTACACAAAAGAAATTAATTACTATTAATATTTGACCTAATGATTTTAATTTTATTTTTAAATAATAAATAGAAACAATATCACTACCACCAGTAGAACCACCAATTGCATAAACTATTGTATAAAGTAATACACTTAAAAATGGGAATGCTAATGAATAGAAAAATAGTGAAATTACTTTTGAAGAATCTAATGAACCTCAAGTTAATAATGTAATGTTTGGAGGCATATTTGTTAATTCTAAAGATTTAATATCACCAAATAATAATAGATTTTGAATTCCGGGAATAAATGAAATTGAAAATGGAAAAATTGCAGATGTTAAAAGATATGTAAGAGTTAAAAATGTAAATTGATTACCAATATGTTTTTTAGCAAAAAATAATAAGGGAGAATTAACAAGTAAAATAAAAAACCAAAAGGTTAAATCAGATACAATGTTAACGACATTTTGATCAACTTTATTAATAAACATTACTGAAGTAATTATTCTTGATAAACCTTGAGTTATTGCAGTAACACCCATTGAATATAGTCCAGTATTTTTAAGAAAAATAAGAGTTAAAAAACCAATAATCATACCAATTAAAATAACCATTATATATTTTTGTTTTTTGCTTGTAATAGAATATATTTTTGATAATCTTACAGTAGAAGATTTAAAAAATTTTTTTTCAAAGTTAGCACTAGCAATACCATTCATTTGAACTTTTTCTTCTATTTTATTAAAATTATTATTTTCAATTTTTTCAGTATTCATTTTTTTTCCATTTTAATCTATAGAATCTTCAACACTTAGGACTCCATTGATACCTAGTAGAGAAGATATTGTTGTAAATGCTTGATCATCTACTTTCTTTACTCAATCTAATAATATAGGAATTTCCATATATAAACATACAATTTCAATACTTTGTTTTTCCTCAAGAGAATAACCACCAATATTTTTATTAATTGTTAATGCATGATTAAATTTTTCTGAGTAAAAATAATCTCTTATCTCATTAATTTTATTACTATAAATTGTTATTTTTACTTTTTTATCTTTAGGAAATAAAAAATATAAAGTTAATGATGAAATTATTGACATTGAAATTGATGCAACTAAATTTTGTGAAAATAATGTTTGATAAGAGAAGGGAGTTGGAGCAAAATCTAAATTTTCATTAGGAGTGCTACCAACTCAATTAAAACCTGTTATACCAGAAGCAATATAAGAACCAATAAGAATTGAAACAAGGACGGAAATTAAATTAAAGTAAGCAAGAATTGTTCCAATTGGTTTTCCTTTTTTCTTTGAATAAAAGAATGAAATAAAATCAAGCCCACCAGTTGAACCACTTACAGCTAGTATTAAAGCAATATATCCACCAGTTATTAGTCCATTAACAAGTGCATAAATCATTAATGGTCCAAATTTATTTAAATCATCGCCAAAGAATGTTAATAATTGTACTCCATCAGCTTGTAGGCTTTCATTTGATTCAATACGACCAAATAAATAAATATCATTTATACCAGGAATAAGACCAAGTAATATCGGAATTACGTTTCCTAAAACAATTACTATTGTTGATAAGTATGTAAACCTTTTTCCAAGTTTAAAATAAGAAAATATTATTAAAGGGATATTTGCCAATAAATACAATCCATAGAATAAAATATTATATATATTTTCTATTGTTTGAGGATCTGTAATATATTTTGATGAAGTCACCTTAACAATCCTTGCTATACCTTGAAATATACCAGAAAGCCCAAAGCTATATAAACCCATATTTCTTATTAAAAACATTGATGCAAGAGCTGTAAGTATTCCTACAATAACAGCAATTGTATATCTTCATCATATATCTTTGTTTAAAAAAACATAAGTTAGTGGACCTAACGGATGCGAAAAATTTGTTTTTATATATTTTGTACTATTAGGTCTTGAATATTTTTTAAATTTTACAGTTGCCATAAATAAAAATTATTTTTTTTCTTTAATTCTAGCAGATTTTCCAGATCTTTCTCTCATATAAGAAATGTAAGCTCTTCTTACCTTACCTCTTTTAATGATTTCAATTTTTTCAATTAAAGGAGAATGTAATTGTAAAATTTCTTCTACTCATATTCCATTACTTTCTTTTCTAATATTAAAACTTTCAGATAAGCCTCTACCTCTTCTTCTTAAAACAACACCTTCAAATTTTTGAACTCTTGATTTAGTTTCTTCTTTGATTATGTTATAAACAGCAATAGTATCACCAGGGCCAAAATTTGGAACATCTTTTTTTAATTGTAAATTTTCTATCCCTTTAATTAATTCTTGTTTATTTATTTTTTTATAATTATTCATTATTAATTCCTTTCTTGTTTGTGATATGTTCTTTGTATAAATCATATCTATTTAATTTAGTTTTTGCTAATTTAGATTCATATCTAAACTTTTCTATTGATTTATGATTTCCACTAATTAAAATCTCAGGTACTTTATAACCTTCAAAATTAATTGGTTTTGTATAAACCGGATAATCAAGTAAATTATCTTCAAATGATTCTGAAATCAAACTTTCTTTATTTATTACATCTGGAATCAATCTAACTATTGAATCTACAATTACAAGCGCAGGCAATTCTCCGCCTGTTAATACATAATCTCCAATTGATATTTCTTCATCAATGTAATTGTTTAATCTTTCATCAAATCCTTCATAATGACCAGCTATAAAAATTAAGTTTTTTTCTAATGCAAGTTTTTTTGCATTGGAACTTTTATATTTTTTACCACTTGGAGTTAATAGAATCACTTTTGAATTTTCTTTTTTATAAAATCTAATTGCATCTACTATTGGTTGTAATGAAAGAACCATTCCTCCTCCACCACCAAATTGGTAGCCATCTACTTTTTTATGTTTATTTTTTGAAAATTCTCTAAAATTAACAACCTCAATTGTGCAGCTATTATTATCAATAGCTCTTTTAATTATTGATGAATTTATATATTCATTTATTACACTAGGAAATAATGTTAATATAGTTATTCTCACAATTAAAATTATTCACTTTTATTTTCAGTTGTTTCTACTATGGGAGTATTTTCAACACTAACTTCAACTTTAGTTTCTTCAGATTTAATTTCTTCAATCTTTTTAGTTGATTTTTTAACTTTTATTTCAGGTTTTTTTGCTTCGATTTTTTTTGCTTTCTTAGCTGCAGATAATTTTCTTTTTTTATTAGGTTTTACTTTTGTAACTTTTAAATCTTGATACTCTTTTCACAAGCCTTTATCTTTTAGTATTGCTAAAATTGTTTCTGAAGGTTGCGCACCAGCATTTAATCATTTAAAGATTAATTCTTTTTTAACATCTACTTTTCCACTAAATGGTTCATAGTGTCCTAATAATTCAATAAATGCACCATCTCTTCTAGTTCTTGAATCAACAGCAACTATTCTGTAGTATGGTAATTTATGTCTACCCATTCTTGTTAATCTTATTTTAACCATTTTTTCTCCTTTTTTTGAAAACCATAGAAATTATAATACAAAAATAAAAAAAGTGTTAAGGTTTTTTACTTAACACCATTATTTAAAATAATTGCTTTATTTCATTTTTGTCTTATTATTGATATTAGTTTATTCATTAAATTATTATCATTAATAAAATCACTTTTATTTATTTTTAAAATATCTAAAACATACATTGATAAATTTCCATAAAAAATATAATAGTATGATGGTAAAAAATCATTAATTAATTGATAGTATGTTAAAAATAGGTCAAAATTTCTGTTGATAATTAATATTGAATTTTCAAAAAATATATCTTGAAATTTTTTGAATATTCAATTAATATTTTTATTTAAAATGTCTTGCTCATCTTTTTGGAATGAAATGTTTTTAGTAAATTCTTTTAATAAATCCCCTTTACATGAAAATTTCTTAGCAATAAATTGAATATTAGAAATATATTTTTCTTTTGTTGAATTATCTAAATTATTTTTATTTATTTTTAAATCAAAATAAACATAATCTGAATCCTTAGATAATAAAAGAGGCTTCTTTGTTTGTTTAAAAGATTTGTTTCTATAGACTTTTTTTCTAGGCTTAATTAGCTCTCCGCAAATCATTTTTTTAAAATTCTCAATGTTATCAATTTCTAAAGAATAGTTAACAACATTGTAAAGCATTTTTGCATCAAGAAGAGCATCATGTTCTTTTTTTTGAGTATTATTTATTGATAAAGCTTCAGCTAATAAACTAAGAGATAGTGATATTTTTTTATTTAATATATTATTAAAAAATTTAGATTGAATATCTATTAAATTAAGTGGTTCTTTTTTCATTGTAGAATACTGATAGTTAATTATTTTTTGGTCATATGTACCAAAACAAATAAATTGTTCATATTTAGAAGAGAATTTTATGAATTCATTTAATAAAGTTTTATTTGATTTTTGATTTAAAAAAAAATTATTTTTTTTATTAAGAAGATTGAGTACATGTTTAGATATGTAAGAATGAGGATTTGATCACATATTAAATTCATCTACAATTTCATTATTTTTAACTACTATTGCTGAAAGTTGTAAAAACTTATGTTTATTTTTAAATCCTGTGGCTTCAATATCCAAATAAACAGCAGGTTTATTAAAATCAATTATTTCTCTCAATGTTTGCATATTAGAGGCTTAATCTCTTTTCATTATTTATATAGTTAATGATTGTTTTTAGTTTAGTGTATCATTCAAAAATTAATTTATCATCAATTTTAAATATATTTAAAAAGTTTTCTTTATCATCTTCATCAACAAAAATATTATTAAAAAAATTTTCTGAATCAAAAAAATCTCGTGCATAATATTTTATTTCAACTATATTTTTTTTAATTTTATCAAAGGCAGAATTTCATTCAATTAAATCTGTATTTCTAATTGAATTGTCATTATTTTTTTTCATTAATTTAAAACTTCTAGTCATTTCAATTAATAAATTAACCATTTCCATACTATATTTTTTTAAATTTTTACAACCTGAATTTACCATAGAATTTATAACTTCTAAAAGAATATTATTAATATAAGCTACTTGATGTTTTTGTGATCAAATCATTTTTTTTAATAGAAAAAGGTCTGATAAATTTACAATAGCTCTTCCATTTAAAAAAGCACTTGCCTTTAAAATAGAAATATATTCTTTTCAACGATCTTTTTCTAAAATAACATCTTCATCAAACTCTGATTTATTTTCATTAAATTTTTCTAATTTAGAAAATATCATTTTAAGTGCGATCATTACCTCTTCTGTAATAGCTACTTTTTTAGCATTATTAATTGAGTGTCTTAATTCTTCTTTTGTAAATGAATCATCAATAGGCAAATATAATTTTTTATGTTTACTATCATTAACAAGTTTTGTAATTTGGTCATTGTATGTAAAAAAATCAATTTTTGTTTTTAATGAAAAATTTTTAAAAATATCATAATCTTTTGTAACATTAAAACCTTGTTCATCAATTGCAATAATTGAAAATAAATTCTTATTTTCTTCTTGAAGCAAAGCTTTAAGAGGAATCATAATATCTGGCAATCTTGTAAAGTTATTAATTATAATAATATTTGCATTAATTATTTCTTCTCAGTTTTTTTTGAATTTAACAATTGAATCTTTAATAGTTTCATTTTCTTCAATTTCATATTTATAAATATTGGCACCTCTGATTAAATATTTAATATCATCAATACATGTAGGTGATGAATTTATAAAATTAGGTAATGATGAAAAAATACCAAGAAGGCAAAATTTTATTGATTCTTCATTGTGAAGTTCTTTAGAAGATAGCTTTTCTATAATTGTTTTAATTCTTTTTTGATTCATGATTGCCTCAATAAAATAAACTAATTAAATAATACATTAAAAAAATATTTTGTAGTTTTAAAAAAATAAATATTCAAAAAAATTAAATAAGTGTTATATTTATATTAATTATAAAAATTATAAATAAGGTAAAAGATGAAAAAAAAGTTTAACTTTAAATTTCTTGCTATGTTATCAATTCCAATTGTTGGTATTTCATTAATAATACCTATTTTTGCAATCAACAATGTCTCTAATTATAGGCCTAATTTATTCACTTCATATGATAACGCCCTTGACAACTCAATTGCATTAGGAATTGCTCCAGATTTTGATAACACATCATTTTCAGGAAGACTTAAGTATGCAGAATACTTAAATGGTTTTACAAATGATAAAATTACTCAATATGTTGTTGTTGATGTAATGGACGGAAATGAAATAAATAGATTGCCAATTGAAAAACTAAATGTTGATACAATCGTTTTAAATGAATGAATGAAAGCAGATGAATATAAATTTAAAGATGTTGTGAATAATATTGCTTGAACATCAATGGGAGATAGCTCTAATGCAACTTATAATGAATCAATGGTTACTGGAGGATGAAATTATAAGTCACAAGTTTCTATTGATAAAGCATTCTTAATGCAAGCAAAGGATTTAGACAAAATATATCAAAAAAATATTTATCAATCAAAGGCAGAAGAAATTATTAAACAAGATAAAGAAAGAATAAAAAAAATAAATCAAAGTCCATTTGATTTTAAATCAATTTCTATTGGAATAATAGCTGGAGGAAATGATGCAGCAAATATTTCTGATTCATTTCATTTTTATTCACCAACTGTTTATCCCTTTTTTTATGGAACTAGTGTTGATAATGAAAAGGGTCTTGGAATGAATTTTCCAAGACCAAAAGATGAAAATTTTTTAAACACAACTCATTATTTAAGTCACACAATAGTAGGAGACACAAGCAAGCAACTTTTAGAACAATTTAAAGGTAAATTTGATTATTTAATTTATGTAGCACCAGATTTTGCTTCTTATGATAAAAATGTTGTATTAAAATCACAAATCATAAACTTATTAAAAGATCCTTCAAAGGCTAATCAAAACATTGAATTTGGAAAAAGAGGAAAATGATATACTCCTGCATGAGGAATAATAGGAAAAAGAGAATTATTGACATATATAGTTGAATTTTTAAATAAAAATAATTCTCAAGAGATTATAGATGACCCTTCATTACTTTGAAAAGTTACTCCACCAGATGAGTTAGTTAGGTTAAGAAAAAATGCAACAAAATAAAAATAAATTTATTTTCTATAAAAATTCATTTGATTATAAAAAAATAATTTTTTTAATTGCAATTATTATTTCATTTATAACTGTTTTTTTTATTTCTATTTTTAATAATGGATTATCATTCATAAGTCCTAATGATATTGTAGATGAGACATTGTTAAAAACTCTTGTGGGTTTTTCTGCTGGTTTTAGTCTAGCAGCATCAGGCGCTAGTATGCAAGCTGTAACAAGGAATGAATTAGCAGGTCCAACAACACTTGGTTTTTTACCAGCTGCTTCATTTGGAATTATTATTTACAAAATAATAGATTTTCCCTCAATACCTTTGTTAATATTATTTTCATTTATTTTTGCTATCTTTATTTTAGCTATTAATTTTTTTGCATGCAAAATTAATAAAAATGATGTTAAAGGCTATAGAGTAATTTTAATTGGTGTAATTATTGGAGCCTTATTTTCATCAATATCAATAATATTAAATACAGTTATACCCAAATTAAATGAATCTATTATCCCTTGGCTTGGGCAAGTAAGCATTGATTATAATTGAGAAAAAGCATCATATACATTTCCAGCAATGATTTTAGGGGTAATAATTATTATTTTAATTAGCAAAAAATTAAATATTGTTGAAAAAGATCCTTTCTTAGCAAAAAGCTTAGGAATAAACATAGATCATATATACTGAACTTCAGGAATTGCTTCTGTATTAATAACAGTTTCATCAGTAATACTTGTTGGTTCAATTGCAATGATAGGTATTGTTGTGCCGCATTTAATTAGGATGCTTTTTAGAACAAGAAACTACTCATTAGTTACTCCATTATCTGGAATGTTATGTGGAACAATAATAGTGGCAGCATTAATGATTAATAGCAGATGAAGTGTTGGTCCTAATCTATTTGCAACAGTTTTATCAACTCCTATTTTCATTTTTCTAATTTTAAAAAAAGGAGGTAGCAGAGATGATTAAACAAAATAAAATAAAATTTGTTGCTTCAAATCCAATTACCAAAAAAAAGATAATAATAATGTTTTTTTTAATTGCCACTTTTATGTTTATTATGTCATTAATTCTAACCTTGGGAAGAAATGGTTTTAAAGATTTAGAAAAAATATTTAATATAAATAAAAATTTAATTATTGTGATACCAATAGCAAGTTCTAGTTTGTCAATTGCATCACTATTATTACAACAACTTTCCAAAAATAAATTAGCAGATAATTCTGTTTTAGGATTGGGTAATATTAATTTAATTGTATTGATGTCTTTGATGTTTATTGTTGATTTTAATAGTGATTATTCAGTAAATAATTATATGAATATTTATCCTTTTTTATTTATCTTTTTTTCTATGCTAGCTTGTTTTTTAATATTTTTATTAAGTTATAAAAAAAATAAGAACATAAGTAAAAAATTCATTATTGTTGGCATTATATTTAATTTTACTTTTTTAGCAATATCTTCATCTTTAGACATTTTTTTACCAGCAGGCAAAAGCGCTTCATTAAAACAATTTATAAATGGATTTATTGACAGTTCAAATGATATATCAATCTTTGTTTCACTTGCTGGATTCTTGATAGGAACAATTTGATTAGCTTTTATATTTCAAAAATTTAAAATATGCAATACAAGTTATTCAATAGCAAAATCTTTAGGAATAAATTCAAACTCAATTAATTTACAAATACTATTAATATGTGGGCTATTGTCTGGTGTTGCTTTTATACTAGTGGGAAACTTAACATTCCTAGGTTTAATTGCAGGAAATATTGCATCATTTATTTATAAAAAGAATTATTCGTATTCCTTTCCTGCTTCATGTTTGATCGGATCAATAATAGTTGGTTTGTCATTTTTAATAAATAAAAATATATTTGAATCAAATATAAATACAACTGCAATTATTCCTTTAATAGGAATACCTTATTTTATATATTTAATTTTAAAGGAGAAATAATGGAAAAAATCGTTTTTAAAAATGTATCTCTAGGATACACAAAAGATGTTAATATTGTCAAAGATGTTTCATTATCAATTAAACAAGGTGATTTTGTTTCAATAATTGGAGTTAATGGTTCTGGAAAATCTACTTTATTATTTGCTTTGTTTTCAATGGTAAATCAAAATTCAGGAGAAATATTTTATGATGGTGTTAATTTAAAATCATTATCAAGAAAATATATTTCAAAAAAAATTGCTTTCGTACCTCAGCTTTCAACCTTTCCTGAAGATGTAACTGTTTGAGAATTTGTCCAATTAGGAAGACACCCCTATAATAGCTTGTTTTTTTCAAATAAAAAAGAAGATGATATTAAAATAAAATATGCATTAGAAAGTGTTGGTCTATCTCATTTAAAAAATGAGTATATAGATAAACTTTCAGGAGGGCAAAGACAAAGGGCCTTAATTGCATTAACACTTGCTCAAGATACAGAAACAATTGTTTTAGATGAGCCAACAAATCATTTAGATATTAAAGCTCAGTTAGAAATTATGCATTTACTTCATGATCTAAACCATAGATTGAATAAAACAATTATTATAGTTATTCATGATATTAATCACGGATTAAAGTTTTCAGATAAAGTGATTATAATGAAAGATGGCAAGGTAGCACTTGAAGGAAAAACAAATAATATTATTACTAAAAAATCAATTGAAGAAATTTTTGGAGTTACTCCAAAAATAATTAAATCTCATAATAAAAAGATAATTTATGATTATTGAATTAATGATTTAAAATCTCCAAATGATTACCCTGGTCATGATACACAAAAAAAATAATGATTTTAAATCATTATTTTTTATAATTTTATAGTTTCTTGGTGAGAACCATCTATTTTTTTAATCATGATAGTTGCACCTTTATTAGAAGCAAATGATTTAACTTTTGAAATTGCTTCATCTTTAGTTTTACAAAAAGATGTAACTTTTTTAGAACCTTCTAGCTTAATTTCTCATCCAATTTTTTTACCAGCCTTATCTTTTCTAGGAGATACATGATAAATATTTCTATTTGTACTAGCAGATTTAGAAGATGATGCTTTTTTTGTTGAACTTGTTTTTTTAGCAGGTTTCTTTTTTGCAGAGCTAGTTTTTTTAGCAGGAGATTTTTTAGTTGGTTTCTTTTTTGCAGAACTTCCTTTTTTAGCAGGAGTTTTTTTTGTAGCATTAGACTTTTGAGAATTTACTTCTTGAGTACTATAATCTTCGTTAGAATTATTGATAGTTGCATCAATTTTTGTTTCTTTTCTTTCTGTCTCTTGAGTATCATTATTTTCATTAGAAGTTTCTATATTTTTTTTCTTTTTTCAAAATAACATTTTTTTCCTTTTTTATTTTTTAATATTTTAATTATATATAAGATATTTAAAAAAATATTAATTAGTTTTTTATTAATTAATGTTTGTTTATTCTTTTAATTTTTAATATAATTAATATGAATACATAACTTTATAAAGGCGTTAAGAAAATGAGTAATAAAAATATAAATATTGTTAATAGAAAAAAAACAAATATAAATGACAAAAAAGTGAAAGATTCATTGATAACAATGTTTCTTCTTCCTTCTTCAATTTTAACAGATGATGAAGATAAAATTGAAAAGTGTGAAAATAGCTACTCGTTTTTGGAAAATGAAAGCAATGGAGTTTTATATAAATTTAAAACAAGTATTCCATATTTCCAAAAATTAAAAAAAGAATTTATTGATAAAAATTATATTGTTAAGTCTGATGATTTTTTTGAAATAAATTCAGTAGATTTATTTGCGCTTCAAACTATTACTGAATTTACAAATAATAAGTTTACATATAAAACACAAAAAAATTATTATAAAGTCTTATTAGAAAATACTGAATTTTTTGAATTATCTGAAAAAATAATTACATTAAACAAATATATAGTAGCATTATCTGATTTATTCAATATCATTGAAACTAATTTATTTGATATATCTTCTGCAATGACAATTAGTATTGATGAATATGTATCAAAATTTACAAAAGATAAAATAATGATTTCTAACTTACTTTTTGGAAGAAACCTTAAACTACAAGATCTAATTAAGAAAATTAAACTATGTTCTTATGAAACTGATAAGAAACTTATTGAAAAAATAAAAAAACTTGAACTTGAATATGACATTAATGGTTTCTTATATAAAGATGACTTCTTAAAATTCTTGTTCTACACAATGGAAGAAATTAAAAATTTATTTGCTTCAATAATTGTTGATCTTATTCCAGCAATTGATGTTTTATGAAAAGATTATGAAATAAAATTAGAAGAAGATAAAATTGCAGAATTAAAAAAACAAGAAGAAAAAGAAAAGCAAAAAGAAGCATCTCTTCTTCAAAAAATTAAAAATGTAAAAATTCCAGAAATAAATTATACTGAAAAACTAAAAAATATTTCTTTTCAAAAAAAAGAAAATGAGAATGAAACAATTTTTGGAGACTTTGATAATTCAAATCCAAATTTAGAAAATAGTGATATTGTGATTGAAGAATATGATTTCTCAAATAAAAAATATGATTTAAATTGCAATAACAATTTTGAGGAGAGTATAATTCCTGAAACAGAAGATGAAATTATTGAGTGAGAAAAAAATGACGAACTTATAAACAATGAATGTAATTCTTTTTGTGGAGAAGAAAATCAAGAACTAGGAGAAGATAAATCATTTAATGAAGAAGAAAATTTAGAGTTAGAAGATGATGAATCATTTAATGAAGAAGAAAATCAAGAATTAGAAGATGATGAATCATTTAATGAAGAAGACTTAGAATTATGAAATACAATGGTTGATGTTAACGATGATGACTTTGAATCTAAACAAAATGAAACTAATGAAAATAATTTTATTAATGAAACAGAAGATTTAATATACAATACATTAATGAATGAAATTAGTGATCTTGATGATGAAGAAGATTCTTTATGAGATGATGAAGAAGCAATTACAAAAAACATGGATAGCTTAATTAATGAAATCAAAGACTCAATTAAAGAAGAAGATAATGATAATTCAAATGAAGAATCTGAGTATTAAAAAATAAAAAATTAAATTAATTTTTTATTTTTTTTATTGTCTTTATCAAAGTTAAATACATTTAGTCATGTATATTTTTCAAATAATGTTTTAGGTCTAGAAATAAGTTTGAATTCTAAATTATCTTCAAGCTTTTTATTTTTATGAAATTTCATTTTAAATAGTTTTTCTAATTCAAGAATAATAAAGGGAACTATTGCCAAACTAAAACCGGTTAAATAAATATATCCATGAACATTATCATTATTTGTTTTACCGCCAAAAATAATATTAAGAATTTCAGTTTGCTGAGTTTGTGATAAATTTCCTAAATATTTATTGCCTTCAAAAACTAATTCTGGTCTTTCGCCAAATAATGAACTAACTTGGGGAATTAAAGTAGAAATTAATACGATTATTAAACTTCCAAAACAAGCAATTAAAACTCATTTAATATGGTTAAATTTTTCAATAAATAGAAGCTTATGAGATGATATTGAAATTGATTTAGCAACACAACCTAAAGAAAGGGCTAAGAATGCTGCAACAGTACCATAATAGAATCTCAAACCTGGTGCTCCTGTAACTATTGCTATTAATGCTCCTAAAGTGAATGCAATAATAGTTAGAATACCATTAATAAATCCTAAAATAATTATTTTGCCAATAAGTCCATTAGCAAAAATACTTTCATATTTACTACGTGGTCTAAATTTCATTAATTCATCAGAAGTTCTTTGAGTTCCTAATGCGATTCCTGGCAAGGTCTCAATCACAACATTGGTTATAAGTATTTGAATAGTTGTCAATGTTGTTTGAAATTTAATTTGTCTATTTATTTCATTTGCCATATCTAAAGTTAAGTCAAAAGAGCCAAATATACCTGGATCTATTTTTCCTCACCCTAAACCAATGTTAGGATCTTCAAAGATCATATAAAATAAAAACATACCTAATAATATTGAAATTACTGATGCAATATTAGAGCTAATTAAAAATTCTATTATTCTAATGATATTTTGATAAATTCCTCTACCAGCTCTAACAGAAGAAACAATTGTAGAGAAGTTATCATCTGTTAAGACCATATCAGCTGCACCCTTAGATACATCGGTTCCAGTGATACCCATTGCACAACCAATATCAGCTGCTTTTAATGCTGGTGCATCATTAACACCATCTCCAGTCATTGCAACAACTTGATCTAATGATTGTCATGCTTTGACAATTCTTATTTTATTTTCAGGAGATACTCTTGCATAAACAGAATACTTTTGAATATTTTTTATTAAATCTTCATCAGATAATTCATTTAAATCATTACCAGTAATTGCTAAATCATTATCATTCATAATTCCCAAGTCTTTAGCAATTGCGATAGCAGTATTTAAATGATCTCCAGTAATCATTACTGGTTTTATTCCTGCAGACTTACAAATTTTAATAGAATGCTTAACTTCTTCTCTAGGAGGATCAATCATTCCAATTAATCCCATAAAGTTTAAATCCTTTTCAATGTCTTTTGAATGAATTTCTTTTGGAAGTTTACCCTTTATTTCTTTATAAGCGACAGCAAGAACTCTAACAGCATTGTCACTTCATTTATTATTAATTTCTTTTAATTGTTTTAAATTAATATTTTTACATTTAGAAAACAATACATCTGGCGCGCCCTTTACAATAGCAATTTGTTTGCCATTTATAATATTAATTGATGTCATCATTTTTCGATCTGAATCAAATGGTATATCATCTACCCTTTTGTGATCTTCATCTCATTTATCATCATCATAGCCTTTTTTAATTGCAAATTCTGCAATTGCAATTTCTGTAGGATCTCCAATTAAGATATTGCCCTCATCACTTTCTTCAATTACACAATCAGTACATAAAGTTGCATATTTAAGTAAATCTAAATGTTCTTTTGATAATTTTTCTTCTTTATCATTACTTACATCTTCATTTTTTGATTTAGGAACTCACATTTTAATAACAGTCATTTTATTCATAGTAAGTGTTCCTGTTTTATCAGAACAAATAACAGCTGTAGAACCTAATGTCTCAACAGATGATAATTTTTTTATTAATCCATTCTGATCGCTCATTCTTTTTACACCAATAGCTAAAATTATATTAACAACTGTATTTAATCCTTCAGGAATTGAAGCTGTAGCTAATGATATAGCTAAAATAATTGAAGGAGGAAATGATTCAAAACCATATTGAACAACATTTTCAATAACTAGTAAAGAGAATATAAAAGATATGAATGTAATGAAAATTCCAAACAAACCAAGTTTTTGTCCTAATTTATGCAGTTTATGTTGTAATGGAGTTTTTAATAAATCAGTATCTCCAAGTAAATCAGCGACTTTTCCTATTTCAGTTCCATTACCAATACCTATTACTATCCCAGTTCCTCTACCATTAATAACATTACAACCAGAAAATATATGATCATATCTACTTCCAATTGGAGAAGAAGCAATTGATTTTTTTGTATGGTCTTTATCAACAGGCATTGATTCACCTGTTAATGTAGATTCAACACATTTTAAATTTGAAGAATCAACTAACAAACAGTCAGCCGATATCATATCACCAGCTTCAACTATAATAATGTCTCCAATTGTTAATTCACTTGAAGCAATTAAATTCATTTTGCCATCTCTAAGAACCTTGCTCTTAGGAGATGACATTTTTTGAAGAGCTTCAATAGCATTATTAGATTTATATTCCTGGGTAGCACTAAAAAAGGCATTTATGAAAACTATAAATAATATTATTAGTGATTGTGAGTATGCTAAAATATCTGGTTTGCTTGGATTCTCAATATGTTGATAAATTGTTAAACCTAATGCAAATAAGCCTGCAAATAAAAGTAAAATAGACATTATTTCTTTTAATTGACTAAAAAATAATGAAAAAATGTTTTTTCTCTTAACTTTTTTTAATGAATTTAACCCAAATTTCTTTTGTCTATCTGAAACTTCTGAAGTTGATAATCCAGATTTGATATTTGTATTTAAATAAATATTTTTATCGGAGGGAGTTGTATCTTTTTGATTAATATTTTTCATCTTATCTTTCATTTAAAATTCGTTTAAAAATTAAAATTATTATAACAAATAAAATTAATTTTTTGAAAATATTATTTCATTAATTTTTTTGCAATATTGTAATCTTGATAACTAGTAATTTTAAAATTTAAACTTTCACCTTGAACAATAAATACCTTTTCATTTGAAAATAATGCTAATGTTCCAAGATCTGATTTATCAAATATTTTTTTATTTTTAATTTTTAGAATATTATTTATTTTTTCATATGTGAATGTTTGTGGTGTTTGAGAACAAAACAGTTTATCTTTATCAAAAACATCAGTTACATTTTGATTTCTATATTTATAAACTGTATCAGGAGAGTATATTCCAGTTAAAACACATTTATGTATTTTACAATTTGTTATATTTTCTTTTATAATCTTTTTAGTAACAAAAATTCTATTTGCATCATGAGTCAAAATTATGTCGTTTTTATTCATTTTAAAATTTTTATTTATAAAATTTAAAGCATTAAGTATTGATTCATTTCTTGAATTGCCGCCAATACAAAAATATAAAAAATCGCTTTTACATTTATATTTTTTAAATATTGATTTAGCTTTTAATAAATGTTCTTCTCTAATTACTATTATCAATTTATTAATTTCTTTATTATTAATGAATTTTAAACTAGAGTGCTCTAAAATAGTTTTATCATTTATTTTTAAAAATTGTTTGGGTGTTTTTGTTTTTGTTCTAAGGCTAAGTCCAGATGACAAAATAATTGCTATATTCATGATTAATTTATTTTTTCAATTTTCTTTTTAATAGATTCTATTTTAAAATTCTCTATTTTATTTTTTATTGTTAATATATGTGTTTCAATAACTATTTCTATTGAGGCTTTTATTTTTTTTGATGAAGTCTCTATTTTCATTATTTCACTTTGTATTTCTTCACATTTTTTATTTATATTTCTAACTGAATTCTCTAATATTTCATTTTTCATTTTTTCAAATTCATCTTGAATTTCTTGCTTATTTTTAAAATCTAATTCAAGGGCTTGTATGCCTTGTCTTTGGTTAGAAATGTATTCTATTAAAGATAAGAAAGCCATTAAACAAGATGGTCTTATTAAAAACATATTTTCATAATCAGATATTTTTTTTATTAAAAAAGTTTTTTCAGGTTCTAGTTCACTAACTAAAATAGCATAATGATAATTCATTTTTTTTCTTTGTCTATCCAATTTTTGATAATGCGTAATATTTTTAGTTTTACCTGTTTCAGATTCTGTCTTAGCTTCAATAACAGCTGAACCAAAAATTTCCTTGTTAGAACCCAATACAATAAATTCAAAATCTGCCATTGTGTTGTCATTTGAATTTGATGATTTTGTTATTTTTGTAAGCTTAACTTTATCATTAATTGGAAAATGGTTATCAAATTCATTTAAAATTCATTTTTCTAGGTCTTCTCCAATAATTTTAATATTCTTATTATTTCTTTTTTCTAAATTCTCTTTTAAAGAATTTATTTCAGACTTAAGATGGTTTTCTTGTATTTGCCTTTCAATAGTAAAATCTTTTTTTAGCAATTCAATTTCATTTACTTTATCATTATGAAGAGATTTTTCTTTTTCTTTATAAACCTTTTCTAATAAATTTATTTTTTCTTGAAAATTAGATGATTCTTTTTTTATCAATTCAATTTCATTTGCTTTATCGTTATGAAAAGATTTTTCTTTTTCTTTATAAACCTTTTCTAATAAATCTATTTTTTCTTGAAAATTAGATGATTCTTTTTTTAATTTTAAATATTCTTCTGATGCTTTAAATTCATTTTCTCAATTTTTTTTCTCTGTTTTTAGTTTTTCGTTTACTATCTCATTTGCAGTATTAGATATTACTTTATTAAATTCTTCCTTAATATAATCTGTTGAAACTACTACATCATCTAGACAAAAAAAATCTCCTTTTTTTGCATCTTCTTCCAAAAAAAACTCTTTTTTATCCAATTCTTTTATTTTTATAGCAATTTTTTTTGACATATTTATTATATCCTCACATATTTTATAAAATTATATATTTAATTATTAAGTATTGTTTATAAATCTGGATTTTTTATCTTATAATTATTTAAGAGACAAAAGAGAAAAGCATATTGAAAACAATAAATAAAGAACACTTTGATTTACTTTTAATGTTTAAAAAGGAAAGATCACATGCTGAAGACAAATTAAACATATCCTTAGGGATTTTGTTCTTTTCTCTTACTTTTGTAGCAACTTTATTTAATCAATTAGGATGAACATATTTTATTTCGTTGATTGTTCTTATAATTTTAGAAATATTATTTGTAGTAATTTTTTTATTGCCTGAATTCAAATATAAAAGAATAAAACATAAATATAAATCAATAGATGGAGATTTTAATATATATAGTTGACAAGATTGAACTACTTATAATAAAAATGAAATTCAAATAAAATATGATATTGATCTTGATATATTAAAGCAGATAATGATAAACATAAATATTATTAGAAGAAAATACTTAGCATTTCAAATATTTGCCTCATTTATGTTTATAGACATGATTCTAATTATCATTTTCTTATGTATAAAGAATATATAAAAAGAAAATTACTAAATTATTTAGTAATTTTCTTTTTGTCTATTTATATTAATTTCATTTTTTAAAAAATAAGCCTTATTTATTTCATTAAATGTCAAATCTAAATCAATTGCTAATTGGAAAAGTTTTTTAATAAAAGTTTTAACTTTTTTTTCACTGTTTAAAGAGCTCACATTTGAGATTAAGTCTATAAATGATTTAGATAATTGAATATTGTCTTTTTTTTTATTTGATGATGATTTTAATGAAAATTTCATTTCCTTTATTCCATAGAAAATACCAATTGAAATTATAAAGTGCAGACAATCTACAAATTCATCTAAAATTATATCTTTATGACTTGATTTTTTTAAAGATCAAAATTTAAAACATCTAACTTCATTACATAATTCAGATAGCTCAACAATTAAAGCTAATCTTTTTCTTGATATTAAATTTCTTTTTAAAAGTTTGTGATTTTTTTCGATAAAATTATCTAATTCAATTTGGGTTGAAATTATTACATTTAAATTTACAATCATATATGCCTTTTTTAGTTTATTATAAAATAAAAAAACAATACTTATTTTTTATTTTTTTAAAAAAGTATTATTTTTTTTAATAATTTTCACATTTTTTAAATAAAGCTAAATTTTTATAAAATTATTATAAATTCTAAAAAACTCAAATTATCTTAATTTTTACCTATTTATATTTAATTATTTTTAAGTTTTGGTGGTGGTATTCTTGTAGAAGAATTAGAAGGTCTAATCGAAGATCTAGGTCCAACAGATGGAGGAATTGAATTAAATGATGATTTATTACTTGAAAAATCATTATTTGATTTAATTGGAGATGTTTTAATTTGAACTGGATTTTTTTGTGTTCCAAAATTTCTATTACCCCCTCCACTATTTTTTTTAGATCTTTGTAAAAAGAATATAGCTGCTAATATAATAGCAACCAGAACAACTCCACCAACAGAACTACCAACTATAATTGGAATCATATTATTTGGACTATTGATATTTTCTGGTAGAATTTCAATATTTAGTCCAGAAACAGTAGTATCTAATGAGTCTCCTATTGAAGAAGATGTTATCTCAACAAGTTTATCATTAAAATATTTTCCATTAATAACATAAGTAAAGTCAAGAGTACCATCATTATCATTTGAAATGATATTATTAATTTCAGTAATCTCAGTATTTGGATATGGTGAATTAACAAGATTGAAATAGTTTGAATAAGATTTAAAATCATTTTTTAATTCATTAGCAATAGTTGAAGGTAATAATGAATTCATATCACTTTTTAAAACTAAAGAAGTTGCACCTGTAATTTTTTTAAAGCCAGATAATTCTATTGATCTAGAAGAAGGAGGAGAAATATAATCTCCAATTTCATCAAAATAATTCTCTAAAGTATATTCAATCCTTAAAGTACCAGAAAGATTATCAAAAGTATTACTTAACTCTGTAATTTTTGTATTTTTATTTGTTGAAGAATTAGTAACAGCATTATTTAATTTGAAAATATTGTTAATATCAATTATTTTGCTTTCAACATCAGAAGCATAAAAATTTTCTGGAATAAATGAATCAACTTTATCATAAAATGTTGGGCCCGGCACAGATTTTAATCTATTTATTGTTAATTTTTGTTTCAATATTTTATTAGGGTCCTTATCAGGAGTTCAAATTGTAGTACCATTAGAACCAATATAATAAGAGATAGAAACATCTATATTAACAGTACCACTATTTGTGGGATTAGAACTTATTGATGCTTTATTATTTCCGCTAAACAAAATATCCAAATCTGTATTTAAATTAAAATCATTTGGAAGAGTTCCTCCAAATTTTATTAAACTTAGTACTTTTGATCTGTCTAATTCAAATGGATAATTATTAGCAATAATATTATCAAATGCAGGGCCAGAGTTTACTTCTATTGTTGTTGGAGTAATAACGTTTCTGGAAGATTGGCTTGATTCTATATTTGATTTAGGTAAATCATTTATAGGTTTAATAAAATTATTATTTAAAGATGTTCCATTATCTAAGCCATCTTCTATTTTTAAACTAGCATTTATACTAGAAAATAATACAATACTTGTAAAAGCAAAAATACTAAGTGAAGCTAATGTTGTTTTTTTAATTCTTTTTTTGTAATTAGAATAGTTTTTTTCTTTTTTCATTATTTTTTCCTATGGTTAAATATAATTTACATTATTATATAATATAAAAAATATTTGTAAAGTCTATTGACTTTTTTATATATATTTAAAAAAATCTAATATATTAAAAAATTAGTTAAAAATATTTACAATTTTATCTAATATTTAAATTCTCAGGAAAAAATATTAGATAAAGCAAAAAATAACAAATATTAATTTGTTATTTTTTCAAATGTTGATAAATACTTAAAATGTAATATAAGTCCAAACAATATTAAAAAAATACATGTTATGAACTTAAAAACTATATATTTAAGTTAGCTTGATTTATTAAAGAATAAAACTATTTTCTAAATAGGAAATTTTTAATAACCAAAGGATTGTTTAATCATTTAAGAAATAAAAACTAGAGTTGTAGTTTTAGAAAAAATATCTATAGGAAAATAAACTTTTTCTTGCTTAATTTTTTTCTTAAGTTTTATTTTTATTTTTCTTTGATTTATATACAAAGAATATAGCTGCTAATATAATAGCAACCAAAGCAACTCCACCAATAGAACTACCAACTATAATTGGAATCATGTTATTATTGGGTTGAACTTCATTTAGTCCAGAAATAGTAGTATTAAAATGGTCCCCTGTTGGAGAAGATACTATCTCAGCAAGATCACTATTAAAATATGTTCCTTTAATAACATAAGTAAAGTCAAGGGTACCATCATTATCATTTCAAACAATATTATTAATTTCAGAAATCTCAGTATTTGGATATGGTGAATTAACAAGATCGAAATAGTTTGAATAAGATTTAAAATCATTTTTTAATTCATTAGCAATAGTTGAAGGTAATAATGAATTCATATCACTTTTTAAAACTAAAGAAGATGCACCTGTAATTGTTTTAAAGCCAGATAATTCTATTGATCTAGTAGGAGGGGTAGAAGGAGGTCTAGAGATATATTCACCATGTTCATCAAAATAATTATCTAAAGTATATTCAATCTTTAAAGTGCCAGAAAAATTATCAAATGTATTAGAAACAACATTTACTATTGTATTTTGAGAAGGACTAAGATTATTTTCAAAACCATTTTTTATCTCAAGAACATTAGCTATAGGAATTATTTCATTTTCAACATCAGAAGCATAAAAGTTTTCTGGAATAAATGAATCAACTTTGTCATAAGATGTTGGGTTAGGTATAGATTTTAATGCATCTATTTTTAATGTTTGTTTCAATGGTTTATTAGTATCTCAAATTGTTTTACCATTTGAATCAATATAATAAGTGATAGAAACATCTAAATTAATAGTACCACTATTTGTGGGATTAGAACTTGTTGATGCAAAATTATTTCCAAAAAATCTGATAGAAAGATCGTTTTTGTTATCAAAATCAGCTGGAAGACTTCCTCCAAATTTTATTAAACTTATTACTTTTTGTCTGTCTTCTGCTAATTGAAATGGATAATTATTAGCAATAATATTATCAAATTCAGGGCCAGAGTTTACTTCAATTGTTGTTGGAGTAATAACATTTCTGGGAGATTGGCTTGATTCTGTATTTGATGTAGATAAATCATTTATAGGTTTAATAACATCATTATTTAAAGATGTTCCATTATCTAAGCCAGCTTCTATTTTTAAACTAGCAAAATTTATACTAGAAAATAATACAATACTTGTAAAAGCAAAAATACTAAGTGAAGCTAATGCTGTTTTTTTAATTCTTTTTTTGTAATTAGAATAGTTTTTTTCTTTTTTCATTATTTTTTCCTTAAGTTAAATATAATTTACATTATTATATAATATAAAAAATATTTGTAAAGTTTAATATGTTTTTATATATATTTAAAAAATCTAATATTATTAAAAAATTATGGAAAATAAAAAACATAATAAATTATTTTTATTATGTTTTTCTATTAATAATTTCAAAAAATAAATTATTTTCTAGCTGGAGGAGGAACTGGTCTATTTCCAGGTGTAGGAGGTCCTGTTGGAGATTTAGGTGGACCACCAGGAACTGAATTTGAAGATGGAGCAGTTGTAGTTGCAGTTTTAGAAAAACCACCTGTAGGAGGAGAAACTTTTTCACTTAATTTTTGTTTTCTTAAGTTTTCATTTTTCTTTTTCTTAGATTTAGATACAAAGAATATAGTTAATGCTATAATAGCAATTAAAACAACCCCACCAACAGAAGCACCAATAATAATAGGAATTGTATCAACAGTTTCAGGTTGTGAATTTAATCCTGTAATAGTTGTAGTGATATCAAATCCGCCTGATGGAGCAGTTTGAAGAACATTTTGAGAATCAAAATAATTTCCATCAATCTTATAAGTAAAGCTAATTGTGCCATCTTTGTCATTCGGAACAATATTATTAATAGCAGAAATTGTTGCTCCTTCATCTGGTACATTATTTAAAGAAAATCATGATGTATAATTTAAAACATCTAGTTCTAATTGTTGAGCAATAGTTGAAGGTATTAAAGTGTTTCCAATAATACCTTCTCTTAAACCTACAAATGTTGGGCCAGGAACTAATTTAAAAGTAGGTATATTAGTATTAAAAACACGACTTTTGTTAGTAATATATGCTCCATTTCCATCAAAGAAATTTTGTAAGGTATAATCAACATTTAATTCACCGATAATATTATTAAATCTAAGAGAAACAACATCTACTACTGTATTTTGAGAAGAACTAAGATTTGCAACACCATTTTTTATCCCAAGAACATTAGCTATAGGAATTGTTCCATTTACAACATCAGAAGCATATCTACCAACAGGAATAAATGAATCAAGTTTGTCATAAGTTGTTTGGTTTGTTTCAGATTTAAATTTTCTAATTGCAAATGGTCTCTCTAGTGCACCAGGATATGCAGGACCAGGTCTTTGAATAACACCATCTATATCAAAATAAGTTCTAACACTAACAGTAATATCAGCTTCACCACTTTCACTTGTAGCACCTGTATTTTTAACACCTAAAACACTATAAGTAATATCAGTCAATGGATTAAAACCGGGTGGAGTATTATTAACTGTTATTAATTTATCTAAAGTTTCTCTATTATTTACAATTTGAAATGGATAAGTACCAGCAACAATACTATCAAATTCAATACCAGAGTTTAATGTGATTGTTGTTGCTGCTCTTGATTCTATATTTGATTTAGGTACATCATTTGATAAAATTCCAAAAGTTTCATTTGCAGGGTTAAAACCATCATTTAAAGAATATTCATTAGAAAAACTAGCTTGTAATTTTGAAATATTATCTAAATTTGTAGCTAATACTATTCCCGTAAAAGAAAAAATACTAAATGAGGTTAAAACTGCTTTTTTTAATTTTTTATTTTTCATATTTATAAACTCCTATGTTTAAAATAAATTTATATTATAAAAATATAACTAGTAATATTATACCTTAAAAAAACTTATTTTTAAAACAAATTACATTAAAAAATATAATTATAAATCCATTGCTAATATATTAATTAAATTATATGATTTTTTATAAGAAAATTATTATTATTTTTAAAATAATCATTAAATATAATTTAACAAAAAATTATTATAATATAAGTGTTGAAAAAAGGAGAAAAAATGAAAAGAAAAAAAATAGTTCTTATTGGAGCTGGTAACGTTGGTTGTTCTTTCTTATATTCAGCTATCAATAATATGATAGCTGATGAATATATTCTGATTGATCATTTCAATGAATTAGCAGAAGGCCAAGCAATGGATTTACTAGATGCTATTGGTGTGTTACCACATTGTGATGCAACAATTAGAAGTGGCAATTACAATGATTGTGCTGATGCAGATATAATTGCAATAACTGCAGGAAGACCTCAAAAACCAGGTGAGACAAGACTTGAGATGATACAAGATAATGCAAAAATAATGAAACAAATTGCAACAAGTGTTAAAGCTACTAAGTTTAATGGTGTTACAATGATATCTTCAAATCCAGTTGATGTGTTAACTATGGTCTATCAAAAAGAAACTGGTTATTTAAAAAATAAAATTTTTGGAACTGGAACAATGCTTGACACATCAAGATTTAGAGTTTTAGTTGGGAAAGAATTAAAAGTAAATCCTTCAGCTGTAAATCTTTGTATAATGGGCGAGCATGGAGATAGTTCAATAGCAAGCATTGAATATGGATCAATTTTTACTAAACCAATTAGCAAAGTAATTTCAGAAGGAAAAATGAGTGAAAGCAAATTAAAGCAATTACATAAAGATGTTGTACAAAGAGCTTATGAAATAATTGATAGAAAAAAATCTACTTATTATGGAATTGGCGCATGTATGATGAGACTAGCTTCTCATGTATTTAGAGATTCAAATGAAATTGAAACAGTATCTGCATATTTAGATGGAGAATATAAAAACAAAGATGTTTATATCGGAGTTCCAGCAGTAATAAATAAAGATGGATGATATCGAGTAGTTAATGTTCCGTTAAGTGATGAAGAACAAAAAAACTTTGATAAATCATGTATAACTATAAAAGAAAATTTTAATAGCATTAAATATTAGAAAATAAAAAAAACCACATTATGTGGTTTTTTTATTTAATTAAAAATGAATAATTATTTTTTAATTGGAGGAGTAGGAGGAGTTGGTCCTGATGGTCTTTTTACAACAGGAGCATTACTCTTAGGAACTGAAATTGTTGGAGGAACATATTTCCCAGGAGCTTGTGGTCCACCTGGTCTTCCAGGAGCCATTCCACCAGGAGCAATTCCTGCAGTAGCATTTGCAATTTCTGGTCCTTTTTTAGGCTTGCTAGACATAGCATACAACTTGTCATCCATACTTTTTTTCTTTTTAATTTGTTCGCTTTTCTTTTTTTGGAATCTAACTAAGAATACTAAAGCAATAATTACTGCGATAAATGCAACGCCACCGCCAATACCTGCAATTACTATAGTCATAGTATTATCTACTTTTTCAACAAACTTATTAAAGCCACCAACAGTAAAAGTAAATTTTTGTGGTTCATCACCTACAGTAGGTCTTACTGGAATTAATCTATTTTGATCATCAAACCCATAATAACCACCTTTCACAGTAAGTTCAACTTTTATAGTACCTTCTGTATCATTTGCATCTTTTATAACAAATCCATTAGGAATTAATACTGTACTAGGAATTAAAGCATCTGAAGTATTATCTTTAAAAGTTAATGGATTTGATAATGATTCAAAAAATTGATCTTGAAGATTTTGACTTAGAACACCACTAGAGTCAGCATTCCTTAATAATACTGATGGAGTAGTAGAAGATGCTAATGGCTGTTTTGATTCAAATTTTGTTGGACCTGGAATAGGTTTAAATCCTCTAATAGAAATTGTATCACTAAAAAAATTTCCTGATGAAGTAGGTATGTATGTACCATTTGAATTAATGTAATTCCTTATAACACCAGTTACATTTAATAATCCACTTGAATTATCAAATGTTGGGGGTTGAGATCTAGATGATTCAAATTTTGAGGCAAAATTTGGATCAAATGAATTAGTAATATTATTTTTTGGAGATAAAAAAGTAAGAGCATCACCTGGGTTCGAGAAGTCAGAAGCATACTGCACATTTGTAATAGGTTTTACAGTAGGATTAGCAATTATAGTTGTTGGACCCTCAACAAATTTTAAATTATTAACCTGAATACGTAACTTTCTAGGAGTAGTTACTATTATACCACCATCATTAACCCATCTGCTAATTTCGGCATTTACAATAATAGAACCTGGTGTTCCTCCTTGTAGAGGGGAATTAAATAAATTTACAGACTCAATTTTAAATGTTACAGAATCAACATTGGGTTTAATAGTACCATTTATAGCAAAAAAATCTCAAAATGGGTCATTTGCACTAACATTTGTATTTAAAGCCGGAATTGGTATTTCAAAAGGATAATAGTTTTCAAAAGTTGCTAAAGGATTTTTAATTAAAGCTGTTTCAAGACTTCGAGGGTTTGTATTATCAACACTTTCAATTTTTTTGTTAATTTCTTGATTATTAACTAAATTCTCTTCTTGTAAGTTAAAACCATTCATATAACCTAAAGATAAACCTACACCCACTAAAGATGAAAAAGCCAAAGTAGATAATACTATTCTTCTAGATGTTTTATTTTTGTTTTTATTTTTTATCATATTTTTTCTCCTTAAGAATTTTAATATAAATATTTTATAAAATTATAATATTTATTATAACATTATTTACATAAGTATATTTAAAAATAAATTCTGATATTTTCACAATCTATTTAATTATATAACAAAAAATAAAATATGAATATCAAAATAATTTATAAAATGTATAATAATTTATGTTAAATTTATTTTTAGGAACAAAAATGTCAAAAAAAAGAAAAAAAATAAGACAGCAAAAATTAGCTGATCAAAAAGAAACTAGAATTAAAAAACTTATCAAAAAATCAAAAAAAGAAAATAAACTTAATAAAAAAAATTCATAATTTAAATAATATGGAAAAGATAAATATAATTTTTATTCATGGTTTGTTAGCAAATAAAGACTCAAATAAGGTCCTTGAAAAATACTGTGAACAAAATAAATTTAATTATTATTCACTAGATTTACCTGGGCATGGAGAAGAACCATTTAATAATATAGATCTAAACTTAAATGCATATGTTGATTTTGTTTTAAATTTCATAAATATTAATGAAATAAAAAAACCAATTTTAATAGGCCACTCATTTGGAGGTGCTATTGTAGTTGGTTTAATCTCTAAAATCAAAAAAGAAAATAAATATTTAGCTATACTTGAAGATCCAATTAATCCATCAATTTTAAAAGGCCCTGATCATAATAAAATTGATGAAAATGTTTTTGATGTTGGCTTATTTATTAGAAAAATAAAAGAAATGTCTAAATATAATTTTGAAAATTTTAAAAAAATAATAATGCTTTTAACAAATGTAACAAATGAGAAAACTTTAATTTCCTTAAGTGATTGTTATAAAAATATAGACATTCCTACTTTAGTAATGTTTGGTAAAAATGATAGATTAATAAATCAAGAAGCTTCATTTGAAAGCATTAAAAATTTAAATAAAGATATTGAATTTTCTTTAATAGAAGAAGCAAGACATTCGCCACATTGTGAAAATCCTGAAAAATATCTTAAATCCTTAAATGAATTTTTAATAAAAAATAAGGTATTTGAATAATTAAAAACTATGTACAACTTTCACATATTTCATCAATAATATCTTTCTCTGTTTTGCAATAGTAAAAAGTTTTTATACCTAATTTAAAACCATATAAATGGTGTAAAGTAAAATCAGTAAGTGATTTTACTTTTTTAAAATAAATATTTATTGATTGTGCTTGATCAATATAACATTGTCTTATTGCAGCCAATTCAATGAGTCTATATTGATCACAGTCTGAAGCAATTTTATAATATTTTCAATTTTTAATATTTGGTACTAATGTTGGTAAATTTATTTTTCCATCTTCCTTATAAAAAAAATGTTGAACTGGTTCTGTACTTTCAGTAGCATTAATTGCTTTACCACTTGTAGCTGTTGGAGCAATTGAAATTAATTGGGCATTTCTAATTCCATATTTTTTTATTTCTTCTGAAAGTTTTTTTCATTTCTCTAAATCAGGCTTATATTTAGTTAAATTTAAGGCAATTTTATTTGCTTTAAATATTGGCAATTCACCTTTTGCTCATAATGTTTCTTTAAATTTTGCAAATGGACCTTTTTCTTTTGATAAATCTTTAGAAGATTCAATTATTTGAAAAGTTAGTTCATCAAATATTTTATGAGTTGTTTCTAAAGCTTCTTTTGAATCAATAACTATTTTTTTAGTTGCTAAAAAATTAGCAAGATTTAAAACTCCAATTCCTAAATATCTATAATTTGAATTGGTTAAATAACCTTCAATTACAGGATAAATTGCAACATCAACAGAGTTATCCATTGCTCTAACTAAAATAGAAACAGTATATTTTTGTTCTTCTTTTGATAAGTAACATCAAACATTCAAATTAATTGATGCTAAATTACAAAGTGATATTTCACCAGCAGTAGAAGTTCTTTCAATTTTATATCATTCATTTTCTTTAAATTCTTTTACATTAGTTCTTATAGACTCTCTTGATGGTAGTGTAATTTCAGTACAAAGATTAGAAGAATTGATATATCTATCTAACATAGAAACAGAATTAACATTCTCTTCATGAAATAAATAAACATTCCCAGTTTCAACTCTTTCTTTCATTATCATTTCAAATAATTTTCTTGCAGAAATAACCTGTTTTCTTATATTATCTTTTTTTTCATATTCTTCATAAATATTTTCAAATTCTTTTCCAAACTTAAATTTTAGTTTTGGAACATCTGCAGGATCAAATAAAGTAACATTTTGATTTTTTAATAAACGATTAATTAATAATTCATTAATTTTAACTGCATACTTTAATTGTCTAGCTCTATTTTCTTCTGTCCCGCTATTACTTTTAAGCACAATTAAATCTTCAAAATTATAATGTCATCATTGAAAATATATTGCACATGCTCCTGGCCTTGATGAACCTTGATTAAATGCTTTTACTGTTGATTCAATAATTTTTATAAATGGTACTGGGCCAGATGAAAATCCAGTATTTCCCATAATAAAACTACCACTTGATCTAATACTAGAAATATCAATTGCATTTCCACCTTTAAATTTAGAATAAATTGCAACATCATGAGCTGTTTCCATTATAGAATCTGCAGAATCACCCATTTTTGAAAGAACACAACTAGATAACTGTTGATTTTTTGTTCCTGCATTTAACATTATCGGAGTTGCTAAAGTAAAATAATGTTGTGAAATCATATTATAAAAATCAGTTATTTTTTTTACTCTATCAATCTTTTCATTTATAAAAAGTGCCATAGCAATTCTTACATAGGAATGTTGAGGCAGTTCTAGTTTTTTTGATTTATTATAGTTTAAACAATATTTACTATAGAAAGTATAAAGAGATTTAAATGTAAATAAATAATCTCTTTCAGGTTCAATTACTGAATTTATTTTTTCAATATCTTCACAAGAATATTTAGAATAAATATCTTTTCAGTATAATTTGTAATGTAGTCCTTTTTCAATAACATCTTTTAAATGCGGATATTCTTTATTAGTTTTTATATGTCATGAATCTCTATATATTTTTAATAAATAAAGTTTTGCTGCAATATTTTCATATAAAGGATGAATTCTACTTATGTTGTTTACTGCAGTTTTTATTAACTCATCATAAACATCAATAATTTTAATTTTGTTATAAAGTTTTATCTTTGTAGAACTTAATAAGTTATCACAATATTCTTTATTATTTTCACATGCTCAAAGACATACTTTTCTCATTTTATGAATATTGTATTTTTCATGTCTTCCATCTCGTTTGATTACAATAATTTCATCTGCACTTATATGGCTGTTTTTCTTAGAACTTGTATCTATCTCTTCTTGTTTTTTAACAGCAGTCTCTAATTGAGATAGCTTTAATATTTTGGTCTTCATTTTAATTCTTTGCTGCTCATTATTTTATTTTCTTTTTAATTATTTTATTCGGCTTCTCTTTTAAATAATCTTTTTAGTAATTTTTCTAAATCTTTATCTTCATAATCCATATCCATTGAACCAATGTTATAGTTTAATGCCGTAGCTTCTTGTTGAGCAGTATTATCCTTATTTATATCTTTATAAGTGTTAAATCAGTCAATGATATCTATTTTTTCAATATTTTTATACAAAGGTTCAAGACCAATTCTATCTAGTCTATCATTTGCATAATATTTCATAAATACTTCAAATACTTCTTTTGTTAAGGAAGGAATTGGACCAAAACTTAATAGATAATCTCCTCATTTAACTTCATCTTCTACAATTTCTTCTACTATTTTATAACATTCATCTTTAAATCATGATGATTTAAATAAGTGAGCAAAGCCTTCTGATTCATCTCTTTTTAATATATTAATTAATCCACCAACAACAGCAACATGCATATCTTCATCAAAGTTAATTAGTTTAATAATTTTAGTAACTCCAGGAATTGCATCTTGGTAAGCATTATTAATCATATATGTAACCATAAATGATATATAAAATTTTAATCCTTCTAAAAAGAAAATATGTATTAATAATGTTAAAATTTTTTGTTTTATTTCATTATCACTAAAACTTAGTTCTTTATTTATGTATTTTTTAATGACAGAATAAGCTTCTATTTCTTTATCAGTTCTATTTTTAATCATAGGAATATCATATATTCTATCAAATATTTCTGTTGCATTTGATGAAAACATCTCTCTAATAATGTGAGAGTAAGATAATGAGTGAATCAATTCAAAATATGCTTGAGATTTAAAAACTGATTCTCATTCACTTGATGTAACCAATTCAGACATTACACTATCTAAACCACGATTTTGAACGCTATCCATAAAAGTTTGAAATAAAAGGTTGTTAATAAAAACTTCTTTTATATGATCTGGTAAATCCTTAAAATTTTCTCTATCAGAAATCATTGATATTTCTTCTGGAGTTCAAAAAGCTTGTCTCATAGATTTTTCAATTACCTTTGAAAAAGGGTGTTTATAAACGTCATAACGTTGAAATCCATTATATTGCCCTAGAAATATTTTAATATCCTTTATAGGGACAATTAAATCTAAATCTACTATCTTGTTTTTTTTCATAATTAAATCCTTTGGTTAATTATTATATATATATTAAGAAAAAAAGCACTAAATCTTTTTTAATTGTAATATTTTTCTTAGTATTGTATAATTAGAGGAATAAATATAAAAAAATGTTTATTAGAAAGGTCTCGCATGAAAAAAATAATTAAATTTGTATTTTCTTTTGCATTTTTGGCATTAGCTGTAGTTTGAATATTATTTGCTGTTGAACTACTTTATCCAGAAGAAGTACAAATATTTGCAAATTGAGAATGATTCCAAAATGATTTATTACCAAAAATACAACAATCATATATAGGTCATCCGCAAGGTCGTGAGGGATTTGAATTAGTAGTGTATTCAGGTTCAATATTCTTGATTTATACATCGACAATTTTCTTAATATCTAAGATACCTGTTATTGGAGGATTCGTTAAAGCTTTAACTAGTTTTGTTGGATTCATAGCACTTGCATTAGTTGTGATTGGTAGTCTTTTATGATCTGGGGTTTTCCCTCTATAAAATAAAAATATTGATTTAATTAATCAATATTTTTATTTTATAATATTTTAGTATGAGTAATCAAAAATCAAAAACAAGAAAGTTTCTTTTTTTAAAAGAAAATATAAATTATAGTGAGCCTTTAATAAAAAAATTTTTTAAAATATTTTTTGTATATTTTTCATATATGCTTACAATTGTTTTTCATAATTTAATCCCATTAGCAATGAATAGTGTTGATGTGATAAATAATGTAAGTGGTGGATTAGTTTCTCAATCAATTGGTTATACACAACCAATAACTTTTTTTTCAATAACAATAATTGTCATGATTTCTGTTCAAATATTAACAATAACAAAAAATAATTTTAAAAGTAATAGTAAGAGAGATTATTTTAAGGAAATAATAAATACAGGTTCAGCCACATTATTAATGGTTGGAATTGGTATTGCAATAATTTTTGGATCAACAATGTTAATTTATTCTGAATATGCTATTGCAGCTTCTTCACATACTCATAATGCTGAAATTTCTAAATTTATTAATGAATATTCATCAATGATGATTTTAAATTTATTTTTAATTGCTGCAAGTATATATTACACATTTATACTACTTGAATATAGATTCCACTTTAGAATAATAATACTTATTCAAATAATTCATTCTTTACTTAGTATTGGATTAAGTATCTTATTTCTTTTTTATACAGATTTATCACCTGCAATATCATTACCATTATCATCAATAATAGTAAATGTAATCTATGTAATAATTATTCTCTTTATATTTTATTCTTATGTTGCTAATTGAAAAATATATGATTTTAGTTTCGATAAAGCAATTTTTAAAGCAATTATTAATGGAATATATAATTTATCAATATATATGCTAGTTTATAGTTTAACGATGATAACCCAGATGATATTAATTACTTTTATTAATGTGAATGATCCGAATTTGGTTTATTTATATACTAAAGATGGGGAGTATTTAATTATTATGTCTAGAATTGTTATTTATTCAATAATAAATTTATTGATAACAATTTCTAGGTCAATGGGGAGGGCTATAAATTTATATCATGAACAACCGAAATTAAATTTAAAACAATCTGAAAAACAATTTAAAGAATCAATAACCTTTGCTATAAAAGTTACAATAATATTTTTATTAGTTGGTTTAATTATTTCAACATTCATAGTATATTTAGCTGATTTTCTTTTTAGTAATCAAAGTTGAGCTCAACAATTAATTCCACCTAATATTGCAAATGATATACCATTTCCTCATGATGAAAATGTTAAATACATTGATATAATTAAGAAATTTATTTATGAAGGATTTTTATTATCTTTAACTGCTCAAACAATCCAAAGTATAGCAATTAATACTAGAAATGCTGCTTTCTATAATTTCAAAAGAAAACTAAGAGTGTTTTGAATTATTTTATTCAACTTCTTCATTATTGAAGGTGTTGCAAGTTATTTCTTAGGAGTCGTTATGCAAAGACAATTACCAGGAATGATTGGATTTGCAATTGCACAAATAATTAATGCTATGGCTGCATTAATCACAGTTTTAATTGGTGTATATTATTGTAAAACTAAACTTATAAATGATATTCTAAAATCAAAAAATAAAGATATATTAACTCCTATTTATAAACAAAAATCTATTAAGGATTATATAATAAATAGAAAAGAAAAAAGATTAATTTGCCTTGACTGCAATTAATCTTTTTTTAATTCTATAATAATTTTTGGCTCAATTTTAGATGGTTTAACTATTGAACTAAATCTTTCAATTGCTTCTCCATTTTTACTGATTAAAAATTTTTCAAAATTTCACTTAACATTTTTATTTTTATAATTAGATATTAATCAACTATATAAAGGTGATATTTCTTCACCCTTAACTTTTAATGTAGCAAACATTTCAAATGTTACATTATATTTTGTTGAACAAAAATTTTTAATTTCATTTGCATCACTAAATTCTTGTTTAAATTGATCAGAAGGAAATCCTAATATACATAACCCTTGATCTTTGTATTTTTGATTTAGTTTTTCTAATCCCTCATATTGTTTTGCGAAACCACATTTGCTTGCAACATTAACTATTAAAACAACTTTGTTTTTGTATTTAGAAAAATCAACTTCATTACCATCAATATTTTTCATTTTAAATTCATATAAATTCATTTATGACTCCTTGTTAGATATTCTTATTATATCTAAATAAGAAAGTTTGTCATCTCCAATTATTTTTATTTTGTATTTTTTCATTGGCGTTACTACAACATCAATATTAATTCCATCTTCATTTATAATTTCAGATATTTTAAATTTGAAGTTATCATGATTATAGCTAATACATTCAAAATCATAGTTTTTATTAAAATTATTTTTTGCAGTAACTAAATAATAATTATTATTTAAATCTTCATCTACAATAAAAACAAAGTTTTGATTAACTTTTTTTTCATCAGAAGAATATAACATTTTACTATAATCAGCATTTCCATCAAAATATGCATTTGAAGTAAGTCTATTTTCTGCTTTTTTAGTTTCAACAAGATATGATTCGTTAATTTTTTTATTTTCCATAAATTCATTAATAGCTTTTTTATATGAAGAAACAATTGTTGCAATATAATGAACTGATTTCATTCTTCCTTCTATTTTAAATGAAGCGATATCAAGTTTTAATAATTTATTTAAGTCTCCAATTAAGTTCATATCTTTCGCAGACATTGTAAAATTTTCAATTTTTTTTTCATTATTGCTAACTTCATAATTTCATCTACACGAATGAGCACATCCACCAACATTAGAATCTCTATATGAGAAATTATTAGACATTGTACATCTTCCAGAATATGAAATACAAACAGCTCCATGAATGAAATATTCTATTTCAATCAAATCTTTTGTATTATTAACTATTTTTTTTAAATTGTTATAATCTACTTCTCTTGCTAAAACTACTCTTTCAGCATTATTTCTTTTTCAAAAAAGAGCAGATTTAGAATTTGAAATAGATTGTTGAGTAGAAATATGAATCGACATATTTGGATCTATTTCATTAATTGTTTTAATAATAAAAGGATCTGCACATATAATTCCATCTACCTTACATTCAGAGATCTTTTTAAAATAATTTGAAAATCCATTAACATGAGCATTTCTACAAATTATATTTAAAACAACATATACTTTTTTATTATTTTCATGAGCATATTTTGTTATTAAATCTATTTCTTCAATGTCAAAGTTAGATGCTCTTGCTCTTAATGAGTATGCTTTTGGCCCAATGTAAATAGCATCTGCTCCATAATTTAAAGCAATTATTGCTTTTTCATAATTACCTGCTGGAGCTAAAAGTTCATGTTTATTTTTCATAATCTTCCTTTTCCATTTGTGGCATATCTTTAAAATTACCTAAAAATGATTTAGAAATTGGAAATTCATTTTCTAAATTTGCTAAAAGTTTAAAATCCTTTTCATCAATTTTCATATTTGTAACTATTTTTTTATAAATATCAAAAACTTTTAAAGTTCAATTTTCATCTCTAAAAATATTATCAATCAAAATACTATCTAATTTAAAATTGTTTAATTCAGGTATTAAATCATATATACATAATGTAAAACCAGAATACATATGAGTTCCTGTTTTATCTTCTTGAATTATGTTTGGCATTTTCCTTTTTTCTTCTTGAATTACTAAATAATTTAATTTATCTAATTTTTGTTTTTTTAATTCTAAATACTTTTCAAAATTTGATACCATTGGTCATTTAGAGTGCATAAAAAATGTAAAACCATGTGCTTGAATTTCAATTTCAATATTTCCTTTTTCTTCTAGTATTTTTTTAATTTCAAATTTTGTCATTTCTCTTGCTAAAGATATTTTTTTAATATTATTTTTTTTAAAAAAATCTAATTGTCCATAATTGGTATTTAAAGTTTCTGGATTATAGTGAAATTTAAATTGAATTTCTTTTTCATAACAAATTTGTAATATAGCATAATCATGAAAACATAATTCATCAATGTTTATCTTTGATAACTTAAGTAGTAAATCTTCAAGCATTGGAATTTCTTCTTCAGAATACAAATTGTTTAAAACAATAGATATTTTTGAATCTTTTTTTATTTCAACTATTTTTTTTAATTTTTCTAAATTAATATATTTATTAAATCTACAAGAAAAATTTTCAATACCAAAATATAATAAATCAACTTTTCTGTCAATTAATTTTTTTGCAATTTCCAAATTATCACATTTAATAGCTATCTTCATAATTTTTCTTTCTTTTGCAAATTGCAATTCCATCATCAATATCAATTATAGATATTTCTCATCCATTCAATTCATTTAAATATAACTTGAAAGCTTCTGCTTTTTTTATTAATGACTTATTTTTTTTTGTTTTATTAATAAATTTTAAAAATATGTTATCAATTATAATAAATCCATCTTTGTTAAGGAATTTTGAATATTTTTCAAATAAATCCTTTTGTTTGCTTTTTGGACCATCTAAAAAAATGCAATCATATTTTTTATTTGGCAAATATGAAAATGCACATTCATTCAAAAAAATTATATTTTCTTTTTTTATACTATTAAAACAAAAAATATATCTATCAATATTTTTTTCAATTGATGTTATTTCTATATTTGGCTTTTTATCTAAAAAAAACATTGAGCTATAACCCATACCAGATCCTATTTCTAAGATTGAATTTATTTTATTTTCTATTAAAATTTTTGCAATATATTCTGCAGATTCGTTTCTTAAAATTGGAATATTATTTTCAATAGATATTTCTCTTATTTTTTTAAGATCCATTATTTATTCCTAAGTATCTATTTAAAATATTAACAGCACTTAAAGAATCTTTTTGATCTTTAATCTTGCTATTTTTATAACATGCATTTTTTAATAAATTAATTGATTCTTTTGTAGAATATTTTTCATCAAATAAAATAATTTCAATATTATCAAAATGCTTTTTTAATTCATCTGAAAAGCCTCTAACTAATAAACTGGTTTCAGTATCTTTATTAAAATTATTTAAAGGAATACCTATTACTATTTTAGAAATTTTTTCTTCAATAATAATTTTAGATATTTTTTCAATTACATTAGAAGTATTTGTATTTATTATTTTTTCATATGGCATAGTAATACCTAGCAAACAAATTGCTAATCCTATTTTTTTAATTCCATAATCTATTCCTAAAATATTCATTAGTTTTTATTTAAACCTAAAAGAACTGACTTTATTTTTTCTAATGATTTAGTATTAGATGTTCCACCTTGTGCAAAGTTTGGTTTTCCACCACCTTTTCCACCACTAGCCTTATTCATTCTTTGAATAATTTCATTTAAATTTCTTTTTTTATTTTTTTCATTCTGAGCAGCAAAATATTGAATTTTATCATCATTAATATTTATAACAAAAAAAGTTTTATCTGGTTTTTCATTAATAAGCTCAGTTAAAGCATTAACAATAACTTTGCTATCAACATTTTTTATTATGATTCCTTCTAAGAATAAAATATTATCACTGAACTTTTCTTTAAGAGATCTAATTAAGAAAGTTTCTTTTTTCTTTTCAAAATCTATTTTTAATGATTCATATATTTTTTTTATTTCTGATTCAATATGTTTAATTTTTGAAAAGTGTTTATCAGGGTGTACTAAACATTCTCTAAATATAATTAATGCATCAGTAAATTCTTTTGATCTAATGTTCATTTTCTTATATTCTTTCATTCAAGAATTAATATTATCAGCAGAAGCTTCAATTGCATCTAATACAAATTTTTTAACATTGTAATTTGTTGTAACAGCTTCAATTCTTAATGTGTTTGAACCTCTTGTAAAAATATCTATTATTTTAAAATCTTGAATATTTTTAGTGTTTGTTAAATGAGTTCCGCCACATAATTCAGTAGAGTATTTGCCAATCTTGATTACTCTTAAGTCTCCATCAATTTTTTTATATTTGTCTTCAAAGTATGCCATTGCTCCAATTTTCTTTGCTTCTTCTAGTGACATATGTAAAACTTCAATTCTAATTTCTTTTGCAATCTTATCTTTAATTCATTCTTCAATTTTATCTATTTCTTTTTGAGTTACTTTTCTATTGAATTGGAAATCAAAAGTTAATTTGTGAGCCGATTTAAAAGCACCTTCTTGTTTAATGTTTTTATCCAATACATCTTTAAGTGCAGAATGTAATAAATGTTCTGAAGTATGATTTGCTGAAATTCTTACTCGATCTTTTTCATTTATTGAAATAAAGTAAATTTGACCAAGTTCTAATGAAGCGTTTTTAACTGTATGAATATGCTGACCATTAGGCCCTTTAATAACTTCTATTATTTCAAATTCTTCTACTTTTCCAGTATCATGAATTTGTCCACCTGATGTTGCATAAAAACAAGTTTTATCAAAAACAATATAGCCATCTTTATTTTTTAGTTTTTTAACTTTTTTAAAATTACTATCAAATAATTCAACTATTTTAGATTTCATATAATAAGAATTGTAAACAAATTCTGATTTAACATTTAAATTTATTAATTCAGTGTTTTGAATATTTAATCCTGTTTCCTTTTTTGTAGATTTAGAAACTTCTCTGTGCTTATCAAAAGCTTTATTAAATCCATCAAAATCAAATTTTATTTTTTTGTTAGATTTAATAATTTCACTTTTTTTAACATTAAAAATTGATGTTAAAATTTGCAGTTCATTATCATTTTCAATTTCCTTAATTATTTCAAAAGGAAATCCATGAGTATCAACTAAATTAAATAATGTTTTACCATCTATTTTCCCAGTAGATGCTGCTTTAATAAATAAACTTTTACAATTTTTAATTGTATCTTCAAAAGCTTTATACTCTTTACTTAAAACTTCATTAATTAATTCTTGTTTTTCTAATAAGTAAGGATAATAACTTTTCATTGATTTAATAACACCTTTTGCAATAATATCAAATATATTTTCTCTAACTGATAAAATACTTAAAGAAATTATAGCTCTTCTAATAAGCCTTCTTAAAATATATCCTCTATCCTTATTTCCTGGAGTTATTCCATCAGCAATCATAAATGTAGATGCTTTTAAATGATCGGCTATAATTATGTAATTTTTATTAATATTTTTTTGTTTTTTGGACTTTGAAAAATATGCTTTAGAATCATATTTTTCATTTGTTTTTTTAGAGATGGCACTCATTATTGGTTCAAAAGAATCAATATCAAAATCTGTTGGTACTTCTTGGATAATTGAAGCTAATCTTTCAAGCCCAGCACCAGTATCAATATTCTTTCTTGCTAAAGGAGTTAGTTTTCCCTTACCATCATTATTAAATTCACTAAAAACAATATTTCAAATTTCTACATATCTATCATTTTCAATGTCTTTTTCAAAAAGCTCAATTCCTTTTTTCTTTGGATCATATTTAGATCCTCGATCAAAATAAATTTCAGTACATGGACCACAAGGTCCTGAACCAATATCTCAAAAATTTCTATCTTTTCCACATTTAATAATGTTCTTTTTAGGTATTCCTAATTTTATTCACTTATTATAAGCTTCTTCATCTTCTTTATAAACTGTAATATAAAGTTTTGATTTTGGCATCTCTAATTTTTTAGTTAAAAATTCAAATCCAAATTCTATTGATTCTTCTTTAAAATAATCACCAATAGAAAAATTACCAAGCATTTCAAATAAGGTATGATGTCTAGAAGTTAAGCCTACATTTTCAATATCATTTGTTCTAATACACTTTTGACTATTTGCTAATCTGTTTGATATTGGACTATCAACTCCAGAAAAATAATTCTTTAGTGTTGCAATACCGGAATTTATCAATAATAAAGAATTATCGTTTACAGGAACTAAAGATTGTGAGCTAATAATATAGTGTTTTTTGCTTTTAAAATATGATAGTCATTCTTTTCTAATTTGGTTTGCTTTTAATTTTTTCATTTTTATACCTACATGTTTAAATATTGAATATTTTAGAAACATTATAATTTAATTTTATCATTATTATTCAATGCTAAATTATTAAAAATAAAAAACAACATTATATGTTGTTTTTTATTTTTTCTAAATAGTAGTTTGTTTTTTTAGCATCAGATAAATGAATACTTGAAACAGTCCCTAAAGAACCTGCCGTTGCAAATAAAAGTGCATCTTTTAATGAAGCTCCTTCAAGCTTCTTTGCAGCAAATAAAGATATCATAGTATCTCCCGCTCCAACAGTGCTTATTAATTCATCAACTTTTTGTCCTTCAAAATGAATGAAATCATTATTTGATAAAACACATGATCCTTTAGATCCCATTGAAACAATGATATTTTCTGCACCCATTTCATGAAGTTTTTGCATGTGATTTTTAACATCAGAAATTTTTTTAATCTTTTTATCAAAAAGATTTTCTAATTCATGAATGTTTGGTTTTATTAAGTATGGTTTTAATTTTAATAATTCAAAAATTATTTTTGAATCAATATCAATTACTATTTTAGCTTTTTTTTTACTTAAAAATTTTGCTAAATCTAAAATAGTTTTTTCTTCAGAAATTCCCATAATAAAAACCAAATCTTTTGAATTTAATTTTTCAAGATTATTTTTTAATTCATTTATATTTTTATCACTTATTTTTGATTTAGGCCCATTGATTTCAAAATGATCATTTTTATCAAAATATTTTACATTAATTCTAGTGTCTTCTTCTAAAGGAATATTAACTACATTTACTTTTTCTTTTTTAAGTAAATCATTAATTAAATTGCCTGTTAAACCACCTAAAAATGTAATTGCAGTATTAGCATATCCATGTCTTTTTAAGATGATTGATGAGTTAACGCCTTTTCCACCAGCTAATATAGAAAAATTATCTATTCTATTTAATCCTTTTGAATTAAATTTTTTATCATTTTTTATATAATAATCTATTGAAGGTGATAAAGTGATTGTATAAATCATATTATACTTGTGAACTTTCTAATTGTTTATTTTTACCAAATTTAGTAAATTTAGATATTAAATAAATAGAAATCATTGAAGCAAGTGATCCTAATAATATTGCACCTAAGAATAATGCAATTCCTAATCCTAATTCAAGTTCAGGTGTATTGAATAATTGACATCTTAATAATGGAGCTACAAATATTCCACCATGTGGAGCAAGTAGTCCAATTTGTAAAGAACCAATTGCTATACCAGCTACAGCGCCACCAATTAAATTAGAAATAATTAATTTTCTAGGTTGTTCTGCAGTGAAAGGTATTGCGCCTTCAGTAATGAATGATAATCCCATTATGTAATTAAGAACACCTTCTTTTCTTTGTTTTTCAGTTCAAAGTTTTTTATTGAATGTACATGATAGTGCAATTCCTAATGGAGGGATCATACCAGCACCCATAGCTATTGCCATCGGGATTGAACCACTTGTTCCAGCAGAAGGTCCTGTTAATGTAATAGTACCAAATACATAAGCAGCCTTATTAATTGGACCACCTAAATCTGAACACATCATTATTCCCATAATTAAACCTAGTAAAGGATATAGTTCTGGCATACCTGCAAATAAATCTAAGAACATTCCAAATCCTAAGTTTACAAATTGTAAAGGAATGTTTAAGAAGAAGAATATTACCACAATTATTAATGTACCAAATAATGGCATTATTAATATGTTTTTAATTGCATTTAATTTTGTTGGTAAATAATCAAGAATATATTTTGTAATTACCACAAACATTAATCCTGTGACAATTGCACCACCAATTGCACCAAAGAATCCACTACCTGCTTTTAATTGATCGGGATGAACTTGACCACCAAGATCTTCAATACTTGGCATTAATCATGGAACTCCATTATTTGTAAATGCTCCATTTGATATCATTCCACATATAAATCCAGGTAATAACCCCCCTTTACCAACTAAGGCAAATGCCATATAAGCAGAAAGGATTGGAACAATTAATCCAAATGCAAGATCTCCTATCCCCTTGAATCATCTTGAGGTAGGTAAAATAGAACCTAAATTTCCTGCATTAGTTGAATTTGCACCAAATGAGTCAATCATAAATGCTATTGCAATCATAATTCCACCAAAAATTACAAATGGAAGCATATGACTAACACCACTCATAATTCCTTGGTAAGTTCTTTTTCATCAATTATCAAAAGACACTAAATTATTAGTTTCATTAAAAGTAGTTTTATTTGATGTATTTCTTACACCCTTAATTTCCTTGCCTTCATTATTTAACACTTTATTAATTTCTTTTTTAGGATCTTTGATTACAGCTCGAGTAGAAACATCAACAACATTTTTTATTCCTATAAATCTATCTCTATCAATTGCTCTATCTAATGCAAGAATTACACCTTTTGCATTATCAATTTCATCTTGCGTTAAAGTATTTTTAGAACCTTCTGTACCTTGAGTTTCTACTTTTATTTTTAAATTCATTTCTTTAGCAGTTTTATTCAAAACTTCTGCTGATAAAAATGTATGTGCAACACCAGTTGGACAAGCAGTAACTGCAACAATGTCATAAGAACCTTTAAAATCTTTTTCTTCTTTTATCTCTTCTTTTGATTCTGAATATTTTTCTATACTTGAAATTAAACTTTTGTAATCTTTTACATTATCTAGATCTTTCACAAATTTTTCATTTAAAAAAAGTTTTGATAAGGAAGCAATAATATTCATATGAGAGTTTTCGCCCTCTTGTTTATTCATACAAATAAAGAATATATATTTTACTTTCTTATTATCAACTGAACCTCAATCAATATCATTTACTTTTGCAAATAATATTACTGGTTCTTTCATTACATCATCTCTAATGTGAGGTATTGCAATGTGTTCACCAATCCCTGTACTAAATTGACCTTCTCTTTCTAAAGCTTTAGAAAGAATAGTTTTTGAGCTTTTTCCATATCCTTTATCTTTTAAGATTTTTGCAAAAAATTCTAAACACTCATCTTTAGATTTAAGATTTTTATTTAATATAACTAAATCTTTTTTAAAAAAATTACTTTTCATTTTACTCCTTATTTTTTAATCTAAATATCATTTTTTATTATTGACTATAATTCCTTAGTCATAATAACCAATTAAAATAATACAATTAAATTTTGTAATTTAAATTTTTTTATATTTATTTATGTAAATATTTGTTTATATAGATTTTATTTTTAGACATTTAAATGAACATAGGGTTGAAAAAAATAGAATTTATTTAAATTCTATTTTTTATTTTTTAATTAAAACTTTGTAAAGTTCTTTAGCAATTAGAGTGTCATATTTAGCACCATGTAGTTTATTTGGATCAAATTCAATATTGTATCTATTTGCAAGATCAATCAATCTATAACCCTTTTCATATTTACTAACATTATCTATTTCTCTTGCCATAGACATTGTGTCAATTGTTTTATTATTAAGAGTTTTGTGTTTGTGTTTTGATAAATTATCATTCAAGAATCTTAAGTCAAAATTATTTATATTATGACCCACTAGGGTTTCATTAGAAATAAAATTCACAATGTCAGTAATATGAGCTTCAAATTTTGGTTTATCGCTTAATAAAGCATCTGTTAATTTTGTGACTTCGATTATTTTTAAATCTAAAGGTTTAGAAGGTTTAAAATAGTAATGCATTTCATCAATTTTATTTCCATTCAAATCTTCCTTTAACATATATATTTCTATTATTTCATGTTTAATTCCATCAAATCCTGTTGTTTCTATATCCATATAAATCATATTTATTTCTCCTTATTTTTTAATATACTTAGTTTTCCTTTTTTTCCAATAAAAGGAATTATCATACTTGTGTTTTTAATATAGTTTTGATAATCAACATTATCTTTTAATTTACTTCATTCTTTTTGCTCAAGTAATTTTAAACCTGAAATATATATTAAAGATATATTCAAGAATATTGGAGATATTAAGAAAATAATATATAGATAGTTTTCCAATAATTTAGAGTCTGAAATTAAAATTGTTGCAATCATTGTAATTGCTATTCCATATCAAACACATGATTCTCCAAAGTAATTAGGGTGTCTTGATATTTTTCATAATCCAGTTTGAATAAAAGCATTATTTATATTTTGCTTATTTTTTGTTTTATTATTATAAAAAACATTTTTTTGTCAATCACCAATAGTTTCAAATATTAATCCAAATAATGAAAATAAAAGTATTAATGAAGCAAAATTAGTTGAATCGTTTTTAAAGAGCAAGCTAGAATCATAATTTAAAAACATAATTCCTGGTAATGAAGTTAAGAAAACAATGAATGCTTGTAATGTTCAAAAACCTCCAAATTTTAAAAATGAATTTCTCATACTATCAAATCTATGATCAACCTTTATTTTTATAATCCTCATAAATAAATATGTACCTAGTCGTATAGCCCATAAGTTCATTAATATAAAAACTAGTATTTGATTAATATGGAAGTTTTGCTTTCAAGCAAAAAATATTATTGTCAATGTTGAAAAAGATAATGCATATGTAATATCTGTAAAAACATCGCTTTTAAAAATTCATGCAAATATAAAGAAAAAATAGTTTATAGCAAAACTTATTAAAAAAATTCATAATATGTTAATAAATTCCATTGTAAACCTAAATATTCAATATTATTATATGATAAATAATCATAATATTATTTTATGATGAAATTCTTTTTTTCAAATATGATTTCATGCTTTCATCAAAAACTTCTTTTCTAATTTTACATTTTTCTAATTTTAAGATATCAAATAGATAATTTTCTTCTTCTTCTCTGCACCTTAATTCTCCATCTTCATTAAAAATAAATAATCCTTTATCAAAAGCTCAATGATATTCACTTTTCATCATTATTCCATTATGAGGATTTGAAACATTAGAAACATCATCAAAATTACGTTTAATATTTTTCACTTCATATATATGACATGCATGAAGATCATTAAATTTTGCAGATAATTTATCATAATTGTTATTAAAATTAACTAAGTCAGAGTAAACATCCTTTTTGTCTAAAATTAAATTTTTTGATGATCTATCTTGAAAAATAGAATCTTTAAATTTACTTCTTTCTGTAGAAAATTTATTTTGTCTATTAAGTTCTTCTACTTTTTTAATATTTTTAAAATCATCAATATTTTCATTAATATAATTACATATAGAATCTATTATTTCTTCTAAAGAATATCTTTCAAAATTATTTTTAATTAAATTTTTATATGTTTCTTTATACATTTTTTCAATTTCTTTTGCGCCTTCTTTTATGGTTAAAAATTTTTTACCAGAATTAGATTTTCTTTTTTCTAATATTTTATATTCATTATCAAAATCAAGAAAATTGAAATCTTTATAGTAAAGTAAAGACACAAAAAGAGAAAAGCCTAAATTTCTTATCCAACTTATTGCACTTTTTTGACCATTGAATATAATAGAAAATCCCATATTTTTAAATTCTCTTAGTTTTTCTTGAATAAAGTAACACTCTAATTCAAAACCTTCTTTTTTAAAATTATTAAACATTACAATATCTAGTGATGTTAATATTTGACAATATTGCCTTACAGTACTTAGAGCAACTTCTTTTTGTTTTTTTGCAGGTGTTACATTTATTCCATTTATAATAACCGAGTATAAGAAATTACTTTTTTTATTTTTATTACCTGTATTTTTTATTTGAATTTTCTTTATTCCATCAAGGTTCTCAATATTTTCATAAAACCTCTGAAGCATATTTAAAACATCAGTATCCATATTTCAAATTTGGGGTTTTTTAAAGTACATTTCATTTCTTTTTATTCCATTAAGATAATTAATATCACCATGATAAAAAGATTTCATAATAAAATTTACTTTATATGTTAAATCATTACTCATTATTCAACTCCTGAATTTTCTTAATCACAGGTATGATTGCGTTTACAACTATTGAATTTCCTGCTTGTTGATAAAGTTTAGATTCTTTTATTTTTTGGTTTTTAACTCTTTCATAATCTTTTTCACTAAAACCCATTAATAAATATGCTTCTCTTGTAGTTAAAAATCTATACTTAGCTTTTGAAAGGTCCTTGCATTCTAATTTTGTATTTCTTAAATCAATTACTCCAGCATTAGGATGACGATCTTGTCTAGTAGTTAAAGTTCTAGCATATTTATGTTTTTTAAAATCATTTAAAACAAAGTTTCCATTAAACATTTTTTCTCTTGAAATAGTTCTATTTGGATTTGCTTTTAGTGCTTCTTCTTTATATTTTTCAATTTTATAATCTTGTTTGATAATATCTTTTAAAGTTTTTGTTTTAAGATTAATTTCTTTTTCAAGTTTTTTTGGCATAGAAATACAATCTTTTATTTCATATTCCTTTTTATCAAATGGTAATTCTGAATTTAAAATTGAAATTGCATAAACTCTTTTTCTTATTTGAGGAATACCATGATCATATGATGAATGTTTATAAGTTTTTGTCTTATAACCAAGATTAAATAGAAATTTTTTTCATTTAATGTATTCAGGCAAATGTCTTGAACTTATCATATTAGGTACATTTTCTAATAATAAAAATTTAGGCAATTTTTTTTTAACTTCTAATTCAGTTAAAATTCTTCCTATTTCTCATAATAGGCTTGATCTTGTATTTGAATTCTTAGACATTCCTTTATTAAAACCGTAAAAAGAACCAGCAACTGATAGATCTTGGCAAGGAAAAGAATATGTTATTAAATCAACTTTTTTATTATTATTGATTGCTAAAAGATTGTCAGCAGTTATTTCTAAAATGCTTCCAATATTTTTTGAAACTTTATGAGCCTTATATAGTTTTATTTTTTTATCTAGATCAAGACTTTTAAATTTATTTTTATCTAAAGGTTTTTTTCCGTCAAGTGAAAAAGTGAATTTTGAAAGATAGGCTTCGGCTCTCTCTCTCTCTCTCTCTCTCTCTCTCTCTCTCTCTCTCTCTCTCTCTCTCTCTAGTAATTCTGACCGAGATTCAAATTTAGGGTAATGAATTGAAGCATATGCAATAATTGCATCAATGTCTCATTCACTTGTTGCAACAACTTCATAAGTATAACCATATATTTTTTTTAAATATTCAAGGGCTTTATGTTGTGAACCAATGCCTGCAAATGTTTCAAAAACCTTTAATTTTTTCATAAATACCTTAAATATTGTTTTATACTAATAATATTTTAATCAGTAATAATGAAATAATGCAGATTATTTATATATCTTATTTTAAGTTATGCTTCATTAAATTTTTTATATTTAATTTTTTGATAGTATTCTTTAGATTTATTTTCTCATTCATCAATAAATCAAAAAAATAATTTATGATTTTTCTCAATAAGTTCCTTTCATTTTTTCTTATCAGATTCACACTTATATGAAATAAAAATATTTTTTTCAATTTTTAAATTATTTATACAATGTATAAGTTTCTCTTCGCCTTTCGGAGAAATTCCAAATAAAAAAATATCATCTTTTGAAAGAAAATCTTCATTTAATTTTTCATATCTTTCATTAATATTATCCCAATCCATTGATCCAGTGTGTTTTTCATATCCTTCTTTAATAAAACCTAAACTATTACTATAATTTTGCCCATGAAGATATGTAATTGTCTTAAGTGGTGAAATTTTAAAATCTTCTACCATTGCTTTATCAAAAAAATAGTTAAATGTGTATCAGTTTTTTATTTTTAAATGTACAAGGGAATTTGAAAAATTTTCATTTCTTTTTGAACTAAAATCATTTGTCAAATTATAAACAGCGCAATCAACAAAACAACTATATAAACATAAAGAATATTGATTAATTTTATTTTTAAAAACTTCATCTAAAGAAATTTCTATTATATCTTTGTCATCTGATTCTATTTCTTCAATTGATAATTCCTTTGAAAAAATTATTTTATTTTCTTTTTTTTTATACAATTCAATACGATGTTTTTTTAAAAAACTTTCACTAGGATTTTCAATATTTTTCTCAATTGAATAAATGTCATTATAAAATATATTTTCTATTAAATCTTCAAAATATACTTCTTCAAATTTATTATCTATTTCTTTTCTTAATTCCTTAATTTTCAAATAAACCAATCCAGGAAAATAAATATTTATATCAATTTCATTAGAATTATTAAGAAATTTTAATATTCTATGTTGTCATATATGTGTTCTATCACCAAGTGAATAGTAACTGCTTTTTTTGCTTTCTTTTCCATTGTCTACATAACATGTAAAAATAGAATCCTCAGAAGAATCATAAGGCAATTTATCAATTTCTTTAAATTTTAAAAAATATAAATCAATTATTTTATTAATTTCTTTTTTAAACATTAAATTATAATTAATTTCTTTGCATTTAAAACATCTATCTGTTTTTTCTTCTCTAATACATTCTTCACATTTAAAATCATAATGCCCATACTTATAAAAAATTCCATTTCCAATTATTATTGTATTATTCATGATTTCTATCTAAACTCTTCTGATAAAGTTTTTCCTTTTTTATTTTTGAAAACAGATCATCCATTAGTAGACAAACGACCATTTGCTAAAACTCCTGCTTCAGAAGGAGAATTTACTTCAATGTCTTTTAATAAAACATATTCATCATTATTTTTAATTTTTTTAATTCAATTATTTTCTAGTCAATTTTCTAATAAAAATTTTCTCCTTTTAACAACATTATCTAATCGATTGTTTTGGTCAACTTTAATTTTTTCAACTTTAGAATAGCCAAGTATTATACTATCTTTTAGCATAAATAAACCTTGAGAAGAATAAATAAGTTTTACTCCTTTGTATTGAAAAATATCATCAGATATTTTTATTTCTTTTTCTTTTAAATTTATTCTTGAAAAAGATAATAAACAATCTATATTTTCAATTAATTTATTTAAATTAACTCTTTCAACTGGCTTTAAATTAGGGGTTTTAATTCTTAAATCTTTATTGTATAAACTTCAATAGTTTGATTGTTTTAATTTGCCAATAAAATGATGCTCAAGATAATCAATATAAGTTTGCGAAATTAAATTTCCTTTAATAGTAAAGGTATAAACATGGTAAAAGTCTTCTTCAAAAGTTCTGCTATGCTCAACAATTCTTTTCAATAAATTATCTGTTTTTCCAATATATAAATTTTGTGTTTTCCTATCAACTAAAAAATATATTCCATAGTTATCAATATCTTCATACATTTCCACAGATAATGATCTAATTTGGTTTCTTGGGATAGTGAATGAAATTATATTATCTAAATAACTAATAGATATATCTGTTTTTGTGTTGTAAATTACTTCTATGGCAAATTCTTCATTTGTATTCATAACAATCCTTTTTAATTATTATAATCTAAATTCATGATTATATAAGTTAATTTATATGCTTAAGAAACTTACCAAATGTTCAACTAATGAATTAATACGTGAATTATAACTTTCTTCATCTCACTTTTCATATTGAGATAAATTATTATTAAGTTTCAATTTTGATTCATTAGAATAAATTTCTTTTTTATTTGATCAAGAATCATTTTTTAATTTTTTATTTGCTTCAGGAGTAACAAGAGTTAGGTTTCCTAAAGTATGTCTAATTCTACTGTAAAAATCTTTAGCATCATCTTTATTAGTGAAGTAATCATAATATTCTTTTTCTGCTTCTTGCGATGGATTAACTGGAAAAATATGTTCAACTTCATAATCATCTAAAAGTTCATTTAAAGATGTTTCAAAATTTGTTGAATAACCTTCTATAGCAGCTAACATTATTTTAGCTTTTGATTTAGATGTTTGATAAATGTTTGATGTTTTTATCATATCTCTTAATTTTTCTTTATTAAAAGCAGAAATTTGAACTTCATCTTCTTTATTTCTTTTCATTCATTCTCAGAAAGAAATATTTTCATTTTTTTCTTTAATTTCTTTATTGTATCTTGAATGAAGTGTTGCAGGTCCTCTTGTTAGATTTTTTTGATCAACTCCATTTAAACTAGTATGCATAACAAGTCTGGCAACATTATTAATTTCTTCAATTACTTTTTTCTCATCAGTACAAATGAATTCATTTTTATTATTTTCATCTTTGGCAAAAAGATCCATTACTAATGTATGGATTAATGGATAATATGTGTTTCATGCATTTTCTATTATTTTATTATAAATAATTTGTTTGTTTGATTGTTTGTCAGATTTTATTAATTCATAAACAAAAGTAGTTACTTTTGCATATTTAATTAGTATTTGAACAAATTCCTCAGTTTCATCAAAATTTTCAAAATCAAAAGATCTATTAAAGATATTTTTATGTTTTTCAACATTTTTGTCATTATTAATTGCGTCTTTAAATCCATAGAAAATTTCTAATCCATTGTTTTTTGTTTTTGAATAAAGGAAATGTTCTGAATGGAATATTGATATCATATGTCTATATCATTCAGATAGATCTGCATAAGCTTTTAATTCTTTTATTTTTGATTCAACATGGCTTATATAAGATTGTGATAAAACTGTCATCTGGTCATGAGCAAAGAAAAAAATATAACTTTTAATTAAGTCAGATGGTTTTAATTTTTTTCCAGTAGTATTTACAATTTCAAATATTTTGCTTGGTTGATCTTTTTCTGCAAATATCTTAATTAATGCAATCAATGTATGAGAAAATGATTTAATTACATCTTTTTCAAAAAAATTAATTATATCTTCAAATTCACTATGTTTTAGGACATTTATTTTATTTGTAATATATTTTGTTATTGCTAAAAAATTACAATAAATATTTGATGATTTTCATTTTTCGTTACTTTCAATAATTACTTTTTCATTTTCATTTCAGAAACATAATTTCTCAAGTAAATCATCATTTTCAATACTAGTTAATTTTATTTTTGTTTGATCTCTTGTATTTTGAGAAGTTACTTTTTCAACTTTATAAATCAAATCATCATATTTAACCTTTAGTGTTGAATCAATGTTTTTATTTGAATCATATAAGTTTTTTAATATTTTTCTTATTGACGCAAAAATGATTATTGTAGAAGTTATTCTTTGTTGGCCATCAACAACCATTAAGATATCACTATCTTTTTTTAGGTCATCATAAACAATGATATTACCTATATAATATTTTGCATCATCACGATCATAATTTTTTTCTTTATGTCTTTGAAAATTTGCATAAATGTCTTCAAAAAATTTTTTAACATCTTTATCATTTCAATCATAGTTTCTCTGGTAAATTGGTATTCTAAAACCTTTTTTATGAGCAATTAGTTCATACAAATTTTCTGATTCTAATCTAGCCATAATACTCCTAAAATGTTTTTTACAGTATAACAGATATAATTTTAAAAAAATAACAATTTATATATATGGAATTTAACAAAATATTAAATTATATTATCTAAAAAATATAAAAATTATAATATAATTTATAAATACAAGTCAAAAAGGAATTTTATGGAAGAAAAAGAAAGCAAAAAAGTTTATATAGATGAAGAAAATATAAAAAAGGATCAAGAGCAAAAACAAGATCAAGAGCAAATTTTTATTGGTGATCAAAAATTAAAAGATTATTATGATTTTTCTAAAAAAAGTGTCAGAAACCAAATTATTTGTCTTGCATTATTTTTTCTATTAATTCCATTAGTTGTATTAGTAGTATTAGACATAATATGAGCAATTAAATCAATAATAGTTAATCTAGATGATAATGATATATCTCAATCTGCCACGATAATGGGAGTATTATGCCTTTTCTTTATACCAGCCTTTATTTGTGGTTTAATTTTGAATTCAAAAATAAAAAACAAATATTTTACTATAGATATCAAATAATAAAGTATCTAAAAAATTAATAATATTTTATTATATAAAAATTTGCATAAATAAGTATTTTATTTATAATAATTACATTGTTAGAAAAATAATATAAAAATTTATAGGAAAAAATTATGAATAAAAAAATAAAAATAAGTTTAATAGGATCATTAATAATTGGTTCAGCTCTAATGGTAACTTTACCCATAGTGAGTTGCTCATCATCTACTAGTGATGAAAGTAAACCATTGGAACCTCTTGTTCCATCTACTCCAAATCCTTTTTTCTTAAAAGTGGATACTCAAGAATTAAATAATATTGTTATTAATACAACTAATCTTTTTAAAACTAATTTTAGTGCAGAAAAAACAAGAGAAGATCAGGAAAAATTTGCCGATCTTTTTAAAAGTGGTTCTAAATTAGCTAAAAATAGTGCTTATGAAGATGAAATTAAAAAAATTATTTTTACTAATGCTAAAGGTGAAAAAATTAACGGAGTTGATGTTATTGAAGAAGTAATTATCACAGAAGGAATTGTAGTAAATATCACTGGTGACGCTATAAAAGGGCCAACATTAAAAATTTCTTTTAAATTAAATTATATTTCAAGCCAAGACATTATAGTTGAAGTTGGCAACATAGGGATTTCTCTATAATTTAAAATAGGGGTTTCATTAAAAATATAATATTGGAATATAAAAAAAGTAGGTTTCTACTTTTTTTATATTCCAATTATTTCTCCACCACCAAGGCAAATATCATCTTTATATAAGACAACATATTGCCCAATAGAGATAGATTTAACTTCTTCATTAATGTTAACTAATACTTTATCATTATCAATTGTGAAATTAGCATCATGAAGTTTACCACAATGACGATATCTTATTTTTACATTGTTATCATTGGGTATTTTATTTATTCAGTTAAAGTTGCTTAAAATACACTTATTAGTAAATAAATATTTATCTTCATTAGAACTTGGAGAAACATAAATAATATTTTTATCTAAATCTTTTTTACATACAAAATATTTATCTTGGTTTCCAGATAACCCTAATCCTTTTCTTTGACCAATTGTAAAGAAATGCAAACCTTCGTGTCTACCAACAACTTCCTTAGTAGAGATATCAATAATATCACCTGGCTTCTTTTCAATATAGTTATCAATGAAATCTTTAAAATTTCTTTTACCAATAAAACATATTCCAGTTGAATCTTTTTTATCTCATGATGGTATTTTGTAAAATTTAGCAATTTTTCTTACTTCTTGTTTTGTTATATTACCTAAAGGGAAAATAACATTTTTTAATTGTTCTTGATTAAGCTGACAAAGAAAATATGTTTGATCTTTCTTTTCATCTTTAGCCATTTTTAAATCAATTGATAAGTCAAAGTTAATAGTTTTATTTGCATAGTGTCCAGTAGCAAAATAATCACAATCAAAGTTATTAAAAATATAATTTCTAAATGCTTCAAATTTAATATTTTTATTACATAAAATATCTGGATTAGGAGTTTGACCTATTGAATATTTTTTAATAAAATCTTCAAAAACATTATCCCAATATTCTCTAACAAAATTAACCTTATGTACTTTAATATCTAAGTATTTAGCAACCTTTAATACATCTTCATAATCTTGTTTAGATTCACAACCATCACTAGATGATTTTAAATTTTTTTCAGAATTTAAAAAAGAATCTCAATTTTGCATGTAAACACCCAAAACATCATAACCAGCTTTTTTTAAAATAAATGCACTAACAGCAGAATCTACTCCGCCAGATAAACCAACAATAATTTTTTTATTTTTCATAATGATATTATAGTAAATTAAAATAAAAATTATTAGAATTTTTAAATTCTAATAATTTTCTTTTACATAACATAAGTCTAGAGCTTTTAAAACTGCTCCGATAATAAAATTGAAAGGCTTGTTATAATGTGGCAAGAAGAATACATCAGTAGTTAAGATATCAATAATTGACATATTTTTTTGAATACATAATGCTAACAAGTTAATTGTTTCCATATGTGTATCTTTCGAATCATGAGTTGAAGTAGAATGAATCTGAGCTCCTAATAATCTTAATGTAATATCTTCATATATTAATCTAATAGTTACTTTATTAAAATCATTCATAAACTCAGGTCTATCATTATCAGTTCATTCTATAGATTTATAATTAATTTTTAAATCTTTACATCTTTGCTCATTAATACCAGTACTTGATAAATTTTCTCCAAAGATATGAATTGCATTTGTACCAACAACACTTCTTAGTTTAGCTATTTCAACACCATTAATATGACAAGCAGAAACAACTCCACCTTTAACAGCATTAGTTGCTAAAGCAATGTTTTCAAATGTTTTAGAAGCTGTATTGAAAATAGCAGCTGAATCACCAATTACATATACATTATCAATAGATGATCTCATGTGTTCATCTACTATAATAGCTCCATTTGGAATTTTATTTGCTTTTGGAAGTAATTGTGTATTTGGTCTAGCACCAACAGAAACAATTACTAAATCAGCATTAACTGAACCAGTATCGGTTTTAACTTTTGTCACAAATCCTGCTTCATTCTTTTCGAAACCTTTTACACCTGTTCCAAGATGAAGGCTAACACCATTTTTATTTAAAGCATTTTCAAGTTTATAACATAATTCTTCATCAAAGTAATTTGCTACGACTCTTTCTTTAGCATCAATTAAAGATACCTTTTTATTTTTAATAGTAAATGATTCTGCTAATTCAACACCAATATAACCAGCACCAATTATTGCTACAGATTTTATTGCATCATCATTTGCTTTTTCAATTATTTTTAATGCATGAAGATATGTTTTACATAAAAATATATTTTTTGCATCAACATTTGGTACATTTAATTTAATTGGTCATGAACCTGTTGCATAAATTAATTTATCATAACTTTCAACATATTCCTTGCCAACATTTTCTTCATCATTTAAATTCACATATGTAACTGTTTGAGCATCTGTATCAATATTTACTACTTCATGCTTCATTAAAACATTTGCACCCATACTTTTTAATTCTTTAGCATTTGAATAGAATAAGTCATCTACATCTTTTACAACAGAAGACACACTCAAAGCAATTCCGCATCCTAAAAATGATATATTATCACTTTTATCTATTGCTGTTATTTCTAAACTACTATTTTGTTTTAGTAAAGTTCTTAATGCAGAAGTTCCTGCATGATTTATTCCTATTATTATTATTTTCATTTTTTAAACCTTTTTCCCTATTGTTATTTTACTATTTGCTTCTAATATTGCAAATGTTGAGCCCACAATTAAAACAGAAGTTATTATAGTTAAACCTCAAAAAAGCATTCATTTTTTCTTTTTATTAGGTTTTTTTGAAGTCACTTCAATTTCTTTTTTAATTGCTTCCATTACATTGTCCTTGCAAAATTATAAAGAGTTTTTAGCATTACAGCTTGTCCTTTATCTCCAGAATCAGCTGTTGCAGCTACATCAAGATGAATATATGGTAATCCATTTGTAAATTCTACCAAAAAGCATGCTGCTCTTGAAGAACCTGCTCTTGGATTACTTACTGAGTTTTTAATATCTGCAAAATCAGAATCAAGCATTTTTCTAAAATCATTGTGAAGAGGAAGTCTTCACACATATTCACCTGATTTATCAGCTGCATCTTTAAAGGCAATTCAATCTTTATCTTCTGTAGTTCAAACACCACTATATGTATCGCCAAGAGAGTAAATCATTGCACCTGTTAAAGTAGCTATATCAACTAACTTAGTTGCTTTTAAGTCTTTTGCAGCATAATATAATGCATCAGCTAGAACAAGTCTACCTTCTGCATCTGTATTATCTATTTCAACTGTTTTTTTATTATAAGAAGTAAGAATATCATCTGGTCTTATTGCTGTTGGACTTATTAAGTTTTCAGTTAATGGAGCAACAATAGATACATTAGTTTTAATTTTATTTTTAACTAATGCATATAATGTTGTACAAACAATAGCAGCTCCTGACATATCATATTTCATATGTCTCATAAAATTACCAGTCTTAATATTCATACCACCTGAGTCATATGTGATACCTTTACCAACATATGCAAATTTTTCTTTTGAAGTTGATCCTTTATATTCAATTACCAATAATCTAGGTTCAATAATACTACCAGCATTAACTCCAAGTAAAAGACCCATTCCTTTTGCTTTGATTTCTTTTTTTGTTAAAACTTTTATGGTAACTTTTTTTTCAAAAGGTTTAAATAGTTTTTTAATTTCATCAACAAAACTTAATGGATCAATTATTAAACTAGGTGCATCTTGAAGATATCTACATTTAGTTTGTGCCTCAGCTAAAACTAAAGAATTTTTTACACAATCTTCAAATCCTTTTGGAACTATTATATTGTGTGAGAATTTTTCTATTTTTGTTGTTTTCATAGAAAAAGGTACTTCAGTGAAAAATGAACCTCATGTTACAAGAGGATTAATTACTGAACATCTTTTAGTATCAACAAATTTTAATTTTAAGAAGGAATTAAGATCAATGTTTATTCCTGATTTTTGTCTTGAAAAAAAGTCTTTTAAAGCTCAAGAAAAATTAGGAGCATCTACTTCTTTGAAGTTTTTTGGAAAAACAATATAAATATTATTTTTATCCTCAAAAGTTTCAAATACTTTATTATTTTTTTTATTTATAGCACTTTTTAAATCAATAGCAATTAATGTTTTTTCGTATTTATTTTTTTTATTTATTTCCATTTTTATTCCAATCAAATAGTAATTTGTATTATTATATTTAATAATTTAATTAAATAATACTTTATAATATTATAAATTAATAATTTTTTAATGACTTACAAAAAATATTATTTTTCTCAATAAATTCTTCAACTGTAGAATCATTTTCTAAAACATAATCTGGATTAAAATTTAAAGGAGTAACTAAAAGTTTACTAATATGATTTTCATCTATTAAATTATTATTTCTTTTTATAAAAATTACTTTATCAAATAATTCTTTAAAGAAGGATTCATTGTTTAAGTATATTGCCAATTCAAAAACTAACTTATCGCCATCAATGGATTTAATTCATTTAAAAATTTCTTTAGAAGTAAAATTAGTTAATTTTTTTAATGATTCATTATCACTAACAACTAGCTTATTTAATTCAAAGCGATTAACCTCAATAGGTGTTACATAATTTTTTCCAAAAGTATCTAATATAAATTCATATCCTATTTCATTTTTTTTATATATATCGTGAATAAAATTATCTGCTTTATATATTTTTCAATCATAGTCTTTTATGCAATTTAAGAAAACAGATTTTCCACTATTTTTTTTACCAGTTACACATATTTTCATTAATTTTTAATTCCTTGGCAATTAGAACAAAGATATGTTCCTCTTCCATTAACTTTAATTTTTACTATTTTATTCTTACAATTTTTGCATTCACTATCTTTTTTTGTATGAACATTTAAAAATTTTTGAAACTGTCCTTTTGTTTCTTTTTTATACATGTATGTTGAAATAGTTGTCCCCTTATTATCAATTGCTTTTTTAATTATTCTTTTTGAATTCAATGCAATAGTTTTAAAATCTTCATCTGATAATTTATTACATTTACTTTCAGGATGAATTTTTGAAGCAAATAAAATTTCATCAACATATATATTTCCAATGCCTGAAACATTACTTTGATCTAATAATGCAGTTTTTATAAATTTGTTTGATTTATAAATATTTTTCTTAAGATATTTTCAATCAAAGTTTTCTTGTAATGGATCTAAACCCAATTTTGATAACTCTTTTGAATTTTTATAATTATCTTCAAGAAAAATATGAAAAGTTCCAAATCTTCTTGTATCTTGATATCTCATTTCTTTTTTTCCAAAACTTATTCTTAGTAATGTATGTTTTTCATCAAATTTACTATTTGAATCTTGAAAAAAAATTTTTCCTTCCATTCTTAGATGAACCACAAAAACTTTTTTATTTGATAAATGAAAAATCAAATATTTACCAATACGATCAATATTAATTATTTTTTCATTTATTATAAAATTTTTAAATTCATTTGGTGTACAATTTTTAAATAATTTATCCATATAAAAATTTACATCTTTAATTTTTTTATTTAAAATTTCTTCATCCAATAATGAATCAATTAAGGTTTGTACCTCTGGCATTTCTGGCATATTATTCTCCTAAATATCTATCAAAACCATTAAGGTTGTATTTTCTTATTATTTTTTTCAATTCATAATAATTGATATCCTTCATTTTGAAATATTCAATATTTTTATCATTAAAATAATTAGTTTCAATTGTTGCTAAATCTCTAAACATAAAGGCATTCTTTTTATTTTGGATTAGCTTTTCTTGTGTTACTTTACTTTTAATTTTATGTATATTTTTGTAAATTCCATCAATATTTTCAAATTCATGCAATAAATTTAATGTTGTTTTTTTTCCAATCCCTTTAACACCAATAAAATTATCAGAAGCATCGCCAGCTATTCCTTTAAACTCGGGTATTTGATTTGGCATCAGACCTTCATTTAAATTTTTAAAATTATCTAATGTGTTTATTAAGGTTTCTGAAATACCTTTTTTAAATAAAATAACATTAATATTTTCATCTACTAATTGTAAAATATCTTTATCCGAAGTGTAAACATCAACTTTTATATTATTTTTGGATAAAAGTTTTGCTGCAGAACCAACAACATCATCTGCTTCTATTCCTGAAACACACTCAAATTGAAAACCAAATAATTTTGAAATTTCATGAATTAATGGAATTTGATCAATTAATTCTTGTGGAGTTCTTTTTCGATTTTTTTTATAATCATCAAAAATTTCATCTCTAAATGTTTTATCTTTATGATCATAGGCAATCATAGCATAATCATACTTATCTAAATATAATAATTTAAAGAATATTTGCAACATTAGTTTAAGCGCATTTAAAGGTTTTAAATTATGAGCTTTATAAAAATCTAATTGTTTATATGTTGCATAGTATGCTCTATATAATAATGAATTACCATCAATTACTATTGCTTTTTTATTCATTTTTTATAACCTCTTTAATTTCAACAAGTTGTTTATAACGTGCATCTGATTTAACTAATGCAATTATATAATTAGATTCAATAAGTTTATCTTTAATTGTTTTATAGTTAAAGCAAGATAAAGAATCAGAACTTTCTTCATCACATATTTTAATGAATGCCATTTCCTTATTAAATTTAGTCATTTTTATTTCTACCTTTTGAATTTTGAATAATATTGTATAAAAATTGACTTTATCTTCATTTAAAATATCAGCTATTGTATCTAAATCTTGATCTGAATAACTACTTCTTATTTCAGCAAATTTATTACCTTTTTCTTCTGAAAAATTAAAACCAATTAAATTAAATTGATTGTCTAAAAAATATTCTTTGTCTTGATCTGACTCTTCATTAATTATTCAATTTGGTTTAAAAAAATAATTTCCTTTTTCATCAATATTTTTAGAAATTTCAATTGCTTCTTTTAAATTATCAATCATAAATTTTTTGCTTTTTCCAAAACAATCAAATGAGCCAGAATAAATTAATGTTTCAAGAGATGATTCCCCAATTCCGCCATTAAATAGTGAGGTTACACATTTTTCAAAACTATCAAAATGTTTATTTAATGACTCATTTCTAATATTAATAATTTTATTTGCTGTTTCTGTTCCAATTCCTTTTATACTTGAAAAACCAAAATAAATGGTTTTATTTACAATAATAAAACTCTTTGAAGAAATATTAATATTAGGTTTTTCAATTTTTATATTCATTCTTAAAGCTTCATTACAATAAAGTCCAATTTTATCTTGGCTATTTTCTGATGTTTTAAATAATACACTCATAAAAAATAATGGATAACTTGTTTTTAAATATACCATTCAATAACTTATTAATGCATAGGAAATTGAATGACAGTGATTAAATCCATAACTAGCAAATTTTTCAATGTAATTAAAAATTTCTTCTGAAATTAATTTTGAATAATTATTATTAATAGCAGATTCAATAAACCTACTTTTTATTGACTCCATTTTTTTTGATTCTTTTTTAGACATAACTTTTCTAAATATATCAGCATCTGCAGCAGAAAAGTTTGCTACTCTTTGAGCAATTTGTATTACTTGTTCTTGATAAACAATAATTCCACTGGTTGGTTCTAAAATATCTTTAATTCTATCATCAATATAATTAATTGGTTCATTTGAAAATCTTCCTTTTATAAATGTAGGAATATTTTTTTGGGGGCCTGGCCTATAAAGCGCAGATACTAATGAAATATCTTCTAAATTTCTTGGTTGTATTTTTCTTAAAGTACTTCTCATTCCAGGAGATTCTAATTGAAATATTCCTATTGTATTACCCTGTGATATTTCCTTAAAAACTTTAGCATTTTCTAAAGAAATACTTTCTAAAGTTATTTTCATATTTATATTCTTATTTATTAATTTCAATACATTAAAAATGGTAGTAAGATTGCTTAAACCTAATAAATCCATTTTTAATAAACCTAGTGATTCTAAATATTCCATAGAAACTTGAGTTGTTATAACATTATTAGTACTTAATTGGATAGGCACAACATCAGTTAGTTTTTCTTTTGATAATAATATTCCTGCAGCATGAATACCAACTTGTCTAGGAGCGCCAATTAATTTACTTGCTGAATCAAATAATTCTTTATAGTCATCATAAAAATTTTTTAATTCTGAATTTTTCTTTATTGCTCCATAAATATCTAATTCAAAATCAGTTGATATCAATTTACTTATTCTATTTACTATCTTTAAATCTATATCTAAAACTCTACCAACATCTCTAATAGCCATTTTTGCTTTTATTCTTTGAAATGTAATAATATGTGCAACGTGATCTTCTCCATATTTATTAAAAATATATTCAATAATTTCTTCTCTTTTTTTGTCCATAATATCAATATCAATATCCGGCAGTGAGTTTCTATTTGGATTTAAAAATCTTTCAAAAATTAAATTGTATTTAATTGGATCAATTTTTGTTATATTTAAAAGAAAAGATACTAATGAACCAGAAGAAGAGCCTCTTCCTGGACCTATTAAAATGTCTCTATTTTTAGCTTCACTAATAAAATCATTAACAATTAGGAAATAGTCATTAAACCCCATTGAATTTATTACATTCAATTCATAATTTAATCTATTTCTATATACATCAATATTTTTTTTCTCTATTTTTTCAATTAAAGATTCTTCACATATTTTTTTTAAATATTTTTCAGAACTAATTTTTTCACTCAATGGAAATTTAATAATTTCCGCTTTTTTTATTTCCTTTTTTCATATAATCAAATTTAATAATTTGTCATGATTAATTAAGTTATTTGAAACATAATTTTTAAATTCGGATTCAGTTAAAAGATTTCTATGTTCTTCATAATTTGAAAAATGATTTATTTTTTTATCAAATTTTATTGCATTCATAATTTGCAGAGTCTTTTCATCTTCTTTGTTTAAAACTCTTGCTTCATTTATATAAATATCAGTATTAGAATTTGTATTTCTAGTAAAAAAATAATTTGAATTTATTTCATCCATTTTTTTACCTTCAAAAATTATTAAAATATCTTTTAAATAATTGTTAATGTCAAATTCTTTTTTTTGTAATATATTTGATGATATCTTTATTAAGTTTTTATATCCTTCATTGCTTGTTGGAAATATTATCAATTGCTTACTAAAATAAAAAATATCTAATCCTATTATTGGGATTAAATTTTTTTCTATAGCTTTATTATAAAACTCAATTGAACCATATAAGTTAGAATCTGTTAAAAAAACATGTTTTTGATTGTTTTTGATTGCAAAAGAAATTATGTCATCTATTGATAATGTAGACTCTAATAAAGAATAATAAGAATGTGTATTTATATTAATAAACATTCTTATTTAGTTCTTTCCTTTAAACATTTTTCCATAGTTTTTTTCATTTCTACATCTAAATCTTCATTTTTTAATTTATATCTAATTTCATCAATTGTTAGAGACTCACAATATTTGATTTTATCATTTTCATTATCATAAATATTTATATCATTTAAGTTAATGATTTTTGTTTCAGAAGCTGTTTTTTTATCTTCTGTTATTGTTGAATCTTTTCTCTTATTTTTGAATAATTTCATCTAACACTCCATTTAATTTATTATATAAAAAATATTTTAAATTATTTAATTTTTATGAATTAATTTTTTTAGTATTTCTTGGCTTGTCTGATTTATTATTGCTAATTCTATCCCTGTTACCAGAATCTGATTTTCTTCCTTCGCCTTTATTATCTGAATAAGATTTTCTGTTATTATCTCTATTTCCAGAATAAGACCTTCTATCATCGTCTCTATTGCCTGAATAAGATCTTCTATTGCCTGAATAAGATTTTCTATCCCTACTGTCTGAATTAGAATCTCTATTTTCATCTCTATTTCCAGAATATGATCTATTATCTCTATTTCCAGAATATGATCTATTATCTCTATTACCAGAATATGATCTATTATCTTTATTGCCATCTCTATTGCCTGAATAAGATCTTCTATTTCCATCTCTTGAGAAAGAGCTCGATGATCTATTGTTACCTCTTCTTGATCTATTTCTTGAAGATCCTGAAGTTGATCTTTCTGAGTTTTCAACAACTAATGGAGAAAGTTCCATTGTATCAGGAGTTACATTAAAACATAAAATGCTTTTACCTGTTGTTTTTTGAATATCAGCAATTTTCCCTTTATCAGCACTTGTAAATATTGAAAAAGCATTACCCTTACTTTTAGCTCTGCCTGTTCTTCCAATTCTATGAACATAAGTTTCTGATGAATCAGGTAAGTCATAATTAATAATATGTGAAATATTATCAACATGAATTCCTCTAGATGCAACATCAGTTGCAACTAAAATTCTAATTTTTCTTTCCTTGAATTCTCTTATTATTCTAGTTCTTTGTCTTTGCTCTTTATCACCATGAATAGATTTTGAAGATATTTTATTATCATGTAAAAATCTATCTATAGAATCAGCTTCTATTTTTGTTCTAACAAAAATAATTGCTGAATCAATATTACTTTCATTTATTAATTTTAAAAGTAATTCTCTTTTATGTCTTTTTTCTACACAATATCCTTTTTGATCAATACTATCAATTGTTGATGATGGTGGTGAAGTAATAATATTTTCATAATTTGGTTTCATAATTTTATCAACTAATGATTTAATTGCTTTTGGCATAGTAGCTGAGAAAAATAGTGTTTGATGATCTGTTGGTAAAAAACTTATTATTTTTTTAACATCTGAAATAAATCCCATATCAAGCATTAGATCTGCTTCATCTAAAACTATTGTATTAACATTTGAAATATTCATATATCTAGATTTCACTAAATCTAGAAGTCTACCTGGTGTACAAATAGCTACATCAACACCTTCTTTTAATGTTTTAATGTTAAATCTTTTTGATTCTCCACCATAGAAGCAAGCATATCTTTGATATAAACCACTTCCATATTTTTTGAAGTTATCAAAAACTTGCATTGCTAATTCTCTAGTTGGAGTTAGTACTAAATGTTTAATAATTATTTCATCTTCTCTTTTTCTTGGATTTTCAGCTAACATATTTATTATTGGTAATGCAAATGACGCTGTTTTTCCAGTACCTGTTTGTGCACAACCAAAAATATCTTTGCCATTAAGACATGCTGGAATTACTTGTTGTTGAATCGGAGTTGGTTCTTCATAACCATTTTTACTCAAATTTTCTAATATTTTTTTGTTTAAATTTAAATCTTTAAATTTCATTATTATTTTCCTTTTTTATTTATTAAAAAAATGACTTTATTTATTTTAAAGCCTTTGTCAATAAATTTTTTTTCATATTCTGTTTTTATATTATCTTTGTTTAATTTAGAATCATTTTCAAGATCAAATGTTTTGCTAATTATTGCAATGTTATTTTCCTCAAGAGTATCTAATGTAAATAAAAATAAATTGATGTTATCCGTCTTGAATTCAACTAGAGAATCTTTTGAAGTAATTTCTTTATAAATATCTAAATGATTTATATGCGTTAATCTTCTTTTTGAATGCCTTTTCTTGGGTCAAGGATCTGAAAAATTTAAATAAATTTTACTTATCTCATTTTTATTAAAAATCATATTTAATTTACTAGCATCTAATAAAATAATTTTAATGTTTTCTAATTTTTCTAAATTTACTTTCTTTGACAATTTAACTAGAATGGATTCCGCTCTATCTATTGCAATAAAATTTATATTTGGATTTTGTGAAGCAAGATTACAAATAAATTTTCCTTTACCTGAACCTATTTCTATATGTATAGGATTTTCATTATGAAAAACTTCTTTATTTCATTTACCTTTATAATTTTCAAAATCATTTATAAAATTTTTACTGCTACTTAGAATTTCATTTGAATTTTTTATATTTCTTAATCTAGCCATAATTATAACTAAGATAGTATAGCATAATATAAAATTATAAGGAAAGATAAATATTAATTTTTTCAATAAGATGTAAATAAGTTTATAATATATAAAAGATATTAGGAAATAATTTGAAATTAAGTGTCTTAGTTCCTTGTTATAATGAAGAACTATATATAAAAAGATGCATTGATAGTTTATTAAATCAAACAATTAAGATTGAAGAGATTTTAATTTTAAATGATGGATCAAAAGATAATACTTTATCAATAATAAAAAAATATGAATCTGAGAATGATAATATAAAAGTTTTAAGCATAGAAAATGAAGGATTGTCAGCTGGAAGAAATACTTTAATAAATAATTGTAGTGGTGATTATTTCTACTTTGTTGATGCTGATGATTGAGTAGAAAATAAATGTATTGAAAACTTTAAAAATAAAATTTTAGAAAGTAAATATGAATGTATTTTTAGTCCTTGTTATAAAAACAAAAAAACTTTCAAAAAAAATTCTAGGATAAATAAAAATACAACTAAGGAAAAATATTGCATAAATAATTTAACTTATGTATGAAATATTTTTATTAAAAAAAGTTTTTGATTAGATAACAAAATTTCTTTTAATGCAGAATACAAAATGTTTGAAGACATTGGTTCATATGTAAAAATAATGTCTAAATTAAATAATGCAGGTTTTATTTTAGAAAAAAGCTATCATTGAACAACTGATAAAAATCCAAAAAATAGATTTGTATTTGAAAAAGAAAAATTAGATCAATCTATTGGACAAATGGAAACTTCATTTATTGATGCACATAATGATTTTAATTGTAATAATCCAAGATATATAAATGATATTTTAGCATTTTTATTATCAATAAACATAAACTATGTTTTATTTTTATCTAAGGGAATTTCAAAAAAAGAATATATTAAAAAAATAAAAAAGATTGAAAGAGAAAATGGGAAAATTAAATTTCCAAAATCTCTATGAAAATTTATGTTTTTTATTTTATATAAAATGTCTTTCTAATAAAAATTAGTTTTTTTAATTAAATAAATTATAATTAACATACTTAGTTTTTTTTGGGACTATCTATGAGTGAATTAGAAAAAGCAGATTCAGTTTCTGATAATAGTATTTTTTTTACAAAAAAAAGAGTAATAATCTTATTTATTGCTACTATTTTTGTTATAGCTTTTTCAACTGTAATTTCTATCTTTTTATTAAAAATAGATATTGCTTCAATAAATAATTTTTTTATTGAAGGTTTTAAACAAGCTGATAATATGTTTTTTCTTTGATTATTTTTAATGTTCTCTTTTCCTCTTTTTGCTTCATTTTGAAGATACCTTGTTCTTTACATAAGACTAAGAAAAGAAAAATGCAAAGCTAAATGATATGATTGAATATTTCTTATTTTTATTGGTTCTTTCTTAAATGCAGTTACTCCATTTTCAATTGGTAATGAACCTTACACATTATTTTGATTAAAAACAAAAGGTTTAGAAACAAGGAAATCATTATTAATATTAGCATCAACAGGTATGACTGGTTCTCTTGCACAAATAATAATTACATGACCATCATTTTTTATTGTAAGTGCATCATATGGTATATTTGGAAATACTCCTGCATGATCATTAGGATATTGATTAGCATTTGCTGGCTTAATATTTGATTTAATTGCTTTTTTTTCTTTCTTTGCACTTACATATAGCAGGAGAATTCATTTCTTTTTAAATAGCATATATTATTGAATTCGAAAAAAATTAAAAATGAGTTACAAAACAAAGGAAGATATGAAAATTAAATACATTCAAAAAGCTGTATTTAAAAAAGAATTTATCCAAGAAATAAAAAACTATAAATTCTACATATTTGTTTTAGCAGGAAATGTTATTTGAAATGTAATAATGTATTCATCAATGTATTTCTCTTTTAGACTTTCAGGATCAAATTATGATATTACATTTTCAGATTGATATAATTATACAAATATTGCATTCACAGCAAATAATTGAGTTCCAATTCCTGGAGCTGAAGGAACACTTCAAATATTGATTGTTTCATTTATAAGTGGAATTAATACAAATATAGATCCAGTCTTTAATGAAAGTGTTAATACCATAATATTTATTTGAAGAACATTTACATTCTATTTATCAGCAGTAATAGGTATGATTTGTTTACCAGTTTCTGCATGATTATTTTATAAAGGTATAAAAGGCGTTCTTAAATAAATTATTTTTTTTATATTATATAAATGGCTTATTAACTAAAATTTTATTATTAACTAATTTAATATTATATAATTAATATACTTGTTTTTTGGAACATATATGACAAAAATAGAAAAAGCAGATTTGATTGATGATAAAAATGTATTCTTTACAAAAAAAAGAGTAATAATTCTTTTTATTGCTACTATTTTTCTTATAGCTCTTTCTACTACAATTTCCATTATTTTCTTAAAAATAGATTTTAATTCACTAAATAAATTTTTTATTGAAGGTTTTAAACAAGCTGATAATATGTTTTTTTTATGATTATTTTTAATGTTTGCATTTCCACTTTTTGCATCATTTTGAAGATATATTATGTTCTATGTGAGACTTAAAAAAGAAAAATGCAATGTAAAGTGATATGATTGAGTATTTTTTATTTTTATTGGTGCTTTTTTAAATGCTGTTACACCATTTTCAATAGGTAGTGAACCTTATACATTATTTTGATTAAAATCAAATGGTTTAGAAACAAGAAAATCACTAATATTATTAGCATCTACAGGTATTGTTGGTTTTTTTGCACAAGTATTTATAACATGACCATCATTTTTTGTTGTTTGTTCATCATATGGTATTTATGGAAATGTGGAGGAATGATCAATAAGTTTTTGATTAACATTCTCTGGTATAACATTTGATTTAATTGCTTTCTTTACTATTTTTGCACTTACATATAGCAAAAGAATTCATTTTATCTTAAATATGGCATATTATTGATTAAGAAAAAAACTAAAAATGAGCTACAAAACAAAAGAAGATATAAGAATAAAATATATGCAAAAAGCTATATTTAAAAAAGAATTTGTTGAAGAAATGAAAAACTATAAATACTATATATTTATATTATTTGGAAGTATTGTATGAAATATATTAATGTATTCATCAATATATTTTTCTTTTAGACTTTCAGGATCTAATGAAGATATTTCTTTTTGAGAATGATACAATTACACAAATATTGTTTATACAGCAAATAATTGAGTTCCAATTCCGGGTGCTGAAGGAACACTTCAAATATTAATCATTACATTCATAAATGGAATGAATACAAATGTAGATAATGTTTTCAAAGAAAATGTTAATAATATAATATTCGTTTGAAGAATATTTACATTTTATTTATCAGCAATAATAGGTATGATTTGTTTACCAATTTCTGCAAGATTATTTTATAAAAGAATAAATAGAAAATTTAAATAAGTTTATTATTTTTTATTTAAATATTAATATTACTATTTTAAGAATTTTTTTATTTTATTTTTTGAAAATCAAATAGTAAAATATCAAAAAATAAATAAAACCAATAAAATAGCTACTACCATTGGTATTATAATAAAAAAACTTTCTCACCTTCCTGAAGAAGGAATGAATTTACCAGATTCAATCATTGAATTATATCTAGCATCATAATAAGGAGTTGAATTTGGATTCATATTTGTAATGGTTCCATAAATTGATGTCTGTGTAAAGAATGGCAAAGCATATATGTATATTGAATAAACTAATGGATATACTAAATGATTAGTTAATAATTTATCAAATTTAACTGGTGTTCTTTTTGTTATTTTTAATGTCCAAATTGTAAAGATACTAAAAATTAATGGATTAATTCCATGGTGTCATGTAGTCTTAAAAATATCAAATGGTTTTGGATATGAAAGCATTATTGCATTAATATTTTTTGGAAATATAAATAATCAAAAAATAATTAATACAAGAAATATAAATGAAGCTACATGAATTAAATATTTATTATCTTCAAATAAAACTCTATTCCCAAAAAATACAAATAATAATATAAATAAAAATGTTAAGAAATTAGTTTGTGTTGTAAAAAAAGATATAGATCCATAAAAAAAATTAGATCGAACATTATCAGGATCAAATCTTGTGTCTGTGGTTATCATAGGTATTATAGTTATAATAACAGCAACAATAGTAATACAAAAACAAAAAATAGTAAAAATTTTATAAAAAAAATGATTATTGTATTCATAAAATTTTTTATTTTTGTAAATTCCATTTTCTTGCATTCCCTTTTCATTTATATATTTAAAAAAGGTTTTATAATATCCATTCTTTGATGAAATATAAATAATATATGGTAGTAAAAAGTTAATAAAAATACCGCCAGAATAAAGTAGTATTTTTTTAGAATTTTTATTTTCTATATTTTTAATGCAATTAATAGAAAAAGACGAAAATGTTAAATATAAAACAAGTGATAAATAAGCTGCACCTCTAAATACTTGAATATTAATAGGAATTACATTTGCCAATTTATGATCATATTTTAAAAAGCTATATCCATATTCGCTTCAAGTTGGAATGGTAAGAATAAAAAAAAGGATACCAAAAATTGCTAAAAGATTTATTAGTGTTGAATAAATAGTTAGTTTTGTAAATGTTTTAAAATCCATATTAATTCCTAAATTATTCTACTAAAAAGTAATTTCTTTTTTTATTTCTTTTTTCTTAAGACTATCTCTCTTATCATGTAATTTTTTTCCTTTAGCAAGGCCAATTTCAACTTTGATTTTCTTTCCTGATCAATATATCATTATAGGAATTAATGTAAGTCCTTCTTTTTTTATTTTAGTACTTATTTTTAGAATTTCTTTTTTATGCAATAAAAGTTTTCTTTTTCTTAATGGATCTTGATTATATCTATTTCCTTGTTCATATGGTGAAATATGCATGTTTACAATTCACACTTCACCCTTAATTATTGTTACATATGATTCATCTAAACTAAGTTTTTTATTGTATATTGATTTTACTTCAACACCTTTTAGCTCGATACCTGCTTCATATTTATCTAGTATAAAATAATTAAAAGATGCTTTCTTATTTTTTAAAATTATTTTCATAATAATTATTTTCCATTAATAACACTTATAATTTCAACATCTATTTTCTTTGATATAGAATTTGCTCCAACCACTTTCACTAAAACTTGTTGCCCAAATGAAAGAACTATTTTTGTTTTCTCACCTATATATGTTGTATTTTCTTCATTATATTTAAAAAAATCATCTATCTTGATATTTTTAATTCTGCATAGTCCTTCAATAGAATTTTCTAATTCAATAAATATTCCGAATGATGTAACATAAGAAATAATTCCTTTAAAATTATCTCCAACATGTTTTTCCATGTATTCAGCAAATTTTAGAGCATTAACTTCTCTTTCGATTGAAACTGCTTTTTGCTCGTTTGTTGAAGATAAAGAACAAATATTATTAAGTTGAGATAGTAAACTATTTCTATCACTATCACTATATAAATGTTTTTCAAATGCAAACATTCTATATAAACGATGAACTATTAAGTCAGGATATCTTCTAATTGGAGAAGTGAAATGAGTATAAAATGGGCTAGCTAAACCAAAGTGACCAATATTAGAAGTTAAATATTCAGCTTTAGCCATTACTCTTAATAATAATTTATTAATTAATTGTGATGAATATGATTCTTTATTTTGTTCAATTCATCTTGCAATTGTATTTGGTTTTATTTCTGCTATTTCGTTATCGATTTTAAAGTTAAGTTTTTTTGCTTCAATAGAAAAGCTTTTTAGTTTATTCATATCTGGTTTGTCATGCACTCTATAAATGAATGGGATATTATATTTTTGAAAATTAATTGTAACAGCTTCATTTGCAGCAACCATAAAATTTTCAATCATCATCTGAGCATCACCTCTTTCATATAATTTTATATCAATTGGTTTTTCCTGATCATCCAAAATTATCTTAGGTTCTTTTATATCAAAATTTATGTAACCTCTTTTTTTAAAGTTGATTCTTAAAATTTCATATAGCTTAAATGAAGAATTTAAAACTTCAATTATTTCTTCATCTTCTTTTTCAAAAGATATTTCTTTACTAAAATATTTATTTACTTCATCATATGAGAATCTTCTCTTATTAATAAAGACTGAGGGATATACATCAATTAATTTAAAATTACCATTTGAATCAATTAACATTTCACATGTTAAAGTTAGTCTCTCTTCATTTGGATTCAAAGAACAAATATCATTAGATAAATTATGTGGAAGCATTGGAACAACTTTATTTACTAAATAAATAGATGTACCTCTTTTTAAGGCTTCAACATCAATTAATGAATTGGGTGTAACAAAATGAGAAACATCTGCAATTGAAACTCATAATCTATATTCATTATTTTCTTTTTTAATACATATTGCATCATCTAAATCTTTTGATGTTTCTGGATCAATAGTAATAAATGGTAAATATGTTAAGTCCTTTCTTTTTTTTCTTTCTTCATCAGAAATATCTCTTGAGATATTGTGTGCAAAATCTAGAATTTCTTTTGAAAATTCAGGTTCAATTTTATTTTCACAAAGGATGGATAAAATATCTATCCCAACATCATTTTTATGGCCAATTATTCTTACCACTTCTGTGATGATTGAATCATCTCTATAATCAATTGCTTTTAAAACTATTTTATGACCATCAACTATACCACTTAAGTTTTCAATGATTATTTTTTTATTAACTTTTTGGTCATTTAAAATAACATTGTAGCCTTCTTCAGTCTTAACAAACTCACCTACAAATATATCTTTTGCTCTTTTAATTACTTTTGTAATAATACCATTTATTAAATTATTTTTTGATATTGCATCCGTTTCAACAAATTGTACAATGTCACCATTTAATGCATTTTTAACATTGTCTCTATATATAAAAATTTCTTTTGAATCATCATTATTTAATTTGACAAATCCATCTCCATAAGAGTTAATAGAGATTTCTCCAGAACCTTCACTATTTGGAATTATTTTTCCAGAATCATATGGTAAAACTATTTTTCCTGAAATAAGTATTACGATTTTTTTGTTCTTTTCTAAAAAACGTAAAGAATGAAAAATATTCTTTACTTCAATATCTTTGTGATCTTTTTGTATTTTATTAATCAATATTTTCTTTGAAACTGGTCTATTGTTTTCTTTCTTAATAAATTCAATTATTGTTTGATCTAATTTATTCATAAATTATTTTATTAAGAATCTATATATAAGTGCAAGGGTTATTAATACAAAAACTATTATAAATAAAATTATTTGTAAAATTTTTGTAGCTCCTCTATCTTTAGTTTTTTTAAAAATTTCAAGATCAGTAGCAGCCATTGAGTTTAATCCATTTGATGAACCACTACCAGAAAGTAATAAAGCAATAACTAATGACAGACCTGCTATTACATAAAATATTATTTCAATTGCATTCATTGTTTTGCTCCAACTTATTTAATTATATAAAAAAAATAACTATTAATAGTTATTTTTTTTATTTTGTAAATTAATTTAGATCTTTAACTAGATTAGAAATTTTACCTTTGAATTGATCAACAAATTCTTCTTTTGTCTTATTTCCTTCTGAAGGTATTTTAGATCCATCTAAAATAACACTTTCAACAACATTAGAACCTAAAAATCTAAATGTTCCTTCTAAGCTAGAAGGAATTGCAGAAAATGGATAATATTCAATTGGTGAACCTTGTGAAGTTATAAATCCAACTTTCAAATTTTTAAGTAAACCAGTACTACCGCCTTTACCATTATCATATTTATAACTAAAAGTTTCTCCAGCTAGACAAATTTTGTCAATATAATTTTTTAGTAATGATGGATAGTTAAAGTTAATCATTGATGTAGCAATAACTAATTTATCTATTGATTTTAATTCATTAATTAAATCTTTAGAATTTTGATCAAATCATGTTGATAAATTATTCTCATTTATACATGATTGTAAAAAATCTAATTTATTTAAGTCCTTCTCAATTATTGTGTCTTGAGGATATTTTTCAATATACTCTTTTTTAAATAAATCTAAAGCATGTCCAGAAATTGAACCCCTTGGTGTTTTAGAACTAATTGAACATCTTATCAATAATATTTTACTCATATTTTTCTCCTTAACAGAATTAATCTGCAATGTATGGTATTAAACCAACTATTCTTGCTCTTTTAATTGCAATTGACACTCTTCTTTGGTGAGAAGTGCAATTAAATGATTGTTTTGCAGGAATTATTTTTTTATTGAAATTAATATAGTGTGATAATGTATTCACATCTTTATAATCAACATGCTCAATTCCTTGCGCACAAAATCTACAGAATTTTTTTCTTCTATTAAATTTATTACCTTTAAATTTTGAATTATAAGGTTTATTTTCTCTTTTTTGTTTTATTTCAGACATTTTATAAATCCTTTCTTTATTTTAATTATCTATTTCATCTAATCAATCAAGATCAATTACTTCATCATATTGTTCTTCATTTGAAATGTTATTATTGTAAATAACACTTGAATCATTATTTTTAACTGTTGTTGAATCTGTATTAAAATTATTAATTGCATTATTATTTGAAAAATTATTTTCAGTTGCTTTATTAATGTTAGCATTGAAATCATTAACTACATTGTTATTTGAAAAATTATTTTCATATGGCTTATCCGTTTTTGGAAAAGTAGCATTTTGATAATTATTCTCATTATAAGAGTTTTGATTATTCATTGAGTTGTTTTCAAAAGATACTTCAGCATTTTGTTTTTGATTAGAAAATGAATTATATTGGTTATTTTCAACATATGGAGTGTCTTGATTTCTTCTTGGACTACTAACTAATTTAATTAAATCAATTATAATCTCAGTGATATAAACATTTTTTCCATCTTTTGATACATAACTTCTTCTAATTAATTTTCCATCAATAACAACTGAATCACCTTTTTTTAAATAAGTATTAATAAATTTTGCAGGTGTTTGTCATGCAACACAAGGAAAAAAGTAAGTTTCATTTTTATTAGTATTATCATTGCAAGCAATAGTAACATTTGATACTAGTCTTCCTGATTGTGTCACAAATGGTTGGGGATCAGAAACTAATCTTCCCACAATAAAAATTTTATTCATGTTTATTCCTTTTTAATATTCTTATTATTTAAATTAAATATCTGATACTTTAACAGGAGTAAAATCTTTTGATTTACTTTCGTATGATTCTTGATCTTTTTTAATTTTTTCTTGAACAGATTTATATACTTCTGCTCTATATTGAGATTTAGCAACTTTTTTAGGATTAACTGTTGCTTTGTAACCATAATCTTTTTCAAGATTAATAATTAAATGTCTAATTACATTTTTGTTTAATAAAAGTAATCTTCTAAATTCAGCTAGAATTAATTTTTCTTCAGTTTCGAAGTTTAAAACATAGTAGTAGGCATTTAACTCATAATCGATTGGATAAGCTAATGTTTTATGTCCTAAGTCAGTTACATCAACCTTTTTAATTGTTTTTATTAGTTCAAGAACTTCTTTTAAAGTTTTTTTAGCTTCAGTATCTTTTAATGAACCTCTAACAACAACCATAGTTTCATATTTTGACATGTTTGTTTCCCCTTTTTGGATAAAAGCCTATACTCGGCAAAGAGTGCATATTTAAAATAATGCATATTTATTATACTATTAAAAACATAGATATAAAAAAAATCACATTTTTTAAATATTAATTTATAATAAATTTAGTAATTAGGGGTGTAGTTCAATTGGTAGAGCAGTAGACTTCAAATCTATTTGTTGCGGGTTCGAGTCCTGTCACCCCTGCCATTTAATATGTATATAAAAAAAACTTTATTTGCTTTTAATCATAAAAGAATAAAGTTTTTTTATATCAGTTTTTAAACATCCAATTGATAATCTATCTCCAACAAACACTTTTTGATCAGGCAAAGCCATTTTTGTTTGACCATTAATATCAAGAATTATAATAATGTTTCAATTTCTATTTTCATATACATTTTTTCATAATTGACCTAATTCATTTATTGAAACTCCATTTAAATTTTTATTTTCAATAAATAAATGAACAATTGAAAAGTCCTTACTTATGTCTTCAATATTCGTTGAAGCGCTAAAGAAAGATTTAAGTGCTGTTTTACTTCCAACTTCTTCTTCAGGTATAACAATGTTGTTTGAATTAATACCAACAGTTTTTAATAATTTTTTGTGTAAATCATTTGAAGCTTTTGCAAAAATTTCTTTGTTTGAAAATTCTGGATTATTTGCTCAAGAATAAGCAATAGACATCGATATTTCTAAATTTGAAGTACCAATTAAAATAATATCAATATCACTAAGTGGAATAAAGCTTTCTAATTGTTTTAAATCTAAAATTTTAGACTTAATTAAATTGTTATATCCTCTAGAACTTAAATTAGATATAACTTCATCATTTAAATCAGTGATGTAAATATCATTTTTTTTAACTCCCTCATCAACAAGCCTTGTAATGAAACCATTACCAAATTTTCCATAACCTATTACTAAGTATTTTGTTTTTTGACTTTTTTTTATCACAAACAACCTCTTTTTCAGAACTATTAGAATTATACAACAATTAAATTTTTTAAGATTTAAAATATTTTGTATATTTGGTAAAAATAATTTTTAAAATTTATTATTTTTAATTATTATATAATAACAAATGAGATATTATGTCAAGCAAAAATAATAGCAAAATTAGTAATGAAATAAATAAAAGTAAAATTAAGAAAAAAATTGAAAATAAATGAAAATCTTTCTCTCAATTTTTTATTGACCATTTTACAAATTCATTTAAGTTATTAATAGCTTATGTAATTTTTGTAATTCTTGGAGCTTCATTATTATATTTACCTATTTCACTTCAAACTGATTATTTAAAAAGTGATGGTGCAATATATAATTTCTATGATGCAATATTTACTTCATCTTCAGCTTTTTCAAATACGGGACTAACCATAACTAATGTCTCAAAAACATTTACTGTTTTTGGACAAGTCGTTTTATACATTTGGATTCAATTAGGTGGTTTTGGTTTATTATCCGCTTTTTATCTTGTAGGTAAATCATTAAATAAAATTTTTAATAAAAAAATATTATCTAATTCATGAATTAGCTATGCCGAAAGAGGTGGAACAAAAATATCTAATACTGGTAAAGTTCTATTTTCAATTTTTTTTATTTATATTTTTATTCAAGTTCTATTTTCAATTATATTTTCAATTATATTTTATAATGTTCAATTCTTTGAAGTAATACCTAATGAAACTGGAATATGAATTGAATCTTCAATTACTTTACCAATGTATAAAGATGTTGGTTTATCAATTTGAAATGCAATGTTTATTACAGGTTCAGCAATGAATAATGCAGGATTTGATTTGTTTGGTGCCACTTCACTTGCACCATTTAGAAATGATATCGGAATTCTAGTTCAATTCCTTACAATGATTTTATTTATGATAGGAGGAATAGGATATGTTGTAGTATATGATATTTGACAAAAAATTGAATATTTTATTTACAAGAAATTTCCAAAAAAATTTATAACTTTTTTAAAAATAAATGGAAGTGCATATGTAAATGAAAGTCCTCCAATTTCTATTTTTTCAAAAATTTGTTTATCAGCAGCGTTGTTTTTTTCAATTATATCAATTGGGATGACATTTATATCTGAATATTTATTAATTAGCAATGATACAATTCTTGGTGCAGAATATGATGCATATTTTAATAATGATAAATTAAATTCAAATTGAGCTATCATATATAATACTCTTTCAACAAGAAGTGCTGGATTTGCAACAATGGATATGAATGTTTTAAATGATATCTCTAAATGAATTTTTATTTTCCTAATGTTCTTAGGAACTTCTCCAACATCAACTGGTGGAGGTATTAGAACAACAACATTCATAGTATTAATTAAATCAGTTATATCTAGAATTAGTGGTAGAAATGAAACTACAATATTTAAGAAAAGAATTTCTAAAACTACAACTATTGATTCAACAAGCATTTTCTCACTTTCGGTTATTATAATAATATTTCTTACAATATTAGTTGGTTTCTTATCAATGAGAAATACAGGATTAATAAATTTTGATATAACTGATTTAGCATTTGAAGCTTCTTCAGCATTTGGAACTACAGGACTTTCAACTGGACTTACTTCTAAAATAGGTTATATTGCATATGCACCATTTATAATACTAATGTTCTTTGGTCAATTAGGAATCATGAATTCAATGCAAATGTTTGCTAGTAGACACTCTAAAAGAGAGTTAACAAAGTATTCTGACATAGAAATAAAATTAGGTTAAAATAATTCTAAAAAAATATAAATTATAATATAATTGTTATGTGTGATTTTTATAATTTAGTAAAAATCAACAATTATATGGCTGCATAGCTCAGCGGTAGAGCAGTTGACTGTTAATCAATTGGTCGTAGGTTCGATCCCTACTGCAGCCGCCATTTTATGGCCCGTTGGTGAAGCGACTTAACACACACGCCTTTCACGCGTGCATTCACGGGTTTGAATCCCGTACGGGTCACCATTATAAAAATAAATTAATTAGTTTTAATTTTACATGGAGTGTTAGCTCAGCTGGGAGAGCATATGCCTTACAAGCATAGGGTCGGGGGTTCGATCCCCTCACACTCCACCATTATATTGCCGACTTAGCTCAATTGGCAGAGCAACTGACTTGTAATCAGTAGGTTGTAGGTTCAACTCCTATAGTCGGCACCATATATATACTTATTTTGCCTATAAATAATATTTATAAGCTTATGGGCTAAAAACCCAAAACAAGTTCCTTGTGCACTTATGGCGGAATTGGCAGACGCGTTAGACTTAGGATCTAATGCCTTATGGCGTGGGGGTTCGAGTCCCTTTAAGTGCACCAATATAAATAAAAAAATATCTATTAATAAATAATAGATATTTTTTTATAATTTGTTAAATAAATAGTTATATTTTCTCGTGTGCAAAGTGTTGCCCGACGTGTTTTGGAGGATTACCAAAACTGAAGAAAGAGAACACAACTAATGTTAATAGTGTAAATGCATATGGAAGAATTAATAATAAATCTGAGTTAACATTTGGAATAGTTTGTTTTGAAATACTCACTAAGAAAGCGAATACGATTGAAACTAATGATATTAGTGGTATTCTTCATGCCCCTGCAATCATAATTGCAAGAGATAAGAAACCTAATGAATCAACATCTCCTCTAAATGAAGTACTGTTATACATAAATATTGATCCAGCTAATCCAGCAATAAATGCTGAGATTATTAAGCCAATTCATTGATATTTAATTACATTAATACCTTGAACATCAGCAGCATATGGATTTTCACCAATTGATGTGAATCTTAATCCAAATTTTGTATATTTCATAAATAATCAAATACCTAATACTATAAATCCTATTAAGAAGAATAATATTAATGTAGAACCGAATAAATTTGTTTCACCAATTTTTAATATTTGTGTGTAAGAATTTCTTAATTCTTCAACACCTAAAATTGAGAAACCTAAAGAACTATTAAGAAAAATTCCTAATGATGCTCCAAGTAAATTTATAGCTGTTCCAGCTATAATATGATTTGCCTTTAATTTTATAACTGCAAATCCAAACAATAGTCCAACAAGGATTGTTGTTACTGATGAAAGAAGCATTGGAATTAAGAATGTGCCATCTCCTGCCATTCCGCCTTTATATCCTGCACTCCCACCATTAATTAAACCACCATATATACAATAGAATAAAGCTCCAAATGTCATCATTCCATTGATACCAATGTTTACGATTCCAACTCTTTCAGAGAAGAATCCACTAATTGCACCTAACCCTAGAATAAGAGAGAACAATAGGGCCATATTTAATATACTTGTAAAATCCATAATTATTCCTCCTCTGCTTCAACAATTGTATTTAAGTTATTTTTTAATTGATTTTTTTCATTTAGATATTTTTCAATTAATGATGCTTTGGTTGCATTACCAATTTTTGCATCCTTTATTTTTACACTAAATAAATCAATTTTTAAATCTGATAATTTTACATCAAGTGCTTTTAAGAATTTATTTCTATTTTTAACTCTTTCATCTCATTTTTTTGTAAAGTCATTATTAAGTTTTTTAGATAAAAAGTTTCTTATTCTAGTCATTAACTGTATTTTATATGCTAATGCAAATATTGAAGTTCCATACATTACTAAACCAAGGATTAAGTTACCCATTGAGTTAGGGAATGGTGGAGCTGCTAATGCAGTTGTTGAGAATAATGCCATTACAAATGAAACTGGAAGGATTGCAATTGGATTTGAGAATGCAATTAATCCGATTGCTATACCATTAAAACCTTCTAATGGTATCATATTAACTAATGGTACAGGCATTGCTTTTGTTGCATTTGCTGTATAAACTACACAAGCTAGTATTCCAGAAATTGCACCAGAAATTGCAAATGCACTTAATTGTAATTCATTAATTTTAAAACCTGAATATTTACTTGCAGTTAATGATTTTCCTACATATGACATTTGTTTTCCAAAAATTGTGAATTTAAATATTGCTCAAACAACTATAGCTACTACTAATAATGATACTAATGCTCCTACAAATCCTGAAAGCATACTGCTATCATAGAATGCAAGATCTTCATGAATTCCTAAAGAATATAAAGAATCATTTGGATTCATTAAAGGTCCTTCAACAATTAATCATTTTGCTAAGAAGAAAATAATTCAGTTTAATAAAATTGAACTAACAACTTCATGAACTCTTAGATAAACCTTTAATGCACCAATTACCATTGAAACAAGCATACCAGTTAGCATTGCTACTATCACAACAAGAATTATACCTGCAGGGCCGGTTGTTGTATTACCATTTTCATCAGTAAGTGCTTGACTTAAACTAACTATGGCAAGACCAGAAGCTACCATTTGACCACTTATACCAATATTGAATATTCCGGCCTTATATGCAACTGCAAAGGCTAAACCGGAAAGTCCTAATGTTGCAATGTTTGTGACAAAGTCTTTAATTAAGAAACTTTGAAAAGGTCTTGTAAATATTGCATTAAGAGCATCTATCATATTGTAACCAAGCATTTGAATAATTATTAGTGATACAAGTAGCGAACCTAAAATAAATAATATTACAAATCCTATTTGTTTTATTAATGATCTATTTTTGTTATTGTAACAAAAGCTATCAGAAGCATATTTTAAATTATTTTTCATTTTCTACTCCAAATGTTGATGTTGTCATTAATTGACCAACTTTATCAATATTCATCTCTTCAACTGAACCTTGACTTACAAGATTGTTTTTACTAATAACTGATATTGTGTCAGATAAAGCATATATTTCTGATAATTCATATGATATAAGTAAAATTGCTTTTCCTTTTTCTTTTGCTTCAAGAATGTATTCATGGAACATTTGAATTGCACCAATGTCTAAACCTCTTGTTGGTTGAAATAATATTAATAAATGACTTTTTTTACTTAATTCTCTACCAATAATAATTTTTTGTTGGTTACCACCAGAAAGGTTTCCAGCACTATCATGTATTGAAGAACCTCCAAAAACATTATATTTTTTAATTAAATGTAATGCATTATAACTAATTGCATTTAAATTTATAAATTTAATAAAAGGAAGAAATGGAATTGTTTTGTAAAATCTATCTTTTTTATCACTTGCATATTCATTGTATCTATTTGTCACACAATTTGTTGCAATTGATGATTTCAAAAATAAACCATGTTTTTGTCTATCTTCAGGAACAAAACCTAAACCAACTTTGTATTTTTTATTTATACTCATTTTTGAAGTTTCTATTAAAGTATTTGTTTCAACATCTTTGATAAATACTTGACCTTTTTTTGGTTTTTCTAAACCTGTAATTAATGAGATTAAATCTGTTTGACCATTTCCACTAACTCCAGCTATTGAAAAGATTTCTCCAGCTCTTATATCAAATGAAATTGTTTTATTTTCCTCAAGCATTAAATCTTTTACAGAAAGAACTACTTCACCAAAATTTTTTGTAGATTTATTTTTAACTTCACTTATTTCTTTTCCAACCATTAGAGAACTAATTTTTTTAGCATCCATTTTTTTGATGTCAACTTCTTCAACTAATTTACCCTTTTTAATTATCGCACCTCTCTCGGCAACTTCAAAAACTTCTTTAAGTTTATGAGTAATTAGGATAACTGTTTTTCCTTCTTTTTTGAAGTTCTTAATCATTTCTAAAAATTGACTAATTTCATTTTTTGAAAGAATTGCAGTCGGCTCATCAAATATAAGTATTTCAGAATCAAGAAATAATAATTTTAGGATTTCTACTTTTTGTTTTTGAGAAACATTTAATTTTTTAATTTTATCATTTACATTTATATTAAGATTGTATTTATTAATTAAATCTTGAATTTTTTCTTTACTTTTTTTCTTATCCATAATGAAATTTTTTATAGGTAATTTATCGTTACATATTTCATTGCCAAGAATAACATTCTCAAGAACTGTAAATTCATCTACTAATTTAAAATGTTGATGAACCATTCCAATTTTTTCTTTATGAGCATCATTAGCATAGTGGAAATCAACTTCTTTTCCTCTAATATAGATTTTTCCGCTATCTTGTCTATATATACCAAATAAGATTGACATTATGGTAGATTTTCCTGCACCATTTTCACCCATTAATGCATAAACTTCATTTTTCTTTACTCTTAATGTAATGTGCTGGTTAGCTTTAATTTTTCCATCTAAGAAAGATTTAGATATATCATCTATGTAAACAATATAGTCTTTTATATTTTCATTCATATTATGACTCCTTTCTTTTTAGATTTTGTACATCATTTAGTACAATTGGTGATTTAGGTAGTGGTGGTGGTGCAAAATGTGTACCATTTAATCTTAATGCTTCTTCAACATATTCAGTTTTAAAATTATTTAATCCATTAGAATATTTATCAATAGAAGCTACTCCTTCACCAGTTCCAGAACCATCTGTTGTATTATAAAAAGAAACTTGTCCTTCTGGGCCAATCATTTCATTAAATACAGGATTTGTTAATAGTCCAGCAACAACATCAGCATAACCTCCAGCTGAAGGATCTCCACCAAGACCTTTTGTAAAATAGTCTTCTCCAGCTTTTGATATACCAACTGCACTAGAACCATCAGGCCCTAAAGCAATTATATTTCTTCAGCCGAAACCACCATAAGAAGAACCATCAAACTCAGCTTCATTAGGTTTTTCTGTATTTGAAATTGCTGTAAGTGTACCCTGCACTGCAATATTTAATTTTTTTTCTGCTGAGAATTGGATAATATTGTTATTATCCGAAGGTGTACCATCAAAAGCTTTTATATTTTCAGAACCCAAATTAGGAATTGGTTTTTGCAAACCAAGATTTTCTTCTTGAGGTGAATCCACTCCAATAATAACTACAGGTCTATTTTGTAGACCTATTTCTGTGATTGCATCTAGAGTTTGTGGTCCTGCAATAGGCATAATTACATCAGCTCCTTTAATTAATAAATTTTGTGATATTTGTCTACCATCTCCAATACCAAAACTACCAGAAGTATAAGCACCTACATTAGGACCAAGATCAATTCACTCAATCTGTTTTGCTGAAGGATTTGCTTGATTTCAAGCAACCATACCCTTTTGATAACCAATAAGGAAATCTAAAGTTGAAGGGAATGCAAGACCAACAAAACCTCCAATTTTTAAAGAACCATCTTTGCCAAATATATTTTCATTAGAATTCAAAAATTGTGATGCAGCTACTCCACATTGGAAACCAGCTTGTTCCATTCTAAATTCTACAGTTGAAACATTTCCAACAGGATTAGCTATACCTGAATCTAAAAGTAAGAAACCCTTATTAGAAAAGGTTTTATCTTGTGCAACATTTTCTATAGCTTGTGCGTGATTGAAACCAGGAGCAATAATTAAATCTTTACCATTATCAAATATTCCTTTAAATGTAGTCTCTCTTTCATTATTATTAGTTCCTGGTCTTCTTCATAATCCAAAACCTTCTCTATAATCTTGAACTGGGTCTTTTAACTCATCACCTCTATTTTTTAAAAAATCCCTATATCCATTAAAAGTTGTCTCACTAAATGATTTATCAGCAAGAACTGATGTGTTATCAGAAACAACTATTTCAGCAAATAAATTAGAAGTATTACCTCCTGACATTATCACAGAAGATGCAATAATAACTGATAATAGTCCAGCTCCAAAAAGTGCAGATAAGCTAATTTTTATAATTTTTTTAATTTGTTTTGTCATTGTAATTCCTTTATTTTTAGATGGTTGAAAAATAATAATTTTTAAACGTTATTAACGTTGTAAAAATTATTATTTCAATTTTGCTAAATATATAGCCGTTCTAACTAATTGAGCTACATATGAATATTCATTATCATATCAAGTGAAAACTTTGAATGCTTTTTTAGAATCAACATTGATTTCTAAAGTCATTGCAGGATCAAATATAGAACCATGAGTATCTCCAACAACATCGCAAGATACTATTGGGTTTTCTTCATATGCAAATGATTCATTAGAAGCTGATTTCATTGCATTATTAATTGCTTTAATATCTGCATTCTTTTTTAAAACCACAGTTAAGTCTACTAGTGAACCAGTTATTGTAGGAACTCTTGTAGCTAATCCATGAAGTCTACCATTTAAACTTGGTAAAACTAGGCCAATTGCTTTTGCTGCTCCAGTACTTGTAGGTATCATTGAAACAGAAGCAGCTCTTGCTCTTCTTAAATCTGAATGTGGAGCATCTTGTAATCTTTGATCAGCAGTGAATGCATGAATAGTATTCATTAATCCTCATTCAACTCCAAATTTTTCATCAAGAACTTTAGCCAAAGGAGCTAATGCATTAGTTGTACATGATGCACCAGAAACTATTTTATCTTTACTTGTTAAAATTTTGTGATTTACATTGTAAACAACAGTTGGAATATTTCCACTAGCTGGAGCTGATATTAAAACTTTTTTAGCTCCTGCTTTTAAATGAAGTCCAGCAGATTTTTCATCTGTGAATCTTCCTGTAGATTCAATTACTAAATCTACATTTAATTTTTTTCAAGGTAAAGCACTTGGGTCTTTTTCTGAATAAACAGGAATTTTTGTTGTTCCTATAATTATTTCTTTATCAGTGTGTGATACTTTTTTATCTAGCACTCCTTGAGCAGAGTCATACTTTAATAAATGTGCAAGTGTTTTAGTATCAGTTAAATCATTAATACCAACTATTGAAACATTTTTATTTTTTAGTAATTCTCTGAAAGTTAATCTTCCTATTCTTCCGAATCCATTTATAGCTATATTTATTTTATTATTTGCCATATTTTATTTTTTCCCTTCAATTAAAAAAGTATTTATTACTTTTATTATATAAAAAATTTATTTTATGTATATATAAATTATATATGTATATACAAGAATAAAATATTTCTATTTTATTTAATTAGATATATAAAGTTTCTGCGAAAACCTTGCAACCTTTTGAAAAAGTAAATTTTAATTTTGTCTTAGCAGCTATTTCTACTTTTTGACCAGTACTTGGATTTACACCAATTCTAGGATTAGAACGTTTAACTTTTATTTTTCCAATATCTAGTAATTTAAATTCTAAACATCTATCTAATTCAGCGAACATTAATTTTTGAAAATCATCAAATATATCTTTTATAACTGGTATTGAAATATTTGCATTATCACTTATAAGTTTTATTATTTGATTTTTAGTTAATGGCCTCATGTTTGAATCTAACACTAATTTTTTTCCCATTTCATTTCTCCTTGGTAATCTAATGCTCACGCATACATCTAAATTTTATTATTTATTATTTGTTTTTACACATTTTTTTTTAAATTTTTGCTTTTTTATAATACTTAAATTAAGTTTTTTAACAAAAAAATGTTTAGTTAACATTAAATATTACTTTTTTGATTAATTAATATATAATATTTATTGATATATTTTTAGATAATCGAAATGAAAATGGGGATAAATATGAAAAAAATAATTAAAAGAAATAGAAAAAAAATATTCCTTTTTTGTTTATTTAATATTTCGATGATTGCATCATTGTCTTTAGTATCATGTAGCGCAACTCAAACATCAGATGATTCTATTAAATTAAAAATCATGAAATTATCAACTGAAGCAAATACAAAAGTCTTATTATCAAACCTAGAAGAGCAAAATAGTTCTGTTAAAAATGCTATATTAGGTGATTCAAGCATTAATAATGGAAATTACATTTTTATATACGGATCATTAGCAGGATCAGATTCTACTTTACCTTTTAGAAGTTGATTAAGCGGTGGTGGAATTGAAAATGGTGGAGGGGTTTCTATTAACCCAATTATTGATTCAAGTTTTCTTGAAGCATTCCTTTCTGAAAAAGAATTAAATGATAAAGTAAAAGTTTTATTATTCATAGATAATCCAGCATTCAAAGCTGAAAACAATATTTTTTCAGAATTAAATTATGATCCATTTGAAACATATAGTGAAAAAGTATTATTAGATAAATATAATTATGACTATACAATAGAAAATAATTTACCACCAAGTACTGATCATAATCAAATTGCTGAATTTACTAAATTACCCTTTGAGTATAAATCTTTAAGTGGTTTATATATAAGACAAGATCAATCAGCTATTGATTATAGAAACTTTGTTGATTATGCATTATTAGTAAGGCCAAACTTAACTTCTATTGTTGGAGATAATAGTAAATTATCTGGCGGAATAGCATTCTCTAGTGAGAAAAAACCAGTTTTACTTGGTACTGTGGATAATAACAATAATACAATAGCTGCTAATGAAACTGTAAAATCTTTATATGATTATTATTTAGATAAAAAATTTGAAAGCAACTAATTTAATTTTTTAACTTTTTAACACTCTTATGGTCTCGAGAAATAAACTTGATTCCATGTGGAGATTTGAAAGTTATTTTTAATATATCTCCATCAATTCCAACAACTATTCCTGCACCAAATATTGTGTGAGAAATTGGATCACCTAAATCAAATATTTGTTTATCTTTATGATAATTTTCAGATAAATCTTTTCCTTCAAAAGTTTTAACATCTATAGAAAATTTTTTATAATCTCGTTCATATTTAATTGCAGGATCAAAAACAGCTTCAAAATTTTTATTAGACTTTATTTCTTCAATGAATCTTGAAGGAAGTAAATTAGATGATGATGATATATGAAAGCTCTTTCCATCATATGATGAAATGAATAAATTTTTTTTAGCCCTTGTCATTGCAACATATGCAACTCTTCTTTCTTCTGAAATATCTCCCTTTTCTATTGCTTTAGCCGAGGGAAATAAACCATCACAAAACGAAATTAAAAAAACATTTTTAAATTCTAAACCTTTTGCATTATGAATAGTCATTAGAGAAACATAATCTCTCTTGTTTTCAAAACCTTTTTCTTCATTTGACATATATAAAGTTATTTCTTGTAAATAATCTTTTAGTTCAGATTTTGTATTTCTATGTTGGTACAAAGCAATTGCTGATTTCAACTCTTTTATATTCTCAACTCTGTATTCTTCATCTATATCTTTTAGATATTCTAAATAATTTGTATCTTTTAAAATTTTGTCAACCAAATCATTTATTTGAATGAATTTAAATTTTTTCAAAGATAAAATTAATTCATAAAATTCATAGCAACTTTTTTTAGCTGAATCTTTTAACTCGCTAATTTCATAGACTCTTTTAAATCCTTCTCATGTTGAGATATTATTTTGATTTGCAAATTGTAAAATCTTTGAATAGATAGCTTCACTTATTTTTCTTTTTGGAGTATTATGAATTCTATTTAATGAAACATCATCATCAAAACATATTAACTTCATAAATGAAATTAAATCTTTTATTTCTTTTCTTTGAAAGAATTTAAGACCGCCAAATATTACATATGGTATGTCTTTGTAAATTAATGATTGTTCTATATTTCTTGATAAATAATTACTTCTATATAAGATTACAATATCTTTATATTTATATCCTTCTTCTTCTTTTAAATAACTTATTTTATTTGCAATTCAATTTGATTCTCTATCAGAGCTTGAAGCGTGATAATAAGTTATTTTTGATCCTCTAATGTTATCTGTGTATAAAGCTTTTTCAATTCTAAATTTATTATTTTTAATTAATTGATTTGAAATATCTAAAATATTTTGTGATGAACGATAATTTTTCTCTAAGAGAATTTTTTTATTATTAGGATACATATCTTGAAAATCTTCGAAAATATTTGGGTATGCACCTCTTCATGAGTAAATCATTTGATCTGGATCTCCAACTATAAAAACATTTTGTTTATCTCTAATTAGGTTGTTTAACAATTCAAATTGATCCTCATTTGTATCTTGAAATTCATCCACTAAAATATAGTTGAATCTATTTTGTCATTTTAATTTTGCTTCTTCATTAATTGAAAATATTTTATTTACACAAATAATTAAGTCATCAAAGTCTAATAAATTTTTTATTAATAAATAATTATAATAATCTTTATAACAAATTTTTATAATTTCAATTTTTTCTGAATTCAATTCAAGCTTTGTTAGTGAATTAATTATTTCTTCATCATCATCTATATCAATTTTTTTAGTCTTTAAATAACTTACAAAATAAAGTACCTTTTTCTGAATAATAACATCTTTAGAAAAAGCTTTAATTTTATATATCTCTTTTATTATTGATAGTTGATCTTCTTCATCCAATATTACGAAATTATTTGAACGATTTAATATATGAATATCCTCTCTTAATATTTTTAAGCAAATACTATGAAAAGTACCAATTCAATTAAATGGTAAATCTGGTATAAAATTTAAAATTCTTTCTCTTATTTCATTTGCTGCTTTATTTGTAAAAGTAAATGCAAGAATAGAGTTATGGTAAAAACCAAGTTTATTAACTAAATAAATTATTCTTTGAGTTAAAACAAATGTTTTACCAGACCCAGCACCAGCTATTACAATTAATGGTTCATTGCCTGATTCAATTGCTTCTTTTTGTTTTTCGTTTATTTTTTCCATTATCTTTTTCTTTCTCTAATTCATATATTTCTTCAAAAACAGAATCTAAAATTTCACCAGGTAATCCATAATTTATTATATTCTTTTTATCTTTATTAAAATTATCTGATTTTGGTTCAATTTCTTTAAGATAAAGAGTTACAGTTGAGCTAAAAACATCAACGATATTTCTTTTACCTGAGTTAATTCAAAAATTAATAAAAATTCCAACAATAAATAAAAAATTTATTGAATATAATGATGTAAATATTATTGCAAATGAATTTGTTCCTTGAGTATTATCAATTCCTGCATTTGACATAAAAAGTGATTTTATAAAAATTAAACCTTCAACATCTCCTAATGATAATATTACAATGCCTAATGAAAAATTTATTATACAAAATATATTCCAAACAAAAAACTCTCTTTTAAATATATTGATAAAAAAATAAAAAAAATTTTTATGTTTATCATTTTTAAAGTTAATTTTCTCAATAAAAAAATAATCATCAGAATTTGCATCAAAGATTCTCATTTTCAATGCAAAAATAAATAAAGTTCTTCCCTTATTTAGAGATGGTATAAGTACAAAATAAATAAAAAAAATTATTCAAATAAAAATCATATAAGAAAAAAATAAAGATGATTTAAAATTTGTTTCAACAGGATTAAAAGAAAAGAATACAAAGTAAAAAATTACAATAATTCCTAAAATCAAAATGAAATCTAATAATCTAGCAAAAAATCTTCTAGAAGATGATGCTAAAGGATAAACTTTTTTCATAATCTTCTACAAAAATTCTAAAACATTTTTACAATATTTTATATTTGCTTTAAAATTCAATATATAATTTGGTATTTCTTTATTTTTATTTTTAATTAAATATTCATTTTCTTTATATTCTGGATATATTTTCTCAATAATTCTATGTGCATTTGTAATAGAGTTTATTATTATATTTTTATCAGAATAATTTTTAAATACTTTATATATGAATTCATATAAAATTGATACAGTAATTATCATTTTATAATATGTTTTTTTATCTTTATCAAATTCAGACTCATTTATTATTTTAAAAAGAATTTCTGAACATGTGAGAATATCATATAAATTGTAATTAACTTTTTCAGAATAAATAAAATCACAAGTATTTTTTTCAATGTAACCAATTTTTTTTGCATTTTCATTTACGTAGAATAAATATAATTTATTAAAATTTTTGTAATTAGTAAACATAATATTATTTTTTATTAGAAATTTTCTATTAAATATTTTTCTCTTAATATTCATAACATCTGTATTTCTATTTTTAATATATTCCTCATTAGAGAATTTTTTTTGGTCTCCATCATTTAGAACAATAAAATCATAAGTTTCTTTTGAAGTTTTTTCATTTAATTTTTCCATAAAATCTTGTTTAAATATATTTTTTGGGCCTGCAAAATAAATATAATCACCTTTTGCAAGTTTTAATCCCATATTATATGCATATGAGTGACCTAAATTTTGATCTAAAAAAACAAATGATGCTTTTTCTTTAGGAAAATTTAATGAAGGTAACATTTTCTCAAAAGATTTATTACTTAGGTTTAAGATAAAAATTATTTCAAAATTTTTATCTTTTATTTTTTGAATTGATTCCAAAGAATTATCTAAATTCTTAGAAAAATTGCAAATATTGTATACAATCGATAATTTCATACTTACTCCTTAAAAAATGTTCTATCTAAATTATAATTAATTTTATTAAATAATTTAATTTAAAAAAAGCATTTATAATAATTAAATGAAAAAAAGAAAAATTGATGTATCAAAATATTTCATGCCAGATTTAAATAAGGCAAGAAAAAGAATGCAAGAATCACAAGTAATTACAGATGCTTTTTATATTCCAGAAAATATCATAAACATAGGATTAGGAAAAACCTTTCATGTTAGAACATATGGATGTCAATCAAATTTAAGAGACTCTGAGAATATGATGGGAATTTTAAAGGCCTTAGGTTATGAATATAATGAAGATGTTTATACTTCTGATTTTGTAATCCTTAACACATGTGCTATTAGAGAAAATGCTGAAAATAAAGTTTTTGGTGAAATTGGTTTTTTAAAACAGTTTAAATCTAATAATAATTTCATTTTTGGAATAGCTGGTTGTATGGCTCAAGAAGAAAATATCGTTAATACTATTTTACAAAAATATCATCATGTTGATTTTATAATGGGTACACACAATATTCATCGTCTTCCACAAATAATAGAACAAGTTATTTTTGAAAAAAATACTGTTGTAGATGTTTGATCAAAAGAAGGTGATGTTATAGAAAATCTTCCTTCAAATAGAGTTAGTAATGTTAAAGCATGTGTAAATGTAATGTTTGGATGTGATAAGTTTTGTACATATTGTATTGTACCATTTACACGTGGAAAAATTAGAAGTAGAAAAAGTGAAGATATACTTAATGAAGTAAAAGATTTAATAAAAAATAACTTTAAAGAAATAACTTTAATTGGTCAAAATGTTAATGCCTATGGAATTGATTTTAAAGATGAAAGTTATAGATTTGCAAATCTATTAGAAGATGTAGCAAAAACTAATATTCAAAGAATAAGATTTACAACAAGTAATCCTTGAAATTTTACAGATGAAATAATTGAAGTTATGAAAAAGTATAAAAATATTATGCCACATATTCATTTACCTATTCAATCAGGTGATGATGAAATTTTAAAAAAAATGAATAGGCATATGTACATTAAAGATTATTTAAAAATTATTTATAAAATAAGAGAATTAATACCTAATTGTACAATATCAACAGATTTAATAATTGGTTTTCCAAATGAAACAAGAGAACAATTTCAAAAAACATTAGATCTTTATAATGAAGTTAAATTTGATCATTCATATACCTACATCTATAGCAAAAGAGATGGAACTGTTGCATCTAAAATGGAAGATAATATTTCTATTGAAGAAAAGAGAGAAAGATTACAAGAATTAAATTTATTAGTAGAAAAATATTCAAAAGAAAAGAATTCATCTTTCATTGATAAAACTGTTAAAGTTTTAGTTGAGGGAAAATCAAAATCAAATAAAAATATATTTTTTGGATATTCCGAGGAAATGAAAGTTGTTAATTTTAAAGGGGAAGCAAATGATGGTGATATTGTTGATGTTAAAATTATAAGTTCATCTAAATTCTCTTTAAATGGTGAAAAAATATAATTATTTTTTATTAGAAATATTATTTAAAAAAAATAAATAATCATCATATCTTTCTTTAGAGATAATATTTTTTTCTACCATAGATTTTATTGCACATTTACTTTCTTCTTTATGTAAACAATTATTAAATTTACAATTAATTGATGCTTCTCTAAAATCTTTATATCCATTTGCTAATAAAACTTTATCAATATTTAAATTAACAGTTGAAAAACCAGGAGTATCAACTAAATAACCTTTTTCATATGCGAATAAATTTGTAGCAGTTGTTGTATGTTTTCCACTATTTAATGCTTTTGAAATTTCATTTGTTCTTATATTAAATTTTTTATCTATCATATTTAAAAGTGTTGATTTTCCAACTCCAGATTGTCCGCTAAAACAAATAATATTGGAATCATTATTATTTAAAAAATCAATAAAATAATTATATTTGTCTGATGAAAAACAAATAAATCCATCATTTTTAAAATGATTTACTAATTTATTTGCATCCTCAATTTCATTTTTTTTTAATAAATCAAATTTAGTAAAATATAAAATAATATTATCAATGAATTGTGATTGAAAAAATAATATATACTTGTTTATCATTCTAATGCTTGCTTTAGGTTCAGTAATAGAATTAACAATTACTAAATAATCTATGTTAGCAATTTTTGGTCTATTTAAAAAGTTTTTTCTATTAATAACACTTGTAATTATTTTTGTTGATTCACTATTGCTATATTCTACATAATCTCCAGGATAAATAATTGTTTTTTTGTTTAACAAAGAACCTTTTAATTCTGCTAAAAATATTTCAGAACTATCTAAGTCTTTTAATGTTGAAATTCCACTTATTGTTTTTAGAACAATTGCTTTATTCATTAAAAAACACCTGTAAAAAATAATGAAATTATTATTAATAATAAAATCACAAATAATGATACAAGTAAATAGCATTTTAAAATAATTTTATTATTTTTATAAAATCTAGTACCTTCATTATGAACATTAAATTTAGAAGTAAATTGAAGATTTCTAATTGTTGGTTTTTTTAAAAGTTTAGGTTCTGGCTCATGATTTTTAATTCTTAATTTATATTTTTCAATATCATTTAATATTTCATCTATACTTGAATATCTATAATAATAGTCTTTTTCTTTTGAAGAAATTAATCTTAAAATTATATTTTCAATATCATTTGGAAAATCTTCAAAAATAGTTTTCATTGTAACAATGTCATAAATACAAGGAAATTTAATTGATTCCATACTATTTTCATCTTCATAATAAAATAATTTTTTTCCAGTAATCATCTCATAAAAAATTACTCCTAAAGAATGAAAATCAAATTGCTTTGTAATTAATGAAGCAATATTGTTTTCTGATTGTTTTCTATAATTTAAAACATCAGGAGTTATGTATGGAATAGTTCCATAGAAAGATTCCTCATTAGTCATAGCTTCCATATTATTAAGTTGATCTTTATTTCTTTTGAAAACAGATGAAATACCAAAATCAATTATTTTAATTTTTGATAAGTCTTTTGAAATTAAAATATTGTCTGGTTTTAAGTCTCTGTGAATTATGATATTACTATTTTTATGTAATTCATTAACACCTATTAATATTTGTTCAAATATATAAATAGATTCATTTAATGGTATTGTCCCGCTATTTGTGATGTATTTAGAAAGAGATGGTCCGTCTATATATTCCATAATAATTAAAATAGTATTTTCATCTAATTTTGCAAATTCATATAATTCAACTATATTTTTCTTACCAATAAGCCTACCTGTTGTAGTTCCTTCATCAAGAATTTTTTCTCATTGATCATCTGCAGTATCTTTAGTTTTTTCAATTATTTTTACAGCTGAATATTTATATTTATTTGAAAAGTAATTTTTTTCTGCTAAACTAATATCTTCTGCTAAATATATTGAAGAATCCATACCGCCTTGAGCTATCAAATGTAGAATTTTATATTTACCTAAAAGAATTTGTCCTCTATAATTTTTACCTTTCATTTTTTCTCCATACAATGTAAAAATTCAAATTGAACCTATATTTATTATATAATTTATTTTATTTAAGAATGATTAAAGTATTAATATGAAACAAAAAATTGTTATTGATGTTAGAAGTGAAATAGAGTTTGAAAAAGATCATATCGAGAAATCAATTAATATACCATTAGATATATTATTAAATAACGAAATTGAATTCTTAGAAAACAAAATCGTTTATTTATATTGCCTATCAGGCAACAGATCTAAAACTGCATTTGATTTTTTGAATAAAAAGAAAATAGAATGTATTGATTTGGGATCAATAGATAATGCAAAAAAGATATTATCCACTTATAATATAAAAAAAATCAATTATTAGTGGTAAAATATTAATGATTTTAAACTAAAATACAATTATTATTAATGAGGGGCTTATGGCTATAAAAAAACATGTGAGACTTGAATGTAAAGAGTGTCGTGAAATTAATTACTTAACACAAAAAAATCAGAAAACTCATCCAGAAAAAATGACTTTAAAAAAGTTCTGCAATAGATGTAGAAAAGTTAATGATCATACTGAAACAAAAAAGAAATAAGTATGAAAAGAAAAATAGAATTAATTAGAAGTTATTTAAAAAAAGATAAAATTAATTCATGTATTTTAAGTTCAAAGCAAGGCAGATATTGATTGTCAAATTTTCAATCATCTTTTGGTTTTATTGTAATTACTAAAAAAGAAGTATCTTACTTTTTAGATGGTAGATATTATCAAAAGGGTCTAAAAGAAATAGATCAAACGAAAATTAATGTTAAAATTTATGAAAATAAAGAAACATTATCAGATTATTTTTATACAAATTCAATAACTTCAGCTTTCCTAGAAGAAGAATACACTACTTTAGCAGAATTATCATTCTTTCAAGATATGTTAGATGATATAAAACCCATTAAGAGTAAAGAGTTAAGAATTATCAAGAATAAAAATGAAATAGATAATTTAAGACATGCTGCAAAGAAAATTTGTGAAGTAATGGAATGAATTAAAAAAGAAGTAAAAGAAGGAATGACAGAAAAAGAAGTTGCTAATTTAATTTCTTGTAGAATAATTGAAACAGGTGGAGAATGTAATTCATTTGATCCCATTGTTGCCTCAGGTCCTAATGGTGCATATCCTCATCACTCACCAACTGATAGATTAATTAGAAATGGCGATTTCATTACAATTGATATTGGATGTAAATATATGGGGTATTGTTCAGATTTAACAAGAACTTTTGCAATTGGTAAACCAAAGTCTAATGAGTTAATAAAAGCTTATGATGTAGTTCTTAAATCAAACAAAACAGGTATTAAAAAAGCTAAAGCTGGAATAACAGGTCAAAATCTTGATAAATATTGTAGAGACATTATTTCTGGAACAGAATTTAAAGATTACTTTGTTCATTCTACTGGACATGGTGTTGGAATTGATGTTCATGAGCTTCCAATAGTATCTCAAAATTACAAGGAAGTATTTCCTGCAAATTCAATTGTTACAATTGAACCAGGAATATACATACCAAATATTGGTGGTATAAGAATTGAAGACATGATTTTAATTACCGAAGATGGTTGTGAAATACTAACAGAAAGTATAACAAAAAAAAGAGAGTGATAAAAAAATACACATTAATGTGTATTTTTTTATTTCATTTTAATGATATCATCCATTGATGATCTATTAGAATATCTTTCCATTCTTTCTTTTAGCATTTTTCTTTGATCTTCAATCATTTTAATGTTGGCTCTAATTTTAGTTTCATAGTCATCTATTTTGTCTGACATTTCATCAGAATCAACATTAATTTTTTTAAATTCTAATTCACTATTTAAACCATAGTCTCTATCTAGTTCATTAGCTCTTCTTTTTTTAATTTGATCTTTTAAGAAGTCTAAATCAAAATTACCTTTATCTTCATTAATATTTCTTGCTTTTTCAGAATCAGAAGCTTCTCTATATAGAGCTTCAATTTCTTCATATTTGATGTTTATTATTTCATTTTTAGGTTCTAATTTATTTATATAATTAAAATATTTATCTTCAATTTGAACTTGTTCTTGATTTACTAATGAAGCAACATTAATAACTTGAGCAGCTTCTGAAATAATCATTTCAATTCCAATGCTCATTAATATATTGTAAAGTTTTGATATTTTTTCTTCATTACTCCCTCTAAGGATTATGAAGTTTCTAACTTCTTCTAATAAAATGTTATATGAATCTGCAACATCCATTTTTAATTGTGAATCTAAATTATTAATAGCTTCTTCATTTAAAATGTAATCTTCTAAATTTAATCCAATTTCACCTGATGCTCTATATAAATTTCTTAGAATAATACAAAATAAGTTTCTATTATTTGAATATTGTACTTTTTTATATAAAACTAAATGTACATCTTCATTTTTTAAAGATCCTTTAATTCTAGGAATAGAACCTTGTGCTAATGTAGAAAATTCAATAAAGTGTGAATAAATAACTTTTTCAATTGAAACTAAATTATTATTCATAAAATTTTCTGTTCTAGTTACAAACTGTTCTCTTGCATCATCACTTACTCAAATTGCCATATCAACAAGGAACTCTCTATTAACTTTACATCTACCGTTAATAATAGTAAATAAGTTTGCTAAATAAATATAGAATAATTTATTATTAAATTCTAATTTGTAATCAAGCTTTAAAATTAAATCAAATAATGAATCAACATTATTAGCTAATTCTCTAATATATTCATTTTGACCATAAGATAATGTAGGGAAATTATTTACTGATAAGTATAATAAATCATTTAGTAATAAATTATTATTATTTAATATAAACATTCTTCATATAAAATCATAAATGGATTTTAATAAATATTCTTTTGAATCTAAAAGAGGGTATGAAATTTCATCATTTTCAATTTTATGTAATTTTTCAAATCCTTGATCAAATTCATTTTTAATTAATTTGCCATTTCCATAATTAGATGATGAATCTGTAATTGGTGTACCATCTTCATTAAATTTAATATCTTCATCAACAAATTCATCTTTGTTAAATGGAGTAATTCCATCAACTAACTTAACATCTTCATTGTATAGATTGTTTTCGCCACTTACTAAAGTATTTTGAATTGCATTATTTCTTTGAATATTTGGATTTACAAAAACATTATTAGGACTATTCTCATATAAAGATTTTATTTGAGAATTTTCTTTATTCAAGCTAGTTAATTCATTTTCAATTTCTTCTTGTTCTTTTTTTATTTGATTTTCAAGCATTAATTGATTTTCTTCTCTTTTTTGATTTTCAATCATTAATTCATGTTCAGCTTTTGCCTTTTTTTCTAAAATAAAATTATCAAAAAAATTTGGATCTGACATTGTAATGTCACCATCTTCAATTCCATAAATACTTTCACCTTCACTTACATTTCCAAAGAAAAATAATACATTTTCATTTTTCTTAAAAATCTTTTTAATTTTTTTGTGTTTAGCTTTAACATCATCTAAATTATCAATAGAACCCATTTCAGTAGGAAAGTTTTCTTTTACAATTACAAAAACAGTTTTATTTGAAGTTGCAGATTGTTTTATTAATTCTAAATCAACATTATCATCTAATAATTCATATATACTTTTTTTAAGATTTAGAATTATTACATCATTTGAAGTTAATCCCATTTTTGATAAATCTAATCTTCTTTCATCATTTGTAATAAATTTAAAAAATTTTGACATAATTTTAATATCTCCAATTCAAAATAAAAGCATCCATGCAATTGTTATAATTATTTTAATTATAGTATATTAAAAGTGAAAATGCAATTATTTTATTGCATTCAAACAATAGAAATTATTAAAAAAAATGAATTATTTTATCCAACAGAACCTTCCATATCAAGCTTTATTAATCTATTAAGTTCTATTGCATATTCCATTGGTAGTTCTTTAATAAAAGGTTCAATAAAACCAAGAATAATTAGATATTCAGCTTCTTTTTTTGTAAGTCCCTTTGATGTAAGGTAAAATATTTGTTCATCGCTAATTGAAGAGATTTTTGCTTCATGTTCTAAATATGATTCACTATTATAAATTTTTTCAATAGGAATAGTATCGCTTCTTGATATAGAGTCTAAAATTAATGTATCACATTCAACATGTGCAAAGCTATTTATAGCACTTTTTTTAATTTCAACTAATCCTCTATACCTAGTGTCTCCGCCATCAAGTGAAATTGACTTAGAAATAATTTTTGATTTTGTATCTTTACCAATATGGATCATCTTTGCGCCAGAATCTTGAATAACATCTTTAGAAGCTATTGCAATTGAAATGCAATCACTTGTTGAGTAATCTCCTTGAAGAATTGTACAAGGGTATTTCATATTAATTCCAGAACCAATATTTCCATCAATTCATGACATATTAGCTCTTTTTAATGTTTTCGCTCTTTTTGTTACTAAATTTAAAACATTTTTTGATCAATTTTGAATTGTTGTATATCGACAATTAGAATCTTCTCCAACAAAAACTTCTACAACAGCAGCATGTAAATTATTTTCATTATAAATTGGAGCAGTACATCCTTCAACATAATGTAAAAGTGCATCTGATTCTAAAATAATTAATGTTCTTTCAAATTGCCCTAGAGATAAACCATTTATTCTAAAATATGCTTGAAGAGGTTTATTAACTTTAACACCTTTTGGAATATAAATAAAAGATCCACCAGATCATATAGCTGTGTTTAAAGCGGCATATTTATTATCTTCATAATGAACTAATTTACCAAAATATTGCTTAACAATTTCTGGATGAATTTTTAATGCAGTTTCAATATTTGAAAATATAACTCCTTGGACTTCTAATTCTTTTCTTAGAGATTTATATACAGTTTCTGAATCATATTGTGTAGAAACTCCATTTAAAAATTTTGCTTCAGCTTCAGGAATCCCAAGTTTCTTAAATGTGTTTTTAATAGTTTCTGGAACTTTTTCTCAATCATTTTCCATTTTCTTTTTTGAGGGTGAATAATAAATATAGTCATCAAAATTTATAAATGAAAGATCTGGTCCTCATTTTGGGTTTTCCATTTTAATAAAAGCATCAAATGCTTTAAGTCTTAATTCAAGCATTCATTCTGGTTCTTCTTTTAGTTTAGAAATTTCTCTAATAATATCTTTATTAAGACCTTTCTTTTTATTTAAAAGGTATTCATTTCCATCGTTAAAACCAAATTCATATTCTTTTTGATAGGTTTTTTTATCTTCCATATTTTTATCCTTTTAAAATTCTTTTAATTGATTCAGAACATATTTTTGCGCATTTTATTCTATTTGGTTGATTGTGTATATTTGAGAAAACATTAAGTTCTTTTATAATATCTTCATCATATTTTTCATTTGCAAGCATTTTTTCATAGTTATCTATTATTGAAAAAGCTTGTTCTATTGTTTTATTTATTAATAAATTACACATAATATTTGAAGCTGCAGAACTTACTGCACAACCAACCCCATTAAATAAGCAATCTACAATTTTATTATCATTAATTTTTAAAAATAATGTTAGATTATCAATACAAGATTCCGAAGAAAAATTGTATGATTTATATTCCTCATTTATAAAATCATCTTTTGTTTTTTTATCAGGGTTTTCATAATTATCAATAATTATTGCCCTTTGAATATTTGAATTGTTTTTGTAATCCATAATTACCACTAAAAAATTAATAAGTTTAAACTCAATTAATTTCATCACCTTTTTTATATTTTTTTAAAATTGTTATCAATTTATCAACATCTTCATAGTCTGAATAAACATATAAAGAAACTCTAACAAATTGATCATATTTTGTATTGTAGTAAGCAAGTTTTGCGCATGAAAAACCTGATCTAACTATTATTCCATTTTGACCTAAATATCCAGCTAAATCTTGACTAAATAAAGTTTCATGTTTAAAGATAGTTACGTATGAATTTACATTGTCATTTATAACTGAAAAACCAGGTATTTTATTTATTTCTTTATCTAAATATTTTTTAATTTCAATTAAATTATTTTTAACTTCTTTTAAATCTAAATTGTTTAAATAATCTAATGCAGCATTCCATCCATATATTCCTAAAATATTTAATGTACCTGCTTCATATTTTTCTAAATTATCCATTTGTGAATATGAGTCTTTACTAATATTTTTGTTCATTCCACCACCATATATTGTTGGTTTAAGATGTTTTTTCATTTCATCATTTAAATAAAGTAATCCAATTCCTGTTGGTGCACACATTTTATGACCAGAGCAAGCTAAAAAATCAATTTTTGAATTTCTTAAATCCATCTTATTTAAAGGAACATATTGAGTTCCATCAATACAAATAATTGTATTGGGATTTTTTTCTTTTATTTTAATTGAAATCTTTTCAGCATTTAATGAAGCACCAATTAAATTAGTTCCATTTGCAAATGAAATTAATTTTGTTTTTGGAGAAATAGAATTTATTATTTCTTCTTCTGTTAAAAAAACATCTTTTGTTTCTATATATTTAATAGTTAAAGATTTTTCTTTTGCAATTTCAAATCAAGGTAAAATATTTGATGCATGTTCTAATGTATTTAACAATATTTCATCACCTTCATTTAAAATATGTTTTATTCCTTGAGATACCATATTTAATGAATATGTTGCGCCTGGAGTGAAAATAATATTATCAGATTTAGTTCCTAAATAATTTGCTAATTTTTCTTTAGTTTCATAAATTACTTTTGTAGTTGAATATGTATATTTTGAATCTGTATTATGTGAATTATATGATTCTTTTATCATATATTTATTAACAAAATCAATTACACATTTAGGTTTCAATGAAGTTGCTCCACTATCTAAATAAGTTAGGTCTTCATTTGCTTCAAATCAGGGGAAGTCTTTTTTTAAGTTTTTCATTATAATTTACCTTTTATTTTGCTTTCAATTTTTTCTTTAAAATTTTCATTTTTTAAATTTTTTAAACAGCTATTAAAATAACCCATTATTAAAAGATAAAGTGCATCCTTTTTATTTAGTCCTTTTGACATTAAATAAAATAATTTATTTTGATTTATTTTTCCTATAGAAAGTGAGTGTTCTGCTTTAATACTATTTGTATTAATTATTAAATTAGGAGCCCCAATAATTGAAGAATCATTTGTTAATAATATGCCACTGATTGATTGTTTACATTTATTTGATATTGATAAATCATCAATCTTTGCAGTTAAATTAAATTTAATATTTGAACCATTTTTAGAAACACCAAAAACATTACATTCACTATAACTATTACTTGAGAAATGATTGACAATAATATTGTAGTTTTTATTTGTTGATTCTGAAAAACTTGCTAGATTTAATATTGCACTTGAATTTTCAAATACATTAATTATTATATCCATAATAATATCACTATCATTTATATCAACAATTGATATTTTTTCTTTAGTATTTGAAGATATATCAATAGTTCTTGAGAATTTATTATTTTCAATTATAAATTTAGTCATTCATAACCTTCATTATTAATTTTCTGTAGAAGAGAGTAGTCTCCTTCTCTAATTATTTTTCCATCCATAATTACAATTACTTTATTAGGTTTGATAACATCAAAAATTTTTTGTTGGTGACTAACTATTATTAATGATTTTTCATGATTAATAATTTTTTTAAGTTCATTTATTACAAGTTTAATTGAATCAACATCTAATCCTGAATCAATTTCATCCAATAAAATACATTCAGGATTTAATAATTTCATTTGAAGAATTTCTGACTTCTTTTTTTCTCCTCCAGAAAAACCATGATTTACAAATCTTTTTAGAATGGATCTATCTAAATTTAAGTCTTCTAATATTGTTTCAATTTTTCTAAATAATTCTGCCATTTTTATAGGAGTTTCTCGATTAGCATTAACAATTGCTTTTAAAAAATCAATCATTAAAACACCAGGTATTTCTTCAGAATTTTGTGGAGCAAAAAATAGACCTTTTTTCATAATTTCATTAGGTTCCATTTCATTTGTGCTTTCACCATTAATTAAAATATCTCCACTTTCTTTATTAACACTATAATGGTTCATTATACTTTTTAAAAGTGTTGATTTTCCATTTCCGTTAGGCCCAACAATAGCAATCACATCGCCCTTATTTACTTTGATATTTATATCTCTCAAGATCATTTTTTCATTTATCGAAATTGATAAATTATTTATTTCAATTTTTGTCATTTATACTCTTATTCTTAATTGCAACTTTATACTTTATTTATTATATTTTAAATAAAAAAATATACATATTTTATTTTTAATAATTAATTTATTTTTTTTATGTGTTTTTTGAAATAAAATATTATAATAATACTATGTAATTTTTAGGAGAAAATATATATGAAAATAAGAAAGTCAAAAGCTCTTTTTCTAACAACTATCTCTATAGGTTTATTATCGATTTTTTCTTCAACTGCATTACTTTTGGTATCATGTAGTGCAACAAAAAAAGATGATGAAACCAGGATAGATAAAGGTGCTGGAAATTTATTTGCTGATAACGGTAAAACAGGATCAGATAATATTTCAGTTACACTTCAAGAAGTAGCTGAAGATTCACTATTTAATGAATCTTCAATGAAAAAAAATATTGAAGGTAAAATAGGAGATATTTTTTACAAAACAATTGAAGTAATTGCAAAAGAAAATGCCACATTTGCTAGAGACTTAAAAAATCAAAATAAAGAAATTGATGAAAATCTTAAACAAGCTGAAGAACAACTTCAAAAAAGTAATCCCTCAAAATGAGAAGAGGAATTTCAAGATACAAATTTAGATCCAAATGGTGGTACTAAAGATTCTTTTATTGCTATCAAAAAAAATACATGAGCTTTAACATATTTGACTGATAAAATATTTGAAAAATCTCTTGTTAAAGTTAAAAATGGAATAACAACTATTAAAACTCCTCAGCTTTCAGATTTAATGAATGCACTTAATACACCAGGGTGATCTTTTGCTTGAGAAGGTGAAAATCAATTAGAAAATGAACTTTATGCTCCTATACAAGAGTTCGTTTTTAAAAAATGATTAGAATTTGAAAAACCAATGATTGTAAATATGTCATTATGAAAATATGGTACTCCACAAGGTGGTATTAATAGTATTTATAATTCAAACATTACTCCTACACCTCCTCCAGAAGAAACTCCTCCAGAAGGTAGTGGTGAAAATACATTATCAAATAGAAATACTGATCTAGCTGGAAACTATTCTTTCCCATACTTTTCTGAAAGTTCTGATAATGAAACATTCTCAAGTATTGAAAAATTTAATAACTTTGTTGAAGATTCACAAAAAACAAATAACTATATTCTCCCAACAATAGCTGGAGTTACAAATAATGCTGGGCTTATTGATGTTCCTCAAAATCATACAGAAGATGGTTCAACATATATATTAGCTAAAGCTTCAAATATATATGAAACACTTTTCCCTGAATTTGCAATGGCTGCATTATCTCTTTACTATAATAAATTTCAAACACCTGGTAATCAGTTTATATCTGCATCAAATACAAGAAATTTAAATAATGCTACAAGTGTATTGGATAATATTACTAAACAATTTATTAGTTCTACTCCATTTACAAATACAAACCATGCTAGAATTCCAGCAGCAATGGTTGATAAAATTATTAATCAATTTGGAGATATTACAAGCTTAAGAGGAAAAGATTTATATTCTTCTGATGCATTCAAAATTGCTGATGCATTTTTGTCAAACTTTATGATGTTAAGAAATGAAGCAGGGGTTCATGCAATTGCAATTGATGGTTATAAACATATTGAATCAATTGCAAATGTTAAAGAAGCAAACCAAAAATATGGTGATGTAATAATTTATAGACACCTTTTAAGTGAAAGAAATTTAACAAATTTTGCTGGTAATAGTAATATATCTATTAATTTGCAAAGTGAACTTAAAACATATTTTACTGATAATAAAGAATTTATTTTAAAAGAATTATTTGCAGATACGTCAATGCAAACATTAATTACAAAATATTTTAGTGATAACTATATTACTACAGGATCACAACCTTCTAAAAACTTTTATATTGCAATGTCTGATTATTTATTCAATATAAAAAATTATGATAAAAATATAAATGTTCAAAATAAACTTAGATCAACTAAAGAACCCTACTCTTCTAATTTTTCTGCAAATGCAAAAAATAATGGATTAGCATCTCCTTGAATCTATAATCAAAATACATCAACTGGTTTCTATAATATAACAAATTTATATAAAGAAATAAAACCTACTTATGGTTCTACGTCATATAGAGAAGATTACTTAAGAGCAATGAAATCATACATTATAGATTTAGCAATAAAACCATTAGCATCAACTGATAAAACATTCAGGTTTAGTCAAATGATTTATTCAAATGATTTTTATTTAAATTTATCAATTTATGATTATATGAAAAATAATGGTTCTATATTTGGAGATAGAATTAGATCAGAAGTACTAGGAAAAATTGTAAATTCTTATTTTGGAGTTAATCCAACAGAAGCATCAAGCTTTTTAAATTTTAAAGGGACTCCATCATCAAATCTTAATTCATTAAATAATCAATTAGTAAATATTTATTATGGTCAAGATTTTAATAATAAAAGCGGAAATAAATTTATTGATTGAACTAGATACAATACAAATGCTTTATCAAATAATGCAGTTTTAACATCATCTCAATTAACTTCATATAAAAGACAAATATATAATAATTCTTTTAGCATTAATAAAAGTGATATTTATACAAAAATGTTTGATGCTTTCTTATTAGCTTCAACAGTTAATTATTTATTAAGTGATACTAATAACGATGGAAAAATTGGTGATATATTTATGGAATCTTTAAGAGATCAAGTTATATATGGTAGAGACTTCTATTTTGTTTGATCAGATGGTTTAAATGGTAAACTTGAAAGTGATAATAGAACAATTACTTCTCAAGCTTTACTAAATGTTAATAGAATGAGTGTTAGTGATAATAACAATTATGCTTCAAAATACTTTTCAAACTCTGGAACATTAATGCCTTCAAATGCAACTGAAGATATCGATGGAGATAACTTATATACTAATTCTACATATGGAACACAAAGCAATCATTATAATGTAATGAAGACTTCTAATAGTGGAAATGAAATGATAGGTTATGTAGGTTTACAATCATTAGAAAAAAATTCATTGCCTTCAATTGTGACTGAAAAATTATTTAATAGCCAAAGAGATGGTGCAAATATTGCATCAACTTCAAAAGGTGTTTTATACCAATATGGTACAAGAGCTGAATTAATTGCTCACATTGAAGAAATTAAATTCATAAGTGATATAGAAACATTAGCTAACAATATTAGTAAAGAATTAGGTGGAAGCTTTGATATTGATGCGATAAATAAAGCAACTACAATTGCTTTAAAGAAAGAAGAATTCATTAAACAAATTAATGAACCAACAACTGTTCCTGTAGAAGCATTCCAAAAATTTGAAAACTATGTTTCTGAACAAATATTACCTGATACAGGTACAGTAAATTTTTATGGTGCTTATGCTAAGCAAATTAACTATAATGATGTAAATAAAGACTTCATTACATTTCTTAGTGAACAAGGTTCAGATATTGTATTTAATTTATTAATTACAACTGCAATGAATGATAAATATAAAAACATTGTTTTAAATGAAACAACTTCAAATAATAAATTCAATGTATTTGATTTAAATGCAGAAACTGCTTTAGCTCCAAATTGAGTTGTTGAAAAAGACAAAAAATAAGGATATTAATTCCTTATTTTTTTATATATATTTATTAATTAAATCATTCAAAGATTTTGCATATTTATTTATTTTATTTTTATTAATATCAACTTTAAGTTTACCATTTTGAAGAATCATTATTCTATCTGTAATATTTTCAATTTCTTCAATGTCATGAGAAACAAGAATTATATTAATCTTAAATTTCTCACAATAATTTTTAACAAAAAATCTAATTTGATTTTTAATATGAATATCAAGACCTGTTGATAATTCATCAAGGAATACAATTTTTGGTTTATGTAATAAAGCAAGTAATATGTTAAATCTTTGTTGTTGCCCGCCAGAAAGAGACTTTGCAGGTTTATTTAAAAATTCAAGTAAACCAAATGATGTAACAACAGAAATAATTTCATCTTTTGTAATATCAATATTATAAACATCAATCATAAAGTCTATTATATTTGAAACATTTAAGCCAATTGGGTAAGATGAATCTTGAAATTGAATTCCAATAGCTTCTTGGAAATTATATTCATAATCATATAAGTATAATATATCTCCACTTGTTTGAGAATTTAAACCAATCATCATTTCTACGATTGTAGTTTTTCCAGCTCCATTAGCTCCTAATAATGCAACATTTTCATTATTATATAGTGAAAATGATAAATTATCTACAGCTATAAATTTATTTTTGTTAGTATTGAATTCTTTTGTAATATTTTTAAATTCAATTAATTTATTTTCGCCTTTTGGTGGATCATAATCTATTATAAAAGGAGCATTTGTTTTATCTTCAGACATACCTAAAGATATATCAAATTTATATTGATCTCTTATTTTAGCCATAATTACCTCTTACTTCATTTAAAGAATTTTGAAGATAGTGTAATTAATCCAAATATTATAACGACAGGCATAATTCATGAATATCAAATAAATCATGAATCAATAGTGTAGTTTTCTGGGGGAATAGTTGGATCGTTATTAATAACAAAAGATGGAAATATTGCATCTTTTCAAGGTTGAAATACTGCAAACATATCTTGTGAATTTCATGAAATATAAGTTAAATTATTTACTGACCTAAATGGGGTTATCATTGAAATATATTTCATCGCACCCATTGAATCAATTGTTTGAATTGAAATAAAGTTTCCAGATAAGAACATTGTTACAAAGAATGTAATTCCACCAATTACTTGAGAGTGAATTGAACTTTTAGAAACTGAAGCAATAAATAACCCTACAACAATTGCTAAAACTGAAGTATACATTGAAGTAATAAAAAAACTAAATCAATCAACATTTCCCCTTCATAAAAGATCCATTCCTAAAATTTTATCTGTGCTACCTGGAATACCAGTGCCAAATTCTAAAAATCCAAATGCTAATGTTGTTCATATTACAATTCATCAAAATTGTACAAAAATTACAGAAAAATAATAAGACATCATAATTAAAATGAAATCAATTGCTTTAATTGGCGTAGAACCAATTCTTTTTAAAATAACTGATTGCTTAAATTCTATGATTGCTTCTGGTAAAATTTGAATTCCTGTTTGTAATATTTGGAATGTCATTATTCCAACTAATACATTCATAAATGCTGCACCAAAATCAATTAATCCAAAGCCATAGATATTCATATATCCTAGTCCAAAAATTAAAACAAGAGAAAAAATAAATGAGAACATGAAACTAAATTTTGATTGAATAAATTGAATATTTACTAATTTAAAAACAGATTTACTAAATCTTACTTTCATCTTTAAATTTGTCATATTTTTTTGTCAATAAAAATTTTTCATTAAAACCTCACTTTTGTAATTATAAAATAAAAAATAAAATTATTATTAATAATTTTATTTTATTATTTTAGTTACTGTACCTGCACCAACTGTTCTTCCACCTTCTCTAATAGAGAATTTAGAACCTTCTTCAACAGCTATTGGGTAAATTAATTCAACAATGATTTCAGTGTTATCACCAGGAGTGATCATTTCAACACCATCTTTTAATTCAATTGAACCTGTTACATCAGTTGTTCTGAAGTAGAATTGAGGTCTATATCCTTTAAAGAATGGAGTATGTCTTCCACCTTCTTCTTTTTTAAGACAATAGATTTGAGCTGAGAATTTAATATGAGGAGTAATTGAACCTGGTTTAGCTAATACTTGTCCTCTAATAATATCTTCTCTATTAACACCTCTTAATAAGATACCAGCATTATCACCAGCTCTTACTTCATCAAGTGTTTTTTTGAACATTTCCATACCAGTTACAACACATTTTTTAGTAGGTTTAATTCCAATAACTTCAACTTCATCATTAAGTTTTAAAGTTCCTCTTTCAACTCTACCAGTTACAACAGTACCTCTACCAGAAATAGTCATTGAATCTTCAACAGCTAATAAGAAAGGTTTGTCATTTTCTCTTGTAGGAGTAGGAATGTAGCTATCAACTGCATCCATTAACTCTTGAAGTTTTGCTTCTCAAGTTGCATCACCTTCTAATCCTTTTAATGCTGACCCTCTAATAACTGGAGTGTTATCACCATCAAATCCATATGAAGATAATAATTCTCTAACTTCCATTTCAACTAAGTCTTGCATTTCAGTATCAGTCATCATATCACATTTGTTTAAGAATACTACTAACTTAGGAACACCTACTTGTCTTGCAAGTAAGATATGTTCTCTAGTCTGTGGCATTGGTCCATCAGTTGCCGCAACAACTAATATACCACCATCCATTTGTGCAGCACCTGTAATCATGTTTTTAACATAATCAGCATGTCCTGGACAATCTACGTGAGCATAATGTCTTTTATCTGTTTCATATTCAACATGAGCTGTATTAATTGTAATACCTCTTGCTTTTTCTTCTGGTGCACTATCAATTGATGCGTAATCTTTTTTTTCTGCCTTACCTTGTTTTGCAAGGAAAGTACAAATAGCAGCAGTTAGAGTAGTTTTACCATGGTCTATATGTCCTATAGTACCGATATTAACGTGATCTTTTGATCTATCAAATTTTGCTTTCGCCATAAATAATTTCTCCTTTATTTTTTGCTTTTTAAATTATATATTATTTTTTTGTTTTAGAAGAAATAACTTCTTCAGTAATTGATTTTGGAGCTTGTGCATAATTACTAAACTGCATTATATAAGTTGCTCTACCTTGAGTATTTGATCTTAAATCAGTTGCATACCCAAACATTTCTTTTAAAGGTACTTTAGATTTAATAACCTGAGCGTTTCCTCTTTGCTCATTTCCTTCGATACTTCCTCTTCTAGAAGAAATATCTCCCATTACTGTTCCGAAATATTCATCAGGAACAGTAATTTCTACCGACATAATTGGTTCAAGTAGAATCGGATGACAAATTTTTGCAGCTTCTTTTAAAGACATTGATGCAGCAATTTGATATGCCATCTCAGATGAATCGACATCATGATATGAACCATCTACTAAAGTTGCTTTAATGTCAATAACTGGATATCCAGCTAAAGGACCAGAGTTTAATGCATCTTCTAATCCTTTTTTAACAGGTTTAATATATTCTTTAGGAATTTTTCCACCTACTATTTTATCAACAAATTCAAAACCTTTATCTGTATTTGGTTCAAAGTTAATAACAACATGACCATATTGACCCTTACCACCTGATTGTTTGATATACTTAGCTTCAACTTTGTCTCCAGATTTTAAGAATGTTTCTCTATAAGAAACTTGTGGTGCACCAACATTTGTTTCAACATTGAATTCTCTTCTCATTCTATCAACAATAATTTCTAAGTGAAGTTCACCCATTCCAGCAATAATTACTTGTCCAGTTTCTTCATCGGTGAAAGATCTAAATGTTGGATCTTCTTCAGATAATTTTGATAAAGCTACACCCATTTTTTCTTGATCACCTTTTGACTTAGGCTCAACAGCTAATGAAATAACTGGTTCTGCAAAAGTCATTGATTCTAAAATAATTTCATTTTTTTCACTAGTTAATGTATCACCAGTAGTTGTATTTTTAAGTCCAATTACTGCACAAATATCCCCAGCTCTTACTTCTTCAATTTCATCTCTATTGTTTGAGTGCATTTTAACTAATCTAGAAACTCTTTCTTTTTCATCTTTGGATGCATTCATTACATAAGATCCTTTAGGAAGCACTCCTGAATAAACTCTAATAAATGTTAGTTTTCCAACAAATGGATCTGTTGCAACTTTAAAAGCTAATGCTGCAAATGGTTCATCATCACTATTTGTTCTTTGGGTTTCACTACCATCTAATTTTGTTGCCTTAATTGGAGGAACATCATTTGGAGATGGTAAGTAATCAACGATTGCATCAAGTAATGTTTTAACACCTTTATTTTTAAAAGCTGTTCCACAAAGAACTGGGTAAAATTTTGAGCTAATAACACCTTTTCTTATACATTTTTTGATTTCATCAATAGATAACTCTTTACCATCTAAATATTTTTCCATAATTGCTTCATCATACTCAACACAATTATCAATTAATTCTGCTCTTAGTTTCTTAGCTTTTTCTAGTAGTTCACTTGGAATTTCTTCAATAGTATAATTTTCATCTGCTTTACCATCATACATTACTGCTCTCATTTCAACAATATCAATTAACCCTTTAAATTGAGACTCTGCTCCTATTGGATATTGTATTGGTGAAACATTTGCTGCTAATCTATCTTTCAATGAATTAATACACATGTCGAAATCAGCACCAGTTTTGTCCATTTTATTAACAAATACAATTCTAGGTACATCATATCTTGTTGCTTGTCTTCAAACTGTTTCAGTTTGAGGTTCAACACCATTTTGTGCATCTAATACAGCAACTGCTCCATCCAATACTCTTAAAGATCTTTCAACTTCAACAGTAAAGTCCACGTGACCTGGAGTATCAATTAGATTTAATTGATGGTCATTTCATGTTACAAAAGTAGCAGCAGAAGTAATTGTAATTCCACGTTCTTTTTCTTGAGCCATTCAATCCATAGTAGCACCACCATCATGAACTTCTCCTATTTTATGAGTTTTACCTGCATGAAATAATATTCTTTCAGATGTTGTAGTTTTACCTGCATCAATATGGGCCATAATTCCAAAATTTCTAAATTTTTCTAATGGATATTTTCTTGCCATAATTTTTTCCTATTTAAAATCTTAAATGTGCAAATGCTTTATTAGCTTCTGCCATTTTATGAGTATCTTCTTTTTTCTTAACTGATGAACCTGTTAATTTAGATGCATCAATTATTTCTCCAGCTAGTCTTTCAACCATAGTTTTTTCATTTCTGTTTCTTGAATAGAGAATTAATCATCTTAATGCTAATGTAATTCTTCTTTCTTTACTAACAGGTGTTGGCACTTGATAATTAGATCCTGCTATTCTTCTTACTCTTAATTCAATAGAAGGAATAATATTTTCTAACGCTTTTTTAAATACATCTATACCTTTTTCACCTGTTTTCTTTTCAATTAAATCAAATGATGAATATAAAATATTTTGAGCTAACCCTTTTTTTCCATCAAGCATTATTGTGTTGATGGCTTTTGTTACTAACCTTGAATTATAAACTGGGTCTGGTAATATATTTCTTTTAGGTGCACTATTTTTTCTCATAGTTAATCTCCTTAACTAGCAGCTTTAGGTCTCTTTGCACCATAAGCTGATCTTTCTTGTTTTCTATTAGCAACTCCAACTGTATCAAGTGTTCCTCTTACAATATGGTATCTAACCCCTGATAAGTCCTTTACTCTACCACCTCTTATAAGAACAACACTATGTTCTTGCAAGTTATGTCCTTCACCTGGAATATATGCTAATACTTCATAATTATTTGTAAGTCTAACTTTTGCATATTTTCTCAATGCTGAGTTAGGTTTTCTTGGTGTCATTGTACCAACTCTAGTACAAACTCCTCTTTTAAAAGGAGCAGGATTATTATTTGTTCCTTTTGACATTGAATTATAAGTTCAAAGCAAAGCTGGAGACTTTGTTTTTTTAACTTTCTTTTTTCTTTCACTTCTAATTAATTGTGATATTGTTGGCATTATTTCCCCTTAACAACTATTCTGTGTGTATAGTATTTGAAAAAACACACTATGGAAATAATAACATATTTTTATAAAAATTAAAAATAATAATTAACTTTTTTTGTTAATTATTATTTTTGCTTTTTTATATGGAGCAGGTGATGGGAATCGAACCCACGCTAATAGCTTGGAAGGCTATAGTTCTACCATTGAACTACACCTGCATTAATAATGGTGCTGGAAGAGGGACTTGAACCCTCACGTTATTGCTAACTCAGGATTTTAAGTCCTGTGCGTCTACCATTCCGCCACTCCAGCAGCCATGATTATTATTATTTAAATGGTGTCCCACGTAGGACTCGAACCTACGACCCCTTCATTAAAAGTGAAATGCTCTACCACTGAGCTAGTGGGACAAAAATAAATGGCTGGGCTAGATGGATTCGAACCATCGCATGATAGAGTCAAAGTCTATTGCCTTACCGCTTGGCTACAGCCCAATAATATGGTGGGTAGTGACGGATTCGAACCGCCGAACTCAGAGAGGGCTGATTTACAGTCAGCAGCGTTTGGCCACTTCGCTAACTACCCATATATTTAATTATTCAATAATTAAACATTTTTAATTATATATAAATTTTTACAAAATATAAAGAAATAAATTAAGATATCTTTAGTATTTGGACTTTGTATGGTTTGTCTATCCCTCTAACTTCAGATTTAGTTCCAACAATTTTGTTAAGGATAGCTTTTGCTAAAGGAGATTCATTTGAGATCTTACCTAATAAAGGATCTGATTCAATTGAACCACATATTTCATATGTATACTCCTTATTATCTGATAAATCTTTAAATTTAACAGTTGAACCAATTGAAACAATTTTTTTATTACTACTTGATTCCTTAATGATTTCATAATGATTTAAAATTTCTTCAATTTCTTGAATTCTTCATTCAAGTCTTGCTTGTTCATTTTTAGCTGAGTCATAATCTGCATTTTCAGATAAATCACCTTGTTCTCTTGCATCTTGAATTTGCTTAATAATTTCAGGTCTTTTAACAGTGATTAACTCTTTAAGTTCTACCTTTAATTTATCTGCACCTTCTTTTGTTAACAATATTTTATTTTGTTCAATCATAATTGCCTTTAAGAAAAATTTTAAAAATTTTCATAATTTATAAAATTATAACAAAAATAAAAAAAATCTTAACATTTTTGTTAAGATTTTTTTTATTTATAAGATGTATTTTAATTAAGAATTATTATGGTTTAATAACAAATAATAAATCACCTTTTTTAACCTTGCCACTTTTTGCTTTAATTTCAATTTTTCTACCAGCTAAAGTTTCATTTAGAGCAATAATTGGAGTAATTGAAGATTTAGCATATTTTTCTAAGTTTTTTAAATCTATTTCAGATATTGCAAAATCTTTTTTAAGAGCTTGTCCCGCTTTAGATTTAACACTGAATACAGAAATATCTTTCTTAGAACTATCTTTTAAATTTATTGAATCAATCCCTACATGAACTAATATAGATGTACCATCTTCTGTTTTAAAGATATAAGCATGGCCTGTATCAAATACTAATTCTAATTTTCCTTTTTCAAGAACAGATTTAACTTCTTTAGAAGTTGGCTTAATAGCTACACCTTTACCCATTAAATCATCACTAAAAGTTTTATCAGGTACTTTATTCATAGGAACAATTTCTCCATCAAATGGAGCATATACATTTACAACTTCAGTTTTGATTTTAGAATTAGAATCCTTTTTAGAAGAATCTTCTTTAATTGCTTTTTTATTTTCATTGCTTTTAAAGATTTCATCTTTTATTTTAGGATTTTTTTCAATATCAGTAATGATAGTATTAATTTGATTTTTGATTCAATCTGCTCTAGTTCCATAAATAGCATAAACTGCTTTTTTACTTGGTTTAATAACACCTAGAGCTCCTAAATCATTTGTTAATTTTTTCTCATCAACCTTTTGATCATCTTTTACACTAATTCTTAGTTTTGTAATACATGCATCAACAGTTTGGATATTTTCAAAACCACCATAAGCTTGAATGATTCCTAAAACTTCTGGATCATATGAACCAAATGAATTTTTTTCATCCTTACGAGCATTGAAGTCAGCTTTTGTATATAGTTTTGTATTTTCTCCTCTACCTGGTGTTGAAATGTTGAATTTCTTAATTGCTCATAAGAAAAAGAAGAAGTAAATTGGAACATATGGAATACCAATTATTAATGATACTCATGCATTAGATCCAGCTGGGATTTGAACTGCACCATAAATTGTTCAGTCAATTATACCACCTGAGAATGTAATTCCGATATGTGGAGCAATTTCTGGGAATGCCATACCTCATCATGTCATTAATCCAAATGATAATGCACAGAAGATAGCATGGAATCCTCAGAATAATCATGGAGCTAAGAATAAGAATGTAAATTCAATTGGTTCAGTAATTCCTGTTAAGAAAGCTGTAAGTGATGCAGAAAGAACAACTGATCCTGCCATTTTTCTATTTTCTTTAGGAGCTGCCATTACCATAGCTGCACCAGCTGCTGGAAGACCAAACATCATAAATGGATATTTACCTTGAGTATATTGTCCAATATTTACACCTTGACTTAAAGCTATATTACCAGCACCTAATAATCTTGTTAGATTTTCTTGATATACTGTTGTAGTAACATCTGAAAATTCAATTATTGTTTTAGATTGTGTTGTGAAATCAAATACAGTTTTTCCAGCTAAGTTTGAGTTAACAAATGCTCAAACACCTTGATCTCCACTTACTGTAGAATTAGTTCATAATTCATTTGAAGCTTGAACTATATCAAGTCATGTTGCTTTTTCACCACCAGCTACAACAGAAACAAAGTTTCCATTTACTATTGCAAGATCATTAAGGTTTAATGTACCTCCAATACTTGTTAATCATAATGGTGTATAGAAAGCATGGTGTAATCCAAATGGAACTAAAGCCCTTTCAATATATCCAAATATGAATGATTGGAAACCAAACATTCCTGAGCCAAGAGCACCACCAATTAGCCCAAATAATGTACCTATTAGTGGTCAAATCATTAATACTAAAATTGTTATAGGTAAGAATGCAATAAATGTGACTATTGGAATAAATCTTACACCCGAGAAGAATCCTATAACTGCTGGTAGTTGAATGTCTTTAAATTTATTATATAAATAAGCAACACTAAAACCAACAATGAATCCTCCAAAAGCACTTGTACTTAATTGTCTTCATCCAAGGACAGAATTAAATAATGAAGCATCTAAACCATAATCAGCACTACTAGTTAAACCCCACATATTTGGAGCATAAAACAGTAGATTGTATCCAATTATAGCATTGCCATCATTTGCATTCATAACAGGAACTATTAAAGCTTGTTGAATCCCACCAAAAGCTAGGAAAGCAACTATAGCACTTAAGCCAGCTGTACCAGCATCCCTGGTAAATGTTATTGCTATTGCTATTGCAAATAGAACTGGTAAGGCACCAAAAATAGCATCACCTGGCAATTGTAAAAATTGACCAAATAATTTTATACCTTCATTACCATTAGAACCATTTACTATAGCTGCACCAATACCTAGGAATAACCCAGCAATTGGCAGCAAACTAATAGGAAGCATTAGTCCTCTTGAAAGTTTACCAATAAATTCTCTTGCATTACCAGAGTTTTTATGATTCTTAAAATGAGAACTAATTTTTTCTTTAAAATTATTTAACTGCATAATTTCCTTTCTTTTTTATAAAATTTATATTTATACAAATTTATAATATCAAAAAATAAATATAAAATATGTTATATTTAATATATATGTTTAAATATTTATATATATAAATATATTTAAGTATATTTTAAATGAGTTTTTAATTATTATTTATTAGATAATATTAATAAAAAGGATGAAAATGTTTGAATACTCTTGAATTTTCTTTATTGGTTTTGCTATTTTCTTAATTATGGGATTAGTTTCATGTTATTTTGCTTTCAAATTTAGAAAAACCAAAATTCCTACAAAAGAGGAAATGGACTTTTATAAAAGTCTTAAAGGAAAAAATCCTAGTTTCTGATCAACACATAAATTTGCATATTTACTAATGTTATCGTTCATATTATTGCTAATTGCAATATTGGCATTACTTGCAGGATTTGGAGTTTTTGTAGAAGGGAATCCAATTACATAAAATAAAAAAATCCTTTAAAAGGATTTTTTTATTTTTTAGATTTTTCTTCTTTTTTAGAATTGTCTTTTTTTGAATTATCTTTTTTAGATTCATCATTGTTTTTAGATTGTGTTTTTTCTGCTTGTTTTTGCATGAATTCATAAACTTCTTTTTCAACTGTATCTAATTTTTTATTTAATTCTTCAAATTTACTTTCTTCTAATAAGGTTTCAATTTCTTTAATTTGTTTTTCGATTTTTTCCTTATCTTTAGGATCAATGTTTTTTGATTCTTCAGAATTTAATTCTTTTTTAATTGAATGGATAAAAGTCTCTGCTCTATATTTAGTCTCATTATCTTTTTTCTTTTTTTCATCAACTGTTTTATTAGCTTCAGCATCTTTTATCATTTTTTCAATTTCAGCATCTGATAAACCTGTTGAATCTTTAATTGTAATATTAGATTCTTTATTAGTTTTTTTATCTATTGCTTTAACATTAAGAATTCCATTTGCATCAATATTAAAAGTGATTTCAATTTGTGGAATTCCTCTTGGAGCTGGTTGGATTCCATCTAAAACAAATTTACCTAATGATTTATTATCTGCAACCATCGGTCTTTCACCCTGAACAACGTGTACATCAACTGCTGGTTGATTATCAGCTGCCGTTGAAAACACTTGAGATTTAGAAGTTGGAATAGTTGAATTTCTAGAAATTAATGGAGTTGCTACACCACCTAATGTTTCAATACTTAATGTTAATGGAGTTACATCTAATAATAAAATGTCATTTACATCTCCCATTAATACTCCTCCCTGAATTGCAGCACCTTGTGCAACAACTTCATCTGGATTAATATTTTTATCAGGTTTTTTACCTAACATACTTGTAACTAATTCTTCAACTGCAGTCATTCTAGTAGAACCACCAACAAGTAAAACTTTATCAATTTTATCTTTGCTTAGTTTAGCTTCTTTTAAAGCATCTTCAACTGGTCTCTTAGTTCTTTCTAATAAATCTTTTGTTAAGTCTTCAAATCTTGCTTTTGTTAATGTTAATTCAACATTAATTGGGCCATCATTACCTTGAGAAATAAATGGTAAACTAATGATTGCTTCTTTAGTCCCAGATAATTCTATCTTTGCTTTTTCAGATGCATCTTTAATTCTTTGAATTGCCATTTTATCAGTTGATAAATCTTTACCATGCTCTTTTTGAACTTGTTCTACTACTCAATCAATAATTTTTTGATCTCAGTCATCACCACCAAGTTTGTTATCTCCTGATGTAGATAATACTTCAAATGTTCCATCTGCTATTTCAAGAATAGAAACATCAAATGTACCACCACCTAAGTCATAAACTAAAACTTTTTGTTCATTCTTAGATTTATCAATACCATAAGCTAAAGCAGCAGCAGTTGGTTCATTAATAATTCTTTCAACTTCTAACCCTGCAATTTTTCCTGCATTTTTTGTTGCCTGTCTTTGAGCATCATTAAAATATGCTGGAACTGTAATAACAGCTTTTGTAATTTTTTGACCTAATTTTTCTTCAGCACATTTTTTAATGTAAGAAAGAATTTGAGCAGAAATTTCTTCTGGTGTATATTTTTTATCACCAACTTCAATTTTTTCTTTTGTACCAATTAGTCTTTTAATTGAACTAACAGTAAGTTTATTTGTGATTGCTTGTCTTTTCGCAGCATCTCCCACAATTATTTCGCTTCCCTTATATGCAACTACAGAAGGAATTGTTCTTTTTCCTTCAGGAGTTTCAATAATTTTTGGTTTTCCGTTTTCTACTATAGAAATACATGAATTTGTAGTTCCTAAGTCTATACCTATAATTAAATTACTCATAATATTTTCCTCCTAATATAATTTAACAATATTATTATACAACAAAAATTAGCACTCTCAATAAAAAAGTGCTAATTTTTAAAATTTTATTTTATTCTTTATTGCTGATGTTAAAGATTCAGAATCAATATATTCTATTGATGAATTAAAAGGTAAGCCAGTAGCAAGTCTATAAATTTCAATATTATTAAATATTTTTTTTATATATGAAGAAATATAAAAAGCTGTAAATTCTCCATTAACTGTCATGTTTGTTGCTATAAGTATTTCTTTAATATCTTTTTTTTCAATTATGTCTATAATTTTTTTTAAGCTATTATCAAGATCATCAATATTTTTCTTTTTACTATCAATTTCCATTTTAAGATTGAAATATAAACCATTGTAGATTTCAAGATTTTCAATTTTTATTAAATCATTAAAATCTGAAACAATAGATAGTTTATTATTATATCTATTTGAATCATTGCAAATTTCGCAATGAATTTGATTATTTGTTAAGTTATTACAAATTAAACAAAAATTAACATTAAATTTTAAATCAATAATTCTTGATGATAAATCTTTTGCAAATTTATCATCTTGTCTTAAAATAAATTCACAAATTTTTTCCGCACTTTTCTTAGAAATACCTGGTAATTTTTTGAATCCTTCTACAAAGTATTCAAACTCTTTTGGCTTCACCTAAATTAATCCTTTAGGCATACTTTTAGGCATTAAGTTTTCTTTTTCATTATTAACTTCTTTAATTGCCTTGTTAATTGAATCAACAATAACATCTTGAAGAGTATCAATATCATCTTCATCAACTAAATCTTTGCTTATTTTGATATCTTTAATTTCAAGATTTCCTAAAATTTTTATTTCAATTAAATTATTTTTTGAAGAAATAACAAATTCTTTTTTGTTTAGTTCTTCTGTCTTTTTCTGCATTTCTGCTTGCATCTTTTGTGCTTGCTTCATTAAATTTTGAATGTTCATATTATTTTCCTATTTCTTCCCCAAATATTTCTAATGCAATTTCTTTTGTAGAAGCATTTGCTTTTATTTTTAATTTTAATTTTTCAATATTTACATCTTGATAAACTTTATAATTTCTTTTCAATTCTTTTACAGATTCAGAAAAATCTTTAGCTTGTTTTCTTGTAACACCAATAACTTTATATATTGATCCAAATCTATTTTTAATATATAAAATAAATTCTTCATTATCGGAAACTAAATTTAGATTTATTGAGCTTAATTCATCATCATACATTAAAACAAATCCATTGTTACTTGCTATTAAAATTTTTGAAGCATCAATTATATAAGCTTCTTCTGGTTTTCTAGGAACTGTGCCTCTAATATTGTCAAAAACTAAATTTAATTTATTTTTAATTTCATTATTATTATTAAAAGCTATCTCAGAAAAAAGTGCTACAAGATTTTTATCTAATTCAGCTAATATTAAATTTTCTTTTTTTGATGGTTCTTCAAATAATTTATTAGTTTTTTCTTCACTATTTTGAAAGTCATTTTTTTGATCAATAATATTATCTATTTTAATTTCTTTTAAAGAATAAGGTTTAGTATTTATTTGTTGAAATATATTTTTTTGAACAATATTATTTTCTAATTTTCTAGAAGTTACAACATTTTCAAATTTTACATTTGAGCATACTAATTCTTCTGTTGAAATATTAGATATTATTTTTGGAGCATTTTTTTCAACTTCATTATCTATTGTATTATCAATATTTGATTTTGATAAATTAATGTTTTTAATTGGTTTATTTTCCATTATTATTTCCTTATTTTTTATTAATTCATTATTATTTAAATAAGAAACACAATTAAGTACAACTAATTCAAAAAAGAATTTATCATCAATATTATTTTTAATTTGTATTATTCCATTTTGGAATATTTCAATTAATGAAAGTAATTGTTTTTCACTTAGCTTAAAACTATCAATATTTTCTTCATTAAGAATTTTAAGATTATCAAATGAATTACTTTTTATATAGAATAGTTTATCAAGAAGTATTTCAATTAATTGAAAACAAAGCTTATAAAAATTAACACCCTTAAATTCATACTTATTTATTAATACTGAGATATTTAAAATATCATTATTAATAATTAATTTAATTAAATTTATTTTACTCTTAGTGTCTAGCAATCCAAATATATCTCTTATATCATTTGATGTAATCTCATTATTAGAATAGCTTTGAGTTTGATTTAAAATACTTAAACAATCTCTTACTGATCCATCTGAAATTGATATTATTTCATCAATTGCATCTGGTAAAATTTTAATATTCTCTAAACTAATAATTTTATTTATAAATTGTTTTAAAACATCCTTACCAATTTTTTCAAAATCAAATCTTTGACATCTTGATAAAATTGTTAATGGAATTTTATTTACTTCTGTTGTTGCAAAAATAAATACAACATTTTTAGGAGGATCTTCCAATGTTTTTAATAAGGCATTTCAAGAACTATTTGTTAGCATATGAGCTTCATCAATTATATAAATTTTCTTGCTAAAAACATTTGGGATAAATTTTGTAGAATCAATTAAATTTCTAATTTCATTTACACCATTATTTGAAGCAGCATCAAGCTCAATTATATCCATACAATCACTTGAAGAAAATAATTTACAATTTTTGCAGACACAACAAGCATCACCATTAATTTTATTTTGGCAATTTATTGATTTAGCAAATATTCTTGCAATAGAAGTCTTGCCAACTCCTCTTGGTCCACTAAAAATATATGCATGTGAAATCATATCATTTTCAAGTGAATTTAATAATATTTTTTTAATATATAATTGACCAATTATACTACTAAAATTATCTGGTTTATATTTTCTATATAGTGTTTTATTCATAATTACTCAATAATATTATAAAGTTTATTTTTCTAAAAAATTATTAAAATTATGTTTTAAAAAAATAAAAAAATTATCACTAATCAGTATTTTTGATTTAATTTTTTATTGGTATAACGATTTCAGCCTTATAGGTAGCTCTTTCAACTATAGTAAAGATAGTTTGTACGCGCGAGGGTCAATATTAAAAAAAATATTTATAGGAACGATGTATTATGATAAAGTTTCTCTCGAAAAAAACAAAATCAACAACAGAGTTTTTTTATTTAAATTAATATAGACGTTATACTAAAAAAATTAAACTTTAAACCAAAGTGATAATTTTTATATATTTTTATTAACTTCTTATTCTAAACTTTAATCATATTAAATAATAAATTATAAAATCATTCAAATTAAATCATAGTCCATTTAAATTTATCTAATAAATTTTACAATCTTGAGCGCTTGCAAACAACTAAATAATATTTTAATAGATAAAAAAAATTAAATTAAACTTATTTAATATTTTATTTATTAATCCTTTCAAAATTCAGACCTTAAAGTAAAAAGGTATATATCACCAATTAAATTATATCAATTTATAATTATTTTAGGTATTTATTTTTTTGCAAAATAATTTCCATAGTCCCAAATTCATTATGTCCGGGATATACATTGTTAATTTTCTTTGACTCCACATATGATTTGAATTTTTTAATTGAGTTTCACATTTCTTTTGGGTCAGAATATTCAAGATCTGTTCTACCTATTTCATTGACAAAAATATGATCTCCAGTTAAAATTTTATTTTCAAATGCTATACACATTGAACATTGTGAATGTCCTGGTGTATGTATAAAGTTAATTAATCCATTTTCAATTAATTCACCATCTTTAACATATATAAAATTATTATTTTTAAAATTTTTATCATTAATAAAAATCTTATTTGAAGTGTTATCAACTATTTCTTTTCCTAATTTTGAAACAATTATTTTTACATCATCAAATTCTTCAACTATTTTTCTCGTTTCACCAACATGGTCATAATGTAAGTGAGTTAAAATAATTCCTTTTAAAATTAAGTTTTTTGATTTTATAAAATCAATAAGCTTATCTGAATTTCAACTTGGATCAACAATGAAACAAGAAAAATTATCAATTAAGATATATGAGTTATTTCCCATCATACTATTTTGAGTATAATAAAAATTATCTGTAATTTTGTTCATAATTATTGATTTTGACTTTTTGATTCTGGTAATATAATTTCACTATCAGGTTTACCAATATAATTTGCAGTTTTTCCTTGACCAAGTGCGATTGCATCAGCTAATATTCCGATAATTAAATATACTGATTTAATAGAATAATTATTTGCAGGAATTACAATATCAATATTATCTGGATCTGCATTTGTATTACAAATTGCAATAATAGGAATATTTAATTTTCTTGCTTCTAAAATTGCATTTTTTTCTTCAACTGGGTCAGTTACTATTAATACATCTGGAAGATCTTTCATAGTTCTAATTCCTCCAAAAAATTTATTTAACTTTTCAATATCTTTAATAATTATTGATTGTTCTTTTTTAGAATACTTAGATATTTCACCAAATTTTTGAAGAGCAACTAATTCACTTAATTTCTTAGTTGAATTATTTATTGTTTTTAAATTTGTCAGTGTTCCACCTAATCATCTTTGGTTAACGAAGAATGATCCTACTTTTCTAGATTCTACTTTTATATGATTTTTAACAATTCATCCTTTAGTCCCTACAAAAATAGCTTTACCATCTTTCTTTCCAAGTTCATACAAGAAATGATATGCTTCACTTAATGCTACAACTGTAAAATATAAATCAATAATATAATTTTTACCTTTTTTTGTATAAATGAATTTTTTCATTTTTGGATTTCATTTTCTAGAAGGCAAACCTATATGCATACCAGTTTCCATTAGTTTACTAATAGAAACTAGTTCTTTATATTTTGCTTTTACTGTTGGATTTGCATCTAATTTACTTTCAATTGCAACTTTAATTTCAGCTGACTTATCTTTGTAATAAGTTTTACTTTTTTTAAAATCTTCTGAAGTTTTTTTATTTATGTAGCTTTTTCGATAATTATCATCTTTATCTTCATAATCTTTTGTTTTTCTATATAGCTTTTTTTCTTCTTTAACAAATTCAGTTTGAATTTCATTGTCAGTTGCTTTAGAAACTCTATTAGTAGGCTTTGCTTTTGCAGTCTTTTTTTCTTCGACTGATCCAACTTTATCTATTTTATTTATAGCCATTATAATTTTTTTCTCCTAAATTTTCATACCTATTAAGTATAATCTTAAAAATAATAAAAATGCAAATATTATTGAAATAATTTTGATTCAGTGATACCACTCATAAAGAATATTAAAAGTGTATATAAAGTGAATGCAAATAGAATAGAGTCAAATCTATCTAATACACCACCATGATTTTTAAATAATGTACCATAATCTTTTATTAGATATTCTCTTTTTAGCAAACTAAAAGCTAAGTCTCCAACAGTTGAAATTAATGAAATTCCAATAACTAAAAAAATTAAGAAGAATCATCTGCCAACTAAATTTTCATATATTGATGGTACATGAATTAAATTTTCAATGGTATTATGAGTTTGATTACCAAATGAAATAAAATAAATTAATATTACTGAAGCTAGAATAGTTACAAATAAACCAAAAAAGAAACCTTCTCATGTTTTCTTAGGAGAAATAATTTTTGTCATTTGAGTTCTACCAAATAAAAGTCCTGTCAAGTATGCAAAAATATCTGTAAAACTAGAAACACATAATACAAAAAATAAAACAAGTCATGATTTAGATAAACCAATAAAACCAATTGAAAAAAATCCAAAACCAACAACTGCATTTAAAATAAAAAATAAAAGTATTGATTTCAAATCTAAAACTCTAGAGTTAACAACTAGAAAAATTAAAATAGTTAATAAAATAATGAAACCTATTAATAATGTAATTGTGAATAAAGAGAATATTGTAAAAAAGTCAGAAGTAAAGCCAGGATTCAAATTACTTTTTATTGGTGTAAAATAATAAAACTTTGTAATAAAAGCAAAGTTCGGAAGAATACATAATATTAATATTCCTAAAAGTAAAAATATAAATGTTTTCCTAGAATAAGCTCCAAAAAACAATTTATTGATTTCATAAACAGCACCATATATAAATGGAATTAATAAGCAAATAAACATATATGCAAATATTCCTTTATATTGAAGATTTAGAGTAGCATTTGGTGAAAGATTAATATATCAATCATCATTCAATGAATTATCAGATATTAAACAAGTAATTAATATTAAAATTCAATATGAAAGTATGAAAAATGCCATCAAAAATCTTTTTCAGAAAACTTCTTTTTGACTAACATTTATATTATTAATCCTGATTAAATTTTTATTAAATTTTTTTGTAATCATATATTAACCATTAGTATTTATTATATAACTAAAATTATACTATTTATATAGTCATCAATTCTTTTTCCTTTTTTTCAATTATTTTATCAATTTCATTGTTTTTACTTTTTACTAATTTATCTAATGAATCAACATAATAAACTAAGTTATCTTTTGTTAATTCAGTATCTTTATTAATTTTGCTATGAATATCTTTTCTAATATTTCTTATACCAATTTTTGTTTGTTCAGAATATTCCTTTGTCTTTTTAACTAGAGTTTTTCTATTTTCTTCTGTTTGTAAAGGAAAACTTAATCTTAAAGAATCAGAATCAACTATCGGATTAACTCCAATATTTGATTTTGATATAGCTTTATATATATCATTTTGAATTGATGGGTCATATGGTTTAATAAGTAATTGTCTTGAATCAACTGATTTAATATTTGCTACTTCAATAATTTTTGATTTAGTACCAAAATAATCAACATAAATATCATCAAGAATACTAGAACTTACTTTTCCTGTTCTTATTTTACTTAATTCATTTTCTAATCATTCAATTTTTTCATTAGATTTTTTTTCAAATTCTATTTTATAGATATCTCATTCCATTTTATTTTTCCCTTAATTTATTTCTAATTACAGTAAATTTACCCTTATTATTTAAGGCGTTTAATATACTTTCTTTTTTATCAATATCAAAAATTATTGTTTCTATATTATTTTCTTTACACATTGTTATAAATGTTAAATCTGCTACTTTTAATTCTTTTTCAAAAATTTCATCATAAGTTATAGAACATATAAATTTAGCATCTTTATTTTTATTAGGATCTTTATCGTAAATACCATCAGTTCCATTTTTCCCCATTAAAACTATTTTTGAATTAATTTCTAAACAACGTAATGCAGCACATGTATCTGTTGAAAAATAAGGCATGCCTATTCCACCAGCAAAAATTACTATTTCGCCTTTTTTAATATCTTCATTGAAATTATTTGCATCATGATCATTTGTTACTTTTGGAACATTAAGAGCTGAATAAACTTTAGCTTTCATCCCATTTTTATTTAATGATGATTTTAATGAAATAGAATTCATTATTGTTGCAAGCATTCCAATGTTATCTGCATCTGATCGATTCATGCCCATTTTTTCATTTGTAGCACCTCGTCAAATATTTCCACCACCAAGAACAATGCCAATACCATATTCTCCTTTTAAAGCTTTTATTTGATCTGATATTTGATCTAATTTTTTAAAACAAATAATATTGTCTTCATTTCTTAAAGACGCACCACTTAGTTTTATTAAAATGTTTTTATTTGTTTTCATTTTCATTCCTTTGTATATTAAAAAAGTAAATAATTAAATTACTTACCCATTTGTGCAGCTACTTCAGCAGCAAAATCTACTTCTTCTTTAACTATTCCATCACCTAGCTCATATCTAGTCATAGATAAAACTTCAGCATTATTATTGTTAGCAACATATTTACCTACTGTTAAAGTTGGTTCCTTAACAAAAGGTTGATCAATTAAACAATATTCAGATAATAGTTTTCCAACTCTACCTTCGACTATTTTTTCTGCAAACTCTTTTGGTTTACCTTCATCAATAGTTTTTTTAATTAACAATTCTTTTTCATTTTGCAATCAAGTTTGGTCAACATTTTCTTTATTTAAGAATTTAGGATTCATTGCACCAACATGCATTGCAACATCTTTAGCAATGCTTTCACTTATATTTTTATTTATAACAACAATAGATGAGTATCTTTTGTTATGGTGAGTGTAAACTCCGAAAGTACTTGTTGGATCTTTTTTAATTATATTTGCTCTTCTAAAAGAAATTTTTTCACCAATTTTTGAAGTAGCTTCAATTGAGGCATCTTTAATTGTTTGTCCATTTGAAAGTAATAAATTTTCAACTAAGTTTAAATCAGTTATTTCTTTATCTAAAATTACTTTTTTCATTTCTTTAACTAAATTTAAAAAGATTTCATTTTGAGCTACAAAGTCTGTTTGTGAATTAACTTCAATTATTAATGCCTTATTTCCTTCAACAAGTGTATCAGTAACACCTTCAGTTGCAATTGCATCTGATTTTTTTTCAGCTTTTGCAATTCCTTTTTCTTTTAAAATTTTAATTGATTCTTCCATGTTTCCATTTGTAGAATCTAAAGCTTTTTGACAATCAAGAAAACCTGCTTGCGTAATATTTCTTAATTCTTTAACTAATTTTGCATCTGCCATAATTTTTCCCATTTTTAAAACTATATATATTTTATAATAAATAAAATAATTAATAAACTTAATTTAAAAAATTTTTATAAAGAAGTAAATAGCCAAGAGTTACTATTTGTTCTTGTTTATTTGAAATATTGAATTTTTTATCAAATTTAAATTCATTGATATTTCTATAATTTCCACCAGTTATAAAAACATCTTTAATACAATATTTATCGTATGCATAATTTATCATACTATTTATAGTGCCAAAAATGATATGGTAATATCCTGATTCAATACACTCATTTGTATTAAAACCAAAATCTTTTCTAATATTTTCAATTTTAAAATTATTGATAAGTTCAGTATTTTTTGTTAAATCCTGAAAAGCCTTATTAATAGATGGTAGGATGCTAACACCCATAATTTTTTTGTTTTTAATAATTATTGAAAAAATAGCCGTTCCAAAAGATATTCCTATTGAATTAGCTGAATTTTCAATTAAATAATATGAAAAACCAAGAATATCTAAACCAACATTTTCAATATCAATTTTTTTATCTGATTTTAAAAATGCAAAATCGCTATTTTTTATAAAATATATTTTTTTATTTTCCGGAAATAATAATTGTATTTTTTCATTTATAGAAGGTGCTACAGAACCAATTATTGCTTCTTTGTAATTTAATCTATGTAGTAAATTTTTAATATCAAATTTCCACTTATCAAAATTTCTTGTTCCAAATAAGTATGTATCTTCAATTTTATTTCTATTTATTATAGAAATTTTAATTAATGAATTTCCTATATCAAGTATTAATATTTTATTCATTTATAAAACCATAATCCAATAAAAAATTATAAATAGAATCATTATTATTTGATCCAATTATATATTTTGCTTTTTCTTTAATATTATCTGGAGAATTTCCCATTGCAATTCCATTTTTAAATTTTGAAATCATTTCAGTATCATTGCCTGAATCACCAAATACAAAAATATCATTTTTATTAATTTTCAGTTTTTTTGCTAAATTATTTATTGAATTATATTTTCCAATACTTTTATCAAAAAAATCTATATAAAAAGATGATGAATGATAACAAATACAATTATTAGAAATCTTTTTATTAATATTTTTAAATTCTTTTTCAACTATTTTACTTTCCGCTTTAAAAGTAATTTGTAAAACATTTTTATAAACATAACGTTTCACATTTTCTCAATTATCATATTCAGGAGATGTATGAGATCCTCCATAAAAATATCTTTCTTCTTTTATTTCATAATTTGGATTTTTTCCAAAATAAACTCTAAAAAGTTTTTCCCCATTATTTCAAATAAGTTCTCTTTTATATTTTTGTGCCAAGGTAATTGCAACATCAATATCTTTTTTACTTAGGAATTTATTTGATAAAATTAATTTTTTTTTCTTTATATCAAAAATTGCTGATCCACCCGAAGTAATAATATAGTTAGGCAAATTAAGATCTTGAGTTAATTTTAATACATTTGTATAATGTCTTCCTGTGCATAAAATAACTTCATGATTATTTTTAATTAATTTTTTAACTGCATCCTTTGTTGATTCAAGTAATTTTTTTTTATCAGTTAATATTGTTCCATCTACATCAAAAGCAAAAAGCTTTCTATTACTTGAAGCAAAATATTTGTATTTTTTATCTGAGAGAAAAAATATTTCTTCTATTTTACTATTTTTATTTTTGTATTGGTTCATTAAATTATATTCATATTCATAATCTTCAGTATTTCTAATTCCTCTAATTATATGTGTACAACCCAATTCATCAAATAAATCAGGAATGATATTATCAGTTTTAAGAACTTCTATATTTTTAATATTTAATTTGTTTATTTCTTTTTTTGTATTTAGGAAATTTTTTTCTAAGTCACTATTTTTTAATTCATTTTTAGCAACTACTATGTAAACTTTATCAAAAATTTTTAATGCCTTTTTAATTATATGAATATGACCTTCATGTAAATTATTAAAGGTTCCTGGAAACAAACCAATTTTCTTCATATTAATTCCTAAATAAATGTAAAATAATTATATATTAATTAACAAGGTTATTTATGGGAAAATTTATTAAAAAATTAAGCAAAGATTTAAAGCTAAAAAAAGTAAAAGCAAAAATTCTTTTTACAGAAGGATGAAACAAAACTATTCAAGAAGCAGCTATTCAATTAAAAAAGGAAGGTATTATTGAACCAATATTGTTATTTGAAAAAAATAACAATATTAAGTCTATTAAAAATATTGAACAAATAATAATGAGTGATATTAAGCTTGATCCATATATAAAAACATTGTATGAAATTAGAAAACACAAAAATCTAAGTATGGAAGATGCAAAAACACTTTGTTTAAAACCAAATTATTTTTCTGCTCTATTATTAAATAGAAAAAAAGTTGATGGTGTTGTTTGTGGAATTGAATATACTACTAAAGATACATTAAGAGCTGCATTACAAGTTATCGGAAAAAATAAAAAAGTAGAACTTGTTAGTAGCATAATGTTTATGGAAAAAAGTAATGATACCTTAATGTTTGCTGATGTTTCATTAAATTTAAATCCTAATTCTAAAGAATTGGCTTCAATTGCATTAGAAAGTGCAAAATTTTCAAATAAAATACTAAATAAAAAAATTACTACAGCATTACTTTCATATTCTACAAATGGAAGTGGAGCTGGAGAATCAGTTGATAAAGTAAGAGAAGCTTATAATTTAATTAAAAATAAGAAAATAAAAAATATTGATTTTTTTGGCGAAATTCAATTTGATGCAGCAATTGATGAAAATGTTAGAAATAAAAAAGTTAAATCAATTAAATGGAAAAATAATGCAAATTTATTTATTTTTCCCAATTTAGATTCTGCAAATATAGGATATAAAATTATGGAAAGACTTTCTAATGATACAGTAGCTATTGGTCCTGTTGTAATTGGTCTGAATAAGCCAATGAATGATTTAAGTAGAGGAGCTAATGTTGAAGCTACTAAGTCTATAGCATATATTACAGCTTTTCAATCAATAAAATAATTTATTTTCTGCTCGGCTATTGATTTTGTTTTTTTATAATTTATAATAATAATGTATATATGAATGTAAAGGAATGAATATGAATAATACAAAAAACTTAGATTCTCTAATAAATGATTTAGAAGCATTGAAGAAAGAAATTGAATCTGCTCTAAACCAATTAGATAACTAATAAAATGAATAGACTACATAAAAAGTAGTCTTTTTCTTTACCTTCATATAACTCGTTAAAAAAACTACTTTAAAAGTAGTTTTTTATTTTGATTCAATTCAAACACCAATTGTATTAATTCCAGTATGGATAGAAATAACTGATGGAAGATAGTCAATTATGATTCCATCATAAGTAACACCATTTTTATTTAATCAATTTTCAAGATGTTTTTTATATTCCATTAATGCTGGATCATTAATATCTATGTAATTTGTTGTAATAAAAATTCTTTTTATTCCGTTTTTAGAAAAATTAATGTTTTCATCAATGCTTTTTAATGATTTATTAATTGCATTTTGAATTGTTTTTGTCTTATCTAAAAGATCTAATTTACCATTAAATTTGACTAAAACTCTTAAACCTAATAATTTAGCTATTTTTGATTTAACAACAGATAGTCTGCCACCTCTTACAAGATGATCTAAATCATTAATTAAAATAACTGCTTCTCTTTTTGTATTTCTTTTATCTAAAAACTTTTGGATATCACTAATTGATTCTCCATTTAAATATTTTTCATATGATTCTAACATTGCATAGTATATACCTGTGCAAACATCAGAATGATCAAGGATATGAACTTTATTTGAATCAAATTCAGAAGCAACTTGGATTCAAGTGTTATACGTTCCAGATAAACCTTTTGATAGAGGAAATACCATTATCTCATCATATTTTTTTAACATTTTTTGAACTAAGTTATAACATTCACCAAATATAGATTGAGAGGTTGAAAGCTTTGATTTATTAATTATCTTTTTATAAACATCTTCTCTTTTTAAGTCAACACCATCATTATATGTATCTATTCTTTTATCAATAATTTCATTAATTATTAATGGAATGATTTCAACATTTTTTAATTCATTATTATAAAGTGAAGCACCACTGTCTACTATTAATCCAATTTTTTTTGCCATAATTAAACCATCCAAATTAAAATATCATTTTTAGATTAATGATTATTTTAATTATATCTTATGTGTATTAAAATTATTAATTTAAATTTTTAATTAATAACAATTTATAATAAATAAAAGATATTGAAAATAGGATTTATGGTAAAAAAAATTATAGATGTTAACATAGTTAATCATGATGGAATTGTTTTTGGTGACATCCATATAGAAAATGGCAAAATTAAAAAAATAATTGAAAAATCAAAAAAGGAAAATAAAGCTAGGAATTATTGTTTGCCTGGTTTCATCGATCAACATACACATGGTGGATATGGTGTATCTTTTGATCATTTATCAAAAGAAAATTATAATGAATTAAATACTTTAGGGAAAAAACTTTCAAGTGAAGGTGTCTGCGGTATTTTTGTAACAACAGTAACTCAAGATTTAAAAAAAGTTTTAAATTTAGGAAATTTTTTAAAAAAGAAAAATGAAATAGTCTTAGGATGACATATAGAAGGACCTTTTATAAGTGTAGCTAAAAAAGGTGCTCATAATGAAAAATTTATTATAAATATTAATTCAAAGATTTTAAAAGAAATTGATAATACAAATAATCTTAAAAAAATAATAACAATTGCACCTGAAATAAAAGAAAATATGAAGGTTATAAAAAATAATAAAATTAAAAATATATATTTTTCAATAGGTCATAGTAATGCTAGTTATGAAGTATGTAAAAAAGCAGTTGATAATGGTTGTAGTCAATTTACACATCTATATAATGCAATGAGTGGGTTTGATCACAGAAGTCCTGGGATTGTTAATTATGCTTTATATAATGACAAAACTTTTGTAGAGTTAATTGCTGATGGAGTACATATAAACGATTCAGTATTAAAAGAAACATATAAAATATCAAAACCAGAAAGAATAATAATCATAAGTGATTCATTATCACCAAAAGGTTTAAAAAATGGAAAATATCATCTTGGATCATTAGAGATTGATAAAAAAAATAATCAATGTTTTTTAGCTGATTCAAATACATTAGCAGGATCAACTATGAAATATAATGATATCGTAAAACATTTTTTTCAAGTAACAAAATGTTCTTTTAGTGAAATAGTTAAAGTAACAAGTTACAATACATGCAAACAATTTAATATAAAAGAATATGGAAAAATTAAAAAAAATGCAGAAGCAAAATTAATTATTATAGATAGCAAATTAAATATTATTGAAACAACTTTTTAGTCATTAAAAAAACTTAATATAAAGTTTTACACATTTTTAATTAAAAAATTATTTAATTTTTTTTTATCTACTTTTGATGCAGCATCTTCATCAATAATTATTAAAACATTATTGTGTTCTCACAATGCTGACATTGGTAGATCCTTGTGAAATTCTTCTTTTTCAAAAAATGATTTTATTGCACCTGATTTTTCTTTTCCAAAAGCAATAAGTAAAATTTTTTCAGATTCTAATATTGTTCCCAATCCCATAGACACAGCTCTTTTTGGAACATCATCTTTTGATTTAAAATATTTTGAATTTGATTCAATAGTGCTTTGTGCAAGATCAACTATTCTTGTTCTTGTATTTATTTCACTACCTGGTTCATTAAAACCGATGTGGCCATTTGTACCCAAGCCTAATAATTGAATGTCTATTTTTCCATATTTTCTTATTTTATCTTCAAACTTTGAATAATCATCATTTGGTTTTTTTCCAAGAAGTGTTGGAAAAAAAGTTCTTTTTTTCTTAATATCTGTTTTACTAAATAAATTTTCATCCATATAATATTCATAAGAATTTTTATAATCATCTTTTTTTATATCTAAGTACTCATCTAAATTAAATGTTTTTACATTTTTTAAAGAAATATCACCATTATTATATTTTTCTATTATTTTTTTATATGTTCCTAAAGGCGAACTTCCTGTAGCAAGTCCAAGATTAGATTTTTTATTTTTTTTCACTGTATCTAAAATAATTTGTGAAGCTAAATCAGCTATTTCATTTTCATTTTTACAAATTATTAATTTAATATTCTTCATTTTTTTACCAATCTTATATGTTTATAATATTCTATTTTCATAAATATTTTTTATTTTTTTTATGTAATGAAAAATAGAACCTTTTGAAATTTTTATTTTATATTTTCGATAGTATTCTTCTGAAATTTCTTTTAAAGAAAGATCATTATTTTCCATTCTTAATTTACAAAAGTTTTTTTCTTTTTGTGATAATTTATCAAATTCTTTTTCGTTATTTATTATTCAAGAAATATAAGTTATTTGATCATTTGCAGCATTGACAGTTTTTCTTAAATTTGATATATCCAAATTATTTAACCTATGAACTTGATTAGTAAAATCTTTTGAAATTCTTTGATCTTCATATTTGAACATTGAATTTTGAGCACTCATAAATTTTAAAACATCTGATATATAACTAGATTTTTTTATATATAAAATGTATTTATCTTTTCTAATTAAAAGTTTTGATTCAATATTAATATTTTTAAAAATATTTTCTAGTGTATTTTTTAATTCAATATTTTTTAATTTAAATTCAATATGATATGTTTTGCTATTTGGAGAGTTAACACTTCCACCGCTTAAAAATAAACCTGCAACATAAGCACGTGAGCAACAATTTTTTTTGAAAATAATTTCATTTGTAAATAACTTTAAATCCATTTCTATTTTATTTAGATTGCCTCTAATTATCATTTTGTATAATGTTGAATTTTTTGGCATTTTTTTTTCTAAAAATAAAAATTCCTTTTCAACATCATAAAGTTGCATTAATAATTTGTAAATAAATCTCAAAATAAATGGAGATTGACTTAAAATTTCTCACTTAACTTCAGAATTACTGATACTAATTTCTAGTGAATTTTTTAAATAGGCAGATAATAAAGATCTAGCACAATGATTAGGGAAATCTAGTAATGAGATTTCTTCTTTAACTTCTTTTGTAAATGTCATAATTATTAAAAAAAATAAAATTTATATAATATATAAATTTTAAATTAATTTTTCTTTTTCCATTACTTCAATAAGTGTTTTCATTGCCTCTTCATCGTCAGAACCATCAATTATTATTTCGATTTCAGCATCTTTTTTTACTCCAAGAGCCATTAAATTAATTATAGATTTTGCATTTGCTAATTTTCCATCATACTTAAATTCAATTTTAGAAACAAATTTAGAAGTAGTATTCACAATAGCACTTGCTGGTCTTGCATGTATACCAATTGGATCTATAATAATTATTTTTTTTGCTTGCATTTTTAACTCCTTTTTTAATAATTCAATTTATTATATAGTATTAACTAAAAATTTTATTTTAAAAATAATTAATTATCCAACTATTGCTACTATTTTATCAAGAATTTCTCTTAATCTATCTAGTTCAATTTGTGTTGGTGTTAATAATCCTGCTAAATAGTTTCCTTCTCTTGCTATTGTAACTAGTTCACCTTGTGCATTTATTACATAAAAGAATAATGACATTATAACAATAAGTAATACAAAACCTAAGCCTAATGAAATTACAGAAAATAATGTACCATTTCTAAAAACTAAAATTGGTATTAACATAACTAATGAAATTATTCCTATTGCCATTATTGAATCAATTATCGAAACATTTATATTCAATCCTGCAAATTGCATTATATTTTTTGCAAGCATTGCATCTATAACAGTTTGGGCTAAATGGGGGGGGTTGCCTAAAGCATTATTCATCGATGTTATATTAACATTTAGGCCTATTAAAGTTTCCTTCTGTCATATTGTAGTCATTCAAAGAGATATTAACATAAAAACAGTAAGAACAATAGCTAAGCCAAATTTAGAAAAATTATAAATTGAATTATGTTTTTTATCAAAAGAATTATTGTTTGAAGTTTTAAAAATAAATTTATTATATTTAGAATAGATAATTTTTTCTACTGGTTCAATAGGAGTTTCTATAATATCTTTTTTAATTTCAGAAGTTGCTTTTGCATCTGAAGTTGGAGTATCTTCTTTTTTATCAGAAATTAAAATATCTGATTTTTTAGGTATTTTTTTTTCTTCTTTTTTTGAAGAAGAAGTAGTTATTTTTTTATTTTTTACCATCTTTTGCTCCTTTATCACTTTCATTTAAAGCACTTTTTCTATGAGTTAATTTGTTGAAAGCTGCTTTATATTCAATTTTAACTAATTCCTCATTGTTTCTTTTTGCTTTATTGTTTGCAAAGATAACAAAAGGAGTATAGATTAAACAAGCAATTGCAAAGTTCATTATTGATAACACAATTCCTTCTCAACTTGCAACAGCTAAGAAACCACCAATACCTACTGGAGATGTAAATGGAATTTTCACAATAACTGGTGGAACTCATCCAAATTTTTCAATTGCTAATCATGTAATTACATATAATATTGGTTGAATTAAAATAAATGGAATTGCATAAGAAACATTAAGGATTAAAGGCACACCAAATATTAACGGTTCATTAATATTAAATATTGCTGAAGGACCACCAAATTTTATGATTTCTCTTGTCTCTTTTCTTTTTGAAATAAATAGACCTACTAAAACAAATGCTAATGTAGCACCAACACCACCAAAGAATACAAAGGCATCTAATGTACCATCAGCCATAGCACTTGGAGTACCTATAATTTCACCAGAAACAATTTGTTGATTTCTTTCTAAATATGTAAGTGTTAATGGACCAAAGATTGCTAATAAAACATTTGAACCATGAATACCAAAGAATCATAAAAATGCAACAAAGAATGTATAAACTAATCCAATAGCTAAGGTTGCACTAGTATCATTAGCTAATTCAATAAATGGAGCTTGAATAGCAAATGAAATTGCATGTCCAAAACCAAAAGCATCACCAACACCATTAGCTGTACCAACACCTAAAGTTATAATAAATGGAGCTTGTAAACCTACCATAATTAGTAAAGTAAGTACAGTTGGAAACAATTTAGAGAATGATCTTGAAACTGCTTGAGGAACACCTGCTGGCATTTTTATTTCTAATTTTTTATTTTTTTCAAACATTCCAAATAATTCTACAGCTAATAATGAAGAAACAATTGCAACCAACATACCAGAAGTACCAAATAATCCAGTATCACCATATGATAAAATCATAAATGCACCAAGAGCTACTAATGATGTAATAAATGGGTCTTTAACTTGCTTAATTCTAGCAAATGAATATCCAATAGTTAATGTAATAAATATTGATAAAAAACTAAATATACCTTTTCATATTGTAAAAAATATAAATGTACCTATGGTACTAATTTGAAGAGCTACTGAGTTTGGTGCAAAAACTCAAACATCACTTGAATTTTTGATCATTTGGCCATGAATACCTCAAGTTATTCATCCTAAAATTGATGTAGATGCAGTATCAAATCATCCGAAGATGAATGTCATACAAATAACACCAAAAGATGCAGCAATAATTAAAGGCACTAACAGGGCAAATCCATCTCTTAAAGCAGACATATGTTTTTGTTCAGAAATTTTACCCATACTATTTAAAAAAACATTTCACCCACTTTTAAAGTGTGTTTTAAAATCAACGCTATTTTGCATATTCTTTATTCCATTCATTTCAAAAAATTTATTTTATTTTTATAAATATTGTATTTATAATATAACATAATTAAAGTTAAAATATTATATGCTTCTATAAAATTATGTATATATAAGGGAAAAATGTTGTTTGCAAATTTAATTACAATAATGGAACAACCAAATTTAGGAAATCCTTGAATATTGGTACCGGTGATATTAATGGTTATATCAATTTTTTTACCTTGTTTAATATGATTCATAAGAAATTTTTTAAGAATAGTATTAAATAGAAATTATGAAATATTAAATAGATCATTGAAATGAATTTTTTTATTTGGACTTACAATCTTTATTATTTCAATAATAATAATCTCGCTTGTAGCTAGTGGAGTAATAAAAACATAATATGAAAACAAACTCAAACCAATTTGGAAAATATGTTCATACTGGGAATAATTACAATTCAATGATTGATGAATATAGAAGAAACAAAATATTATATTCTTCTAAAAAATTTAAAATTAATGAGGATGAATTATTTTTAATAATAACTAATGTAATAAAGAAAACTTTTAAAATTAAACGAGATTTAGAAGAGGGTTTAAAATTTAAGTTTAAACAAGAAAATATGTCATTGGATTATGAATTTGAAAAATATAGTAAAGAAGAAAAAGAAATAATAATTACTTGAAAAGTAGAAAACGATCAATATTGATTGTATTTTAAAGTTAAAAAAAGTATATGAAAATCTAAAGTAAATTATAAACAAGTTATTTTTAGAGATAAAACTTTTTTTGGGTTCCAAGATACAGTTGGATTATTTTATTATAAAATGAGTTTTAAAAAGAATGTAAAGCAATTTAATAACTCAATAAAACATTTAAAAAATAATCCTGAATAGGATTATTTTTTTTGTTTAAAACCAAATTTAGATCAAGCTGGAAGTAAATCAAGCAAGAATATTTCTTCATCAGAAACTTTTGCAATTACATTTTTTCTTTTATTATCATTTAAATGATCTTTTTTTGATAAGTGAAGCTCTCCCTTATACTGACCAAAATTATTGTTTCCAATTGTAATGTATCCTTTTTTAATTAGTTCGGGAGTACAAGAAGGTTCAAAATTATTATCTTTATATTTAATTCTAGATTGTGTAGATCTAATTAAATAATCAGAAATGTCACCTCTATTAAAATGTTCTTCATTAAGAACTATATTTTTTTCTAATTCTGTTGCTTCCTTATTAAAAACTATTTCTAATTCAAGAAAGTTTTTCAATTCTGAAATTGATTTTAATTCTTCTTCTGATGCAAATGAATTGCCAATAATAATATCATCTAAATCTTCAATCATCATCAAGTGTTTAACTTGTGTATAGATTGGCAAATCTCTATGCATTTCAAGAGAACATAATCCATCCATAATTGGTCATGGACCATCTAAAGCAGAATGAGAAGTTACAAATGCTGCAGTTCTTAAATTATATTTTTTAAATTGTTTACAACATTTTAAAAAATGATCTAAAGATAATCCAGAATACCTCATAGGATAAAAATTGTGAGATCCAATTAATTTTTTTCTATTGGGTTTATATGAGATTATATTATCAACATATTTTGTTCCACTAGACATATTAATTTCAATATCTAAATCAAATTTATTGAATGTTAATTTCGATTCCTTAAAACCATCAAATCCAATATCTAATCTTATTCCTGTAGAACCTAATTCATAAAAAAATGAAAGATCATCATATGATATTTTTAATTCATCAAAAACATTTGGTGCAATATCTAAAATAACTTCCATATTATTTTTTCTTGCTACTGATATAATGTCTTTAAAATCTTCTGCAATTTTTTCTTTTGTTTCCTTCACAGAAAGTAAACAAGTAAAAACTCTTTTAAATCCATATTTACTTGCTAGATTAATGTAATTAATTATGTCTTGCTTATCTGCTTTTTCTGGATATACTGATATTCCTAACATTTTAATTCCTATTCTTTGTCTGCTATCTTTTTATGAAGATCAATTATTTCTTCAGCCATTAATAATAATGTTTGTGTAGAAAGCAATTGATCTTCAGCATGAATTAATAATAATGGAACATTAATACTTTTCATTTCTCTAGCTTCATGTTGAACTAAATCAGCATGAAATTTTTCTGCTTCAATCATTGTTTTTTCAGCATGAGCCATATCCTCTTTTGCTTTGTCAAAATTATTTGCTTTTGCTGCATAAATAGCTTCCATTGCATGAGATTTTGACATCCCAGCATAAGTTATTATTTGAAATGCTTTTTCAGCAAGAATTTTATAACCAAATTTTTCTTCCATAATTACCTATTTTTTTAAATGTTCTAAAACAAGTTTAAAACATTCTTCTCCTTTTGCCATTGCATATATTTGTGGAGGAATAACAACTACTGGTTTTCCATTTGCTAATTGTTTGAAATTTGCTTCCATAAATTTCACTTGTGGTCCTAAAAGAACTATATCATATTGATCAATTACAGCCTTTGCTTCTCCTGAAGCTTTTGCAATAACATCTACCTCCACATTTATTGAATCCGCATACTTTTTAATCGATTCTTCTAATAATGAAGTCGACATTCCAGCTGAACATGCTAATAAAATTTTGTACATAAAAAAATCCTTATATTTATATATAAGAATTATACTTTATTTTTTAAAATTACAACACACCATAAAATACATCTATAAAATATCTTTTAAATTTTTCTTTTGGAGTATAGAATTCATTTAAATCATCTTTACCAAAAAAAATAGAGTTATTAATATCTTGCAAAAAATTATTTACTAGATAAGAATTTATTTCCTTTGATTTTACAATGATCGCAGTCTCAAAATTTATAAATAATGATCTCATATCTAAATTATTACTACCTAAAACAACAACATCATCATCAATAATAATTGCTTTTGTATGGATAAATCCATTATATTCATAAATTTTTATATTTGCATTTAATAATTTCTCATATAAAAATCTATTTATTGATAAAATTATTTTTTTATTATCTGGTTTACCAGGCAAAATAATTTTCACATCAACTCCTGACATTGATGCTGATATAAGGGATTCAATATAATCAGAATTGGATGCAAAATATGGTGTATATATTCAAATTCTTTTTTTAGCAACAGAATTGTATTTTGTAATTATATTCTTAAATATTTTAAATTCAGAATATGGCTCTGATTGTAATATCTGTATTATTTCATTTGAGTTTTTTGCTTCAAATTTTTTTAAATCACTAATTTCATTAATTAGATTAGTATTAGATGTTGTTCTTTTATTAGTTTCTTTATGTCAATCATAATAGAATTGTAAACTTAAAGAATGAACACTTTCACCTTCAATAATAAAATTAACATCACTTCAATAGAAATAACCTTTTTTTAAATTAATATATTCATCGCCAATATTTGATCCACCAGTTAAACAATATTTATTATCAACAATAATTCCTTTTCTATGATTTCTGAAATTAGTATTTGAAACGAATTTCATTAATTTTGTTGAATTAAATACCGAGTATTCAATATTATTTTTTTTAAGAGTAGAAATAAAATTTTTACTCATTTTTTTATGTGAACCAATATAGTCAAACATTACTTTTATTTTTACACCTTCTTTAGATTTTTTTACTAATTCATTTGTTAAAACATTTAATCAAATAGAATCTGATAATATATAAAATTCAATGTTGATTGTTTTTTTTGCCTTTCTTATTAATTTTACAGTTTCTTCTACTAGATCTTTTTGTAGTATAAATTTTAAATTATTTTTTTGATAAATTGCAGAATTAGAAATGTTTAGAGCAGTTACCATTGGATCAGATTTATTCATTTTTGAATATTCATTAGAGAAAAAAAAATCCTCTTTTGAATAAATGACTTCTTTAGTTTTCTTCATTTTATCAATTGATTTTATTTCAAATGGTAATAAACCCATTAATAAAAAAGAAATAAGTCCTATTATCGGAATATTCAGCATAAAAAGTCAAGCACTCTTCACTTCATATCTTCTTTTTGAAAAGAAGATTATAAAAGAAAGAATTATTTGGATAAAGTAAATAATAGGTAATATTCAATAAAATGCATTAATAGGAAATCCTTGTTCAAAAAAAATAAAAAGAATTGCTATTGAAACTGAAAGCACTAAAATTGAGAATAAAGTTAATAATAATTTAACTGATCTTTTCATTTTTACTGCCTAATTTCTCTAACATATTTTTTTAATACTTCAATAACCTTAGGATAATCTTTATCAGAATTTAAAGAAAAACCAGCTGCAAATTTATGACCTCCACCATTAAACATTTCTGCTACATTATTTATTGGGATATCATTACTTCTTATTGAACCTTTTCACCCTTGAGCATTTTCATCATAATATAGTGTAGATCATATTTGAACACCTCTAATATCATTTAAAATATGAACCATTGAAAATTGAACATGAATTCCAAATTTTTTATGAGCACCTCTTGGTATTAAGGCGTATGCAACCATATCTTCAATCTTTGCTTTTTTAATTACATATGATGAAAACATAATTTCTTTTTTATCTTTTGTATAAATTGAATTATGTATGTTTGCCCTACTAAATCCAGTTGAAACTAATTTAGAAGTAACTTGATATGTAGAAGGTAATGTATTATAGTGTAAAAATCTACCAGTATCAGTAATAATTCCAGCATATAAGTATGAAGCAGTAGTTGCAGAAAAAATTAATTTTGATGCTAAAAATAATTCAGCTCACATTTGACAAGCTGCAGGATATGTTGGATCAATTCATTCTGTTGAAGCAAAATTTTCTACTTCTGGATGATGGTCAACCCTAATCAACTCTTTACATAATACATGCTTGCCAGAATAAACTCTAGCTGTGTTAGAAGTATCAGAAACTATTCCGAGAGATTCACATAAAAATGATTCTGAAATCGGTTCATGATCAGGGGAAAAAATTCCTCCTAAGTATTCATGGTCTAATGTATCTAACCCAATAACCTTTACATCTTTTCCTGAGAAATTATCATCTATAAATTGTTTTAATGCATAACAAGATCCAAGAGCATCAAAGTCTGGTCTTTCATGAAAAAATAATGAAATCTTATTATAAGATTTTATTTTTTTCAAAATTATTTTTTGCACATCTGTTAATTCAAAATTCATATTATGTCCTTATCATTTCTTTTATAGCAACTTCAATTAGGGCATCTAGGTATTCTAATTCTTGTTCTAATTCTATTGTCTTTTCGATTTTGGGTTTTGTTATTGGATTTTTTGGAACAAACATACTACATGAATCTTCATATGGAAGAATTGATATTTCATATGTTCCAATAAATTTTGCAATATCTATTATTTCATTTTTTGAAAAAGTAATAAGGGGCCTTAAAACAATTGGTTCATTAATTGCACTTGAAGTACAATTAATGCTTTCAATTGTTTGAGAAGCAACTTGTCCAAGTGAGTCACCTGTTGCAATAAAATCAGAATTAATGATTTTAGATACTTTTGAAGCTATTTTTAAAAAAACTCTTCTCATCAAAATTATCTTATAACTTTCAAGTTTTATATGATTAATTTCACTCATTATATTTGTTAAATTAATAATATATAAAGATGAGTTATTTATCTTATTGTTTAAAGTTATTTTTTTGACTAAACTTTTAACCTTATCTAAGCTTTTTTCAGTAGTATGTGGCGGGGTCACAAATGTTATATAGTCAACTAATATGCCCTTCCTTTGCAAAAGATATCCAGCAACTGGTGAATCAATACCACCAGAAAGTAAAACTAAAGCTCTTCCATTTAATCCTATGGGCAATCCGGAAATTCCTATTATTTTATTAGTGTAATAAATAAAATTATTTTTATTTACTTCAATATTTATTGTAAAGTCAGGATTATGAACATCAACCAAATAATCTTCTCTATTTTTGAGGATTCATGCACCGATTAATTTTTTTAATGAATATGAATCAAGATCATAGTTTTTGTCTTTTCTATTTACTTCTATTTTAAATGTACCTTTTTCATATAGATCATTTAAAATATTTTCTTTTAAAAGCTGAAAATCTCTTTCAATTATTTTGCATGGAATTATAAAACTTATCCCAGGAATATACTTTAAAATATTTATAATTTCATCTTTGTAATTTATATTTTCAAATTCAATAAAACACTTATCAAATTCAATTTTTATTTTGATTTCAAAATCACTTAATGCTATTCTAATATTTCTACTTAAAGAACTAATGAAATCCTTTTTATTCTTTCCTTTTAGATATAAGTCACCATATTTAATAAGGACCATATTTTTCATATTTCATTATCCCAAAGCATATTATATTATTATAATATGTTTATTAAAAAAATAAAAAATCTTTTTATTTTGATTTTTAAAAGTATAATATCATAACAAAAATATATTTTATTTTAATAGATGAGGAAGATATGAAGAAAAGAATTATTATCGATAAAGATAAGTGCATTTCATGTGGTGCTTGTATTGTGACTTCTCCAAATCAAGCAATAAAATATGATGAAAATTTTAAAGCAGAAGTAATAGAAGAATTATTAGGAGAAGAAGATAATATAGTTGTTGAAGTTTGTCCTACTGAAGCAATAACTATTATTGAAAAAAAAGATGATGAATAAAATTATTATTAAATATATAATATATAGATATTTATGAAAGGAGTAATTATGAAAAATTTAAACTATAGTGAAAAAAACAACTTTTTTACAAGATTAAAAAAGAACTATAGAACTTTTGATATTGTTAACTATCTTTGTTTATTTGGTTTAATTAATGCAATAATTATAATTTGTTTTACAGGTTATGACTTTATTAACTATGCGCTAACTGATAGAGGAGATAAAGTATGATTTGGTATAATAGATAGATTTACCACTCAAAGTAATTGAATTGTAGCAATTTTTTTTATTCTATACTTCTTTAATCCAGAGTTCCAAATATTTAAAGGAAATAAATTTCTAATATCAGCAATGACTTATATATTCTTTACATTCTTTGGTTATAACATTATATTGGTATTAATATCAGGTGGTTATGGATATACTGGATCTGCATATGATATTTCAAGTAATGTATGATGACATATAATAATGCCATTATATTTTATAATATTTGGATTAGTAAAGCTTTGATTTAGACCAGATGGCGAATACAGATCATTCTGATCAACACTTGGTACTGGAATGATATATCCAACAATCTATACTATTTATGCAGCTACAATTCCTTTCATTTATAGACAATTGAATAATGAAGGTGTTTATGAAACATATTCAGTATATGGATTTGCTACAAATACAAAAGATGAACCAACTAGTTGGGCATATATATCTGCATTATATTTCGTATTCTTTCCAGGATCATTTGCATTATTCTATTACTATAAAAACTTAGTTAATAAATTTAATAAAAAATAAAAATCAGAATATTAATTCTGATTTTTTTATAATTATTTTTCGATTATAGTAAGAACTTTTTTATTAAAATTAAATTCTTTTTTTATCTCTTCTATTTTAGAATCTTTATTAATCAAAATATTTCCAAGACTTTCAACATATTTAGTAATTACACCATAATAGATTCCAAAGTATTTTTTTAATCTCTCATCATCAGTAACTACTATTAAACATGCTGATAGTCTTATATTAGATAAAGCATTTATTTTTTCTTTATTATTTCCAAAATAAATAACAGCATCATAATCAAAGTTTGAATTCTCAATTTCTCTTTCAGGAGATAATTTTCTAGCTATTTCCACTATTGAATTACCATAGGATTTTTTCGAAAATTCAGTATGAGGAAAATAAACATTGTAAGATCTTTTGTAGTCAAATAATTCTTCAGCTTTTTTATCAATTGTAGACATTACTTTAACAGCATTTACTGGGTATAAACCATTTGCAGTTTCACCAGATAACATTGTAGAATCAGCTCCTCTTTCAACAGCAAAGAATACATCTGTAACCTCTGCTCTTGTTGGTTGTATTTTTGTTTCTAATGAATCCAACATTTGAGTTGCAACAATTACTGGTTTACCATTAAATCTACAAGACTTAATCATGTATTTTTCTCAATACGGAACTTCATAATAAGGTATTTCAAGACCTAAGTCTCCTCTAGCAATCATAATTGCATCCGATAGTGAAATTATTTCATCAAGATTTTTAATTGATTGCATAGTTTCAATTTTAGAAATTATTTGAATTGATTCTCCACCAAATTTATTTGTTAAAGCTCTTATTTCTCTAACATTTTCTCCAGTGTTAACAAATGAAGCAGCAATATAATCAAAGTTATTAATAATTGCAAATTTAATATCTTCAACTTCTTTATCAGTTATAAAATCCATTGAATAATCAGCATTTGGTAAATTAATTCTTTTGTTGCCTTGTAATTTATGACTATTTTTAGTTTCTACTATTATATAATGTTCTGAAGTGTTTATTTCTTTTGCTATAACTTCTAATTTTCCATCATCAATATAAATTGGATCATTAATATTTACATCCTTTTCCATAAAGTAATTATCTGAAGAGGCATAAACAGCAAATTCATTTTCATTTCCAAGAAACTCTTTGTTATTAGTATGAATTTTAATAATAGTGCCTTCTGAAATATTAACTACACCATCTTGCATTTTAGCAACTCTTATTTCAGGGCCTTTTGTGTCTAATAATAATGAAATATTAACATTTAATTCATCTGCTATTTCATTTACTAATTTTATTCTAATTGATTGTTCTTCATGAGTTCCATGAGAAAAGTTAAGTCTAAAAACATTTACTCCTTCTTCAATTAATTCTTTTATCATTTTTTTAGCTAATATTATTTTTTCAAAATTTTCAGGATTATTATAAGCATCTCAAGTAAATATTTTACCTGTTATTGATGGTCCTAATGTTGCTATTATTTTTGTTCTTTTTATATGTTTCATTTTTTTTCCTATATTTTATATTTTTTATTAAATGCTTCTACATCATTTTTTTTGCTTTTAATAGTCATTTTATTAGCTTTATTAATTGGAGTACTTTTATAATTAAAACCTTGATTACCAACTGATATGCCATGCAAATCTTTTATGGCTAAATCAAATGCATAATTTGTTAAGCCTGAAGATAGTTTTAAATCAAATGCTGTTGGTATTGATGCTCTTTGAGTATAACCCAAAACATTGATTCTTATTTTTTCTTTAATATTTTCATAAACAAATTCTGAAATCTGATTTAAAGTTGGATTACCATCAATTCCATATAGTAATTCAGAAACTAATATTACAATTGATTCTTTATTTGTTTTTCTTATGTTTTTTATGATTTTTAAAATTTCTTCTTTCTTAAGAATATTTGCATTTGTGATTATATAATCTGCTTCAGTACATAATCCTGCATCTAAAGTTAGATCTAAACAATTTCTTCCCATAATTTCTACAAAACAAATAAAGTTGTGAGATTCCATTGTTGATCTAATTTTATAAATATCATCTTTAATACTATTTAATGCAGTATCAAATCCAATTGTAAAATCAGAAGAAGCAATATCATTGTCAATTGTTCCAGGAAGAGCAATTATTTTAACTCCCATATTTGATAATCTTTCAGCTCCTATGTAGCTTCCGTTTCCACCACATACAAACAAGTAATCGATTTCAAATTTCTTTAAATTCTGAATTGCTTTTATTCTAATTGATTCTTCTTTAAATTCAGGAAATCTTGAAGACTTTATTTTTGTACCTGGTAAATTTCAAATATGCATTGAATCTTTTAAAGTTGCTTTTTTTATATCTCCATCATACAAACCTTTAAATCCATTGTATACAAAGTATGGTTGAATATTTTCTTTCAAACATCTTTTTACAAATGTTGAAAGAACTATATTCATTGATGAGCAGTCTCCTCCAGATGTTAGTATTGCGAAATTTTTCTTTTTCATTAATTATCCTCTATCTTAAAAACCTATATAAAATCTATAAATTTTTTGTCCACCATCTATTAATTTACATTTTGTACCAATTTGCTCATTTATATATTTTTGTATTTTCGAAACTTCATTTTCATTTGTTTCAATACCATAAATTAAATATATGCAAGATACATTTTTTTTACCTACAAGAAATTTAATTGAATTTCTTGTAGCAAGTAATAAATCATCAGATGCTACTTTTATTTCCTTATTTATTATTCCAATATAATCATTTTTATTTACAACTAAACCATTTTTAGTTTTAATTGTTTTAGTTGAAGTAGAAACCATTGCACTATTTGAATTCTTTAAAGCTCTTTCAAGAGTTTTACAATTTGTTTTAAAATCTTTTGTAGGATCAAATGACATTAGTGTCACATAAGATTCAGCAATATTTCTTGATTTTATTAAATGAATATTAAATTTAGAACCATTTAATTTAATTGCTTGTTCAGCACTTAGAATAATATTCGAGTCATCAACTATTATTATTATGTTTTTTGCTCTTACTTCATTTATTTTATTAATGAAGTCAGCAATTGATGGGTTTCCATTTTTACTAGTATTTATATAAGTAGAAATTCCAAATTCTGATGTAAGAAATTTACCAATTTTTGTAGAAGGAGCAGTACAAATAATTTGAGTAGTATTTGTTAATTTAAATTTTTTAAATACTTCTTCTGGTGATTTTTCAGAAAATTTTTCTAAAAATTGTTCTGTCATATTTTCAATTTTAATTTTTAAAAATTCACCGTAATTTTGTCCAAGTTCTAGCATTTTATATGGAAAGTGAGTATGCATATGAACTTTAACTAAATCTTCATCTATTACTAGTACTACTGAATCACCAATTTCTAATAAATCAGCTTCAAATTTTTCCCTATTAAAATTAATTTTTTTGTCTTGCTCAGGAAATAGTTTAAAATTTAATTTACAAATAAATTCACAACAATATCCAAAACCTTCTTCAGATATTTCTTGTCTTTCAACAGTATTAATATAAGAAACTTTTTTTGTTTTAAGCAATAATGTTTTATTTGTATCGCCTTTAGATGAAACTCCATCTTGTAATGATTTTCCATCAATTGCTTCTAACATTCCTTCAAAAAAACATAGTAATCCATAAGCACCCGAATCACAAACTCCAGCTTCTTTTAGAGCTGGTAATAAATTTGGAGTATCTTCAACAATTAATTTAGTTTCTTCAACAATGTAATTAAAAACATCATGCATTGTTTTAAAATTACCTATAACTTTATCAATTTTTTCAGATAAAACTCTAATTACAGTAAGAATTGTACCTTCTACTGGATTTGATACTGAAGAATAAGATTTATTCTTTGCATCTTTTAAATGTGTTGGAATATCAGATACTTTAATTTCTGTTTGACCTTCTTTTAATGATTCAAAAAAACCTCTAAAAATTTGAGAGAAAATAACACCAGAATTTCCCCTCGCATTTAAAAGAAGTTGTCTAGAAAATAGTCTACTAAAATCATATATGTCATCAGAACTAAATGATTTTATAGCCTCGTATGCACCAGTTATAGAAATTTTCATATTAGTTCCAGTATCACCATCTGGCACAGGGAACACATTTAATTCGTTAATATATTCAAAATTATCAGAAATCTTTTTTGAACCATATTGAATCATTTTTATTAGGGATGAATTATTTATTACTTTCATTTTTTTCTCCAAAAACTAAATATACACAATTATATTCAATTTAAAATTATTGTTTTTTGTTTTATCAAATAATTTAAATCTTAATTGATTTAATATTAATTTAGATGTTTCATTTATGTTTATGCTATTCATCAATTGAATTCTAATATTGATTTCATTATCCTTTATTTGAATATCTTTATTTTCTGGGATTTTGACAATTCCAGGAATCATACTCAAATCACTTTTTATTATTTCTAATATTAATTTATTTGAAAACATAGATATCCTTAATAAATTGATTTCTTTTATAAAAAATATATTATAAATAAAATATAAAATTTATAAAACAAATTTAATAAAATTATATATTATTTATCTTAAATATGTTATATTTATTATGGTTATTTTAAAAATAATTGGAGAATACAATGTCAAGAAAAGATCAATTAACTGGAAAAGGTCCTTTAAGTGGTAATAAAAGATCCCATGCAATGAACCATTCTAAAAGAAGATGAAATCTTAATTTACAGAATGTTAAAATTATGGACAATAATAATAATCCTATCACGGTAAAGGTTTCAGCAAGAACTTTAAAAACTTTAAAAAAACAAAATAGAGTTGTATTACACAACAAAACTATTTAGTTTTTTTTTCTACTCCTGAATTTCATGATAGTAAAATATTATTAATCATTTTTTCAAAATAAGGAGTTACTGCCATCACTATTGAGAATAGCAATATTATTTGAATTGGAGTTTTTATAGATTCCTTAATTACTCTTGGAATCACATAAAACATTGCACCATATTTTATAAAATTATTATTTGATGGAAAAAATATTCTACTATATTCAACTGCAGAAATTGTTCCTAAAAGAAATGAAAAAATTATTGCATTTAAAAATCCTATAGTTGTTAAGTATAAGAAAAGTCTTTCAACTTTTCTTTTTTTCTTATAAAGATAAAAAGAGAATAATTCATAAACTATAACAAAGAGGATGATAATACCTATAGCAATATACTTATATACATTAAAAAAATCATTATCTTTTAAATCATTTGAACCCTGAAATTTATTATTTGGTTGAGCATAAATTATTAAAATAATTAAAGTAAACAAAGCAAATAAATAAAGAATTAATTTTGAAACTATTATTTCATTTTTCATTTTTTCTTTACTTTTATTAATTACATATAATGATCCTAATATTCCTGACATCATACATAAAAGTGGTTCTTGAATTGCATATAAGTAAAATCAAGGTGAAGTTGGTTTAGCAAAATAACAAATTGTATCAGTCAATATTCCAGTGAAAAATCCAATAACAGGTCCAAATAATCATCCAATTACAATTATTGGTGTGTGAGCAATTGAAAGTGTTAATCCAAATTGTGGTATTGGAATTGTAAAAAATTGCATTATTACTCTTAAAGCTACTAAAGAAGATAATAAAGCCATTAATATTGTCGATCTAAAAAAATTAATTGGATATAAGGGAAATAAGAATATCTTTCAATTATTCTTATTTTTTGAATCCAAAAATTTGTTATTTAATAATTCCTTTTTCATGAATTTCTCTTTTATATTTCTCAGTTAACTCTTGAGCTAATTTTAAATCTCTTTTAGGTCTAACCACATAATTTATTATCATTGGTATACCAAATGATATAAGCAATAATGATAATGATAACATAATTCAATTTCATGCTTTAAATAATTCAATATTTTGAGCTGTTGTGCCTGCTTCAACATATTTCTTTATAATAGCATCAATTTGAATTAATGGTTCAATACTTATAGATAATAATAAAATTCCACCAAAAACAGAAAGACCTAGAGATAAATTACTAAGATTATATTTAGCATTATCATTCTTAACCGGAATAAGATACTTATATCCTGAAAAAATAAATAGACATATAAATACAATTATAAAAATCATTGTAAATGGATTTGAAAATAAAGTTAAATCTAAAACATCACCATTTGTATTAAGAATTTTTAATTTAGTGATAGAACCAACTATAACCATTGATAGCAATATTAATGATGCTAATATAATCATAACTCCAATGATATATCTTAATATTGGAACAGCTTTTGGTTTACTATCAAAGAAATAGTATTTACCACTTAGCATGTCTTCAGCAAGCCTTTTTTGAACCATTTGATTTAGAATATTTTTTTTGTACTCTTCATAGCTACCATAATTGTAATCAGCAGAAGATGTTGAATTTTCAGTACTTTGATTTTTTTGTTCAGTGTTGCTATTGTTATCTTTTTGAATTTCTTCTGAAGGAAAAGACTCTAAATCTTTATGTGTTAAATTCTTAACAAAAACTCTAATATAATTTATATTATCTCTTATGTCAATTTCATCATCTAATTTTTCTTTTGAGAATTCAATTTTTTTATTTAAATTATTTAATATCCCAGTGTATTTATCTAGTAATGAAATTTTAGGTTTAATTTTATTTTCAATTAATCTAAAATTATTTAATAAAGTAGAAAAAGAGTTAAAAAAATTCTTGTCATCTAAATTTTTAGACAACTCATTATTTGATAAAAGTAAATCTAAAATTTTTGAAATTTCATTGTACAAACTAGTTTCAACTTTAATATTTTTTTCTAATTTTATTGCTTTTTTATTTTCTTTTTTTTCTGCCATTTAAACCTCTAAAAAAAATCTTTTTAATTCTATGTATGAATTATAATTTTTCTTTTTTATATTTATATCGATTTCTAATAAATCCAATAAAATTGAATTTATTTTAAAGGAACTATTCAAACTTATTATATTATAAAATTTCTTTATTTTATATTGTTCTATATTTAATTTTTGATGTATAGATTCAAAACTATTTGTTTTTTCAAAAATTTCAATATAGTTTTTAAGATTGAATAATTGATCAGATATTATGGAAATAATTGTTTCAATTTTGTTTCCAGCAAATAACAAATTATCTAAACATTTAAACAAGTCAACATAGTTTTTATTCAAAAGAAATATTATTAAATCAAAAATATTTTCCTTTGAATAATCATGTACAACATTATTAATAATCTTATCATCAATCATATCTAGATTTAATAATGAAAGCTTATTTATTTCATTATCTATAATGCTTGAATTAGGAATTAACATTAAGTATAGTAATTCATAATTCGATATTTTAATTCCTTTATTATTTAACAATTGATTTATATAATTTTTCATTGTTAGCATATTAAGCTCAGGAATAAAATCAATGTTAATATTTTTTATTTTTGAAAGATTAGCTAAATCTATTTTTTTAGATACACTAGTTAGTATAATATTGTTTTTATTTATACTATTTAAAAATGAAATTTTTTTTTCATCTAGTTTTTCTAAAAATTTACAATTAGATATTATATAATTTTCATTAGAAATAAATAAATTATTAGAGTTGATAATTTTTTCTATTTCATCATAGTTTTCTTCAAAAAATAAATGTTTAGTTAAAAAATTATTATTAAAATATATTTTTTTTAAAATAAAGTTTTTGTCAGGTGAGTATATTATTTTCATATATGAATTATATAAAATATTTTATGCAATTATTCATTTAGTTTTTTTGCAATAAATGAAAAAAAGATCATGTAAAAAATAGTTATCATAATAATACTCCAATTAAAAATTTCTATTTTAAAATTAAAATTTAAAAATGTATCCAATAAAAAATATAGAGCATCATAAAATCATGAAAATATAAAATCTAAATTTATAAATCAAAAGCAAAAAGTAGAAAATAGAAATAAATAACAAAAAATACTTGAATAAAAAAATGAAAATAAAATACCTGTTATAGAAATATGTTCTGAAAATTGACTAATTATTGGTAATAATAAAATATTAATAAAAATTGGTGAAGCAAATTTTATTATTTTATTATCTTTTTTATATGTAATTACTATTAACAAATATGTTGCAATATAACTCATTAAAAATGAAAAATTAGTTAATGATAGTGGACAAAAAAATAAAATTATTATTCCAGAAAAGGATAACATATGTAAAGGATTATTTTTCTTATTTGGATTGGACATTAGTAATAAAAAAATTGATGATCTTAATATACCAAAATTAAAATCTAAATTATAATTTATTATTAACATAAAAATTACTAATACACTTATTCTTAAGTAATAATTCTTGAATATTTTTTTAAAAAATCTTGATAGAAAAGATAAATGATAACCACTTACAATTATTAAATGTGAAATTGATAATGTTATAAATATTTCATAAATATTAAAATTATCATTTTTCTTAATTCCAAATCCCATTAGTAATATTAATGATTCACTTTTATCGCTGTAATTATTTTTAATAAAATTAATTGTTCAATCTCTAATGGAAAAAGAAAACATTGAATCAATTCAGTCTCCAAAGTAGATTTTTGTATGTTTATTGAATAATAAAGAAAAATATATTAGAAATGCAATTGATATTGCTATCAACTTATTTTTTAAATCTATTTTATAAAAAATCATATATGCTAAAACAAAAAGCAATAATATTGGTGCTATTATTGGAAATATGTAAAACATTAATATTGTTTTTATAAAAAAGAGAATTCAAAAATAATCAATTTTGGAATTTTTATAAAACATAAATACCTTCTCATATTTATTTATGTTTGATTAAATTATTTTTTGTATTGTGATTCTAATTCAATTAGTATTTTCTTATTAGAAATTAATTTACTTTTTTCAATATTTACTAATTTTTCAGGGGCCTTTAAAATATAGTTTTTATTGCCTAAAATTTTTTTAGATCTTTCAATCTCAAATTTAACTTTAGAAATCTCCTTCAAAATATTTTCTTTATCAGCATTTAAGTTACCTATTTTTTCATATAAATATTCAATTGTAAAATTATTAGAGACAAAGAATTCATTTTTTAAAACCAATTCTTTGTCTTTGATTTTAATATCATTAATAACAATATTTTCTATTTTTAAAAAGTTATATAGGTATTTAATGTTTTTCACCAAAGAATTATTTATATCTTTGTCTAAAAAAAGATTTATTTTTATTTCATATTTCTTATTTAATTTATTTTCTCATTTATATTTTCTTACTTGTTCAATAATCACTAATAAATTATCAATAACATTTTCTTTTGAAGAATGATATTTTAATGGATATTTTTCATTTAAAATAGATTTTTGCGAATAAATAGAACTATAAATTTTTTCTGATACAAATGGACAAAATGGATGTATAAGAATCAAGATGTTTTTATAAATATCTGAAACTAGATAATTAAAATAATTATTATCTGTATTTAATTTTCATTTGTTTAATTCAATATATATTCCTGAAAAATCATTTTTAATAAATTTCAATAATTTTGAAGTTGCAACAACAAAATTGTATTTATCAAAATCATTTTCATATTCCTTTATAAAATTATTAAACTTATTCATAATTCATTTATCAAAATAATCTGGTTTAGAATTTATATTATTTTTTTTATTAATTATTTTAATTTCAATAAAATTAGCAATGTTTCATAGTTTGTTTAAAAATTTAGACATAGAAATAATTTTATCTTCAGAATAAATTAAATCTTCTCCTATTGTTGAAGAGCTAATTAGAAACAATCTTAATGAATCGGCTCCATATTTTTTTATAATTTCCATTGGATCAATTCCATTGTTCAAAGATTTAGACATTTTTCTACCTTGAGAGTCTCTTACTAATCCGTGAATGAAAACATCATTAAATGGAATTGATTTTTTTATTAATTCCGAAAATATCATCATTCTTGCAACTCAAAAAAAAATAATGTCATAACCTGTTACTAAAAGATTGCTTGGAACAAAATCAAGATTTGTTAAAGAATTATTTGTAGCCAAAATTGGTCACATACCAGATGAAAATCATGTGTCAAAAACATCATTGTCTCTAACTCATTCCTTTCCTTTTGGAGGAGTTGTACCAACATATATTTTATTATTTTTATTATTGAATCATGCAGGTATTTGATGTCCCCATAATAATTGTCTAGAAATACATCAATCTTCTATTTTGTCTAATCAATAAGAAAGATTTTCATCAAATCTTTTGGGATAAAATATTATCTTATTTTTTGTTTTTTGATTTTTCTTGATTTTCTTTGCAATCTTTTCCATTTTCATAAATCATTGTAAAGATAATAATGGCTCAATTACTTCATTGCTTCTTTCAGAATAATTGATATTTGATTTTTGAATTTCAATTTTTTTAACAAAACCATTTTTTGTTAATTTTTCTATTAATAGCTTTCTACAAATAAATCTATCTTTACCTTCAAACTCTAAAGCATTTTCGTTCATTGTTCCATCATAATTAATGCATGTGAAAAAATTCTGATTGTATTTTTTACCAATTTCATAGTCATTAAAATCATGAGCTGGTGTACATTTCATTACACCTGTTCCATATTCTAAATCTACATAATTATCTGAAATTATTTTTATTTTTTTATTATTTGCGGGATTTATAACAAATTTACCAATTAAATTTTTATATCTTTCATCTTTAGGATTTACAACTAAACATGTGTCTGTAAACATTGTTTCTGGTCTTGTTGTTGCTATAACTAATTTTTTATTTGAATTTTCAACTTTATAAAAAATGTAATAAATATTATTTTCAACTTCTTTATTAATTAATTCTATATTCGAAACTGCTGTTTGTAATTTAACATCTCAATTTACTAATTTATAATCTCTATAAATTAAACCTTGATTATAAAGATCAACAAATACTTTGTTAACAAATTTTGAGTTATCACTACTTAAAGTAAATTTTTCATTTTTATAATCAAGAGCAAATCCCATTTTTTTTCATTGGTCTCTAATATTATCTGCATTGTTATTAGCTCATTTAGAAAGCTCATTAATAAATTCTTTTCTTGAAAATTTATCTTTTGAAATTTTGTTTTCTGTTAAATAACTTTCAAACTTTGTTTGAGTTGCAATTCCTGCATGATCCATACCTGCTATTCATAAAGTATTAAAACCTTTAAGTCTTTTATATCTAATCATTACATCTTGAATTGTACCATCTCAAGCATGGCCTAAATGTAGTATTCCAGTAATATTTGGAGGAGGCAAAATAATATAATACTTAGGTTTATTATTATTATTTTTATCAAATAATTTTGATTCAATTCAAAATTTAAATATTTCATCTTCAAATTTACTTGGGTTGAAAATTTTATCCATTATTTTTACCTATTTTTTAAAATTTCATCTATCTTTTTTTCTAATAAATTTATTTGCAAACTTTTCTTTGCACTTACAGGAATAAATAGATCTTTTGGAGTATTAAAGTATTTTGCAATTTTATTAATATTATTATCATAGAAGCTTTTATTTTGTTTGTCTATTTTATTTAAAATAATATAATGATTAGTAAACTTAGATTTTAAAAATCTTGCCATTGTTTGATCTCTATCAGTTAAAACATTACAATCACAAATTTGAAAGACAGCATAAAGATTTTTTCTATTAACTAAATATTCTTCAATCATTATATTAAGTTCTTCTTTTTTACCTTTGTTAACTTTTGCATATCCGTAACCAGGTAAATCAATTAAACGATATTTACCAAAATCAAAGAAGTTTACTAATTGTGTTCTACCTGGAGTATTTGATGTTCTTGAAATTTTTTGTTTTGCTAGAGAATTAATTAAAGTAGATTTACCAACATTAGATCTGCCAATAAAACAAATTTCAATTTTATCATCATTAATTCATTCTGATTCTTTAGAGGCAGATTTTATAAAAGATACCATAAAATTATTTAGCTTGTTTTTTAAACGATTCCATTATTTGTTTAATTTGCTTTTCAGTAGGTTTTCTACCCATTTGTTGATAAAGCATTCTTATTTGTTTTTCATTTACTGGTGGATTATTTTTTAATTGTTTTTTAAAGTGTTTCATTGCAAAATAATAACCTACAAAAGCTCCTAATGCTAATGAAATTGGGATCCCTAAACCTAATCCTAAACCTAATGCTAATTCCATTTAAAACTCCATACTAAAAATAATTATATATTAAATATTGTAATATATAATTATTAACTCTTAAATTATAAAGATTAAAATTGTTGAAATAATTACTAGAATTAAATGAATTATTAATGAAACTCAAAATAGTTTTGTAGTATTATTTTTTCTTTTAGATAAAAAAACTTTGTATTCATATGAATTTTCAATATTGTTTTTAGCATATGTAGAAGATGAATGTACTTTTTCTTTAACTTTTCATCCAAAAGATTTTTTTCAAATTGAAAAAATATAAAATCTCCCATCTTGAAAGAAATCTTGTCTTCCAACTAATCACAAAATATCTAATCCAAAAGTAACATATGAAGCAATCACAAATGAATCTGTTCATCCAATTTTTTCATTTGGTATATAAATTCCTAAAAGTAGCAATATTGTAAAAAATATCAAATTAAGTATTAGTGGAACAATGCCAGATGGCAATTTAAGATAATGATCTTTTTGATTATTTTCTTTACTTCCATTTAATGTAGAAGTATCTCTTGCAATGTGTCTTCCGGTCTTCATTATGTTCACTTATTAAATTGTTCTTCTGTTGCAAGAACTTCATGATGATTTTCAACTTTCATAAATTGAGGTTTATTTGAAATTGAATATGAGTCAGCATAGTTAGAATTATCTTCAAATAAAGATAAATCTACATCCATTTTTCATAATTCAGGTACAGCTTTTAATAATGATTTAGTATAGGGGTGAACAGGATTTTTAAATATTTTATTAGTAACACCTTTTTCAACAATTTTACCATTATGCATTATTAATACTTTGTTACAAATATAGTGAACCATTGATATATCATGGGCAATAAATAAAAATGTTACTTTTCTTTTTTCACATAGATCTTTCATCATATTAACAACCTGAGCTTGAATAGAAACATCAAGAGCTGAAATAGCTTCATCTGCAATTATTATTTTAGGATCATTGATTAATGCTCTTGCAATAACAATTCTTTGTCTTTGGCCACCAGAAAACTCATGTGGATATCTGTAAGCATGTTCTTTTTTTAATCCAACTGATTCTAATAAATCAAAAACTTTTTCTAAAATCATTATTTTTAAAAAATCATTTCTATAGAAAAATAATTTAGATTTATTTGAAGAACAAATTTTTTCTTCTATAAAATAATATTCAAGAATTTTATGAAATTCAAAATCAATTAATTTAAATGAAGATAATTTATTTTTGAATTGCTCCTTCATTGCTTTTGTATTTTTTTTAACTACTTGTGATGCATCTTTTTTTGAAAAGTTTGCTAGTTCAGTTGGTCTAATTGCTAATAAATCTTTTATTAATAATTCTATTTTTTTATTTAATAAATCTTTTTTACTTTTAACTTCTTTTAATTCAATTTTAATTTTAGCTTTAATTTCGGATAAATTATTTTTAAAAAATTCATTATTCTTTTTATGTTTATCTTTTCTTAATAAATTAATTTCATCTTTTACTTTTTTAAAATCATTATTTTTTTGAATATATGATTCACTATTATAGAATGTTTTTTCTTGCTCTCTTTTTTTTGATTTTAATTTAGAAATTTCTTCCATAATAAATGTTTTTTCAGATAAAAGGTCATTGATTATAATTTCATTTTTTTGATTGATAATTTGTAATTTATTTTTGAAATCAATTAAGCTTTTCGATAAGTTATTTTCAATTTCTTTTTTTATTAATTCATAATCGATTGAATTCATTTTTTCTTCATAGTTTTCAGAAAGATTGCTATTGAAAATTCCTGTAAATTCATTTCTAAAAAATTCATCAATAATGTTTCTAATTTTTTTATATTCATTGATTATGTTTTCTTCATCAACATTTTCAAAATTTAAAAAATCTTTTAATATTTTTAATTTTAATTCATCTCTAATTAATGAAAGTTTTTGAAAATTATAATCTCTTTTAGTTTTAGCAATTTTCATTCCATTGTGGTTTAATTTTATATGAATTTTTAAATCTTTAATTTCACCTTTAACCAATCTATTATTTTTAAAAAAAGCTATATCAGCATTTATTTTTTTAAACTTATTTTTTAAATTATTAATACTATTTTCTTTATTGCCAAAATCTGCTTTTGCTTCATCTAAATTATTTGAATATTCAATATATTTTGAATAAATTGGTTCTAAATTATTTGATTTAATTTTTCTATCATATGAACTTATAATTTTTTTTGCATTGTCATACATATTATTAAGAATTTGAATTACTGGTTTCTGAGCCATAATATAATAATCAAGGACAGTTTCTAAGTCGGTGAATGATTCAGTTCAACTATAATTATTTGTAAATTTGAAAACATCAAGTTTTGATATAGTTTCATTAATTATCTTTTTATATTGAATAAAATATTCATAAATATTCTGATATTTATTTTGATTTAATTCTGATAACATTTCATATTCAAATAGAAAATTAACTTTGTGTCTTGATTCAATTATTTGAGCATTTTCTTTTTTTAATGTTTTATTAATTATTATCGGTTCAGAAATAATTTTTAAAATATTCATTTTTGGATTTAAAGAAGAAAGAGGGTCTTGGAAAATCATTTGGATTGATCTACATATTTCAAGGTTTTCTTGTTTATTAATTTTTTTATTAGAAATATTTTGATTAAATAATTTAATTTTTCCACTTGTAGCATCACAAAGTCTTATAATTGTTCTTCCAAGAGTAGTTTTACCACTTCCGGATTCACCAATGATACCTAAAAAATCACCTTCTGCTACTTCAAAAGATATATTGTCTAATGCAATTTTATAGTTATTTCTACTTTCAAAAAATTTATTTAGATTTTCTATTTTTAGTATTATCTTTTTTTCCATGTTTGTCCTCCTTCTTTTTATTGCTTATTGCGCCAATAGCGCTATTGATTTTTTTAACAACTTCGCTCGGTACTGGAATATTAGGACTTTGAGGATGAAGTAATCAAGTTGCTGCTTTATGTGACTCTGAAATTTTAAACATTGGTGGTTGTTTCTCAAAGTCTAATTTAATTGCATACTTATTTCTTGGAGCAAATGCATCACCTTTAATTGGACTAATCATGTTGGGAGGAGAACCAGGAATCAATGTTAATTTAGAATTAGTATGTGCATCTGGAATTGAAGAAATTAGCGCTCATGTATATGGATGTCTTGGATTTGAAAATAATTCTCAAGTTTTAGCTTGTTCAACTATTTTTCCAGCATACATCACATAAATATAATCACAAAGGTTTGCAACTAATCCAATGTTATGTGAAATAAAAATAACTGCAACATTAAATTTTTTTGACATTTTTTTAATTAAATCAATAACTTTAGCTTGAACTGTAACATCTAATGCTGTTGTTGGTTCATCAGCAATTATTAATTTAGGTTTAGCAATTATTGCAATTGCAATAACAATTCTTTGTCTCATACCACCAGAGAATTCATGCGGATAAAGATTTCATTTTTTTTCAACATCATCAATTCCAATATATTCTAAAATATCTTTACTTCTTTTATGGACTTCTTCTTTATTAGTTATATTTTTGTATGAGTCATTTAATTTTTTTATTTCATTTTTCAATAAATTTTTTTCAGAAATATATTGATCATTTTTTTTATCAATATTTTTAAATTTTTCTTTGAATTTATTTTTAAGCAAAAAAACATCTCATTGGTGTTTTCTTTTTTGTGAAACTAAATATGCTTCAAAAACTTGGTTTTTAATTTTTTGCGTAGGATTTAAAGACATTAGAGGATCTTGAGGAATATATCCAATTTGAGTTCCTCTAATAAAGTTAAAATCATTTTTATGTAACTTTGATAAATCAATGTTTTGAAATTGCATTTTCTTAGATTCAGTAATACTAAATTCATTAAACCCAACAAGTGATTTTAATGTAACTGATTTACCAGATCCAGATTCTCCAACCAGTCCAACTATCTCTCCTTCATTAATTGAAAAAGAAATATCTCTAACAGCTCTAATTAAACCCAGTTTATTTTTAAAATATACAGAAAGATTTTTTATTTCCAAAAGCTTTGGTGGTTTATCTGTTTTGTTTTCTACAAATATATTATTTTTAATCATATTATTTACCAATTACCCTTGGATCTAATGAATCATTAAATGCATTAGCAATTATTTGAGCACATAAAGTAATGATTACAATTATTAGTGTTGGAGCTAATAGTAAATGAACATAACCTGTTTGTCTTGCAGTTTCAATCATTGTACCTAGACTAGCATCTGTAGGAGCTTTTAATCCTAAAAAAACTAATGAGGTTTCAAAGAAAATTATTTTAGGTATTTGGTTAACAAATCTAACCATTAATTTACCTGAAATATTTGGCAATAAATGAGTGAAAATTAATCTAGTTCTATTTGCTCCTAAAGTTTTTGATGCATTAATAAAATCTGCATCTTTATATTTTAAAACAAATATTCTTGCTGTTGTAGCTGGTCAAATTCAACTTGTAAATATTAGAGCACCAGCAATAGTAGCCATTGATAATCCTCCACCAGAAAATGCAAGAGTAATAACTAAAATTCAAACAATTGTAGGAACACCTGATATAAGTTCAACTAATCTCATCATAAATGTATCAATTGGTTTACCTGCATTAAATCCAGCAATAGCTCCATATATAGAACCAATTATTGTAGAAACTAATGAAACTAGTAATGCAATGTATAAAGAATTTGATGTACTAATTCACAACATATTCATTCAATCTCTACCTTGCGGACCTGTTCCAAAAAATGGATAGTAGTTTGATAGCATTGGAAGTTTATATGGATTAAATGTAACTTCAAATAAACCATCACCCATTTCATTTCAAATTAAATCACCATTTAATGCAATATTTCATGCATCAAATCTTTCTTGAGACATTATTTGAGTTGTGGTTCCATCTATTCCTAATCAAGGAATTCTTGGAGGCAAGAAGCTAATGATGTCTTTAAGTTCAGAAGTTAGTGGTGCATTAATTGATGGACCAAAAATAGGAACAAATATTGAGATTAATATTATTAAGATAAGGATAATTGAACAAAAAACTGCAAACTTATTTGTAACAAATCTTTTATAGATATCAGTTAATTGACTTTGTGGCTTACCCAAAATCTCATTGTTATTCAATGAATTTGAGTCAATTCTTTTAAATAGTTTTTTATCAAATTCTTGAATCCCATCACAACTAACTTCAGGTCTTGCAAAATTTAAATTATATTTATCTTCTTTTTTTGGAATAACTGCGCCTCTTAATAATTTCTTTTCAGCAAGAATTTGAACAGGTGGATTGTATGAAATATCTTTTTTCCTTGCAAAATATGATTTCATTTGTTCAATATATGAAGTACCTGATTTTTCAGCTAATTTTATCCTTGGATCAATAACTGTGCTTAATGCATCAAAAACTATTTGTAGTAAAAAATAAATGCCTGAATAAAATAGTGCAGAGAATAATACAATATAGTACTCATTTGTTTGAACAGCATTTATTACTAATACTGCTGTACCTGGAACATTAAAAAATTTTTCAATAATAATAGATCCAGAAATAATTAAAAGTAATGATGGCAATAATGAATATAGAATTGGAATTGATGCATTTCTAAATGCATGTTTAAATACAACAACTTTAAAACTCATACCTTTTGATAATGCAGTTTTGATATATTCTTGTTTAAAAATTTCTACCAATTCATTTCTAGTAAAGTAGACAGTAGCTGAAACAGAAGTCATTACCATTGAGGTGATTGGAATAATTAATGATAAAAGCATTTTTCCAACTGTGAAATCACTACTTCCTGGAACTACAACATTTGTTGGTAATCCTAATAATCCTGCAAATTGAATTAAATATAATGCTAAAACAAAAGAAGGAATAGACATGAAAAGAACAGAAAATACATTTATTACTGTATCTTGTCATTTTCCTCTATTATATGCAGCAATTGTTCCAAATATTACACCTAAAAAAGATGAAATAACAAATGCTGGTAAAGCTATCAACAATGTATATTTCACTGGTTCAATGAATTCATTAACAACATTCCCAGAGTTTCTGAAAATTATACCAAATTCACCCTTTGTAAATAATCTACCTCAAAAGTTAAAGTATTGGACCAAGGGATTATCTAATAACCCTAGTGCTCTTAGTCTAGCTTCGAAAGCAGCATCTGTCTCATTTAATGCCTTTTCAATTGGAAAACCAGGGATTAATTGCATAAGAAAAAATAATATTGTTAAAAGCACAATAAGTGTAATTAATGTATATAAAATTCTTTTTAGTACATATTTAAACATTTTTTCTCCCTAATTTTTATATTCTATTTTTTTTGAAATTGTTTTGCTCAATTTTCTTTATAAATCTCTAATGTTCTTCTTAAATAACCTATTTGTTTGTTATTAGCTGCAGTTTCTCAATATGTATCTTCATTAAAAAAATTATCTGTTTTAATATCTGTTAATTTTAAATTATCACTTGATCTAAAATTTCCAAATGGAACTAAAGATTGTTGAAATGAAGCACTATTATCTGGTAGTGCTAATGCTGATAATGAATATCAATCAATAGATTGGTTAATAGCATTTCTAATTTTTCAACTATTACCTTCATTCCCTAAATTAAAATCTGAAACAATTGCTTTTTCATATTGTGGAGATACTAAACTTTTAATTTTTTTATTACCTTTATTATCTAGAATTGGTTCTAAAAAATCATCTACAATATAAATATTAGTATTGTAAGGTATTATGTCTGATCTTCCATTTATTGAAACACCTTCAGTTCTAAATGAAGTTTTAAAATTTTTGTATGCTTCTGAAATTAATGCAGAAGGAATATCTGATTTATCAATCTCTCCAGTTTTAAATTGCTCATAAGTTACTTGAGGAGAGTAAGCTCCAGCATATTTCATTACAACATTTTTAATTTTTGGATTAATTCCAAATGGATCTTTAGTTAATGGGTTACTATTAGAATTTAAAATATCAAAATAATTTTTATTAATTCCAAATTGAATATCTTGCTCAGAAACATTTTTTACATAATAAGGACCAGCAGATCATCAAGATGTATAGTTTCCTCTTTTTTCACCAGCACCATATAAAGTATTAAAGTCTATATTATTTGGAATAAATTCACCTTTATCGTTAAATAGGGAATCATTTGATGGAATATCAAAAATTGCTTTAACTTTATTATTTGTAATAGGAATTGGTTGAAAATATTGCTTAGATAATATATCTAAAAAATTTATGTTAGGACTTTTTAAAACATACTCAATAGTATTAACATCACTTAATTTAGGAATGTAATTGTTTTTAGAATCTAATTCTCAAAAACTAGAATTAGCATCAATTGTTTTTTGAACATCTAAACTCATTAAATCTAAATAATATCCATTAGTATTAATTCCAAGATCTGCAGAAAGTACATAGCCCATCAAACCTCAAAAATAATCTTGTGCTTGTAATTTACCTTGTTCAACACCATTATGGTCTAATCATGGAAAAGTAGGTTCAATTGTAAACTTAATGCTATTTGAATTAGTTATTGCTTCTTTATAAGCCTTATCTATATTTATTTCATTATTCTTTAACTTAGTTCTTTCTAAAATATATGGATTTAGTAATCCATTATTATAAAATTCTATTTTTGAAGCCCCACTCATAAAAAATGAATGTTCTGGAGGTGTTCAAACATCTTCTCCTTTATCATTTTTTTCAAATTTTCAATCACCAACTATTTTTCAATCTACTAAACCATTAAATACTGATTGGAAAAACATATTATTGCTATCAGCATTAAATGTAGGATTATATGGAGTTCTATTTGTTGCAAAAGGATCTTGTGGTGTTCATCATCTAAATAATTCACCATTGTTGGATGTTTGCCCATCAATATAATGTCAATCTCTAAAGTTTAAACCAGAATATTCATTTGTTGGAGTCTTATAACCTTGTCTAGTTAAGTGTCTAACTGTAGTACTTGGACCATTAGCAATTCATGGTAAACCCGAACTTTGATGATCCATTCAATTTACTAGCCCAGCTGCTAAAGGTTGTTTAGTATCAACACTATTTAAATCAGCTCATAAAGTAATTGCATTTGATAGTGCTGATCTAGCTCCAGTTTTTGAAGCTTTATTATTTGCTGCAAAAACTTTTTTATCTAAAGATATTAAATTATCATAACTTTGATATAAATTTTCAGGTGTAAATCCAGGTATTGGATCAATTGGATAAAATGAATTTTCTAAGTGAGTTTTTAAAGAAGCACCTCATTGACTCACCATAAAAATAGAATTAAGTGGTCCATATTCTTCAGAATCTACAGGAATTGTTCCATCTAAACCAGAAGTTAGATATTTATACAAAGAAGGTCATAAATTTGGAGTTTGATAATTAGCAGAAAAATGCAATCCAACCCAAGTTCCGATATTATGGTAATCAGGCGATCAAAACATACTAACCATTTCAGCATTTTTATTTCTAAAAGCAGAATCTACAGTTTGATTAGTTCTAGGAATTAATTCAAAACCCAATCTACTATCCAAAGCATTCAATGCTTTATCAAATTCTACAAATCAAGAAAGCATAGAAGGTGTGTACTGAGCAGTTTGAGTTAGTGTATAAAACTTAAATATTAATTCTTCATCTTGAATTGTTTCATCTAAAGCTTTCTTTAAAATTCCTTTTTGTTCATTTGTTATATCATCATTAATTATGTATCTACTATCGATACTATCAGGTTTAGGAAATATATTCAAAAAGGTTAAAGCTATGAATGGAGATGAAACAAGAATCAAAACTAATGAGTTTATCATTATTTTTTTCAATCTCATAATATACCTTTATTTATTAAAATATAAATTAATTATATCAATTTAATAAGATTTATAATCATAAATATATTATTAATTTTAGTGTTTACATAGCACAAAAATATAGTAAAATAATTATATATATTGTTTTTTTAAACAAATGGAGATACAAATGAATAGAAAAGGTAAAAAAGAACTTCTTAATAATTGACATAATATGTCAATTGAAGAAAGAGAAAATAAACTTGCTGAACTTGAATCTAGTTTATCAGAGAAAAAGTTTAGAAAAATAGTAAACTCTATACAAAAAATTGAAAATAGTTTAAAAGATGATTCAGTTAGTGACTTTGAAAGTAGTGAAGTTGAATTAGAAAACCCAACAAATGAAAACTATGAAGAAGAAAACAAAGAAGAAGAATATGAAAATAATTTTTCTAATGAAGAATCTATAATTGAAGATAATTCTTTTGAAGCTTCAGATAATGAAAATTTAGAAAGTGATTTTTTATTTGAAGAAAAAATTTTAAATGATGACACTAGTATCTCAAATGTTGAAGATGAAGAATTAAATCAAAATTGAGTTATTGATGAAAATGAATTAAATATTGAAAATAATTTTGATGATAAAATAGAATTAGATGATCAAATATTTGAATCAGAAGTTAGTGAAGAATATGTTCCAGTAGATTTTAATGCAATAAAAATGAATTCTAAAAAAGATCAAATTGGAAGTAATGAAAGAGCTTGAAATAAAAACAAAGATATTATCTATAGTCAAGAAGAATTGATATACAGACTATCAAATTCAACAAACATTAATGATGAAGAATATAAAATGTTATTAATAAGTGCTCAAAAGAAAATTGAATTCATTCAATTATTAATTGAAAAATCAAGAGTTAAAAATGCTGCTTATAGTTATGACTTCTTGAACTCAATGTGTTGAAGAGTTGATAAAGCATTAAAAACATTTTTAGCTGCTAACAAAAGATAAAACAAAAAAAGTAAAAGAACAATATTGTTCTTTTTTTAATAAAAATTAAAAAGGAAATAAAAATGAAAAAAATAGCACTTGTTGTAGACGGTAGCTCTACTCTAACAGAAGATGAAATCAAAAAGAATAATATAACTAGAATAACATTTAAAATAACTGAGAATGATACAAAAAGTTATAATGATTTACCAGAAGAAATTAGTTATGAAAAAATTGATGAACATCATAAATCTAATAACTTATTAAAAACTTCTTGTAGTGCTCTTGGTGAAGTTATGTCTGTTATTGATAAACTTCTTCTAACAAATGATTTTGTTTTAATTTTCACAATTAATAAAACTTTATCTTCACAATATGATTCTATTAAAAGTCTTGAAAAAGAAGATGAATATAAAGGTAAGATCCATGTTGTAGATACTCGTGCTCAATGTTATGGACTTGAATATATTTTATTAGAAAGTAAAAAAATGGTTGATAGTGGCAAAAGTGTTGAAGAAGTAATTAAGTTTGCCGAAGAAGAAAGTGATTATATACATACTTCTTTCGTTTCTGAATCATCTAAACCAGCAACAGCTAGTGGAAGAATGTCAAAATTAATTATTGGTAAAATATTAGATAAAGCAAAATTAGTTCCTATATTAAATATGAATGACAAAATTAGTTTAAACACAATTGCTAAAAAATATAATAAGGCGTTAGAAAAAATGGTTGAAAAGATGCTAGATAGCATTAATGAGTCAGGCGGAAAAGTTAAATTTATTTCAGTTTTTTCTTCTATGTTCTCTGAAGATAAAAGAGAGTTTCTTTTAGAAGAAATTGTTAAGCAATTTAAGATTAATAAAAAAGAAATAATAATGAGAAAAGTTCCACTAATTATTTTTTGTAACACAGGTAAAAATTCATTTGGTTTTGCGGTTGGTATTGATAAAAAATTTAAGAATGATTAATTCTTAAATTTTTTTTATATTAATGTATAGTTTTTTAAAATAATACTATTGCTATTTGAGAAATCAATAAAACCATTGATACCAATTATGACACCTAAGCTTATTTCATTAAATAAATTATTATTATTCTCATCAATAATTATTTTTGCAATATTTGATGTCTTATTAGCTGAATTTATTTCCATTTCTATATACTTTTGATTTTTAATGTTTTCAATATGAGTTATTAAACCAATTAATGCTACAAAGTTCATTTGCACTCCTTTTATTTCTTATATATAATTAAATATAACAAGGCAATAAAAAAATACCAATCATTTGGATACTAATTTATATTAAAATTATTTTAATAAGAAAGCAATTGCAATACAATAAATTTCAGAATGAGTAATACTCAATGCTACTTTTTCAAAATTACTACAATATGGTTTTCCATTTATATCATTTAAAATTTCAATATTAATAAATAGAATATCTTTATTATTTAATGCTTTATAGACAGCTTCCTTTGCTGCTCATCTAGAAGCAACAAAGGAAATCTTTGAGTCGTAACTCATAAATGAATCAAATATATCTTTTTCTTTTATAGAAAGAATTTTTTTCAAAAATAAATGATTATTTAAATCTATTCTATTTTTTGAAATAATATCTATTCCTAAATTAACAATACTATTTTTATTTATCATTTTTTGTATTAGTATAAGTTGCTTTTCATAAAGATAAATCTTTAATTATTTTTTGGTTTTTATAACCATCTTCTTTTAATTCATGCAGTTCATGTTCTGCAACAAATCTTTTATTTTCAATTTCTTCTAATTGTTTTTTAAGAGAATCATTTTCTAATTTTAAATTTTTGCTAATGTTATAAGTATTTTCGTTTTCATTTTCAAGATATCTTATATATGATAAAACTGTGTCAAAAAAAACATCTACTTGATAAGCGTCATAACCTGCCTTTAAATCTCTTCTAAATTTTTTGTTAAGAATTTCTTCTCTCATATTTTTTATTTTATAATTCATAATTTTAAACCAACATATTATAATTATATAAGAATTGGAGTCTTATGAGTAATTCATTTTCTAAAAAAATAGATAAAAAACAGATTGATCTTATTTTAAAATATATGAGTTCTCATTTAAAAGAAAATAATAATGAAAATATATTATATGTTTTTTCTACAAAAAAATATAAAATAACAATCTATAAAACAAATACACTTTTAATTCAGGGTAGTGATTATGATAATATTTTAAAAATGTTAAATATTAAAACTGAAAATAAAAAAATAAATAATGAAACAAGAAAGAACATAACTATTGGCACTGATGAATCTGGTAATGGTGATTTATTTGGTGGTGTTTCATTTGCAGCAGTTAAGATACCGAAAGAAAATAGAAATAAACTAATTAAGCTTGGTGTAGATGATTCAAAAAAACTTACCGATTCATTTATGAAAAAAGTTTATCTTGAAATATTAAATTTAACTATTAATGAAATCTATGATATTGAACCAGAAAAATATAATGAATTATATAATAAATATGAAAATGTTAATACAATAAAAACATTTGGTCATAATAAGGTAATCAATAAAATATATCAAGAAAATGATATTGTAGTTATTGATCAATATACAAATATAAATAGGTTTAATGAACAAATGAAAATTATAAATGAAAAAATAAATTATGAAATGTATTTAGAAACAAAAGCTGAGTCTAAATATCTAGAAGTAGCTTGTGCTTCAATTTTAGCAAGAGTTAGCTTTTTAAAACAGATTGAAAAGATTGAAAAAAATCTAGCAATCAAAATCCCATTGGGATCTGTTACATCTGTTGTTAAGCCTTCTTTGTTATTTTTGAAAGAAAATAATATAGTATTAAATAAATATATCAAAGAACATTTTAAAACAAATAAGGAATAATTATGAGCAAATGTTTGTTTTGCAAAATTATAAATAAAGAAGTACCTGCAAAGATTATTTATGAAGATGAAATGACAATGTGCATCTTAGATATAGATCCTATTTCAGATGGTCATTGTATTATAATTCCTAAAAAGCATTTTGAATATTTTAGTATATGTGATAATGATTATTTAGTAGCAATTACAAATACATCTAAAAAAATAGCAAATATTATTAATAATTCTTCAATCGAAAATGATGGAATAAATTATTTAATTAATGAAAAAGCAAATGCTGGTCAAGAAATTATGCATTTACATATGCATTTAATTCCTAAATTTAAAAAAAATGAAGGATTTAATATTTCTATAAAAAGAAATAATAAAAAAACAATTGATGAGAGTTATTCTTTTCTCATTCATCAATTATTTCTTAAATAATCATCATGTAAGTGACTGTAATAAGGAACAAATTCTTTAGTCCTATATGAAACATTATTTGTATAATCTGATTCTTCCAAAATATAAGTATCAGTTCTAATAGATATGTTGTTTCTAAGCAATTGATCACTATATGTTTCTTCATTATTTTTATTAAAAAAGAATAATCTTTTTTTATCTTTTACTCTTAATGTAATTATTACAAATAAAAAAATAATAAAAAGAAGGAGTGATCCAAATAATAAGGAAATAACAATAATTCATCAATTAACTGAAGTAACATTTAATATTTCTACAGCTCTAAAAGTTTGGTTGTCATTAATTTCTAAAATTACATTATTTGTAAATTCATTTTTTAATATTCAATCAATAGAAAAATAAAAGGATATTATTAAAGACAATAAGAAAAGAATTAAAATCAAACTTTTAAAAATAAAATTCTTCTGTCTATTCATAATATACCCACTAATATAATTATAAGAAATTAAAAAATGAAAGTCAATTAAATTAATTATTTATTTCTATTTTTACACCAGGACCCATTGTAGATGAAACTGAAATATTTTGAATATAAGTTCCTTTTACAGTTGAAGGTCTTTTAGATTTTAAAAAAGCTAATAAAAAGTCAATATTCTCATGAACTTTTTTCATATCACCAGAAGATTTACCAACTAGCATATGAATATTACCATATGAATCTGTTCTATATTGAGAAACACCTTTTTGGAATTCTGCAATAGTTTTTTTCAAATCAGTTGTAACATTACCAATTTTTGGATTTGGCATTAGCCCTCTTGGACCTAATACTTTACCTAATTTACTTAATTGAGGCATCATTTTAGGTGTGGTAATAATTAAATCGAAATCCATTCATCCAGAAGAGATTTTATCAATTGTATCTTTTCCACCAGCAAAATCAACATTATATGTTTTTGAATCTTTTTCAGTTAAACCATCATCTAAAACTAGAATTCTATCCTTTTTACCAAAAAAATTTGGTAAAGTAATAGTTCCTCTTAATTGTTGTTCAGCCTTTGAAGTATCTAAATTTAATTTAACTGCAATATCAATTGAAGAATCAAATTTAGTTTTAGAATTGTCTTTAACTATTTTTAAAGCTTCATCAATTTTATAAGTTTTTGTTTTATCAAAATTGTATTTTTTAGTAGCCATTAGTGAACTCCTTTATTTCTTTTAGGAGTTAAATCTACGCCAGTAATTTGAATACCCATTTGTTTTGCAGTTCCTGCAATCATTCTTAATGCTGCTTCTTCTGTATTAGCATTTAAATCAGGAAGTTTGTATCTAGCTATTTCTAAAGCTTGTTCCTTAGAAATAGTAGCAACATGATCAGTTAACTGGTTTTTTCCAGCTTTTTGTAATTTAGCTGCTTTCTTTAAAAGAATAGAAGCTGGAGTTGTTTTAGTTTCAAATTTGAAACTTTTATCTTTGTATGCATAAATAACACAAGGAATTACTTCTCCATTTTTGTCTTTTGTTTTATCATTGAATTGTCTTGTAAAGTCAGCCATGTTGATTCCAACTGAAGCTAATCCAGGACCAGGTTTTGCTTGTCCTCCAATTAGTTCAATTTTTGCAACTCTAACTACTTTAGGATCTTTTATTGCCATAAATAAAATATTACCTTTCTTGTAATTATGTTTTTTTAGGGTGGTAATAACGAAACACTTGTTTCTTCCACATTTTGTATAAAATATTAAAAATATACTTATTAAGTATATTATATTATGTATAATTTTGCTATATTTTTTTGAAAGTAAAAAACTTTTTTGTTGTAATTAAAAACATTATATTTACAATTCATCTTGCATAAAAAGGAATTCATTTAAAATAAAATTTTCTATTAACAATTAATTCTCTTTTATTTTCTATAAATGCTTTCCTAATTGGTGCAAAAAATAAAAATCTTAAAGCAACTATTTCTTGTGCATTATTATCAATTAAGTTTAATAAACATTGATATTCTTGATTAACTCTTCTTGTATCTCATTTTGAAGTAACTGTATTACCTTCTCTTGTGCTGAAATAACAACAAGTAATTTTCTTTGTATGTTTTACACTTTTAGCATTCATGATAATTTGGGATGTGTAATTTCCATCTTGAAAAGGTATTCCTTCAACTAATTTTTTCATTTTATAAAATACTTCTTTTTTCGCATATCAAGAAATAGGAATACTAATTGGAGATTGCTTTTGATATTTATCAGTAATAACTTTTTTAAATAAATATGGATATGAAAAGTATCTTCCTTTTTCCTTGTTGTCACATCATATAGTATATGAACTAGACACAACATCATGATTATCACAAATTTTATTAATAATTTTAAATGCATCAATCTTTAAAAAATCATCTGCATCTAAAATAGAAACATAATCATTTTTAGCTAATTTATTTTCTAAAACATAATTTATAACTGAACCTCAGTGATTATTATTTTTTTGATAATATTCGATGTTTTTATTTTTTTCTTGATAATCATTAACAATTTTTTTTAACTCATCATTGGTAGAACCATCATCAATTACTAAAATCTGCAAAAGATTAATATCATAGTTTTGGTTAATTAAAGAATCTAAACATTTAGAAATATATTTTTCTACATTAAAGCAAGGAATTATTATTGTAAAGCTCTTATTCATTTTCTTCTCTTTCCAAATTATTTATTTTAAAGAATTTATGATTACCAATTATATGAAAATAAATTTTATAAATTAAGTTTAAACCAAAAGGCAATCATTTAAAATTAAATTTTCTATTAACCTCAAAAATAATATTTCTTTCTTTACAACATTTTTTAAAACCTTTAACATTTAATCTGTATGCAATTAATTCCTGAATATCATTTTCAATGAATTTTTTACATGAATTATATTCAGCATCAAATCTTTTTTGATCCCAGGCTTGATTCATTGAGTTACCTTCTCTTATTGAAAAATAATATCCAATTGTTTTGTATGTAAAAATTAAATTATTTGAATTTTTTAAGATTTGAGAAGTATAGTCTCCATCTTGATGAGCAATTTTTTCAGTCAAATATTTTGTTTTATAAAAAATTTCTTTTTTATAAAAGAATAGCATAGGTAAACATATAGGTGTTTGTTTTTGAAAAGTATCTTTAATAACTCTTTTGAATGGAAAATAATAAGCTGAAAAATATGAAAATGATTTTATTCCATTTCATTCTTTACATGAACCAACAAATACATCATTATCATTTATTTTTTCATTCACTATTTTGAAACAATTTTTATCTAAAAAATCATCAGCATCTAAAATTGAAACATAATCATTTTTAGCTAATTTATTTTTAAGAACATAATTTATTACTGATCCTCAATGATTATTTTCTTTTTTATAGTATTCAACATTTTTACATTTATATTGAAATTCATTGACAATTCTTTTCAATCCATCATTTGTAGAACCATCATCAATTACTAAAATCTGTAAAAGACTAAGATTATAATTTTGATTTAATAAAGAATCTAAGCATTTTGATATATATTTTTCAACATTAAAACAAGGAATTATTATTGTAAAACTTTTATTCATTTTCATTCTCAATAAATAAAAAATCAATTTCTAAATTTGCATTCGATATCTTTTTAAGTCTATCTTTTTTTATTGTGATTGATAAGCTTACATTTGGACTAATTTTTGAAAAAGAATTTACAAAACTTGAAATCATTTTTTCATCAAAATTTCTTAAATTAAAGTCAATAAAAAGTGTGTTAGGAAATAATTGGAAAAAAATATTCATATCTACAAATGGTTCTAAAGAAAATCCTAAAATAATGATATCATTTTCTTTCAAGAATGATGATACCTCTAACAAATTATCTTTTTGGTTTATTTTAACCAAAAAGAATATGTTTCTTTTCATTTTTAATTTATTTTTATTTTTTTTAATGAAATTAAAATCTACTATAAACATGTTTTCACTTCTTTGAAATCTTGAAGAACCTAGGAAATTTTTAACTTTATAACATTCATGAAAAAATCTTTTTTTATTTTCTATTTTTTTAATGTAGCAAACTTTTTTCACTTTGTTAAGTACTACATAATTTTTAAAGCTATTTAATATATAAAAGTAAAGAATAGATTTTCATCAGGTTTTAGAAAAAGAAATTTCATAATTATAATAATAAATTAATGAAATAATTTTGTTTCTTAAAATAGATCTAAGAGCATGATTTGTTGTTAAACTTTTTATTAACAAATCATAACCTGTTAATATTGGAAAAAAAGATCCATTTATTGATCTTATGATTTTTTTATCACTATTAAATTTTTCTTTTTCAAATGAATTTAATAAGCTTCTTAATGCAAAATAGAAATCATTAATTTTTTGTGTATCTCTTGTTTGAAAATGAGACATATTGTTTTTGTTATAACTACCTCTATTATAGTTGTATGTAATCTTTCGAATTTCTTTAAAACTTTCAGATTTTAAGAAAATTAATGTAGCTACAGAAATATCTTCAAAATATTTTAATTGCTCATTGAATGAGATATTTAAAGACAAGAAGTATTCTCTTCGAATAATATATCCCCAAATAAGACACATATTTGATTTTACAAAATCATATTTAGTCATGTTTTTTTTATAAATTCAAGTTGGTATAAATGGAAAAGCAATAAAATTTTTTGGTGAAAAATTATAAAACTGTTTAGCTCTACCAATAACTATATCTAGTTTACCTTCATTTGAATTTAAAAGTAAATTTTCAATTGTTTTTAATGGAATTGTATCATCAGCATCCAAGAAAAAAATGTAATGTCCTTTAGCTAATGAAATAAGTCTGTTTCTAGTAGCACTTACACCCTTATTATCTTGATGATATATTTTTATTCTTTGATCATTTTTTTCAAATTCATTTAAAATATCAATTGATGAATCAGTTGATCCATCATTTATAATAATTATTTCAATATTCTTATATGTTTGATATAGGCAACTACTTATAGATCTTCTTAAAAATCTTGATGCATTATATGATGGAATCAATACAGATACAAGAATATCTTCTGACATAAATAACCTTTAGATTTTTGAATTTTTTTATTACTATATTATAATATAATAAAATTAAAATATTTAATAATGTTGTAAAAGGAGAATATTTTTGAAACAATTTGATAAATATAGAGTAGAAGAATTTGATTTTATTGTCGGGAAAAAAAGTTTCCCATTTATTAGGATAAATCCATTAAAAAAAAGTGATACTGCAGTGCTATGTTCTTTTGGTTTAAATGGAAATTCAAAGTTTATAAAATATTTAAACTATCCTTGCTTTGATAATGTTGATTTTATTTCTTACGACCAAAGAGCACAATCAAAAAATAAATTAAAACCATCAATGTTGCACACAACATACATTAATGATATGAATCTAGTTATTAATGAATATTTGAAGCAAAATAAAAATATTAAAAAACTTTATATAATCGGAGAATCTTGGGGAGCATCATTAGCTTTTTTATGTAAGAAGAAATATCCTAAAAATATTAATGGAGTATTAGGATGAAATATGCCTTATGAAATTAGAGATTCTTCAAAAAGCGAAAAAAATAACACACTATTAAAATTAAAGGTACTTTTAACATTATTAACTGGAATTAATACAAATGGAATTACATTTTTATCTCATGATACAACAAACAATCAAGCAATAAAAAAATTAATTATTAATTCTAGGAATACTTTATTAAGTAATAAAGTTGTTATTGCCGCTTGAAAGTCTTTTAAAAGAGCATGAAGATACTTTTTGAAAAATCCAAATGAAAATTTTATATATATTCAAACTGGTGAAGATAATATGAAATCAAATTTTTTATTTAAAAATGGAAAAGAATATAAAAATATAATCATGTTTGAAAAAGGAACACACTTACTAAGTTTTGACATTAATGTTGCAGACAAATTATTTAATGAAATAAAAGAATTTATAAATAAGTAAATATTATTTATAATTATATTTTTAGAGGTTATATTATGGCTTACAAAACAAATACAGAAAGAATGTGACAAAACGCTCCAAAATGTGATTGTGGTAAACAAGATTGCAATGAAAGAAACCATAGACTATGTAATCGATGCAATAAAAAAATGTTATATGGCTCTCATTTTAGTATTGAAAAATTAAACAAAAGCGAATTTGCATGAAATGTTGACTTAATTGTTCCTAAATCAGAAGGTGGAAACACTAAAATAAATAATTTAGTTGCTGTTCATATAAAATGTAATAATTCTAGAAATAAAAAAGATGGATCTAATGAATATTAAATAAAAATTTTAAACATTGTTTATTTTTTTTATATTTATTTTATAATATTATTGATAAATATATGAAAGGAAAAATATGAAACCATTAAAACTATTATCATTAATATTAATGTTAATACCATTAGTTTCCCTAATTGGATTTATTCTTTATTTCTTGAGTGAAAAACCATCAGGTAGAGAATTAATTGTATGTATTCTTACAATACCATTTGGGTTTCTTGCTGGTATATTCTTATGATTAAATGCTCTTGGAGTAATTAAACTTTAAGTTAATATGAAGAAAGAAATTATAATTATTGGAGCTGGACTAGCTGGTTGTACAATAGCAAGATTATTAGCTGACAATAATCATAAAATTAAAATCTTTGAAGAAAAAAATCATAAAGGTGGAAACCTATATGATTTTTATAATAATAAGGGCATTTTAATTCATAAGTATGGTCCTCATATTTTCCATACATCATATGAAGATGTTTGAAAATTTGTAAATAGATTTTCAAAATTTAATAATTATAAAAATCAAGTTCTTGTAAAATTAACAAAAAAATCAATTAAACTTCCTATTAACCTTGATGGAATAAAAGAATTATTTCCAAAAGAATTTGAAATATTTAACAAAGAAATTAGAGACAAAAAATTAAAAGGTGAAACTATTTCTATTTTAAATTTATTAAATATACTAGATACAAAAGAATCAAAAAGAATAGTTAATTATGTTTATGAAAATGTTTATGCAAAATATACTGCAAAAATGTGAGGAAAAACAATTGACCAATTACCTAAATTTATTTTAGAAAGAGTCAAAATAAATTTAAATAATGATTGAAATTATTTTCCATTAGATAAATATCAAGGATTACCAATTAAAGGTTATACTGATATGCTTGAAAAAATGATTGATGATAAAAACATTACAATCGAATACAATAGAAATATTATTGATGAATTAATAGTTAAAAAAAACAAAATTTATTTTGAAGGAAAAGAAGTGATTGTTTTCTATACAGGAATGATTGATAAATTCTTTAAATTTAAATATGGAGAATTAGAATATAGATCCCTTAATATAAAATTTGAAAACCATAATGTAACTTCATTTCAGGATACAGCAGTTGTGAATTATCCATTACACAAGACAATGACAAGAATAACTGAATATAAAAAAATGACTTTTCAAGATAAAAAAGGTGTAACTACCATTTCAAAAGAATATCCTGGTAAGTATGATAAAAATGATAAAGTGTTTAACACACCTTTTTATCCAATAAATGATGATAAGAATCAAAAAATATTAAATAAATATTTAACACAAGCTAATAAAATTGAAAACTTTTACTTAGTTGGTAGATTAGCAGAATATAAATATTATGATATGGATGACATCATATTTGAATGTATTAAAAATTACAAAGAATTTTAAATTTCTTTGTAATTTTTAATAAATTTAGAACTATTCTTTGTAAACTTCTTATCAGGTATTTGATGATGATTTCTACATGTAACAGTATAAGATTCAGTATTTCCAATTAGAACAATAGGAGAATTATATGAAGCAGGTTCATCATCAATTTTTCTTTGAGTGCATGTTCCTGGTGCACCACACTCAGTACATATTGCTGAAAGTTTAGTAATATGTTCTGCCATTGAAGCTAATGAGCTAACAATAGGGAATGGGTTATTTCTAAAATCATTATCTAAACCAGCTGCATAAACAATTATTCCTTTTTTAGCTAGTACTTCAATCACTTCTAAAATCTTTGGATCAGCAAATTGAATTTCATCAATTGCAACCACTTGTGGATGGTTAACATTTTTTAATAATTCTTCAAATATATCAAATGGATCACTAAATTCAATTGCATTCATTTTTTTACCATTTCTTGATTTAATATATGATTTATTTCTTGAATCAATTTTTGGTTTAAAAAGAAGGCAGTCAACATCTGCATATTCTAATCTTTTAATCCTTCTTAACAATTCCTCTGACTTACCTGCAAACATTGGTCCGCATATCAGTTCAATTCAACCATATTCCCTATGAAAAGCATTAAATTTTGCCATAATGATATCTCCCTTATTATTTCTAGCTATTTATTTATTTTAAAATGACAGATGTCACCATCTTCTATTTGATATGTTTTACCAACTATCTTGGCTTTACCTAATTCTCTTATTTTATTCTCATCTTTGTAAGTTATCATATCATCATACTTAATAATTTCAGCTCTAATAAAGAGCTTTTCAAAGTCTGTATGTATGACACTTGCACATTTTGGAGCAAAATCAGATATATAAAAAGGTCAACCTCTTACTTCTATTTTTCCCATTGTAAAAAATGTTCCTAAATTTAAAATACTATAAGCACTTCTAACTATTTCATTTAAACCTGAATCTTTTAAATTGAACTCTTCTAAGAATATTTTTTTTTCTTCTTCTGGAAGTAAAGAAATTTCATGTTCCATTTTAGAGCAAATTGGAATAATAGTTTTATTCTTTAAATGATTTTTTAAATTTTGATAATTCTGATTACTTTCTGGATTAGCAATATCATCTTCATCTATATTAGCAATATAGATAACTGGTTTAATTGTTAATAAATTTAGAGCTTTTACCAATGGAAAATCTTCTTCATTTATTTCCATATTGCAAAGTAATTTATCTTGTGATAAAAAATCAAATAAAGATTCATATAAAGCAAGTTCTTTGATAGAATTTTTATCACCAGACTTTGCTTTATTTCTTATTTTATCAATTCTATTTTTCATTAATTCTAAATCAGAATATATTAATTCTAAATTGATGATTTCTAAATCAGTTATTGGATCAACAATATTATTTACATGAGTAATGTCTTTATTTGAAAAACATCTAACAACATGACAAATAGCATCAACTTCTCTAATGTTCTGCAAAAATTTATTTCCTAAACCTTCACCCTTAGATGCACCTTTAACTAATCCAGCAATATCAACAAATTTAAAATTAGTATAAATAGTTTTTTCTGGTTTAACTATTTCTGCTAAATTATCTAATCTTCTATCAACAACATTTACTAAAGCAATGTTAGGTTCAATTGTTGCAAAAGGATAATTTGCAGCTTCAACTTTTGAATTTGTAATAGCATTAAATAATGTTGATTTTCCAACATTAGGTAAACCTATAATTCCAGCTGATAAAAGCATATTTTAATTAAGCCTTATCTTTTGAACCAAATAATATAATTTTTTCAGTAACTGTGTCTCTTATTGCATCAACACCTGGTTTTAATAATTTTCTTGGATCAAAACCTTTTTTAGTAGTATCTAAATCTTTTTTGGCTTCAATATATTTTCTTGTAGCTTCTGCAAATGCAATTTGACATTCAGTGTTTACATTTATTTTTGAAACACCTAATGAGATAGCTTTTTTAATTTGATCATCAGGAATACCAGTTCCACCATGAAGAACTAATGGAGTTACAGCTAATAATGAATTAATTTCAGATAGAACATCAAATTTAAGGCCCTTTCAATCTTTATGGTATAAACCGTGAACATTTCCGATACCTGCAGCTAACATTGCAACACCTAAGTCTGCAATCATTTTACATTCTTTTGGATCAGCTACTTCTCCATTACCAATAACACCATCTTCTTCACCACCAATAGCTCCTACTTCAGCTTCAACAGAAGCATTGTATTCTTTAGCAAGTTTTAGAATTTCTTTTGTTTTTTCAATATTTTCTTCAATTGAATAATGAGAACCATCAAACATAACTGAAGGAAATCCTGCCTTTAATGCCTCAATAGCTCCTTCATAAGAACCATGATCTAAATGTAGGGATACAGGAACAGTTGTGTTTTTATATTCCATTACATTGTTCACCATATCAACTAAATTTTTAAAACCAAATTGATATTTTGCAGCTCCTTCAGAAACACCAATAATAATTGGTGAATTATTTGTTTGAGCAGCATCTAATATTGCTCCTAATCATTCTAAATTGTTTGTATTAATATGTGGGATAGCATACTTGTTTTTATGAGCATCTTTTGTCATGTTAATTAGATTAACTAATTTTGATTTATTTTTATTTAAATTTAGCATTTTATTTGTCCTATTCTTTTTCTTTATCTATATCTTCTATATCATCGACTATTTCATCAACTACTTCATCAATTACTTCATTATCAATTTCAGGTAATACATCTTCTTCTTTTAATTCAATAACTTCTTCTTCTGAATTAAAATCAACTTCTAATACCCCATCTTCATCAACTGCTATTACTGGTTTTTCAATTTCCATCTCTTCTAAAAGTTCTGGATCAATATCTATTTTATCTAAACCAAACATAGCTGCTGCAATTTTTTCAAATTCATCATAACTATAGTATTCTTGTAAAGCTCAATCATCATTACCTAATGATAGAAATCTTATATCATTTATTAATTCAATATATAAATCTCCACCTACATCTTTTAACTCAGGATCGCTTTTAATAACTTCAGCTAATAAGCTTCTATATTTAAACTTACCTTTTTTGTATTTCTTTTTAGCAATTTCATATGCTAGATCAATTATGTCCTTTTTCATTTTAAAGCTCCCTATTTATTTTAATCAATAAAATTATTATTTAACAATACAATTTTAGAAATATTTACTTGTTTATCTAAATTATCAAATAATTTAGTTTTTTTGAATTCAATTAGATTATTCTTACTATCATAAAAAACAATGTGTTTATCTACTTCTTTAGAAAAGATTAATTTGTGTTTAATTGTTTTTTCTGAATAGATATAATCTTTGCTTATATCTTTATTAATTATTTTTATATTTTTATTAAAATCTTCAGGTTTTATGTATGTGAAATTCTCTCCATTTTTAAAACCTTTAATAATTAATTTAAGTAATTCATCATTTGTTACATTAGCTAATTCATTTATAAATGTAATTAATGATGAATCATCTAATTCTATGTATAAATCTAAACTAACTTCTTTTTTCTTATAAATTCAATCATACTTCTTTGAAATTGAAATATTTTTTTCATATAAGTCTCATTCATTTTTAAGTTCTGCTAATCTTTTGAAAATTAATTCTAATGTTCATTCAAATACCATTAGATTTTTATTTTCATAAATATCAATATTCATATAAATTCTTCCTAATAAGAAGCTTTCAATCATGTTGAAGCTTTTAATTGAAAAAACTAATGTTTCATTGATGATGTCAAATCTTCTCAAAAGAATATCTAAGTCAATTGTTCCATAGTGAGTTCCAATAAAATATGAATCCCTTAATAAATAATCAATTCTATCAACATCTAAATCAGATGAAATAATTTGATTTAATCATTTAATTGGATGCTTATTTTCATAAATCAAAATTAATTCATTAATATCAACACTATATTTTTTTAAAACTTTATTAATTGATGATTTTTTAGAAACAATTATATCTAATGTTCATTTTTCATGACTTCCACCAAATCTTTCAAAAACATGAGAAAATGGGCCATGTCCTAAGTCATGAAGTAATGCAGCTACTTGAACAAGTCTTTTATTTTTTTTGCTACATTTGTTCCCGATAACATCCAAAAATCTAGAAGCTACTTCATAAACTCCTAAAGAATGAATATATCTACTATGCATTGCTGTTGGAAATAATTTATAGCAAATTCCTAATTGCATAATATCTTGTAATCTTTGAAATTCTTTACATGAAATTAATTCGCCAATAATAGGATCTCTATTTAAATCTATCTCCTTAAATATTGGATCTTTAATAAACTTGTTTGTCATTATTTTACTACTTTACTGATATTTTTACTGTTTTAGTTTTTTTAACTTCTAATATGTCTGTGAAATTTTTTAAGTATTTCATAGTGTTTTCTTTTCCTAATAAGAAAATAACCTTATATAATTCAGGACCACTTGTTTTTGATGTAATTACTCTTCTCATACATATATAAAAGTTTTTTCCCTTAATTAAAGAATCATTAGTAAATACATTAATAATGTACTTTATTACATCAACACTTCAGTCTTCAATTTTTTTAATATTTAATCTAAAATCAGTAACTGTTTTAATTGTATCTTCACCATAATCACTTAATATTTGAGCAGCATCTTTTTTTGTTATTTTATCGATATCAAATAAATCTCCAATTAAAGTATTTAATTCAGATGCATATGATATTTGGTCTTTGAACATTAAAATACAAAAATTATAATTTTTCTTAAATAAATTACTTTCTACATTAACAAATGAAGAAACAAAATCAATATATTCTATTTCATCCATCATTTGGAAATAATTTTTAGAAATTCACTCCATTTTTTTTATATCAAATGTAGATGGAGAAGAACTTATTGCATTAAAATCAAAATTTTCAATCGCTTGTGCTAATGAAAATACTTCATTATTATCAACTGGACTTCATCCTAATAAGCACATATAATTAACAATTGCTTTTGATGGGAAACCCATTGCTTTATAATCTTCAATAAATTGCTTTAATTCTAAATTTCTTTTAGAAAGTTTTTTACCAGTAGTATCAACAATGATTGGTAAATGTCCAAATTGAATATCATTTTGTAATTCTAAAGCTTCTTTAACAGCAATTTGGTAAGGTGTATTTGAAATATGTTCTTCACCTCTTAAAACATGAGTGATTTCCATATCATAATCATCAATTACAACTGCAAAGTTATAAGTTGGAAAACCATTAGATTTAAAAATAATTATATCTGACATTGCAGAACTAGGAATTGATATTGTACCTTTAATTAGATCATTTCAAATATAATCTTTGTCTTCACATCTAAGTCTTAATACAAATTCTTTATTTGCTAAAAGTTTCTTTTGAATTTCAGTTACATCAAGATTTCTACATTTACGAGAGTATTTAGGTGTTTGACCTTTTTTTAAACTATCTTCTCTTTGTTTTTGAAGATCTGAAGATTTACAAAAACATCTATATGCTTTATCTTCAATCAAAAGTTTATTAGCTAGTTCTTTATATCTAGATAATTTTTCACTTTGAATATATGGACCATGTGAACCTGGATTATTTAAAGATTCATCTGGAAATAATTTTAATCAAGCTAAATTCTTTAATTGTGAGTCAATACCTTCTTTTACATTTCTTTCAATATCTGTGTCTTCTATTCTAACAATAAATGATCCACCATATGCTTTTGCAAATATATAGTTAAATAATGCAGTTCTTGCTCCACCAATGTGAAACAAACCTGTTGGAGATGGCGCATATCTTGTTCTTACTAAATTATTCTTCATATAATTCCATTTCTATTAAATTATTAACCATATTGCATTTTATATATTATATTAAATATACAAAGCATTTAATTAATTATATTATGTAAGATATTTTATTCAATATTATTTATTTGAATAATTTAAATAGTTGTAAATCTTTCTATGTGTTTTTCAAAATATTTTTTTATTTTATTTTTAATAGTTTCTTTTTCATTTCCTTTATCAGAACTAAATCTACTTTTTGGAGGCATTATTCTATCAATTTCAGAATACTTAATTTCTCCTCTTTCATAAATATCTTCTGAAAGTTTTATTGTTTTATCAAAATCTAATTTATAGTCTTCAATTAATTTTAATAATTCTTCATATCTCTTTGCTTCAAAAAAGTCTTTTCAACCATTTTTATTAACAATTTCTTCTTTCAAGCCATTAATAAATTCATCAATTAAATCTTTCTTGTTTCTTAATAGAGTACTTGAATCAATAATTCTATTAATTTTTTCAGTAAAACCTTTTGAATTAATATCAGAAGAATTTGTAATTAGTTCCACAATATAGTCAATATTAACTTCTATTTGTTTTATTAATTCTAATTCAAATTCAATATCATCATTTATATCTTCTTTTGAATTTTCTTCTTTCATTTTTATAATATATTCTCTTATAGTATGATATTCACTCCTATAGTCTTGAGCTTCTGCTTCTGTTATTAACTTCATATTATCAAATTCATCATATGAGTTTAAAATGTTTTCCAATTTTAATATATTATTGAAAAGAATAATGAATTCTTTCTTTAAAGATTCACTAGCCAATGACATCGGCAAAGGAAATTTATTTTTTAATTCTTCTACTAAATATTTATAACCTTTTTGGAATTCTCCATTATCATCTTTATATCCATCATAGTAGTGATTAAAAGATTTTAAGAATACTACCCCATTAGCATCTTTATTTCCATAAAGCTTCATTGTTTCATCAACTTCATTTTCAATATCTCTAAAACAATATATGTAGCCAAATGTTTTTACACTATTTAAAATTCTATTAGTTCTAGAGAATGCTTGCATTAAGCCATGCATTCTTAAATTTTTATCAACTCATAATGTGTTTAGTCATTTTGCATCAAATCCTGTTAAAAACATATTTACTACAATTAGTAAATCTACTTTTCCTTCTTTTGTCATTTTTGATACATCTTTATAATAGTTTTGGAATTTATCACTAGATGTGTCAAAACTAGTATTGAACACTTTATTGTAGTCTTGGATAGCTTCATCTAAGAATTCTCTTGAAGATTTATCAAGTTTTTCGTTATCAAAATCTTCATCATTAAAGTCTCCATTTGATAAATCTTCATTTTGAGAAAAACTATATATTAATGCAATATTAATTTTTTTATCACTTGCATCATTTAATTCTTTCAATTTTGAATAATAAAGTTTAGCAGCATCAATTGAAGATGTTGCTAATATTGAGTTGAATCCTTTTTTACGATTCATATCAATATTGCAGTTTGGATCTCTTTTTGTTTTGCTATCAAAGTGATCTAAAATATACTTGCTAATCAGTGCAATTCGCTTTGGATCATTGTATGCCTTTTCTTCATTGATGCTTCATACTTTTTTATCATTAATTTCATTTTTTCTAATCATTGTTTTATAGTAATCAATTCTAAAAGGTAAAACATTATTGTCTCTAATTGCATCTTGAATATTGTATGTATGTAGTTTCATTCCAAAGACTTGTTCTGTTGTTCTTATTTGTCCATTTTCTTTATTATTACTCTCTACAAATATTGGTGTTCCTGTGAATCCAAAAATAGAAAACATTTTAAATTTTTTTCTAATTTCTATATGCATTGATCCGAATTGAGAACGATGACATTCATCAAAAATCATTACAGTTTTTTTACTATATATTTCATTTGATTTTTCATTTTTAATAAGATTATTTAATTTTTGAATTGTCGTAACTATTAGTTTATCTTGAAAACTATTACTTTTAAGTTTATATCCTAATTCTCTTGAAGATTTATTTGAACTAACACAATCTTTTTCATAGTTATTGTATTCTTTAATTGTTTGATAATCTAAGTCTTGTCTATCAACTACAAATAAAATTTTTTCTATTTCTTTATCTTCTTTTAAAAGTTGAGCTGTTTTAAAAGATGTTAGTGTTTTGCCACTACCTGTTGTATGTCAAATATATCCACCTGAGTTTTCTTTACCTCAAATTTTATTTAAATATGTAGATTTAACTTTATTAATAATTCTTTCTGTTCCAACTATTTGATAAGGTCTCATTACTAAAAGTTTTTCTTCAACAGTAAAAACACAATATTTAGTAATAATATTTAATATAGTGTGTCTTGAAAAAAATGTTTTAGTGAAATCCACCAAATCCTTAATTGGTTCATTATGTGCATCTGATCAGTATGAAGTAAATTCAAAAGTATTTGTATCATCTATATTATTCTTTTTTATATTTTTAAAAACTTTTTTTCTAATACTATCTTCTCTAGTTGTATTTGTATAATATTTTGTTTCTGTGCCATTTGAAATAACATATAATTGTACATATTCAAATAAACCGCTATCTGCTCAAAAGCTTTCTCTTTTATATCTTTCTATTTGATTAAAAGCTTCTTTAAGATTTACACCTCTTCTCTTAAGTTCAACATGAATTAATGGAATTCCATTTACAAGAATAGTTACATCATATCTATTCTTGTAAGTTCCACTATCTGTTTCATATTGATTAATAACTTGTAGAATATTGTTTTGAGAATTTTTTTTATCAAGTAATTTGATATTAATTGTTTTATTCTCATCTGTATTAAAGTTTATTATTTCATCATTTTGAATTCTATTTGTTTTGTCAATTAATGAGAAATTTTTATTTGCTAATTCCTGAGTAAAAAATCTATTTCATTCATCATCATTAAATTTAAAATTATTTAATTTTTCTATTTGTTTTCTTAAATTTATTTTTAAATCATTTTCATTGTGAATATTTAAAAATTCATAACCTTGTTTCTTAAGATTATTAATAAAATCATCTTCTAATTCTTTTTCACTTTGATAAGTTGTTGTTTTTCTTTTTTCTGCTTCATATTTAAAGACAACTGTTCCTTCTTCACTTGATAAAAGAACTTCATAATTTTTTGTCATTTTTTATTCCTAATTTAAATTTAATAATTTATTTCTATAATATTCATATTGCTTTATAGACAATTCAATTTCTCTTGGTAAGCCTTTAGATAAATTTTCAATTAAAGTTTCAAATTTGTCCAATATCATTACAATTTCTTTTTGTTTTTCGATTGGTGGAATTGGGACTAAAATATTTGCCATTATATTTGACATTAACTTAGGATTTCCTGATCCTGGTTTTACATATTTTTTTGAAATTTTTGACAAAATATAATATAAATATTTTGTAAGTACAATGTTATTATCTACATCAATTAAGCCACAAACATTGGTAATATTAAATTTTCCATTTCTATAAAATATAGTTCCAGCATGCGCACCATCTGTGGTTCATGTTAAATATTCTCCGTCAAAATTGTAATAATTAATACTACCAATATTTCCATCATTTGATGTTTGAGATGAATAAACAGGATAGCAGCCTTTATTTTTATTAATTAAATCTTTCGATATTACAGATCCTCTTTTTAAATTTGCAATTTCCGAAATTTTTTTAAAATTAACATTATTTAAATTCGTTAAATAATTCAAATAATATTTATATTGTTTTTTTCTTTTGGTTAATTCTTTGGTTAATTCTTTGGTTAATTCTTTGGTTAATTCATCAAATTTGTCCAATATCATTACAATTTCTTTTTGTTTTTCGATTGGTAATATTGGTACAATAAGATCTTCAATTTTTTTCTTATTTATTGTATACCTTGTGATACCAAATGAATTTTTTAAAATACTCTTTTTTATTTCTATAGAATCAAAATAATAATTATAAAAACAACTAGAAATATAATTATTTTCTTTTAGTCTTAGTCTAACAATATGATAGCTATAAACACAATTTGGTATTTCTTCTGAAATAACAGATGTTATTCCAATTTCATTTTTTGTTTCTGAAGAAGGTGTAAAAAAAATATCTCCCTTAAGAACAGAACAATTAATAAATTTTTTCTCAGAACAAGAAACAATCATTTTGGGAGTTTCTTTTTTAATATATTTATTATTGTAGACATCCATATAATTTAATAAAATTACTGATCTTTCATCTACATTTTTCTTTTTGTCTACTCCGACATTGTCAACATAAAAAAGTTCACATATTTTTTTAAAATTAACATTATTTGAATTCATTAAATTTCTCCAATATAATTACAATTTATTTTTGTTTTTTTGATTGGTGGAAGATTTATTTCCATTTCAATAATTGATTGCATATTTGGGTGTTTAATTGAAGCACCAAGAAAAAAACCTTTTATTACTTCATTATTTTCAAGAAAATAATAGTAAAGATATTTAGTTAATAAAATATTTTTAGCTGACATAAGTGGAGTCTTAAAAACTTCTTTTTGTTTAAAACTTTCAACATGCTGGAATTTTTTTCTTCAACAAGTAACTTCTCAAATTTTTCTATAATTTGTTATATTAAATGAACTCAAATTAACCCTCTATTTCTTTTATTATTTTCTTAATATAAGTTCTTAATGAATCACATTTATTTACAATTTCATCTATTTCTTTATTTAATACTTTAATATCAATAATTTCATTAATTTCTTCTATTTCAACATATGTATTCACACTTAATGAATAATCTTTTTCAGATATTTCATTTATTTTAACTTTTTTTGATATATGTTTATTTTCTGTTCTATTTTTGTAAATATTAAGTATGTTTTCAATATTATTTTCAGATAATTTATTGCTATTTGTAACTTTAACAAATTCATTTGAAGCATCAATAAATAAAATATCATTTATATTTTTCTTATTCTTTTTCAAAACCATAATGCAAGTACCAATACTTGTTCCAAAAAATAAATTAGATGGAAGTTGAATAATACAATCAATAAAATTGTTGTCCACTAAATATTTTCTAATTTTTTGTTCAGCACCTGATCTATATAATATTCCAGGAAAACAAACAATCGCAGCAGTGCCATCAGCAGACAAATGACTAAGTGCATGCATTATAAATGCAAAATCTGCTTTTGATTCTGGAGCTAATATTCCAGCTGGTGAAAATCTAGAATCATTAATTAGTACAGGATTTGTTTTGCCTTCTCATTTTATTGAATAAGGAGGATTTGAAACTATAGCTTCAAATGGTATTTCATTTAAATGTAATGGTTCTATTAAAGTATCACCATGTTTAATATTAAAATTTTCATAACTTATGTCATGTAAAAACATATTTATTCTACATAAATTGTATGTAGTTAAATTTTTTTCTTGTCCATAAAATCCTTCAATATTATCCTTACCTAAAATTTTTGCATATTTCAAAAGCAAAGAACCTGAACCAACAGTTGGATCATAAACTCTACCTAATTTTGTTTTACCGACTACAGTTATTCTTGCAAGAAGTTCAGAAACTTCTTGAGGTGTGAAATACTCTCCACCACTTTTTCCAGCTTCAGATGCATACATTCCCATCAAAAATTCATAAGCATCTCCAAAAGCATCAATAGTATTATCTTTAAAGTTTCCAAGTTTCATTTGATTAACACCTTCAAGTAAGGCTAACAATTTTTTATTTCTTTCTTTTAAACTTCCACCTAATTTTTTATTATTAACATCTATGTCTTCAAAAAGTCCTCTAAAATCTTCATCACTTTTTGTACCATTTGCTGAAGCTTCAATGTTCTTAAAAATACTTTCTAATGTAGTATTTAAATTTTCATTATTTTCAGCTGTCTTATAAACATTTTCAAATAGTTCACTTGGTAATATAAAAAAACCTTTTGATTCTACTATGTCAGTTCTTATTTTTTCTGATTTTTTATCATCTAATTTTCTATAATCAAAGTTTAAATCACCACTTTCATGTTCACCCTGATTGATATAATTAACTAAATTTTCCGATATATAACGATAAAAAATAATTCCAAGAACATATTGCTTAAAATCTCATCCATCAATAGATCCTCTTAATTTATTTGCTATATCCCAAATAGTTCTATAAAGTTCTTGTCTTTCTTGTTCTCTTTTACTCATTTCAATTTCCCATTTAATATATATAAATATTAAACAATAATAAAATGATTTTTATTAATTAAAAATTTAAATTAAATTTTTAATTTATATTAGAAATAAAAGCAAAAAAAATAATAGAAAATATAAATGATATTTATAGCTATTTTGTTTGTTTAAATAAATTATGTATGGTTTTATATTTAATATTTTTATTTTAATTTTTATTATTTAATATCATCAAAATATATTAAAAATGAATCAAAATTTTCTTGAAAAAAATTTACTGTATAATCTTTTTTAACATTATAATCAGTTGTATTAGAAAAGAAATTATAAAATTTATAGTTATCTAATTTTAAAAAAATATTATTTATTAATTCAAATTCATATTCTTTTTTTAAATTTTTTTTGTAAATTTCTTCTAAATTAGAAATGTGTTTTTTAAAGATATTATTTATAGAATTAAACTTATCATTAATTATTTTAATTTCTTCGAATAATGAATCAATATTATCAATTTCTATTTTTATTTCAGAAATAATATTTGTATAATTATTTATTGTTTTTTCTAGAGTAATAATTTTGGATTCATGAATAGAGTCTTTTTCTTCTTTTTGAACATATTTATTAAGGATTTTTGATTTTTTAATATTTTCTGATTCATTTATTTTTTCTTCTTTAAGTAAATTAGCTTTTTTATTTTTCATTTCTTGTTTAATTTTATTAATTAATTTAAATAAGTTATCATAATTATCATTATAGATATTATAAATATTATTAAAATAATTTCTATCATATAAAATTAAATCACCTTTATTATGATCTGAGCTTTTTTTGAAAAAGTCTTTTATTTCTTCAGCAAAATTTATTACATAATTATTCTTTAATAATATATTTGCTTTTGAGAAAAAAGATTTTAAAGTTTCAAAAAATGGATCAACTGAATTTCGTCAATTATAAGTATAATATGAATTATTCAGAGTCGGGAAAATTTCAGTAAATGAGTCAATAATTTCATTTTGGTTTAAAAATAAATCCGTCAAGAAAAAATTAAATTTAATGAAGGAAGGTTCAAAAAAAATAAATAAATCTTTGTTACTAATTTTTCATATTCTATTTCTTAAAAAAAATATTAGTTTCAATTTGCTCATATTTTTGCAATTTCTTAAAATTCTTTCATCTTGAATAATTTTCTTCAATTCTCTAATTGAAAAAAACTTCTTTCCAATATCAATTCTTAACAATTTATCTATTTCAAATGAAATTTCTTTTTTCAATCCTAAATTATTTAATAAAGATATGTAATCTTGCTTAAGATCATAAGATGGCAAATCAATAAATTTTTCAATTCTTTTTTCAAACTTATCTGAATTGTCATTCATTTTATCAATATCCATTGGTAAAATGAAAACAAAATTTTCTATTTTTGATAATTTTTGTATTAACCTCATTATTTCTAAAGAAGAATCTCCCATTCTTTCAAGATTATCAAAAATAATAATTGTGTTTTGAATTTTCAATTTTTCAATTGGTTTTTTTAATTTATCTTTGTGCATTTTCTTATCAATATTTAAAAAAGCTTGAAGTGCTGGTTCAAAAAGATATTTTAATCCTTTGTTAGCTATTTCTTTTGCTATTTCTAAAATTTTTTTATCTACTGAAGATAATTTATAAAATAAATATTTAAAAATATCAGAAATAATTTCATCAGATTCTAAAAAATTTCATAGATCTATGATAATAAAATTTGAAAATTTTGTTTTGATATTATTTAATTTCATATTTTTCCCTAATTGTTCTATAAAATAAGTTTTACCGCTTCCTCATTTTGAATTAATTATTGTTATAGGTGATCTTTTATTTAAAAATTCAGGATCAAATAAAACATTCTTGGATTTATTAACAAAAAAATCATTTCATTTTTTTTCTTCTATTTTATATTCATTATTAAATTTCTCATAATCATTTTCTAAATTTTTTAAAAAAATTTTAGAAGCTTTAAGTAAATTCTTGTCATCTTCCTTTATTAAAATATCATGACTTATTTCAGAAATATACGACATTTATTACCTCTTTAAATATTTATTATTTTTCTATTATTTTATTAAATAGCTCCAATTGATTTTCAAGAATTGCTTTATTTGATTTATCTAATTCTTTTAAATTTTTATTAAGAGCTTTTAATTCGTTGCATATACTCATTAAATAAAATTCCATATTATTATCATTTCATTTTTAAAAGTTGAAATTATTATATGTCAAATAAAGAAAAATAAATTCACTTTAAGAAAGTTTAATAATAATTAAATAATGAATTTTAATATCTTGATATTATACTGCTAATATAGAATTTTTTGCAAAATTTTATGTTAATAAAAAATTATAAATATGCTGATAATATACAAATCAATTAATTAGTATATAAAATAAGCTTAAAAAATATTATAATTAAATAGTATGCTAAAAACAAATCTTTTAGCAAAACATAAAGGAATTTAAAAATGGAATTAATTGAAGTTCAATTTGATAGTCAAACAGGCATTAGAATAAACACTTTTAACTATTGCATATGTTTTCATGTTCCAAGAAAATCTATTAAAAAATTAAGACAAAACATAAATGATGTTAATAACTATGGTATTTATTTTCTTGTTAATAGAAGAGAAAGAATAGTATATATTGGGCAAAGCGACAATATATATAATCGTTTATTACAACATAATAGAAAAAAAATAACTTTTTCAGAAGCATATGCAATAACATATGAAAATAATAAGCTATCAAAAACATTTATTGATTATTTAGAATATTACTATATTAATAAATTTAATAATGGCGATGGTTGAAAAATTGAAAATGAACAAGAAAGACTTAAAACTCCAAATCTTGTGGATAGTGAAGAGAAAAAAATTAATAGAATGATAGATGATATTAATTTCTTACTAGCATTTGTTGATTTACATGCTGAAAGAAAAAATGCATATAGACCTATTATTGAAGCAACAAAAACTATACCAATTGAAATTACACAAAATAATAATGTTAACACTATAACAAATCAACCAAAATTTAGTAATGAGGAAATAAGACCTTATAATCAAACAAAACCTATTTATTCAAACAATAATAGAATTTTAAAAACTGAACCAATTGAATTTAATAAAATAAATAATGTATCAAACAAAAATCAAAAAGTATTTAATTATAAAAACTGTAACATAACTTATGATAATGGTGAAATAACATTATTAAATGGAAGCATTATATATGGTCCAAAAAATTTAAGAAAAGAAGATATTAAAGATACAGAATGATTAAATAATTTATTTAATAAATGAGTTGATACTTTGTCAAAATGATTAAGCAATCAATGAGTTAAACCAATTGGTGATAATGCATACCAATTATTAAAGAATGTAAGGATAAATTCACCATCTTTTTCTGGTTGTTTAGCTTCTGCTTCACATAATATGAATGGATGAACAATATTCAAAGATAATCAAAATAGAACACTTGATGAAGTGTATAGAGGATAAATCTTAATTATGAAAGATTATTATGAGATATTGGGTGTTGAATATGATGCAAATCAAGAAGAAATTAAAAAGGCATATAAAAAATTAGCTAAAGAATTTCATCCTGATATAAATAAGTCTGTAGATGCAGAAGAAAAATTCAAAGAAATAAATGAAGCATATGAAATTCTTTCAGATGAAGACAAAAAAGAAGAATATGATTATGAATTATTTGATGACGAATATGAAGATGATGATAAGAATAATCACTATGTGCCAATTTGTGATTTTTGTGGAAGAGAAACAGTCTTTCAAGAAAGCACTGGACAAACTATATTAGGTATCTTTTTGTTGCTTACAGCCTTTCCTTTAGGAGTACTATATTGATTTTTTAGCACACCAAGAACATGTATGTTTTGCAAAAATAAAAATTAATATTAGGGTAAATAAAGAACACATTTTTTAAAATGTGTTCTTTATTTACTGTAGTAGTTTATTAAATAATTCTATATTGTTTTCTTGAAAGTCTTCTAAAGAATTTATTTCCTTAGTTGAATTAAATTCTTTTATTTCATATTGATGAGCACTATAAATTTCTTTATTTCTAGGATTAACTGAATCTCATTCCATTTTTCTTTTAACATAGTCTTTTACAAATTTACCTATTAATTCAGAATATTTATCAAAGATAGCAAAATCAATTTCTTCTAAGTTACAATAAATAGCAT
>JBOFXG010000007.1:0-158714 GCA_051653965.1 Mycoplasmoidaceae bacterium | reverse complement strand
GTTTTTAGAATTCTTGATTCTTTTGGTAATCCAACTTATAAAGTTCAAATGGCTTTTCCTATTCAAAGGCTAAACCAATGAGCTTATGTATATCTTAGTAGTATTTTTGGGACGGGTTCTAATGATAATGCATATTATGTTTCATTACCTGAAAGAGGTTCTTTCAGTGAAGGTAGTTTCTTTACCTCGCCTGCTTTTGTAAATTCCATGCCTCCAAATATTTCTTATAATGATAATAACCCTGAAGAAATACTAATAACTTTTAATAATAATGCTACAAATGAAGGATCTCTTGCTATTGAAGAATTTATATTTGATTCTACTCCTCCTAATAATACATGAGTTCCGAACCAAAAAACTTTGGCTAATATAAGTCATTTTAATACTGCCAATAATTGAAAACAAAAAACTATTGGTATCAAACTTCCTTATAATCAAAATGTTATTATTTGATCAATCCCTAATGGTCAATCTCACCAACTTTTTAAACATGGACAAAATTTTTTACAAGTTGGGAAAACTAGTGAAAATGGTGGTATTATTCATGCAAGTTTCCAATCGACTGCTTCTTCATTAGGATGATTAAAAGGTCTAGCAAATACTAAAGCTCCAAGTGAACTTACTGAAGCTGATTTAACAACATTTGGTGCTGGAAATAATAATTTTTTTAGAATATCTAATAGTTTAACTTATGAAAATGGTTTTGATAGTAAAATAAAATTACAATTATATGGCGAACCAATTAAAGATGATAGAGATGGTACAATTCAAGGTATTTTTAAATTTGATCAAACCTTTACAAAAGAGTCACAAACTTATAATTTTACTTCAAAAATACCATTTAGAGTTACAGGTTTAAATGAAAGAAATGATACTCCTACAACTATAAATCAAAACAATTCAATTTCATCTTTTTTACCATCTGATTTAACAGATACTAATATAGTAAGTCTTATTGATATTGTTGCAGCCCCTTCTGGAGCTACAGCTACAAATTGATCAGTTACAAATCCTGATAATTCTGCTGGCGCTGCGACAGTTAGTGTAGATATTAGTCCATACTATAATGATACAGGCGTTCTTGTACAAGGTACTGGAAAAATTACCACAAATGTATCAGGGTTAAGACAAATAAGTGGCACAACTGCCTCTAGAACTTCAACAATTACTCCTGATTTAACTGTTTGGGATATTAATCCTACAAATGCTGAAATGTTTGTAGAAATTCAAGATTTAATTCCAGGTTCGCCTAGTTCTGCTATTAATTATGAAGTTACAAATCAAAGCCCATTAGATGGTCAATTAACAATTGTTGCTTCAATTGAATCAGGTTTATACTATGATCCAACAAATAAAGGCTTACCTTCCATTGTTGGTGGAACTCCATTAAAATTACCTATTATAGTTACAGGTTTTAAAACAATCCCAAATACAGGAACTTTAGTAATTCCAGGTACTGGTCCATATGTTGATATTTTGCCATCATCTATTAATACTAGTAATATAATGGAGTATATTACTATTGAAAATGCAGTTCCTGGATCAAAGTCCACATTTTCTAATATTATTTCTAATGATAAATCAAATAATCCATCTGAATGATTTGTATCTTTTGAAATAGATTTTGATAAAGCATATGACATTAATGGTTTTATTATTGATCCATCACCAAAAGAATATGTAATTAAAGGTTTTGAAGTAGTAGTCCCACAAAAAAATAATTTTATTACTATAATTGCTGGTTCAGTTGGTGGAGGTATATTTTTAATAATTTTAATTATTTTATTAATATTTTTATTAAGAAATAGAAAAAAAATATCTACAAGTAATTATCCTCGAACTTCAGAAATTGTTTTACCATCACAACCTATTCAAAAAAAATTATACGAACCTTCTAAAGGTTCAGAGATTGTTTTACCACCACAACCTTCTAGAGTAATTTCAAAAGAACCTAGAATAACTCCATTTTCAGAGATGCCATCTAATCCAGAAATAACTAGATTAAGATCTTCTTCAACAATAGAAAGACCATCTAATTCTTCTAAAAAGAAATAAATTAATTTAAAATTTTTTTAAACAAAGTATCCAATAAAAACAATCAAATTATTTCCAAAATGAAGTAATATAGGAAATACGATATTTCTAAACTTATAATAGAAAAAACCACTTACTAATCCCATTGGCATATAAACTAATAAATTAATTCAATCGCCTGATCTTGAAATATGAGCAAATGCAAAGAAAATAGTTGATATTGGTCATGCCCATCATTTATTAGAAGTAATTTCAGCAAGTGCAGTTCTGAAAACAAATTCTTCTATTAATGGAGCAATTATAACAACAGTAAAGAACATAACTACAATTGCATAGGGTCCTGTTAGAGAGGTTTGAATATTTGATTCATTAATTGGCTTGCCTCCACCAATACCAATAGTTATTCCTCCAAGTATTGCAAAAGCTAATATAAATGCAACAATTAATATTGCTGATAATAAAATAAAAAATTTAATATTGTTTTTATCAAAAAATGTTTTTAATTGATTTATTAAATCATAATTCTTAATAAAATAAATTCCAAGTATTATTAGTGGAATAATTACACTACCAATTAGGTTTAAAGTGTTATTATCTAAATTTGTATAAAATAGTATTTGTGAAATAATAATTCTACCTGGATAAAAATATAATAATATTCAAAATCTATTTTTCAAAAAATAACTAGTATTTTTCTTGAAAATTCAAATAACACCAATCATAGGACAAAAAATATTTATAAAGACTATATCAAAGTAATAAATAAATAAAAATTTATTTTTATCATCGAATACATTATTTTGAAAAAAATCATCAACTGTTTTAGCTCAGTCTGGATAAATAATTGTTCTGATAACATTTCAAATAATTTGAATGAAAATATAAAATGTAAAGAAAAAAAGCATATCTTTTATTTCTAGCTTTTCTTTATAATCTTTTTGTGTTCCAAATCGCTTGAATTCATTTTTAAAATAATCATTAAATTTCATACTTTTCTGTTCCATATATAATATTTTACATTTAATTATTTTTTTTATTATAATTAAATAGATTATTATTATTATCCAAAAAATTTAAAATAATGAAACCGGAAAAAAATATGACTAAAAATTACTTATTTAGTAATCTAGATTTAATTTTAATTTCTTTATGCATGATATTGTTATTTTCAACAATATTATTTTTAGTCCTATTTATAAAAATTAAGATAAAAAGAAAAAATAAAATCCAATTAAAATCTGAAAGAGAAAAATTAGAAGAAGCAAAAAATAATTATGAAAAATTAAATGAAAATCTTAAATTAGAAATAGATGAATATCTAAATAAATCATCTTCAATAACAAAACTTCCCATTGAAGAAGCAAAAAAAATATTAATACAAGATATTGAAGAATTTTACAAAAATGAATTATCTATAAAGATAAAATATTTAAAAGGACAAAATAAAGATAAGATAAATGAAATAGCTTCAAATATTTTAACAAACTCAATGGAAGAAATACTACAAGATGTTATTATTAAAACTTGTTCAAGCATTAATGTTGATGAAAATATTAAGGGAAGACTAGTTGGCAAAAATGGAAACATGGTACATGAATTCGAAAGAATCACTGGCGCTAATGTTAGAATTGAAAAAGATGTTGATTCAACTATATCTTGTTTTAATCCTCTAAAAAAAGAAATAGCCATTAGAACATTTAAGACACTTTTAAATTCAAATATAATAAATTCTGAAATAATTTTTAAAACATATAAAAATGAATGTAAAAAAATAGATGAAGAAATGATTAAAATTGGTAAACAATTTGTTGAGGAAAATCTTAAACTAAAAAATTATGTTCCTCAAGATTTGTATTACTATATTGGTAGATTGTATTATAGAACTTCTTTTACTCAATCAACACTTACTCACTCATTAGAATGTGCAACTATTTCATCTTATATTGCAAAAGAACTAGGATTAGATTCAATAAAAGCTAAGTTATGTGGTTTTTTGCATGACATTGGTAAATCTATTGATTATGAAGAAAATAAAGATCATGTAGAATCGGGTGTTAGATTAGCTAAAAAATTTAATTTGCCTGATTATGTAATAAATACAATTCATTCTCATCATGGTGATATAAGTCCTGACAATATTTATGCAGTTATAACAAAGATTGCAGATAAAATGTCAGCAGCAAGACCAGGAGTGAGAAAAACAGATTTCAAAGAAAACATTGAAAGAATAGAGTCAATTGAAAATATATGTAAATCATTCAATGGTGTTAAAAATGTATATGTTTTAAAATCAGGAAGAACTGTAAAAGTAATTATAGATTCTAGAATAATTAATAATGATGATATAAATATTTTAGAAAAAAAATTATTAGCAAAATTTCACGAAGATGAACTAACTATAAATGTTCCAATTGAAGTAATAATTATTAAAGATAGAAATGCATAAAATAATTTTTTATTTTTTAATACATATTAATAATATATGAATAATTATAAAAACAAGGGAATGTATTTAGAGGATTTATTGAACAATACTTGCAATTATTATTTAATAAATGAAATTGCTTATATTGCAAAAAGATTTTTACCAATACAAATTTTAGAAAAAAAAGATAATAAAGTTAAAGGACTTTTATTAGCTAAATCAACTGTTGATTATAGTGGATTATACAATGGCTTATATATTGACTTTGAAGCTAAGGAAACAAATAAAGAATTTTTAAATTTAAATATTCTAAAGAGTCATCAAAAAAAACATTTGTTTTTAATAAATAAACTAAATGGAATTTCATTTTTAATAATTGGATTTATTAATAATGAAGATCATTTTTTTGCATTAAAATGTGAAGATATTATTAATTTAAGTGAAAGTAAAATAAAAAAAATTGATATTAATTATTGCTATAAGAATTTCTTTAATATAAAAATTATATTTCCTGGAATATTGGATATAGTAGGTTTTTTAAATTGCATCAGCTAAATTAATATTATATAATTAAAATAAAGGTATTTTATGAGTGATAATACTAAAAAATTTTATAAAAATATCATGAGAAATTCAATTGCATTTTGAATATATTTTATTTTTCTTATTTTTACAATTATTTACATAATTTCATTAAAGTATTACATTAATGAAGTAATTAGTTTATTTAAACTTCCAGCTGATTATACATTTAAATTTATTTGAGAAACAAATTTAAATGGTTTGAATCAATCATTAGATATTTATTTTAATATTGGATTTTTTGCATCAGCACTTATAGGATTTATTGCATATTTATATGGTTTAATATTTGCATTTATAATTAAATCAAGATCTTATAAAATTTATGGAGTAAGTAAAGTAAAGGGTGAATTATTTTTATTTAATGCTATTTTAAGTATTACAGGTGTTTGAATCATATTTTATTTAGCTTCTTGATACTCTCTATATAGAGAGTTCAAAAAAATTAATTCATAAAAAAAATATAATAATTTAATTATTATATTTTTTTTATTTTAAGCAAATTCAGTTAATTCATTAACAGTACATTTTAATTTGTAAAATATAACATAATTTGTTTTATTTAAAAATTATGTTATAAATTTTATAAACATAAGGTGATAAATATGAACAAAAAATTATTAATAACTTCACTTATAATAGGATCATCATTTTCTATTTTACCACTTAATTTTATTTTTAATAATAACAATCAAAAAGAACAGAAAATAGAAAATGAAAATACCAATGATAAAGAAGAAATAACAAATATTCTAAATTTAGATACCAAAGATAGTTATGTAGATTCTCTTTATGGTAAAGATTATGCTACACTTTTTATAAATAATTTTACAAATCCTGTTGTTTCTCCAAATATTAATATACCAGGTTTTTTAGGAGCATGAGATAATCATACTATTGGAACCTTTCCAAATATAATTGGTTGAACTACGCCTAATCTATTTTTATCTTGAAGTTCTTATTTAATGGATCATCCATCTCTTGAAGGACAAGTTCCAGTTGGTTTTCAACCAGGTTTAGTTACTGCGTTACACTCTGACAACAAATATTCATCAACTCAAAGAAATCAAGTTTTTGCAATTGTTGCAAACACTTCAAATTTAGCTGCTAGAGAATATTGAATTCTTAGATATAACACATTAGATGGAACTCCAATTAAAGACGATAATGCAAAAATGCCAAAAATGACAAATGCACCACTACCTGAAATGAGTTTAGAAAATGGTAATGGTAGTGCCTTTTCATTAACAAATGATGCTCTTAATAATAGATATCTTGCATTTTACCCTGGTAGACTAGGAGATTTAAAAAATGACATTTTTGGATTTCAATTAAACAATGAAAATAAAATTGAATGACTTGATAACAAAACACATTTTAGTGGTCATTCAAATTGAACTAGTATGCCAAAGCCTTTTGATCAAGATTATTTGGATAATAACATTGTGATTGGTCTTTCTCCATTTAACACTAAAAAAAATCCTGTAGATGGTACTAGCATTGCTTTAATGGTTGCTGTTAATTCTGAATTAGAAAATTATAACTTTAAAATTTTAAATTTGCATGATAATTTTGCTGGAAGCGAAGGTTTCAAACCAATAACTATAATTGGGCAAACAAGTGGTGTTTTTAATACCACTAAAGGAACAATCGCTATTCCAAAAAAATTATTACCATTAGTTTCGTCAGTTCAAAGGAATATTAATCCAAATCTACAACTTTATTCTTTTGTTGATAATTTTGGCATTGAGACTTATAAGGCTCAAATGGTTTTTCCTGTTTTAAATGAAAATAAATGAACATATGTGTATCTTAGTAGTATTTTTAATTATGATATAAACTCTTATAATGTTCAAATAGGAGTAGATGGAAGCGCTCTAAGTCAAGGTAGTTTTTTTAGTTCTCCTGCCATTACAGAAAATGTTATGCCTCCAAATTTTTCTTATAATGATGCTAATCCTCAAGAAATAATAGTGACCTTCAATAATAAAACTTCAGATGAAAAAAATTTTACTGTTAGAGAATATGTATTTAATACTATTCCTCCTAATGCCACATGAGATCCAAGTCATAAAGACCTTAGTAATGTAAATCAAATTGATAATAGTAATAATTGAAAACAAAAAAATATTGCTATTAAACTTCCTTATGATCAAAATGTTTTCATTTGATCGCTTCCGAAAGGACAAACTTATATGTTTCTTCGTTTTGGAATAGGTTATATAACTGTTGCATCATTGCGTGAACTTGGTAGTATTCAACATGAAAGCTTTCAAACAGCAGCTTCTTCTTTAGGATGATTAAAAAATGAAATTAATTCTAAACTTCCAAGTGAAATTACTAATGCTGAATTACAAAAAATTGGTTTTGGAGATGATAATTTTTTTAGAATACCTATTTTATCATATTTAAATAATTTTGATAATACAATAAAATTAGAATTATTTGGCGAACCAATTAGAGATGATAAAAATGGTACAATTCAAGGTATTTTTGATTTTACTCAGACTTTTAAAAGATCTTCTTCAACTTACAATTTTAAATCAAAAATTCCGTTTGAAGTTAAAGGTTTAAGTTTTCATAATATTTCAACATATATTTATGGAAAAGATTCAATTTCATCTATTTTATCATCTGATCTTACACCTGATAATTTACCAAGTTTTATTGATATTGTTAATGCCCCTGCTGAAGCTTTAAAAAGCAATTGATCAGTCAAAAATCGTAACAACGCTCTTGGAACTGCTTTAGTTAGTGTAGATGTTATTCCACATATTGATGATAATGGTAATCTTACAAATAGTTCTAAAACAATTAGTGCAAATATATCTGGATTAAGAAAGTTAAGAGGGACATCTGCTAATATAGCTAATAAAAATACTGAAAATTTAACTGTTTGAGATGTTAATTCTACAAATGCTAAAACGTTTGTAGAAATTAAAGATTTAATTCCTGGTTCATCTAGTAATTCTATTATATATGAACCGAAAAATCATAGTCCATTAGATGGCAAATTAACAATTACTGTTTCAATTCCTTCTGGATCATATTATGATTCTTCAAACAAAGGCTTACCTTCAATTGTTGGCGGAACTCCATTACAATTTAATATTCCATTTACAGGTTTTAAAACAATCCCAAATACAGGAACTTTAGTAATTCCAGGAATTGGGCCATTCCCAGAAATGAATGCATCATCTATTAATGAAAGTAACATAAGTAATTACTTTACTATTGAAAATCAAGTTCCAGGATCAAAATTTACTTTTCCTAAAATTACAGCTCATAATTCATCAGAAAATGAAGGAATTGTAACTTTTCAAATAGCTTTTGATAAAGAATATGACACTAATGGTTTTATTATTGAAAATCCAAAACCAAAAGAATATGTAATTAAAGGTTTTGAAATTGTGCCACCAAGCAATAATTTAATTCCAATAATTGCTGGTTCAGTTAGTGGAGGCATCTTTTTAATAATTTTAATTATTCTGTTAATAATTTTATTAAGAAATAGAAAATATAATAATTCAAAAAGTGTATCTAAAAATAATTATGCTAATCCTAATCAAAGGATTGTTCCACCTACAATAAGCAATCAAACAATTAAAAATAATTATGCTAATCCTAATTCAAGAATTGTTACACCTCCAATAAGAGATCAAACAATTAAAAATAATTATGCTAATCCTAATTCAAGAATTGTTCCACCTCCACCAAGCAATCAAACAATTAAAACTAACTATGCTAATCCTAATTCAAGAATTGTTACACCTCCACTAAACAATCAAACAATTAAAACTAATACTGACCCAAGAATTGTTTCACAATTTCCAAAACCTTCTCAAGTAAATCCAAAAGATTTAAGAGAAAGTAAATTTGAAAAAATTCCGTCTAATCCTTACAAAAATTAATTTAATGTATTTTAGTTTATTAACCATCTATATATAAAATCAATAAAAAAATATAATAATTAAATTATTATATTTTTGCTTCATGTACACTTATTTCTTCATCTCATAATAACTCAATTAATTTTTCAAGTTCACTAATGTCTTTAACATAGTCCTTTATAAATCATTGGATAAATTCAAATGTTTCATAGTCTTTATTATTTAAAGCAAATTCAGCTAATTCATTAACAATTTCTCTATTTTTAAGTTCATTTTTTAAAATTTCATTTAAAATAAAAATTACATTTTTTCTAATAGATTTTTCTTTGTTAATAGTTTGTAATATATCTGTTTTTATTTTTGTTAAATTTATTTCTAATGTTTCCTTGAAGAATATAAGAAAATCATATGTTCTTGTTATATGTGCTTCAGTTTTGTCATTTGCTAAATTTTTTACAAATTTAGCAACATTATCAACTCTTAGTTTATCAAGAATTGAAGCATAATACATATAATGGTTATGAGCATCTAACTCAACATTGTATAGATTAATTAATTTATCTATAATTTTTTTATCTTTTTTCATATTGATACCTCTATATATGTATTATATATATTATTTATTATCTTCTTTGTATTTCTTATCTAAATCTAGAAAATATCTAATTGGTTGATTTGTTGCTTTGCAAAGCTTTTTATCTAACTCTTCATCAACAAATGATTCAATACTTGTATCCAAGAAAGATTCAAGAACATCTAATTGAATTCCAGCTTCTATTGCTAATTCATTAATATCTCATTTTTGAGCTTCTATTATGTCTAATAAGTAATATTTTGATGATCAACCCTTTGCCATAACTTTTTCCTTAAAAATAATATAAAATTATTATATTATTATTCTATACTTAAATATAATAAAGTTATTTATAAAAAAAGGTTTTTTAAATGCTTCAAGAAGAAAATCAAGAAATCAAAGATAAAACAAATGAAGAATTAGAATCAATTTTAATGTCTTGTTTATTAAATAATGATAAAAATTTAGAAGATATATTTTTATTACTTTCCCCATTAGACTTTGGCTCTGAAAATAATCGTATTATATTTGCAGCTGCAAATGAGCTTAGAAAAGAATCAAAAATTACTGACACAGTTTCATTGATTAGTTACATTGATTCAAATCAAACTTTTCAATTTAATAATTATGATAATTACATTAAAAATTTATCTTCTAAATATAGCTATGAGCCAAATATAAAAGCATATATAGAAATTGTTAAAAATAATTCAATTATTAGGCAATTAAAGAATTTTGGTAAGCATCTAAATGAAATAAATATGGATGTTACAAATAGTGGAGAAATACTTTGAGATTTAGAGAAAAGATTTTTAGATATTACTAATAGTATGAAAACTAAAGATGTTGAAAAATTATCTGAGATAATGGTTCAATATCATATCAAATTAGAATCAATAAAAGATAAAATGGAAACCCTTACTGGAACAACTTCTGGATACCCTAAACTAGATAAAATAACAAATGGTTTTCAGCCAGGGGATTTAATTATTTTAGCAGCAAGACCAGGCATTGGTAAAACAGCAATTGCTTTAAATTTTCTATTAAATGCATCAAAAGAATTGATGGAATTAAATTTAAAAAAAGATCATAATGAAAAAGATAAAATTGTTTTAATGTTTTCAATGGAAATGGGAAACCTTCAAATTTCAGAAAGATTAGTTTCAATTCAATCTGGAGTTGATATTACTATAAATAGAAGAGGTGATTGAAAGGGAAGTGAATGATTATCTGTTAGTGATACAATATCAACTTTAAGTGGTTATCCAATATATATTGATGATAGTAGTAGTTTATCTATTATTGATATCCAATCTAAATTAAAACAATTATCCAATAATAAGGAAATTAAATTAATTGTAGTTGATTACTTACAATTAATTAAATCTCCTGATTCAAAAGGGCAAAGAGAAAATAGACAACAAGAAATCGCTAGCATTTCAAGAACATTAAAAAGCATAGCGAGGCAATATAATGTTCCTATTATTGCTGTTGCCCAATTATCTAGAAAAATTGAGGAAAGAAAAGGAGAACATAGAAGACCAATTCTTTCTGATATAAGAGAATCAGGAGCAATTGAACAAGACGCTGATATAGTTTCATTTTTAAATTATGTAGATGAAGAAAACTTTACAAAAAATACTGAAAATAAAAATAATGATGTTATGGTAGAATATATTATAGCAAAACATAGGAATGGTGCTACTGGTTCTATTGATTTATTTTTTAAAAAATCAATAGGTAAATTTATAGAAAATCATGGATATAGGAGTTAAAGTGAAGAAATTTAATTTAAAAAAAATATTATTATCAAATATTTTATTTGTAGCAACATTAATTCCAACAATGTTTATGTTTTCTTGCTCTGCTGCTACTGTAAGTCAAATGAATACTACAATTCAAATTAAAACAACTAATAAATTTTTAGGTAACGATTTTACATTTATTCCTGGACCACAACCAACATTCAAAAAAGCTGGTGCAAATCTTGATGGCAAAAAAGATGAATTATTTTTTGATTATTGAGCAAACATTATTGCTCCATCATATGCTTTAGCTTCATCTTCAATAAATTTAGATTCAGCAACACCTGACTCAAAATATTTATCTGTTAATGCAATAAGAGAAGCAAGCTTTAATTATGCGATTTCTAACTCATGAGTTTCTGGATCTAATATTTATGTTGGTGATGATTATAGATTTAAATTAATGCCATTTGAAATGAATTTAAATATTATTGGTGAAATACCAAAAATTGATAAAGATACTGTATTAAGTCCATCAAATATAACAACAGATGTAACAATGAATGATTTATCTATTCGGTTCTCATATTTTAATATTGTTGATGGAACTACATTTAATTCTGCTACAGCAATTCAACAATTAAAAAAACTTTTTCCTAAAGTTGATTTTAAATCTGAATATATAGTTAATTTAGATTTATCAAGTAAAACTACATATAAAGTTGTAAATCAAGATAAAGATGAAACTGAAGTGATTCCTTCAGGGCAAAAATTTGATCCAGCTAAAATGAAAGTGAAAGTTACAAATGATTATTATATTTCTAAGATCCCTGGAACTGAAACTGATAAAATAGATATTGCAAAAGATCTTCTTTTATTTCAAGATTGATTATTAAATCCAAATAAAATTGATCCAAAATATCATAATCTAATTACAAATATATCTTCGCCTCCACAAACTCCAATAAAATGAATTATCTAATTAAAACTGATTGAAAAGAATTTATTGATAAATTATGCATAAAGCATAAAGACTTTTTAGAAATAGTTGAAAATGAATATAAGCAAAAAATAATTTTGCCAAAGGAAGAATTAATTTTCAATTGCTTCAATTACTTTAATAAAGAGGAATTAAAAATAGTTATATTTGGTCAAGACCCTTATCATGGAATTGGACAAGCCAATGGTTTAGCTTTTTCTGTTGATAATAATAAAAAAATCCCTTCATCATTAAAAAATATTTTCAAAGAGCTTGAAAATGATTTAAATATTAAAAGAACACATCCTGATTTATCTGACTGAGCAAATCAAGGAATATTATTTTTAAATACTTGTTTAACAGTTGAAGAAAGCAAACCCTTATCACACAGTAAATTAGGGTGAGAAACACTAATAAATGATATAATAAATTATATAAATTTAAACTTTCCAAATACTATTTTTGTTTTAATGGGAAATAATGCAAAGAAAAAATCTTCTTATATTTTTAATAAAAAAAATATAATAGAAACTGTTCATCCATCTGGTTTAAGTGCAAATAGAGGTTTTTTTGGATCTAAGTTATTTTCTCAAATAAATAATTTATTAGAAAAAAACAAAATGAAAAAAATAAATTGATAAATCTTTAAAAGGAATTAATTATGCCAACATTAAAAAGCACTCCTTTATCTACCTCGGTAAATAGTGCATTATCCTCTCAAGAAATGGTATATATTTTTTTAGGTTTTTTAGTAATTGTAATAGCCATTATGTTTATTAAGAAATTAATTTATCGTTACAAATATAAGAAAAGATATTATATCTTACCAAGAACAAATATTAAAGGTATTTCATATATTGCAATGGTTGTTGCACTATCAGTTGCCATAATTATTTTATTAACTATTATCACATATAACTCTCTTGCAGTTCTTTTTAGATCATTTCCAGGTACAAGGATTACATTGGAAGGTATTTTAATTAAAATTGGTGGATTATTATTTGGTCCATTTATTGGTATGTTTATTGGTGGAGCTACTGATATGCTAACAATTGCTTTAACTGCTGGTGTATTTCATTATGGATACTTTATTGCAGCATTAACATATGGTTTATTAGGTGGTTTCATAAGGACATTAGTTGTTTTCTCAAAAAGAAAAGAATGAAAATTTGCTCTTTATTCATCAATATCACTAATTTTATCATGTATTGGAATTTGTTTATTTTTACTAGGAACAGTAGCTAATTGAGATTTAAATACCTCTTTATTAATTTCTTTTTTTGGGAAAGATTTAAACTTTAAAATGTTACATATAATATTGATGATTTCTATTATGAATTCAATTGGAATAATGGCTATAATGATTTTTTATTTTGTATCTAATAAATCTAATAAAAAATGAATTAGAAATCAATTTATGACTTTTTGTCCAGTAATTTCATTAGTATTCATTTCAGAAGTTGTTGTTAACTTATTTATGCTACCAGTATTTGATGCTGATATTTCAACACTTGAATATTCTCATTGAATTACAATTAGGGGATTCTTATTTATACCTCTAGTATTAGGTAATATAATAGTTATTTGGCCAATATATAAAATAATTTATCCACTTGTTGGATATAAATATGAACAAGATGTTGTTGAAGATATCCACATACCATTAATTAATTACGAAGAAAAATCATGATAATGAAAAATAAATATAATTCAAAAGAAAAAATAGTTAAATATTCTAAAAATTTATTAATAAAATTGACAGATGAGGAAATTGAAATTCTTATTAAAGAACTTGATGAAGTTTTTGAAGGCTTATTAGATTTTTACAAAATTGATGATAAAAATTTAGAGCCAACAAACTATATTTTTGGAAACATAAAATCTTTAAGAAAAGATGTGCCAATAAATAGTGATAAAAAAAATAAAATCCTTAAATGTTCAAAAACATTTGATGGTAAATATATTAAGGTTTAATATGAAAAGTAGAATAGAAAACTTTAAAAAAATTATTGATCAAAACAAGAAATTAAATTTTATTATTTCAGATGTTAATTATGAAAAAATAAAAATTGAAGAAGGTAAACTTTCAAATTTTTGTTATGTCATAAAAGATAATATATCTTTAGAAGGGCATTTAACAACTGGTGGCTCTTCTTTTTTAAAAAATTATATTGCACCATATAGTGCAACAATAATTGAACTCCTTAATAAAGAAGGTGCAATTCCAATTGCTAAATCTAATTTAGATGAATTTGGTCTTGGTGGAACAGGAACATTTTCATATAATGGTGATGTATTAAATCCATTTGATGAAAAAAGAATAACTGGGGGTTCTTCTTCTGGTTCCGCTGTTGCAATAGCAATTAATGCTTGTGATTTTTCACTAGGAACAGATACAGGAGATTCAATTAGAAGGCCTTCTAGTTTTTTAGGTATAATTGGATATAAACCAACATATGGATTGATAAGCAGATATGGAGTATTACCATATGCACCTTCATTTGACCATGTTGGACTATTTTCAAAGGATATTCAAATTATTCAATTAGTAATGTCAGTAATTGCAAAACATGATGATAAAGATTTTACATCACAAGATGTGAATATTGATTTTTTAAATAAAAAAGAAAATAAAAACTTTAATATTGCAGTTTTAAACGAAACATTAAATGATGTTAGAAAAGAAGTAATTGATCTTTTTCATTATTCATTAAATAAAATAAAAAATGTTAATATTAAAAAACAAGACTTTGATGAAAAAATTTTAAAAATAATTCCTTCTATTTATAAAATCATTTCTTATTCTGAAGCTGTTAGTTGTTATCAAAATATGACAGGAATAACTTTTGGTGAAAATATGGGTGGTAAAGATTTTGAAGAAATTGCTACAAACAATAGAACTAAGAATTTTGGTAATGAATTAAAAAGAAGATTTATTATTGGTTCATTTTGTACATCAGAAGATAACTATAATGATTTGTTTTTAAAAGCCAAAAAAATTAGAACATTAGTTATTAATGCTATAAATAAAGTTTTTGAAAAAAATGATTTTATTATTTCTTTAGGTGCTAGTGATATTGCTCCATTAAATAAAGATGTGAAAGAAAAAAAAGTAAAAGATAAGCTAGCAGATAACTATTTACAAATAGCAAATTTTGGTGGTTACCCTTCAATTACTATTCCCATGGGATATGTTGATAAAATGCCAATAGGAATAAATATTATGGGTAAATTAAATTCAGACTCAGATCTTTTATTTTTTGCTAAAAAATTAATAAAAGATTTAAATTTTGGAGTAAAAAATGATTAATTATTTTATTACCATTGGTATAGAGGTTCATACTGTTGTTTCTTCAAAATCAAAAATGTTTTCTCCATCTAAAAATTCTAAAAATTCTGATCCAAATACAGAAATAAATGAAATAGATTTAGGTCTTCCTGGAACAATGCCTTCTGTTAATGAAGAAGTAATTAGAAAAGCAATTGTTCTAGCAAAATTATTTAATATGGAAATTGATAAAAGTATAAGATTTGATCGAAAAAATTATTTTTATCAGGATTTGCCAAAAGGTTTTCAAATAACACAACAATTCTTCCCAATTGGAAAAAATGGATATATTGACATAAATTTAAAAAATAAAATTAAAAGAATTGAAATTGAAAGAATTCATATTGAAGAAGATACTGCTAAGCAAAATAAAATTAATAATGAAATATTTCTTGATTACAATAGAGCAGGATTGCCGTTAATTGAAATAGTTACAAAACCAACAATTAATTCAATTGAAGAGGCTTCTACTTTTTTAAGAACATTAAGGCAATTATTACAATTTAATTCAATTTCAGATGGAAAAATGGAAGATGGATCAATGAGAGCAGATATCAATATTTCAATTGCTCCTATTGGAAGCGAAAAATTAGGAACAAGAATTGAAATTAAAAATATTAACTCAATTAATAATGTTGAAAAAGCAATTGAATTTGAAGCAAATAGACAATATAAATTAATCATTTCTGACAAAAAATTTAATATTGAAACAAGAAGATTTGATGATGTAAATAACACAACAGAATTTATGAGAGAAAAAACTTCTGATGTGGACTATAGATACATGATAGAGCCAAACATTTTGAACATAAATATTAATGATAAATTTATTCAAGAATCATTAGAAATGTATTACTTAGATCTTAGAAAAATTAAAGATGATTTAAGTAAAGACGACCTAGATGATATAATGATTTCTCACTTAATTAATGATTATGACTTATTTAAAATTTTTAATGAAATTAACAAAAAATGTAATGATTCAAAAGAAGTTTACAAATGATTATGTATTGAACTTCTTGGACAAATTTCTAAAAAAGATACCAAAATAGAAAATATTCCTAATATTTGAATAGAGAATATTATTGAGTTAATTAAAAAAATTAAAACAGAAGAAATTAATGCAAAACAGGCTAAAGAATTAGTTAAACATTTTATTTATAATAATAAAAAAATAAGTGAATTAATTAAAGAATTAAACTTTGTTCAGATTAATGACCCAAAGATAATAGGTGAAATTTTAGATAAGTATATTAGAGAAAATAAAAATATGATTGCTCAATATGATGAAAGAAGTGAAAGAGTTGAAAAATTTTTTATTGGAATGGTGATGAAAGAAACTAATGGACAAGCAAATCCAAATGTCTGTTTAGAGTTATTTAAAAATAAAATAAAAAAATAGAAATATTTTTACACTATTTCTATTTTCAATGCTGAATATTTTATTTTAATCTCATCCAATGCAATTTGTGCTTGATCTAAATTTCTTACATTTATAGTTAAATCAAGTTTTGTTTTATTTTCAGTAACCTTTTTAGTTTTAATATCTATTATTTTAAAACCAAGATCAATTATCAAATTAATTACTTTGTTTGATATATCTTTATATATTTCCATTGTGATTTGACAATTAAATAATCTATCAGTATTTTCTAATCTATCATAATCTCAATGTAGAACAATTTCCTTTTTATTTTTTTGATATATTTGACAATTATAATTATGAACAGATAATTCTCATTTATCTATTACTCCAATACATTCCATACCTGGTATTTTTGAACAACATTTGGGATAAAGTATTTTTTTATAAAATACTCCACTTAAGTCCTTGAAATAAAAATCAGATTTCTTTTTACTTTCAAGAAAATAATCTTTAATTTTATTTGTTCCAATTAATACCTTTCTTTTATATTTTGAATTTAAACACATGTTTAAAACATTCGGATTTAATTTATCAATTTTTTTATTTTCTAAAAAATTAATAAACTCTGAAAAAGATTGGAAACCAATTGTAATTATTCTTGCTCTAATTTCATCTTCGGTAGCACAGTCTTTACCAATTTTATCTTTTATTTGTTTCAGAAAATCATTAATTGTTTTTTCATTTTCATTTTCTATTTCTAAAAAGTATCTATTTATTTTATCCTTTGCTTCATCCATAGCACATCAATCTAATCAATCAAACGTACATTTAATTTTTGTAGAATAATTTCCTTCAATTACACTACCAGGTTTCATATTTTTGTATAACTCGGTTTTCTTGTGATCCATCATTATTGAAGATATTTTTAAAAAGTCTTCAGGATTTGCTTTAAATGCCACATCTAAAACTGTTTGATTTTCATCAACAATATATCATTTATTATTATTACGAAAAAGTACTTCAAAAAATTTATTTTTTGAAATTTTATTTATATTTTCATCGCCATCATTTTCTGATATATTTGCAACTTGATTAACAATTTTATTTATAACTTCATTACTTGCAGTTTTTCTTTCTTTGTACCTTCAATGTGCTGCTAAACCAAATGATGAAATTTCATCCATTTCTTGATTTCTAATTTGTAGTTCAATATAGATACCTTCATAAACAATTATAGTATGAAGTGATTGATATAAATTCAACTTTGGCCTTGAAATATAATCTTTGAATCTTTTAGATAAAAAAGTAAAGTTTAAATGAGCTATTCCTAGTATTTTATAACAGTCTAATTGAGTTCCACTTATGATTATTCTTGAAGCAAAAATATCATAAACATCTTTCACTCTAATTTTTTCAACATTTAGTTTTTTATTAGTAGAATAAACACCTTTAGTTCTTGTTTTCAATTCAACATCAATATTATCATTTTTTAATAATTTAATTATTGTTTGATTAAATTCATCAACTTTTTTTTGATTTTTTTGAATGTATTTTTCTGTTTCAATTTTTGTTTTTTCATATTCATTGGGATATAAAACTGCAAATGATAAATCCAACAATATTGTCTTTAAATCATACATTCCAATTCTTCCAGCAATATTAGCAAAAACATCAAAGGTTTCCTTTGCTATTCTTTTTTGCTTTTCAATATTTAAATGATTTATTGTATTCATATTATGAAGTCTATCAGCAAGCTTAATAATAATAATTCTAATATCAGTAGAAATAGTTAATAATACTTTCATTAAAGATTCATTTGTATAAACTTTTTTCTTATTCTCTTTTGATCTATTTTCATTTGTAACTGTTGATACTTTTGTAACACCAATAACCATTGCTAAAACATCTGCACCAAATCGATCATCAATCTCTTTTTCTGTTGTTTGAGTATCTTCTAAAACATCATGTAATAGCCCAGCAATAATTGTATTAGAATCCATTTTTCATTCACATAAAAAAATGGCAGCTTCTAGTGGATGGATAATATATGGATCTCCACTTTTTCTAAGTTGATTTCCGTGTTTAAATTTAGCAAACTCCCAAGCTTTTTTTATCTTATCTACTTCTTTTTTAGAAACTTTGTTTTTCTTTAGTAATTTATAAAATTCATTAAGCCTATTTTCAAAGTTTTCCATATATTTTTTATCTCCCAATTTAATCAATTATAGTATAATAGTTATGTTATGAAAGTCAAAAATAAGGCAAAAAATAATTTTAATGGTTCTTCATGAATCAAAACAAAACATTATTTATTTATATTCTTAAAATTTTTTTTAGTAATAGGCGTATTAATTGGCTCAGCATTGTCAATAATTTTTAGTTCTTTTTATATATCACAAAAAGAAAATAGTACTGGAGAATTTGGTAATACTTATAATGTAAGATTTGAAGTTGATTTAGCAGTTGAAGAAGGAAATGGAAATCTTGCGGGTAATCAAAGTAATTCAGTGGAATCTTCAGAAAATAGATTGAAAACCACTGCTGAATCATTTGAAGAGTGATTATTTTCTAAAGAAATTTACAACAACGGTGTTCAATATTCAATTAAATCTAAACCTGATGGCAACTATTCTGGATGAATATTTACAAACTTATATAATATTGATAAAGTAGATTTTCAATTTAATAAAGTAAATCAAGACCCGATGAGTGTTATTTCAAAAAATGTAAAAAATAATTTCATTGAAGTAATTCCTTATGATAAAAATAGAAATCCTAATCAAATTCCTGCTAATAATACTCCATTAGTTAATTCGATTGGAATGAATGCAAAAAATCCTAAAGAATCTTCTTCTCCAACAGAAGGTGCTAAAGATAATAATTCATCTTTAGAAATTCCTGGTGTTGAATTTACTTTTCCTTCAAATGTTAACATTAAAAGATTTATGGAATTTAAATCAGGAACAAATACAGATGTTTCACGTTTACCAGAAAACTATAAATGATTTGTATTTAATGATTTAGATAGTTTAATCCAAAGATTAAACTATGTTAAATCTGTTTGTTATTGAAGACAAAATGAAAATGCTGCAAAATATTTAGAGCTTGGTGAAGCCAATCTTTTTCCATTAACTCTTTATGACCCAAGCATTAATGTAAGTGAAGAAGGTGTTCCAAATGGTGTTGAAAACTTAAACCACATTGAATTCTTATATAAATCTCTTACTGATGAAGAAAGAACTTGAGGAGATATTGCAAGTGGTGATAATGCTGATGACACTGTTGCTATAAATAAATCTAATATTCTAGATTTCTATAATCAATTTGATAGTAGAGCTCCATCTGGTGCTAGTGATAAAACAACTGGAAATTTTGATGCTTCACTTCAACCATTAGTTAAAAAAAATATTGTTGCTGAAATAGATTATTTAAATTATCATAAATGATTTCCACAAGCATATGAATTATCTCCGGTTGTTGAAGAATCAACTAACAATTCATCAAGATTACCAAGTCCTGGTCAAATATTAGGTCCAGAAGATGTTAATACTATTAAAATCCCATTAGAAACAGAAAGTACTTTACCTGACTTCTTATTTAATGGATCATCAAATAGAAGTATTTCTGAATTAATGAATTTTTTTATTCAATATGGTTCTTTGAGTCCAATTACACCATTTGTTAATTCTTCAATTGTTCCTGATATAACTCAAAAAATTCAATTCTATGGAAGTGGTAGTGTAACTGTTCCTTTAATTGCTGATTCTGTTACTGGAATGAGTGCATATAATTCAATCTTCTTAGCTAGTGGAATAATTATTTTAACTATTGCTATTATTGTTTCAATTATTTATCGAGTTCCCGGTTTGATTGCATCATTAGCAGTTATTTTTACAGGTGTTGTTACTTTTGCATTCTCAAATCTATTAGGTTTAGTATTTTCTTTTGGAAGTTTCCTTGCCATAATTTTAGGAATGTTATTAACACTTTGTTCTTCAATAGTTTTCCTCGAGAGGATTAGAAAAAATATGATTGACAAAAAGTCCATATTTGACTCTAATATAATTTCAATAAATAAATCTATCACAACAATTTTAGATATTCATATAATATCAGTTATAGTAGGTCTTGCTTCAGCAATGATGGGTGTGCTTGAAATGGTAGACTTAGGATTTGAGTTAGTATTAACATCATTAGTTTCTTTAGTTTCTGTTTTTGTAATTTTTATTTTTATTCAAATGAATTTTTCAAAAACAAAATTATTTTGAAAAAATAGTCTTTACTTTTATGGAATAAATAAAAAAATTAAGATTAATTCTATTTCAGAAGATAATGCTATTAAAAAAATTGAAAAACCATTTAAATACTCAAAACAAGTTTTTCTTTCATCATTGGCTATTTTCTTAGTTGTTTTAATTATTGTTATATCTTTAGTTCTTACAATAGGAGTTCAAAATTCTGTAACTTACAAAACAGGAACTTCAATTTATATTTTTCAAGAAGGTGATATTGCAAATTTTGTAAATGCTTCACAAATTATTAATTTAATTGGCGGGAATTGAAATATTAAAATTGATGATAATTTTATCTTGTTACAATCTTCTGAAATTTTTTCTGAAGCTGATATATTAAGTAAAATTTCTTCATTAGGTTTAAATTCAGATAGTATTTTTGTTGCAAGATCTTCTACAAATGTAATTAATCAGGTTTCTTCCATTAACACAGTTGCTCTTGTAGTTGCTGCTGGATTCATTGCAGTTTACTCTACAATTAGATTAGGAGTATTTGCTGTTTTACCAATTTTTATCTCAACAGTACTTGTAACATTATTCTCTGCTGCCATTCAATATATTTTATACATACCAATTGATAACTACTTTATTTATTCAATGACATTTATTTTCTTATTAAACAACATATTATCAATTATTTTTATTTCAACAACTAAATCAAGATTTATTAATAGAGAAATATTTGATAAAGATCAAATAAAATTATTCTTAGAAAAAAACATTTTAAATCTATCACATTTATGAATATCGCTTTTATTAATAGTTGTTTTTAGTATTTCAATATCAATGATATTTATTTCAACAACATTATTATGATCATTTTTAGCAATATTAATTGCTTTATTATTTAGTTTTCCATTCACATTATTATTTACAGCATATATTTATTATGTAATATTATTATTTAGACAAAAATATATTAAGAATATTGTTATTGATAATATATCAAATACAACATATAAATTTGATCCAATTGATGAGCAATTAATTACTGGAATCAATCATAGAGGTTAATATGAAAAAAGAAAATATAATTGAGTCAATTAAAGATTATAATGACTATCCTAAAAAAGGAATTGTCTTTAAAGACATTTCTCCAATTCTTAAAGATCCAGATAAAATGAGATTTATTATTAAAGAAATGGCTAATGCCATTAAACTTATGAATCCTGATGTAATTGTTGCTCCAGATGCAAGGGGCTTTATATTTGGATTACCAATTGCTTTAGAATTAAATTTACCTTTCGTAATGGTTAGAAAGAAAGGCAAACTACCAGGTGATTTATATTCTGAAGATTATGAATTAGAATATGGAAATACAACTCTTCAAATTCAAAAGGATGCAATTAGTGAAGGAAAAAGAGTTGTTATTGTTGATGATATCATTGCTACTGGTGGAACTTCAAAAGCAATAGAAAACCTTATTAAAAAATCAAAATCTATTATTGCTGGACATGCTTATTTAATGTCAATATTAAATATTAATTATAAAGAAGTTTTAGAAGGTGATTTTTACTCAATGATAAAAATTTAATAAATAAAAAATATCTTATTACTAAGATATTTTTTATTTATTTTTTAAAGAACACATCAAAGAAAATTCCACCAGATCCCACATGTACAAAAATTGCACCAGGAACTTTATATTCGGTATCACAAACAAAATTAATTTTTGGATTATCCTTTTTTATTTGTTCTATGTCACTACTGAATCTTTCATGATCTTTTTCTTTATTGTAATTAAAAACAACTTCTCTAATGTCTTCTAATTTTTTATTATGAAATTGCAATTCTTTTTGAATTGATTTTTTAAATAGATTTGCAATTGATTTATCTTTAGCCAATGGTTTTAATGTTGAATTTCTTCAAAAAATCGAAATTATTAAACCTATTTTCTTTGCTATAAAACCTTTGAAACTTGATAATCTTCCGCCCTTAATTAAAAAGTCAATATTTGTTAAAAAGAAGAATGTACCATGATTTTTTTTATAGTCTTCCACATGTTTTAAGATATCTTCATTACTAGCATCTTTTTTAATAAGATCAAATAATTCTAAATTTAATCTTCAACCTCCATATGAAACGCTATCACCATCTAATAAAATAACCTTGTTGTCTTTATCAACTTCTTTAATTACCATTTTCATTGTATCCATAGTACTTGAAATGCCTCTAGCAATTGTATGAATTATTATTCTGTCATATTTGTCATAGTCTTTTTCAATGATTTCATACATTGATGCAACAATTGGTTGAGAAGTTTTATACCTTTTACTTCCATCAATTTCTTTTCTAATATCATCTATTTTTATTTCATCAATATCTGTTAAAGCTTTTTCATTTCCTTTATCATTAACAATAACTACTAATGGCAAAACCTCAACAAAAGAAGGCAACTTTTCTCTTGACACTATTGTTGAACTATCAATTATAAATTTTGTTTTCATAAAAATCCTTTATTAAAAATATTTTAATAATAAGATTATACATTATATAACAATAAAAAATATTTTTAATAAATATATAATATATAAATTTTTGTATTATTATTTAAATGTATAGATGATTTTAAATTATTTATACAATGTTTGGGGATGTCAAGGTTTCGACATGATTGAGTAAGTCTTAAATGCAGTGGGGTAAGCCCCTTATAGCTCTAGGTATTTAATAAATGCTAACAAAAAAACAAATGATAACGTTGAACTTTCAGCTTTTGAAATAAACGCTATACAAAACCAACAATTAAATTTCGCATATACTGCTTAATAAAATTTTTGAAAATTTTATAAATTATCTATGAATTTATAATCTTAAAAATATAGATAGCTTTATTTTCCATTCCAGAAATAAAGTGAAAATAATATGGAATAAAAATCATCTTATATATTTGTTTCATTTTATATATTTTGAAAAACTAATGAAACTAAACTGTAGATTTTATTATAAATTCAATTGTGGAAATGGGTTCAATTCTCATCATCTCCACCAAATATCGAATGCTAGTGTTATTTAAATAAGTGCAATTCTTATTTTTCGATACCCAAAAAAATACTATAAACTGTAGGTTGACATGAATAGCGAAATAATGAATGTGCTATATTACATTTTCTTTGTAGTCCTAGTTATTACTACTTTTATTCTTTTGTATTTTACAATTAGAACATGAAAAAATTCTGAAAGTGAAATTAACAAAAAACTTGGAAGAAAATCAAAAGATGAAAATGAAGAGACTGAAAGATTAAATGTTTTATTTAGAGAGTCTGTATTAAATGCTCTTGGAAGAATGAGTGAGCATAAAATCGGAGCTTTAATTGCAATTGAAAATAATGATGATTTATCATTTTATGAACAAAGTGGTTATCAAATTAATGGAACATTTTCTCCAGAATTTGTAATGGGAATTTTTTCAAATAAAAAATCAGCATTACATGATGGAGCCATCATAATAAGAGATAGAAAAATAATTTCAATATCAAGTTATTTACCAATGACTAAAAACACAATTGATGTTAAATATGGTGCAAGACATAGAGCTGCCATAGGTTTAAGCGAAAAAACTGATGCACTTGTTTTTGTTGTGAGTGAAACAAATGGTAATATAAGTTATGCACTTAATGGCCTTTTACATGTTTTACCAAACAATAATAAAGAAAGAAATGAAGAATTAGATATAATACTTAGATAATTTAAAAAGGAGAATTTATGAAGCAAGATAAAAAAGAAATATATTCTCTTTCAAAAATTATTCAGCAAAATTATGCTCAAAAAAATACTCGTAATCTTAAAAAAATAATTAAAAATAAACCTATAAATATTTTAATAGAATCGATTGAAAGCATAAAGGATTTTGAAACATTAAACTTTATTTTATTTTGTGCAATAAAAATAAGAATTGGAGAAATTTTTATTTCCCTATCTTATGATAATAAAATGGAAATTATTAGAAAAGGTGCTAGTAAATTAATTAAAGAAATATTTGATGATTTAGAGTCAGATGATTTATATGAAATTTTAGACAATCTTCCTAAAAAAGAATTTAAAAAAACATTATTCATAATTTCTCCTAATGTTAGAGAAGAATTTCTTAAACTATCTAGATATGATGAGGGGGAAGTTGGTAGCATTATGAACTCCTCTTTTGTGGAATTATATAGTGATTTAACAATTTCTAAAGCAGTTAAAATAATTGAAAATAATAAAGAAGATCTAGAATTGAATGGATTCATTTATGTGATAGATAGTAATAAAAAATTAGTTGGACAAATTTATATCTATGACATTCTTTTAAGAAAAGAAAGAAATCTTAAAATAAAAAAAATAATGAATAAGGCATTTGTCTCAATTAATAATCATGAAAAAATTGAAAGCTTATTAGTTCTATTTCAAAAATATGATTTGAAGGAGATTCCTGTTGTTAATTCTGAAAATATATTGCTTGGTTTCATTGATGATAGCGATGTTATTAGTGCATTAAAAGAAGAGACTACTGAAGATATTTATAAAATGTATGGTATTAACGAATTAGATACACCATATTCTAGAACAAGAGTTATTGATATTTTTAAATCAAGAATTTTATGACTAATACTTTTAATGATAGCTTCAACATTTACATCTATTGCATTAGAGCAATTACAAGGTTTATCTGAGACCTGAACAGGAGCACTTTCAACATTAATATTAGTTCCAATTATTCCAGTTATTTCTGGAACATCAGGAAATGCAGGATCTCAAACTGCAGCTTCCATTATTCGTGGTTTATCAATTGGTGATATTGGAATTAAAGAATACAAAAAAATAATTTATAAAGAGTTTTTAGTTGCACTAGCTATTGGTATAACTTTAGCAGTTGTTAACTTTTTAAGACTGATAATTTACTATCAAATTTTTCCAATCAATCTATCTAATAATCCAGAAATAAAATGAAGTTCTATGGAATTTGCTGCAATTATTTCATGTGGAATTTCAGTTGCATTATTATTAGCTATTTTGCTTTCAAAATTTGTTGGTTCAATTCTTCCGGTTTTAGCTATTAAAATTAAGATCGATCCAGCTTCAATGGCTTCACCATTATTAACAACAATAATCGACACGATTACGATATCAGTTTTATTTTTATTAGGTGCTGGAATTATTTATGCTCTAATCCAATAATAACAATTTTTAAAATTTATTATTTCTTAAAAACAAAAAAATTATTATATTTATTTTATGATATATTTAATAAGAAATAATAAAAATGGATACTTACTCAAGTGGTTAAGAGGGCACCCTGCTAAGGTGTTAGGTCGGCTTGCCGGCGCATGAGTTCGAATCTCATAGTATCCGCCATTTTAAATAAAAAAACACTTGATTAAATTTAAGTGTTTTTTTATTTAAATTTTTATTTATAATATTTTTTACTAGGCTCAATATGTATAATAGAATAACAATTAAAACTGATAAAACCTTAAAGGGTGATCAACCAAATGCTGTTAAGAAATTAGTTGATAACTTTGTAAATAAAGGAATTAAAAAACAAGTTTTATTAGGTGCAACAGGAACTGGAAAAACTTTTACTGTCGCTAATGTAATTAGTCAACTAAATAAAAAAGCATTAGTACTTGCCCCAAACAAAACTTTAGCTGCTCAACTTTATATGGAATTAAAAGATTTATTTCCAGAAAATAGAGTTGAATATTTTGTATCTTATTTCGATTTTTACCAACCCGAAGCTTATGTTGTAAAAAGTGATACATATATTGAAAAAACTTCTGTTACAAATGCAGAAATTGAATTATTAAGAGTTTCAACATTTAATTCACTTGTTGAAAGGGAGGATGTAATTGTTGTAGCTTCTGTAGCAGCTATTTATTCTTCATCTTCACCAGAACAATTTAAACATAATAGAATTATTATTAGCATTAAAGATAAAACAAAATATTCAGAACTAAAAAGCGAACTTGTAAGATTAAATTATGAAAGAAATGATATTGATCAAAAACCTGGTACATTTAAAATAACTGGAGACATATTAGAAGTTTCTCCACCTTTTTCAAATGAATTTATTTATCGACTTTCTTTTTTTGGGGAAGAAATTGAAGAAATTGCTGAGATAGATCCTATTACTAAAAAAGTAATTAAAAAATATGATTTTTTTGTCTTACCAGCTGCAAAAGAATATATTTCTGATGCAACTAAATCAAAAGAGTGATTATCAGCAATTAGAATGGAACTTAAAGAAAGAATTTCATATTTTAAAGAAAATAATAGATTAATTGAAGCTCAAAGAATAGAAGAAAGAACTAATCATGATATGGATGCTTTAGATGAGTTAGGTTATTGTTCTGGAATTGAAAATTATTCAAGACATTTAGAATCAAGAAAAGAAGGTGAAACACCTTTCACACTTTTTAATTATTTTGGAGATGATTGAATACTTATAGTGGATGAATCACATTTAATGATTCCACAAGTTCATGGGATGCATAATACTGATAAATCAAGAAAAATGAATTTAATTGAATATGGATTTAGATTACCTTCATCTGCAGATAATAGACCATTAAAGTTTGAAGAATTTTATGAAAAATTAGATAAAGTGATTTATGTATCTGCAACACCAAGTGAATGAGAGAAAGAAGATAGTTCAGATATTGTTGAACAAATAGTTAGACCAACTGGATTACTAGATCCTTTAATTAAAATTTTCCCTAGTGAAAATCAAATAATTAAGGTTTTAGAACTAATCAAATCAACAAGAGCAAAAGATGAAAGAGTTTTAATAACTGTTTTAACAATTAGAATGGCTGAAGAATTAACTGCTTATTTAAAAGATAATAATATTAAATGTCAGTTCCTTCATAATGAGATTAAAACAATGGAAAGACTTACAATTCTTAATCAATTAAGAAAGGGAATTTTTGATGTTGTAATTGGAATAAATCTTTTAAGAGAAGGTTTAGATTTGCCAGAAGTTTCAACTGTAATAATAATTGATGCAGATAAACAAGGCCTTTTTAGAAACACTAAATCACTAATTCAAACAATTGGTAGAGCTTCTAGAAACTCAAATGGAATTGTTTATATGTTTGCAGATAAAACAACTCCTGCAATGAAAGAAGCAATTGATGAAACAAATAGAAGAAGATTAATTCAAGAAGAGTTCAACAAAGAACACAACATTACTCCTAAAACCATTATTAGATCAATTGAAAACATTTCAAAAGATGATAATTTAATTATTGATTTTTCAAGAAGATCAAAAGATCATAAAAAAACACCAGCAGCCAAAAAACAACTTATTAATAATTTAAAAATACAAATGAAAAGTGCTGCAAAAAACCAAGAATATGAAAGAGCTGCATATCTAAGAGACTTAATCTTTGAAGCAGAAAACGAATAAGGAGATAATATGAAAATACTTTCAATTGATATTGGTGGAACAACGACTAAATTTGCTATTATTTGTTCTGAAACTAAAAAAATATTAAAAAAATATGATGCACTCAAGACACAAAAAGGGAATTCACTAAAATGATTATTTGAATATTTTAATAAAAATATTAATGAAACTTATGAAGTAATTTCTATATGTATTCCAGGTTTTTTTTCAAAAGAGAAACAAATGGTTATTTCTGCATTTAATTTAGGATATAAAAATTTTAAAATAATTGATGAATGTAAAAAATATTCAAATAAAAAAGTTTTTGTAACTAATGATGCAAATGCAGCATCGTTAGGTGAATATTGAAAATCAAATTTAAAATACAATAATGTAATCTTTTATACTATAGGAACTGGTATTGGTGGAGCAATTATTATTGATAAAAATATATATGAAGGTTCATTAGGATTTGCTGGAGAATTTGGTCATGGCCCATTTCTAGAAAAGAAAACTAAATGCAATTGTGGTAATGAACATTGCATTGAACCATTATCATCAGCTACTGGAATTACAAATAATTTAATATTGAATGCAAAAAATAATCAAAATACCGAATTAGGAAAATTATACAAATTAGATCCCAAAAATTTTTCAATCGAAAAAGTTATTCCATTAATTAAAAAAAATAACAAACTTGTAATTAAATCTTTAAAATATTCATTAACTCCATTAGTTAATCATATTGTTGTAATGATATATGCACTTAATCCAGACGCTGTATTTATTGGTGGAGGGCCTTCTAAATTAGGGAATGATTTAATTAATATTATAAAATCTATTTTAAAAGAGAATAAAAATAATTCATTAATAAAATATACAAAAATTCTAATATCAAAGCATGGTAATGATTCTGCTCTATATGGTTGTGTATATAATGTACTAAGTAATTTAAAATCTTTTTAAATATTATTTAAATATAAAATGTGATATTATTAATATTGAGCATGTCAGCATATATGCATTAATAAACAACTATTTTGTAACTAAAGTTTTGTAAGTAAGTTTGCTGAAGAAACCGAAAACATCAATATAAAATAAATTATTAAGAGCATGTAATCTTTCCTTGCTTTGAGGAGTAAAAATGTCAAAATATACAGGAAGTATACATAAAAAATCTAGAAGACTAGGTTTTTCACTTTTAGAAGATGATAGTGAATTTTCTAAAGGCAAAAAAAGAAAAAGTGCACCAGGGCAACATGGATCTAATGTAAGAAAGCTTTCAGGTTATGGTGAGCAATTACAAGAAAAACAAAAAATGGCATATCTTTATGGTTTAAATGATCGTCAATTCAGAAGGTTATTTAAAATTGCACAAAGCATGAAAGGGCCATTAACATTAAATTTATTTATTGTCCTTGAAAGTAGACTAGATAATATGGTTTTCAGAATGGGATTTGCACCAACAAGAAGAGCTGCAAGACAAATAGTTAATCATGGCCATGTTTTAGTTAATGGTAAAAAATGTAACATTCCATCTAAAATTGTTGAATTGAATGATGAAATTTCGATAATTGAAGCTTCAAAGAAACTTAAAATTATAGAAGATGGTGAAAAAAATACAAAATTCAATTTTGTTAATGTAGATTATAAAGCAAAAAAAGGAAGTTATATTAGATTCCCAAATAGGGAAGAACTTCCTGCAGATATAAATGAAGCTTATGTCGTAGAATGATACAAAAGACTAGTATAGTCATTTGTATTTTTTTAAAACATATATAGAAAAGGAGAATTATATGATCAAATTTATTAATCACCCATTAATTAAAGATAAACTAACAAGAATGAGAAAAATAGAAACTCAGTCAACAAAGTTTAGAGATAATCTAACAGAGTTAACTCAACTAATGGCTTATGAAGTTACTAGAGATTTTGAAGTTAATCAAATTCAAATAGATACACCAATTTGTAAAGCAAATGGTTATAAGTTAAAAAACCATATAACTATTATTCCTATTCTTAGAGCAGGTTTAGGCATGTCAGATGCTTTAAAATCATTAATACCAACTGCGTCAATTGGTCATATAGGAATATATAGAGATGAAGAAACATTAGAAGCAAAAACATATTATTGCAAAATGCCTAAAAATATTAAGGAATCAATTACTCTTGTTTTAGATCCAATGTTAGCAACTGGTAGTTCTGCAATTGCAGCAATTGATATTTTAAAAAATGATTACAAACCATTAAAAATAATTTTTATATGTTTAGTTGCTTCTCCCGAAGGTGTCAAAAAATTATCTGAAAAACACCCTGATATAGATATTTATGGCGCATCATTAGATGAGAAACTAGACAAAAATGGATATATTGTTCCCGGTCTTGGTGATGCAGGTGATAGAATTTTTGGAACTAAATAATATTTTATATAAAAAAAAATTTAATAATACATTAAATAATTATGGAGTTCATATGAATGATGTGTTATTATTTTTTTCTATTAAATATAATGGAAACTGAGAATTAATATTTGAAGCACTAGAAAAAAAAGAAAAAATTGAAATAAAAGAAATAAACAATATTAAAAATAATTTTACTTATAGATATACAACAATAATTGACAAAAATTATCCATTATTATTGAAAGATGTATATAAACCACCATTTCTTATTTACTATGATGGTAATATTAACTTATTAAATAATAAGCTAGTTACATTGATTGGAGAATGAAAAATAAGCGATGTATTATTACTTGTTAAAAACAGAAGAGATATTACTTTTGTTTTAGAAAATAATAATATAAATAAAACTTTATCAAATGAAATGATATTGAAGAAATTGAATCATATTTTGATTTCTAGTGTTGGTATTAAAAAAACTCATAATAGATCTATTTATAATTTAGTAATATCTGAGTTTATTGAAAAAAATAATAAAATTGCATTTGATCAAGTTCAAGATAGAATTTTATTAGGAATATCAAAAAATACAATTATAAAATATAATGAAAAATATTCTAAAATTTTAAAAAGTTTAGAAATTGGTAAAATTGAAAATAGAAATATGTATTTTTTTAATAAATGTGACCAAATAATTATTGATAAATTTAAACTTACTAAAATTGAAAATATTTCTAAAATATTTTTAAAAAAATTAAACTAATATAAACGATTTTTGTTCTATAATTTAGAATGAATAAACATAAAGAATGGAACTACATGAGCAAAAAACTTTTAATTATTGAATCTCCAAATAAGATTAAAACATTAACAAAATATTTAGGTAATGACTTTGATATTTTAGCAACAGTTGGTCACATTAGAGATTTAGCAAAATTCGGTATGGGGTTTGATCTTACAACATTTGAACCTAGATGAGTTTTAATGAACGATAAAAAGGAAATTATTGATGATATTAAAAGCAAATCAAAAAATGCTCCAGAAATATATATCGCAACCGATCCTGATAGAGAAGGAGAAGCAATTGCTTGACATATATTTAATATTATTCCAAAAGAATTTCAAGCTAAATGTTACAGAATTTCTTTTAATGAAATTAGTCAAAAAGCAATTTTAGAATCTTTTAAAAATAAAAGAGAAATAAATGAAAAATGAGTACAATCTCAATTTGCAAGAAGAATAATTGATAGATTAATTGGTTTTAAATTATCACAACTAATGCAAACTAAATTGAAAGCTGAATCAGCAGGGAGAGTCCAATCTGTTGCTTTAAAATTTATTTCTGATAGACAAAAAGAAATTGATGCTTTTGTTCCAATACAATGATTTAACATTGATATTGCATTAAGTTCAAAAATACCTTTAGTTTTAAAAGAATTAAATAGCAAATATAAAATTAAATCAAATTCTGAAATTAAAAAAACAGGGTTTAATTTCTTTACTAGAAAAGAAGCTGAAGAAGTTTTTAATGAGTTAGAAGAAAATTGCACATTAGATAAAATAGGTGATCCTGTTTTTCAAAACAGTTCAAGTAAACCACCTTATAAAACATCTACAATGCAACAAGATGCAATTAATAAACTAAATATGAGTTCGAAAAAAACTACTTCTATTGCTCAAAAGCTATATGAGGGTATTAACATTAATGGAAGTCAAATGGCATTAATTTCATACCCTAGAACTGATAGCATTAGACTTTCAGATGATTTTGTTAAAAATAGTTTAGAATTTATTGAAAACAAATATGGTAAGGAATATTTAGGTAATATAAAAATTGCTAAAGCATCAAAAACAAATGTTCAAGATGCACATGAGGCAATTAGACCTATTGATATAAATATCACTCCAGAAAGTATTAAAAATGAATTAGCTAAAAGTGAATGAGATCTTTACAATCTTATTTGAATAAGAGCTGTTGCTAGTTTAATGGCAGATGCTAAATTTAAAAAAATAACATTAAGCTTTTTGAACAATAAAAACCTATTTGAGATATCTTCAAGAGTTTGTGAATTTGATGGTTTTAGATTAATTTATAAATCAAGTGAAAAAGAAGATGATTTAGCAATTAACATTGAAGATTTTAAAATTGGATCTAAACATAAGTTTATTCCAAAAAATAATGAAGATAAAGGAATCTCTGAACACTTTACTTCTCCACCGCCAAAATTTACACAAGCTTCTTTAATTTTAGAACTTGAAAAAACTGGTGTTGGTAGGCCGTCAACTTATAATACAATGGTAAACATTGTTGTTGATAGAGGATATTCTACATTAGAAAATAAATCTTTCAATATTACTGATATTGGTAAATCTGTTATTAAGGAATTAAATGATTTCTTTGGGAATGAAATTAATCCTAATTTTACAAGATCAATGGAAGAAAGACTTGATAATATTGCATCAGGAAATGAAAATTGAAAAGATTGATTAAAAATATTTTCTCCTGAATTTGATGTAAAAATTAAAAATGCTTGAGATAATATTGAAAAAGTTGCAGATGAAAAAGTTGGTAGAGATTGCCCCGATTGTGGCAAACCATTAGTATATAAGAAAGCAAGAAAAGGAAATAGTAGATTTATTGGTTGTAGTGGTTACCCAGAATGTAAACATTTAGAACCTCTTGAAAAACCAAAGATTCTTGATATTATTTGTCCTTTATGTAAAGAACATAACTTAATAATTAGAAAAAATAAAAAAGGAAGTGAGTTTATTGCTTGTACTGGTTTTCCGAAATGTCGTTATTTACTTTCAATGAAAGATTATGATTTACATATGAAAGATCATATTGGCGAACCATTACCAATTATTGATTATAGTAAAAAATCAAAAAATAAAAATGATTCTAAAAAAGATAAGCAAAAAGCAAAGAAAAAAGAAAGCAAATAATTGCTTTCTTTTTTATTTTAAATGTGACATCACACATTTTTAAAAACTTATTGCTGCTTCATTTCTGACCTGACAAGTTTCATTATAAAAACTGTAATGTCTTATATATTATAATATTTTATAAATATTTTAAATAATTTTATTTTCCTTTATATAAATTTGAAATTTTTTTCTAAATTTATCAAAGTAAAGATAAGTTTTTTTATGATCAATATTTAATTCTTTTGAAATTTCCTTTAGATTATAATTTTTTAATTTTAATTTAATTATTTCTCTAATAGGACTTTTTGGATTATTCAAACAATAACTTTCTAAAAAAACTTTTATCTGATTCATTTTTCTTTCTATTTCAACTTTTTCTACATATTCATATTCTAAAGACTTTGTTGAAAAAAGTTCTAAATTTTCAATTGGTTTTTGATATGGATTTGTATTCATGTATGCTTTATTTAATATATTTTGTTTTTTAGTTAAAAATTTTTTAGCATATCTTGATGCACTTGATTTTGTAACTATATGAAGATATTGAATTAATTTATAATTTTGATTATTAATATCAAATTTAATAACAGCTTCCTTAAATGCATAAAATATACATGATAAATAATCTTCAGATTCAAGAGGGATATTAAAGTTTTTATAATAAATGTATTTTAAAAAGCTTTTGTAAACAAATTCACCATATTCTTTTCATAGAATTAATAATGATTCTTCATCATTATATTTTTGAATTTTTTCTATCAAAGCAATTTCTTTTTCAAGTTGCAATATTACTCCTTTGAGTGATAGTTTCTAATATAATTTAAAATTATTCCAGTAGCAACACTTACATTTAATGATTGAACACTTCCAAACATTGGAATATTTATTTTAAAATCAGAATTTTCAATTAATTTTTGAGATATACCATTTTTTTCGTTGCCAACAATCACACAACAATCAAAATCAAATTTTGTGTTATTTAAATTTTTTGATCCATCTATTATTGTTGAAACTATTCAGAAGTTATTTTCCTTTATTTTTTTAATAGTTGTTCCCAAATTTGTAACTCGAAGAATATTGCTATTATATATAGCGCCAGTGCTTGATTTTATTACATATTCATTAAATTCAGCCTGATTTTTATTTTTAATAATTATTCCATCAACAGCAAAAGCATCACAACTTCTAATAATTGCACCAAAATTACCAGTGTCACTTATTTCATCTAGCATTACAATAACTTTTCTTTTATTAATGCTTGATTTAATTCTTGATAAAAAATAAGATAAATCTTCTGTTAAATAATTCTCATTCTTAATTCAAGCAATAATACCTTGATGATTTGAATCAATGTTATTAAAAAATGCTTTATCTTGGATAATATAATTTATATTTTTTTTGTCACATATTTTTTTTATTTCTGGGAAAATAGTTAAACTATGAACTGCTAAAACATTATCTTTTTTAAGTTGTTCAAGAATAGCTTTTTTCCCTACTAATATATTGGTCATATAAACCTCATTTTTAATATTAAAAAAAAATTATAATAAAACAATTTTAAATTAATTTCATTATAATCAATCTTTCTCTTATTTCATCAGCTTCTTTAAATTTTTTGTCAATTAAACATTTATTTCATGTTTTAATTAATTCAATATTTTCATTTGTATGAATATTTGGATAAACAATTCCTAATAAATTCAAAGTATTTTTAACATCATTATAAATTTTATTTAATTCATTAAAATTTTTATTTGAAATAGTATTTGAGAAAAGTTTTATTTTGTCATAGATTATTGTAACAATATTTGGGAGATTTAAATTATCATTAAAGATATTTAGTATATCTTCTGAGATAGTATCAATTTTATTGTATGAATTATTTAAAATTAAATAGCTATATGCTTTGTTTAAATCTCTTTCAATTTGATCAATTTTTTTTTGACTTTCTTCTAAAATTTTATCTGTATAATTAATTGGTTTTTCATATCTTGTTTGATAAAACATTCATCTAATTGAATTAGGATTTGATTTATTTATTAAATCTTTTGCTAAGACAAAGTTGTTTAATGATTTGGACATCTTTTCGTCTTCAATCATTAAATGACCTGTATGCATTCAAATCTTTGCTAATGGTAAACCATATCTTGCAAGATTTTGAACATTTTCATTTTCATGGTGAGGAAATCTTAAATCTATTCCTCCTCCATGAATATCAACTTGCCTACCAATATACTTATTGATTAGTACACAACATTCAGTATGTCATCCTGGTCTGCCTAAACCCATTGAACTTTCTCATCTAATACCATCTTTTGTATTTTTTCATAAAACAAAATCATTTTTGTTTTCCTTATTGAAATCTTTATCTACTCTTTCACCATCATTTAATTTATTTATTTCCATTGATGATACAATTCCATAGTCTTTAAAATTTTTAGTAGAAAAATAAACATTACCACCAATTTCATATGCATGTTTATTTTTTATTAATTCTTCAATCATTTCAATCATTGAATTCATATTATCTGAAACAGTTGGCATTTCAACTGGATGAATGTTTAATTGCTTTAAAATTTTTTTGTAATGCTCAAAAAACATTTGTGATAATTCTTTTTCTGAAATATTCATTTCAGCAGCTTTAAAAATTATTTTGTCATCTATATCAGTAATATTATGAATAAATTTTACTTTAACTTTTTTATACATTAAGTATCTATGTAATACATCATATGTAATTATTGGTCTAATGTTTCCAATGTGAACATAATTGTATACAGTAGGACCACATAAATAAATACTAATAGAATCATTGTTTAATTCGATTAGTTTCTTACTTGATGAATCTATAATTTTTATTGATTTATTCATTATTATTTTTTTCAATAAATGAAACTTCATTTATTCAATCACCTAATTCTATTTTAATTTCATTCTGATCAATTGCATTAATTTCAAAAAGTAGTTCTTTATTAATTCATCTTAAAATATAAAATAATGTTGGTAATTGCTCATATACAAAAGCAATTACATTTAAGCTATCATCATAAATTATATATGACCCATGATTTCAAGCGTGATTGTATTCATCTACATATTCTTCATTAAAATTTATTTTTCTATCAACATTTGAATGTTTTTTGATTTCATTAAAAACATTCAAATTTCTCTCATGGTATAATGCTAACATTGGTACCGGCCTAAACCCAGGGATATATTTTATTTTAAATTTATTCATTTTCTCAACTCTTTACTACATATAAAACATTGTCATGATTTCTTAATGTTTTCATTGATGCTGAAGGATTTTTTTCATATTGCTCGTTTGTTAAATATTTTAATGCTTCTTTTTCAATGATGGCAATAATTTTATGACTTTTTGTTAATGATCTATTTCCACAATTAATTGATTGATTAGGTGCTTCTTTTAAATTAAAAATTTCCATTAAATTTTCTGCTTCTTTTTCATCTATTGCAGATAAATTAGTTCCAATATTTTCAACATAGTTTTCAATATATGGAATATTTCCGTCTTTATCTATGAAAACAACTGAAAAACTTATTCTTCCATTTGTAAAAACTTTAATTGTTTTATCAAAGTCTGAAGGACTAATTAATAGTTCTTTATTAATTTTTGCTTCATCTTTTAATCCAAAAGAACAAAAATTAATTTCACTATCTAAAATTTCAAAAAACTTTTGATAAGTTGATATGTGAAAAAATTGAATGTTATCTGAGCCAATAAAATCATACATATTTATTATTTTTATTTTATTGAATTCTTTAGGTAATTTTTTTCTAATTTTTTTAGATACATTTTTCTTTGCTCATTTACCAGATATTGTATTGGAATTAAATAAGCTTCTATATATTATATCTAAATCAGGATGTCAAGGTAAAATACATGAAACATTTTCAGTTATTTTTAATTCTTCTAATATTTCATTTCCAATTAAATCTATTGTTTCTGAAATAGTATCATGGTTTATTATTTTGTACTTCATTTTTTATTTGCCTTATTCTTATCTAAGATATTGTTTAATGAGTTTCAAGTATCTATTAGATCATCATTAATCATTAAGTTATTTGCATCTTTATTATAATTCAAATATTGATAATTTTGAATTCCATTAATAATTATGTATGAATTCATTGGTCTCTTGCCTAAAAACTCATGAATCAATTCACATAGATATTTATAATCATTTACTTGATTTTTGTATAAAAGAATTTTTTTATCTTTAATAGTCCACATAAATTTTCTTAATGCAACAATTAAAAAATGTTGATGTTCATAGTATTTCTTAGATTTTATATATTTAGTTAAATCTTCATCCCAATTTTCAACTATTTTATTATTCAAAAAAGAAACTGCTCTAATTCCTAAAACAATTTTTTTTCTTTTTATTCCTTCTTCAAGAATTATTTTTTTAACATTAATATTAAACATTGAATAACCATCAATTTTTGAAATGTTATCTTGTACACTTAAATTTTTCATAGTTATTTTAATAGTTGGATCAATTATTGTTGATTCAACATTTCTTTTATTAATTATTTTTTCAATAATTTCTTCATCGGAGTACTTTACTCATTCACGATAAATTTTAAACATTACTTCTGCATCATAAAAAGCATTATGAAGTTTTTCTTGATCATAATTTACATTAAAAAAAATTGCTAAATTAGTAAGTGAAACACATTGGTTATCACATGTTAATTTTTTTCATTCATTTTGAATATCAAGAAATTTAATATTTGGTTTTTTACCTAATTCCTTTTCAAATAGTTCTGATAGAAAATTGTAATCAAAATCCCCAAAACTTACAAAATAACTTTCATCAATAAATTTATAAACTTTATCTAAAACAACTTTATTACTTGGTGCATTATTGATTAGTTCTAATGCTTCTTTTCCAATTAGTTTAATTACATTATGAGAAATGTTTCTTTCAGGATTTGAATATCAATTAACTTGGAATGCTTTTCCTTGCTGAATTTTTATTGCACCAAATTGAAGTAACTTACTATTTTTGTGGTCTGCTTCAATATCTAAAAAAACGATATCTGAGTTTATAGGAATATTAAGCATTTTAGCCCCATTTTATAAGATTTTATTTTATTAATTATAAATTATTAAAATAAAAAAAATACAAAAATTAATTATAATTCTTTGTATTTTTTCATAATATTTTTAGCTATATCATTTGCATCTAAGCCTAGTTTTTTAATAACATCATTTGGTTTTCCTGAGTATCCATAACAATCTATCCCTATAGCTATGTCAGCGTACTTGTATCAAGGTGTAGTAATTCCAAATTCAATTGAAACAACTTTTTTATCACCAATTATACTTTCTTTGTAAGCTTTTGTTTGCTGATCAAATAATCTATCACAAGGCATTGAAACAATGTTTGTATACATCATATGTTCTTTTTCAAGGATTTCACTTACTTTTAAAGCAACCTCCATTTCACTACCTGTTGCAATGATAGTTAATTTGTATTTATCATTTTCTTTTATTAAGTATCCACCTTTTAATGCTTTTGAAACAGAACCTTTTGTTTGGATAAAATTAGATCTAGAAGTAATAATACTTGTAGGATATTTTTTTGATTCTAATGCAAATTTAAACGCAGCAATCATTTCTTCTTTATTACATGGTCTAAATACAAAGTTATTAGGTATTAGTCTCAAAGTTCATATTTGTTCAATTGGTTGATGTGTTGGTCCATCTTCACCAACTGTAATAGAGTCATGGCTATAAATATTTATTAATGGTATTTCAGATATTGCAGACAATCTAATAGCAGCTTTATTGTAATCAGAGAATGCTAAGAAAGTAGAACCAATTGCTTTTAATTCATTATATGAAGAAATACCAGTATTAATTGCATTAGAAGCAAATTCTCTAACACCATAGTTAATATTTTGTCCTAATCTATTTTTACAACTATATTGTCCGCCATTTTGATATTTAACTTTTGTTGATGAAGATAAATCACTATTACCAATTATTAAAAAAGGATTATTACTAGCAACAATATTTAAGACTTCGCCACATAGATTTCTTGTTGCTAATTCTTTTTCATTTTTAATTCCATCAAAGTCTTCTTCTTTGATATGGAAAATTCCATCTTGACAATTTTTTAATTTCTTAAAGAATATTTTATCTTTTTTAAAGTATTCATAAATTTTGTAATATTTCTCAATTGCTTTATCTCCCCTAATTTTCAGGGGTTGAAAATCTTCTAAAGCAGTTTTAGGCACTTCAAAAGATTCATTATTATAATTTAATTTAATTTTTAAATCTTTTATTTCTTTTTCTGATAAAGGAGAACCATGAGCTAAATTACTATTTTCTTTTGCAGAACCAAATCCAATTTTTGTTTTAATTTCAATAATAGTTGGCTTATCTTTTGATTTTTTTGCTTCCTCAATTGCTTCAGAAATTTTTATATGGTCATTACCATTTTTAACTAAAATATAATTAAAGTTTTTAGATTCAAAGTATTTCTTAGTATTTGTGTTAGTAGTATCAGCTACCTTCCCATCTAATTGAATATCATTTGAATCATATAAAAGGATTAATTTATTTAATTTATAATTTCCTGCAATAGAAATAGATTCGTCAAATACTCCTTCTTGTAAACAACCGTCTCCAAATAAACAATACGTATAATTATCATATAAACTACCATATTCACATTTGAATGATTTATTTAAGAAAGTTTCACCAATTGCAATACCAACAGATGTTGCAACTCCTTGACCAAGTGGACCTGTTGATATTTCAACTCCAGGTAAAATATGTTTTTCAGGGTGTCCTGGTGTAATTGAATCTATTTGTCTAAAGTTTTCAAGATCTTTAATACTTAAATCTTTATATCCAGCTAAAAACATTGTTGAATATAAAAGTGCGCTACCATGCCCTGCACTTAATATAAATCTATCTCTATTTGGAAATAAAGGGTTGCTTGGTGAAAGATTAATATGGTTTCTAAATAATGCATACATAATTGGTGCAGCACCTAATACAATTCCAGGGTGGCCTGAATTTGCTTTATGAATCATGTCCACTCCTAGCATTCTCATTGCATTTATTGTTATTTTTGAATTTTTTGAATCGAATTTGCTCATTTTTTTTCCTTTAAAATTATTATAAATAAAAAAACCATAATTATTTATGGTTTTTTTAAATAAATTTCAATTAGTTATCTTCTGATATTCCAGATTGAATCATGCTATAGTAAAGCCCTTTTTTAGATAGTAACTGGTTATGAGTTCCTTTTTCTTTAAGTGTTCCTTTTTGAAGAACAATAATTTGGTCTGCCTTTTTAATTGTAGATAATCTATGAGCAATAACAAATGAAGTTCTACCTTTCATTAGTTTTGCCATAGCTTCTTGAATTTCTTTTTCTGTTTTAGTATCAACATAAGAAGTTGCTTCATCTAAAATAATTATTTTGGCTTTTGATAAGAATGCTCTTGCAATAGCTATTAATTGTTTTTCACCTTCTGAAATAATTGAATTATCTGGGTACAAAATTGTATCTAAACCATTTGGTAATTGTTCAATAAAGTGTCATGCATTTGCTGATTTGGCTGCTTCAATTATCTCTTTATCAGTTGCTTTCATATTTCCATAAGAAATATTCTCTCTAATTGACTCTGAGAATAAGAATGTATCTTGTAAAACAATAGTAATATTTTCCCTAATATTATGTTTGCAAAATTTAGCAATATCTTGTCCGTCAATCTCAATAGTTCCTGAATTAATTTCGTAGAATCTTGTTAATAAGCTAATTAAAGTTGTTTTACCAGATCCTGTTGCACCAACTATCGCATTAATTCCTCCAGGAACTGTTTTAAATGATAAGTCATTAATTATTGGAATTCCTTCAACATAAGAAAAATTAATATTTTTAAATTCAACAAGAGCATTTGTAACTTTAATTTCCTTAGTTGATTGTTGTTTTGGTTCTTCTTTTTCATTTAATATTTCAAAGAATCTATTTGCTCCAGCAAATGCTAATTGGAATTGATTAATCATTGAAAAGAAGTTTGTAATTGGCATTGAAAATTGTCTTTGTAATAAAATAAATGGAAAAATTAGTCCAATATCTTTTAGATCAGTTGCGCCAGAAATTGATATATTATTTGAAATAAATACAACTGCAATCAATGTAATGAACATTAACATAAAGTTATTTACGAAGTTGTTGTAAGGGAAAATAACTCCTGATATTAATCTTGATTTTTCAACTGCAACTGATAAATCTTTATTAATATTTTTAAATTTATGTAATGCTTCTTTTTGGTAAGAGAATAAATTAATAACTTTTTGGGAAGAAATATATTCTTCTGCAAAACCATTTAATATCCCCGTGTATTCTTGCCTTTTTATAAAATATGGTTGTGCTTTTTTCATTACAAAAACAATTATTAAAAACATTATTGGCATTGTCACAAGTAATATTACTGTTAATATTGGAGAAAGAATAAACATACCAATTAACATTCCTATAACTGTTATAACACCAGATATAAATTCAACACCTTGTTGAGATAAAGTTGTTGTGAATACTTCAACATCGCTTGTTAATCTACTCATTATATCACCAGTTGATTGAACATCTAAATATGAAAATGGTAATTTTTGAATTTTAAAGAATAGATCTTTTCTAATAGTAAAACCTAAATTATGTGTTAGTCTTATCATTAATAAATTACTTAAATATCTAAACCCTGAATAAACTGCATAAAATAGAGCTAACAATGTAGAGAAGATAATAATTTCATTAATTATATTAGGACTATTATTTACATTATTAATTAATTTTTCTAATCCAAACCCTACCATAAATGTTGATAAAACATTTGTGGTAATTGAAACGATAGATAAAATTAATATTAATACAAATCTTAATTTATATTTAGCTCCATAAATTAAAATGGTATGAAAGTTCTTTTTTGAATTATTTGTTTTCATTATTTATCCTTTGATGTATCTTGAGAATCATAAATTTCTTTATAATCTTTATTGTTTTTAATTAAGTAAGAGTGAGTACCTTCACCAATTAATTTACCATCATTAATAATTAAAATTTTATCAGCTTCTTTAACTGAATTAATTCTTTGAGCAATAATTATTAAGGTACTATCTTTTAATTCTGTTTTTAAGTTATTTAGTAGTTTTCTTTCAGTTATATTATCAAGCGCACTTGTTGAATCATCAAATATTAAAACTTTAGGATCTCCAACAACAGATCTAGCGATTGAAACTCTTTGTTTTTGCCCGCCTGATAAGTTTTTTCCTCTTTCTTCAATTCTATATTTAAACTTACCTTCTTTTTCATTAATAAATTCATAAGCCTCAGCAATTTTAGCAGCCTTTAAGACTTCTTTTTCAGATGCATTTGTCTTTCCAACTCTAATATTTTCTTCAACAGTTCCTGAAAATAATATTTTTTCTTGTAATGAAACAGAAATATTTTCTCTTAAATCACTAATTTTTACTTCTCTAATATCATGATCTCCAATTGTAATTTGGCCTTCTGTTACATCATAAAGTCTTGTTAATAAATTAACAATGGTTGACTTACCTGAACCAGTTTTTCCAATAATTCCAATTGTTTGGCCTTCTTTAATATTAAATGACATATCTTTAATAGCCCAATCATTACTTTCCTTAAAGTATTTAAAAGAAACATTTTTGAAACTAATATTTGTTTTATCAATTGCAACTGGTTTTTTAGATTCTTTAATTGAATTTTTTATTGCATAAACTTCATTAATTCTTTTACCAGAAACTTTTGTAAATGCAAAAGTAGCTAAAACAAATGAAGCAAGGAAGAAACCAACTAATAATATATTGAAGTATTGAATTAATGAAGTAACTAATCCTACAACTTCAGGTCTTCTATCTGCAGGAATATTAATAGATACAAATCCTGAATAAGAAATAATAAATACAACTGAAAGATTCATTATTATTGTAAATAATGGCAAAAAGATTGTAGTCAATGAATCACCTTTAATTAAATTTCTTTTTAAAAGGATATTTTTGCTATCATATCTTGTAATTTGGTTTTCTTCTAAATTAAAAGCTCTAACAACTCTTGAACCGATTAAGTTTTCACTCATTATTGAGTTATTATTGTCATAGTTTTTTTTAATTTTTTCAAAAGTAGGAAATGCTTTATATAAAATTACTCCTGTGAAGAAAGTTAATAATAAGAATACAAAATAAATATAAGATAAATTACTTAATTCAGATTGTGATATTTGTGAAACAGAAACAACTGAAAGAGTTAATCCTCCTAAAAAATAAATTGGTGCCTTTACTAATAAAGTAAATAATAATACCATTAATTCATTAATATGGAATACATCTAATGTAATTCTTGTAATAAATGATGATGTCGAAACCTTATCTACATCTTGTGAAGAAAGATTCTGAACTTTGTTAAACATATCATTTCTGATTTTAAATGCTGTTCTTACTGATACTTCAGTTGTAATGTATACTGCAATAATGTTGAATATTATACCAACAACAGCAGCAGCAGCCATCATTCCAATTCAACCTGCAAAGACAATCCCATCAACAGAGCTTGATCAGATTTTGTTAATATCACTTGATGTTGATAGTATTTGAGATATCTTTCCAAAAAATAATGGTTGCATTAAATCTGCCATAACAGAAATAGTCATTACAATAATAGTTAAAAATAATAACAACTTATCTTTTAAAGGTAATCTTTTTAATATTTGATACATAATTTCCTTTCTGATTTTTTTAATTCTACTATTTAAAACAAATAATATTATAATATATTTATTACTTAAATTTAATTAAAATTTTTTGTTTATAAATTGTAGAATTAATTATATATATAATATATTTTAAGGAATAATAATGTTAAAAAAAAATAGCAAGGAAATTGAACAAGTTAATACTTCGCTCTTAGAAAAGTTTTATTTTGAAAAAAATAAAAACTCTAATATTGCTAATGTAGTTTTTATTCATGGTTATGCTGCAAATAGATATTCTAATTTTCTTTTTGAAGAAAGAAATCGTAAATATAACTACTATACATTTAATTTACCTGGTTCTTGAGAAGGAAAAAAGAAGTTTACAAAAAAAGACTTAAAAATAAATCTACATATTAAATTAATAGTCAAATTCCTTGAAGAAAATGAATTAACTAATGTTGTTTTAATTGGCCACTCACTAGGAGCTAGTTTAGCTGCCATGGTATACAAAAAAATTAAGGATGATAATAGAATAATTAAAATTATTTTAGTATCGCCATTGAATATAACTTCAATTCCTAAAATTATTACAAAAGTTAATGCTTTTTTTCCAAAAAGTTATAAAGGATTAATGAAATTACATAAAATTGCTTTTAATAATCCTGAAATCATTGTTCCTAAATTAGATGCAAAATATGATTTTACTAGAAAGTATTGATATTTTATTAATATCAATAATCAATATATCAAGGATATTCAATGAGAATTAATGAAACCATCATTATTTTTAGAAATTGAGAAAGCATATGCATCGATTGAGATTCCTGCATTATTAATAGTTGGAAAAAAAGATAAGTTAGTTGATGCAAATAATTCAGTAATTCACTTGAAACATAAAATAAAAGACCTAACTGTTGTTAAAATAGATAATGTTGGACATGGATTATTTGCTGAAAATGAGGAACTTTACTACAAAACAATAATTAATTTTATTGAAAAAAAATAAATTAAGAAAGTTAATCTTTATTATTTAAAAAATAAAATTTTATATTTCTTGTTAAATGCTTCTTGAATTAATCTTATTTAATAAAAATAATTATATATCTATTAAATTAGAAATTAGCTTTAAAATAAGTATTAATCAAATTCATCCTTAACTATTTTAATTCAAAGAATAAGTTTAAGAAATTTAGAATGTTTATTTACTTTTTAAGGTTTTTAATGATTTTTAAATTATTTTAAAAAAGTGAATAATTACTTTTTTTGAGTGCTTTATAAAATATTTTATAAAAATAAATAAAGGAAAAATAAAGAAATGCTAAATATTTTTTGATATATATAAATTATTTGATATAATTAAATAGTATATTAGTAATGTTGCTAATATCATAATATATATATTATATAATTAAAGGAAAAAATATGAATAAGAAAATAAAATTAAGTTTATTAGGAGCTTTAATTGCTGGTTCAGCTTTAGCTATTACTTTACCAATCGTTAGTTGTTCTGCATCTAGTGATGTTGCTTTAACTGTTGTTGATGCTAGTTTAAATACTGTTACTGCTGACATGACTGGTAAATTTAACAAAGCTATGACAGATGCATTAGATAATGCTGCGCAAGTAGCACTTGCTGAATCATGAAAAGTTGGTGACAAAATATCAGCTGATAATCTTACAGTAATTAAAAATGATCTAAAATTTACTGATGCTGATGGTAAAGAAATTTTTGGAACTGATGTTATTGAAAATGTAGAATATTTTACTAAAACTACTGTTGGTGTTGCAGGTTCAAGTATTTCAGGGCCTAAATTAAGAGTAATCTTTAAAAGTGGATACACTTCTGATAAAGAAGTTTCTATTCAAGTTGGTTCATTAGGTACTGCAAAATAGACATAAGTTTTTTATTTAAAAATTTATAATTAAATCAATTAAAAAAAGTGCATATGCACTTTTTTTAATTCCTCACTATTTAATTTAAATAAAAAATTAAATTAATTTTTATATTAGCTTTAATTTTTTAATTTTTAATATTATATTTCTTATTATTAGCTATTTTGTAATAAATAATAATATTAATTCCTATTATTTTAATAAATATTATTACAATAAAATTTAAAATTATTTTTTATCATTTTTTTTATAAACAAATTTATAATATTTATATAAAAGGAGAAAATATGAATAAAAAAATAACTGTTGATTTAAATAGTCTAATAACAGCTACAGATCTTGTGACTACTTATTTAAAATTAGAATTAGATGTAGCAACAACGCTTGAAAATCAAAAAAAACTTGTAGAATCATGAAAAGCTAATGAACAATTAGATGAAATTTTATCACGATCAATTATAGAAGTTTTAAATTTTACTGATAATGATGGTAAAACGATTCAAGGAGTTAATGTTATTGATAGCATAAAATTTATTACTAATACTGTAATTCCTAATACAGGCGAGCAAATTATGGGACCTAAAATAAAAGTTAATCTTCAAGATGGATATACTTCTGATGAAATCATAATCCAAGTTGGTAATTTAGGATTTGCAAAAGCTTAGACATAAGTTTTTTATTTAAAAATCTATAAATTATCTAATTAAAAAAAGTGTAAAAGCACTTTTTTTAATTGCTTTTCATAAAAAAAAATATATAACATATATATGTATATACATAAATTACATAATTAAAGGAAAAAATATGAATAAGAAAATCAAATTAAGTTTATTAGGAGCTTTAATTGCTGGTTCAGCTTTAGCTATTACTTTACCAATCGTTAGTTGTTCTGCATCTAGTGATGAACCACATATAGATCAACCAAAAATAATAACTGCAGTTTCTGATGATTTAATAGCAGCTGAAACTCTTGCTACTACTTTTTTAAAAACTGAACTAGAAGTTGGAAAAACTAATGATGCTCAAAAAAACATTGTAAATTCATGAAAAGTTGGTACAGAATTACCTATTGATCAATTAAATTCAATTAAAGAGATTCTAAATTTCAATAACACTACTACTGGCGGAACAGTTAGTGGTATTGAAGCCATCGAAAGTATAACTTTTAATAATGGAACTATAGTTCCTGATGCTGGTTTGGAGATTAATGGACCTGAATTAAAAGTTAATCTTAAAGCCCAATATACTTCAAGTGCTGATATTTTAATTCAAGTTAATTCTTTAGGAATAGCTCCAACTAATTTAATTACAAATCAAGCTTCATTGGATGCAGCTACTCAGGGTATTACTTTATCATTATTATTTCAAATGCAAACTAAATTAAATAGAACTGAACAACAAAATCTTTTAGATAGTTGAAAAATAAATGATGAATTAACTCCTACTCAATTAAACACTATTACAAACGCTTTAAAATTTGAAATTAATGGTGTTGAAGTTTTGGGAGTTAATGCAATTAAAAGTGTAACTTTCAATAGTGTCGCTACATTGCCTGCTACAGGAGTGAATATTACTGGCCCTGAATTAAAAATTAACTTTAGATCTGAATATTCTTCAAGTCCAGATGTTTTTATTCAAGTTGGAATTCTTGGTAAAGCTTTATAATTTAATTAGCTTTAAATTTTATATAAAAAAGTGCTTATGCACTTTTTTTGTTTATTAATAAAATATTTTTAAAATTAATTAAATATTATTTTCAAAATTCATTATATAAATTATTTTATTAAATTATTTTATAGAAATAGACTTATAATATTTAAAAGGATAAAATATGAATAAAAAATTTAAATTTACCAATTGTTGAGTTAATTATGAAGAGTAGTGATTTTTTAATTCCAGATGCTGATGATTTAATGGAATCTCAAAATGCTGTTACTGTTCAATTTAATAATGATATGCAAGCAGAAACATCTAACGCTAGACAAGTAGAACTTGCAGAATCATGAAAAATTGGTAATAAGATATCTGCTAAAAATTTAAAGTTAATAATAGATACTTTAACTTTTAAAGATGACTTCCATGATATACTTCTAGGAATGGATGTTATTGATAATGTAACTTATTTTAGTGAAACTGATGTGGGTATTTCTGGAACTAATATTGAGGGGCCAAAATTAAAAGTTAATTTTAAAGACGGATATGCTTCTACTAAAGATGTTATAATTCAAGTTGGTTCTTTAGGAATGGCCAAATAATTTTTTAAAAAAGTGCTTATGCACTTTTTTTACTTGTTTTTTTATAAAAAAAATTATATAACAAAAGTATTTAAAAGGAAAAATTATGAATAAAAAAATTAAATTAACTTTATTAGGAACTTTAATAACTAGTTCTGCATTAGCAATAACATTACCAATAGTTAGTTGTAGCGCAAGCACAAGCCCAAGCGGTCCATTAATACCATTTGATCCAACACCTCCAATTACAACAAAAACATTTTTAAAGACAGATAGTGCTATGTTAAATCAAGCTACTATAGAAGTAACAAAAGTATTTACCCCCCCTTTTTAAGGTTTTGCCAGATAGATCTCAACAAGAATCTTTTCTTAGAAATTTTTCAGTAGGATTAAAATTTGCTAAAAATAGTGAATTTGTTCAATCTATAATAAAAGTATTAAATTTTACTACTTTATTTGATAATGAAATAAAAGGGAATGTTGCTATTGATCATGCAATTATCACAGAAGCAGCTACTTTACCAGCAACAGGTGAAAATGTTTTTGGTCCAACTTTACAAATCATTTTAACAGATGGTTATGAAAGTGATAGCTTAATAATTAAAGTTGGTGATATAGGTTTAGCTAAATAATTTAAACTAAAATAAAAAAAAGTGATTATTCACTTTTTTTATTTTATTTTTTTAAAAATATATTATAATTAAACAAAATGAGGAAAAATTATGAATAAAAAAATTAAATTAACTTTATTAGGAGCTTTAATAACTAGTTCTGCATTAGCAATAACATTACCAATAGTTAGTTGTTCTTCTAAAGCCAATGAATTATCAGTTATTTCTTCAACGATTACTAAAGCACAAAAAATTGTTACAGATGCACTAGAAGTTTTAATTCAAGGTGAGACTAGTAAAACTGATCAAGAAGTTTTGGCTGGTAAATGAACTGTGAAATCAGATATTCCTATTACTCCTGAAATTATGGATCTAATTAAAGCTGAATTAAAATTTGAAGCCCCAGGTGAAAAAATTAAAAATGGTGAAGAAGTAATTGAAAAAATAACTTTTCTAACACCAACAACTATTGGTGCTGTTGGTTCATATATAGATGGCCCAAAATTACTTGTTGAGCTAAAACCAGAATATAATTCTTTAAAACCAATTGAATTAAAAGTTAACTTACTTGGAAAGGTTAAACCTTTGCCATTGCCATTGCCATAAAAGTTACAATAATATTTTAAAAAAGGAAAAAACATGAATAAAAAAATAAAATTAAGTTTATTAGGCGCTCTAATAACATCATCAGCAATAGCTTTCACGCTACCAATTATAAGTTGTTCAAATACATCTACAAGTGAAAATATATTAACAATTGATCCAAAAAGTTTAGGAACTGCGACTGGTTTTTGTGATGGTTTTTTAAGTAATGAAATGAAATTAAAAAATCGTCAAGGTCAAACTGAGCTTGCAGCAACATGAACAGTTGGTAAACCAATTTTTAGTCCATTTACAGAATTAGAAAAACTAACTATAAATAATTTAGTATTTATTGATGGCTCAAATCAAACTTTATTAGGATTTGATGTTGTTGAAACAATAACATTTAAAACTGAAACTACAATACCTGTTGCTGGCGAAATTATTAAAGGTCCAGTATTAAATATAACTTTGAAAAAGGGATATTCTTCTGCAAATCCATTAACTATTACAATTTCTGATTTAGGTCCTGCAAAAGCTTAATAGAATCCATAGGAGTTGATTCTTTGTGTTGTTGAAGCAATAACATTTAAAATTGAAACTACAACACCTCTTATTTGTAAAATTATTAAAGGTCCAGTATTAAATATAACTTTGAAAAAGGGATATTATTCTGCAAATCCATTAACTATTACAATTTCTGATTTAGGTCCTGCAAAATAAATAATATTTTTTTTAACAATTAATAAAATATTGTATAATGTATATAAGTATATACAAATCTTATTGTATGTAATTATAAATTTTAATCTTTATTAAGGAAATGAAAATATGAATAAAAAAATTAAATTAGGTTTATTAGGAGTTTTAATTACTGGCTCAGCTTTATCTATTACTTTGCCAATAATTAGTTGTTCTTCTGCTAATGAACATTTGTTAACTGTAATATTTGCTCAAGGTCAAACTCAAGGAACTCTTGAAGTTGCTGCTACTGCATATTTGCAAACATTAATTGATTTAAAAAATACTGAAAAAGAAAAAATAGACCTTATCAAAACTTGAAAAAGAGATACTATAATAGATGCTAAACTTCGTGATGAAATATTTAAAATAATTCATTTTAATGATATTAGCGCTATTCAGATTCCTGAGGTTGAAGCTGTTGAAAAAGTTATTTTTGCTTCAGATATTGTACTGCCAGAAGGACCATTTAGTTCTGTTGAGGGGCCAACTATTAGAATTATCCTAAAAAAAGATTATACCACTACAAGTCCTATTGATATTAAAATTCATAAATTATCATTAGATCCTCCAGTTCCACCCCTTGCTTAGCATGGTTTTTCAAACTTTAAATTATTAAAAAATAATACATTTGTATTATTTTTTAATAATTTAATAAATAATTTTTATTATAAATATTTTATAATAAATAAAACATAAAAAAATAAACAAGAGTAAAAAATGTATAATCATAATTTAATTGAAAAGAAGTGAATTAAAAAATGAAATGATGAAAAAACATATAAATTCATTGATGATAAATCATCACCTAAATTTTATGTTTTAGATATGTTCCCATACCCTTCAGGAAGTGGTTTACATGTTGGACACCCAAAGGGTTATGTTGCATCTGATATTCTTGCTAGATATAAAAAATTTAAAGGGTTCAATGTTCTGCATCCAATTGGTTGAGATGCTTTTGGCTTGCCAGCTGAACAATATGCGCTGGAAACAAAGAATCATCCAAGAGACTTTACTGAAAAAAATATTAATACATTTAGAAACCAATTACAAAAAATTGGTTTTAGTTTTGATTATGATAAAGAAGTAAACACCACAGATGAGAAATATTATAAATGAACACAATGAATTTTTACACAACTATATAAACAAAACTTAGCTGAAATAAAAGAAGTAGATGTTAATTGATGTGAAAACTTAGGAACAGTTTTAGCTAATGAAGAAGTTATTAAAGATGATTCTGGAATAATGTTATCAGAAAGAGGCAATCATCCTGTAATTAAAAAACCAATGAAACAATGAGTTTTAAAAATTACTGAATATGCTGATAAATTAATTGAAGGTCTTGATGAAATAGACTGACCAGAAGGTCTTAAAAACATCCAAAGAAAATGAATTGGTAAATCAGAAGGATTTCAAATTATTTTTAGGGTTAATAATTTAGACATTAATTTAAATGTTTTTACTTCTCAACCTGAATTAATTTTTGGAGTTTCTTATATTGCCATTGGACCTGAGTCTAAAATAATTGACCAATTAAAAATTAATAAAAATCCAGAGATTGCAAAATTTATTGACATTTCAAAAAATAAACAAGAGTTTGAAAGAACAAAAAAAAATATAGATCCAAATGCTATTAACACTAACTTAGTAGCCATTCATCCAATTACTAAAAAAGAAATTCCAATTATCATCTCTGATTATGTAATTGGAACATATGGATCTGGTATAGTAATGGGAGTTCCATCATTTGATGCTAGAGATAAAAAAGTTGCTTCAAAATATAATTTAGAAGTAATTGAAATATTAAAAGACAATAAAATGATTAACTCAGACTTCATTAATGGATTAAATACTAGTGATGCAAAACTAAAAGTTATTAAATATTTAGAAGATAACAAACTTGGTTTTAAAAAAGTAAACTTTAAATTAAGAGATTGATTATTTAGCAGACAAAGATATTGAGGAGAACCATTCCCAATTCTTTATGATGAAAATGATAATATTGAATTAATAGAAGACTTACCATTAGTTCTACCAAAAACTAATAATATAAGTCCTTCAAAAGATGGTACATCTCCACTATCAAACCTAAATGATTGAATTAATGTAAAAATTAATAATAAGAAATATCATCGAGATTCAAATACAATGCCTCAATGGGCAGGATCTTGTTGATATTACTTAGCTTATATTTTAAAGAATGATGATGGCACATATACACCATTAAATTCAGAAGAAGCAAAAATAAGATTTAAAAGATGATTACCTGTTGATGTTTATATTGGGGGGCAAGAACATGCTGTCCTTCATTTATTATATGCAAGATTCTGAAATAGATTCTTATATGATATTGGCGTAATAAGTAACAAGGAACCTTTTCAACTTGTAGTTAATCAAGGGATGATTTTGGATCATAATAATCAAAAAATGTCTAAATCAAAGGGTAATGTTATTAGTGTTGATGATGTAATAAATGAATATGGAGCTGATTCATTAAGAATATATGAAATGTTTATGGGACCATTAAACTCTTCTTTATCATGAAATGATGACTCATTAAAAGGGTCTAAAAAATGAATAGAGAAAGTATTTAATTTATTTGAAAATAAGAAAGATATTATTAAAGATAATGTTGCTAATGATGAGTTATTGAAAGATTACAAATTATTTGTAAATAATATATCAAATAATATTGAAAAGCTTCAATTTAATTTAGGTATTTCTGATATGATGATTTTTATTAATGCTTGTTATAAAGCGTTTGAAATTAAAAAAGAATACCTAAAAAACTTTTTAATTATTCTTTCTTGTTATGCTCCATTTATTGCAGAAGAAATTAATTTAAATTTCTTTGAATCAAATGAAAGCATTACTAAAGAAGAATGACCCAAAATAGAATCAATTAATTCAAATAATCAATTAATTGATATTCCTATTCAAGTTAATAGTAAGGTTAGAGATATTCTTAAAGTTAAAAATAATATTACTGAAGAAGAATTATTAACTTTGGCTAAAACAAATAATAAAATTAAAATTTATTTAAATAACAAGAATATTGTTAAAATAATTTTTGTTAAAAACAAAATATTAAATTTAATTGTTAAATAACAATAAGCGTTATAATAAATTTAGGAGTTAAAGATGAATGATAAAAAATGTCTTTGCAATCCTTGTGTTTGCGAAAAATGTGCATGTGAAATGAATTGCAATTGTAAATAAATAAAAAATACTAAGCAAATGTTGCTTAGTATTTTTTATTTATTTAATATAAGCATCAACCATTTTAAAAATTGAACCAAATTTTTTGTTAACATCCTCAATATAAGCATCAACATAAATTTCTTTATCATGAATTACAATTGTTCTATTTACCATTTGTTTCATGGTTTCAATATCATGACTAATAATTACATATGTTATTTTATATTTGTCACAAAAAGAAACAATGAAGTCTTTTATATTTTTTTTTACTGCAATATCTAAACCAGTTGTAAATTCATCTAAGAATAATAGTTTAGGTTTACTTAATAAAGAAAGGATAACATTTAATCTTTGTTGTTGTCCGCCTGAAAGTTTATGAACCTTAGTATCAAGAAGAGAATTTAATGAGAAAATTATTAACATTTGTTCTAATTCTTTTTCATCAATTGCTGTTCCATCTAGTTTAACAACAAAGTCAATTACACTTTTAACTGTTAAGTTTCTTGGGAAAGATAAATCTTGAAATTGCACACCAATTGATTTATATGGATTGACACCAACTCCAAAATTATAATCAATTGTTCCAGATGTTGCATTTTTAAAACCACATATTAGTTCAACAATTGTAGTTTTACCACAACCATTTGCACCAATTAATGCAAGCCTATCACCTTCATGGATATCAAAACTTAAATTTTCATATATAACTTTTTCACTTTTAAATGATTTATAAATTTGCGAGATTTTTTTTACTTCCACAATTTTGTTATTTTTGTTATTATCAATAATAAATTTTTCTAAATTTTCAACTGGTTTGTTGATCTTTAATAATTTTATTTTTTTTCAGAATTCTCTACTAATCATAATTATCTACCAAACCATTTGAAAAATTTTGCACTTAATAAGCTGAAACAAATTGGTACAATAATAGGCATTATTACATTAAGAGCTTTTTGTCATGAAGTATATACTACTAAAAGCTCACCTTCTCCTGGAGGGCCAATAGGGTAAACTGTAAATTGACTTGAAAAATCAAATATATTTTGCATTTGATCAATAGTTGGTCCAGCAGCACCTGCTTGTGCTGGCGTTATAAGTAATGTATTAAATAAACTAGCTCCATAAGTAAGTGGTGAAAATAAAGATATATATCTAAATGCTTCATTCCCAGCAATAACTTGTAATGGAATAAATTGTCCTGCAAAAATAGTTGTAACAATTATCACAATCAGTCCTGATAGTAATGAATATGATACATTTTTTATAATTGAGCTTAATAATATTCCAGCAGATAATGATGAAATTATAAAGAAAAAAATTGAGTATATAAATCCGCCAATATCAATATTGATTAAATCTTTTCTTATATTATTTGGATCATTTAATGTATATAAGAATATGAAGAATAATCCAATAATTAAAAGTGTAAAAATTAATGCTAGGAAGAAATAAAGTAAAAAAATTAATAATAAGAAATTATTTTTTGTAAATCCTGAATTTTTTATCCTTCTTAAAATAATAGAGTTTTTTAGTTCTACTACAATTTGTGGCAGTGAAATTAATGTCACTGGTAAAATTGAGAATGATATATATACTGCCAAACTACCAAAAAATAATTGAATGCCGCCATCATCATTCATTGAAAGTACATAATACATTAACATAAATAATACTGGCAATAAAAATGAAATAATAGGACTTAATTTTGATTTAAAAAAATATGTAACCAAAAATTGAGCTAAAACTCTATTTCTGCTTAATGACTCTTTTGTAAATATTTCATTTTTATAATTAACATTTATTTTTTTCATTTTTTCTCATTTATAAATTTGACTTATAATAAAAATACTTTTAGAATTTTTTATTTGCTAATTGAGTTAGCAAGTCTTGATTTAATTCTATTGCTTTTATTTTTAGAGATTAAACCTTTTGACACTGAACTATCAATCTTTTTGTAAGATTTATTTAAGTCATTTTGATCTTTTGATTTAACAGTTTTTTTAATTTGTGTTTTCATATCTGATTTTTGACTATGTCTTTGGTTTTTTCTTTTTGCATCTCTTTTATAATTTTTTTCATTAGATTTAATGTTCGCCAATGTATTTCCCCTAAATTGCTATATATTATAAAAAATTTAAAGCAATGTATAACTTTTATAATTATAATATAAAATATATAAATAAACATAATATTTTTGTGAAAGGATAAAAATGAATAATGGAAGCAGTTTAACCTCATTATTACTTTTAATTATCCCAATCGGAGTTTTAATTTATTTTGTTAAAAAAAAGAAAAAAGGTTCAACAAATACTGTTGCAAAAAAAAGAAGGGATGATGATGAAGTTTGAAAAACTTTAAAATCATATATTAAAAAAAATTCAGAAGTTGGAAAAGAAATAATTGAATCTTTTGTTGCAAAAAGACCGCCTGTTGATTTTATTGATAAATCTTTATCAAAAGAAGAAATTACAAAACAAAAGAAAGCTATAAAAGAAAAACATCATTTAGAAAAAGAAAAAAAGAAACAACTTAAAAAAGAAGGCAAAAGATTTATTGAAGCAGAACAAAAAGAATTATATGTTGTTTTATTTACAACAAGAAATCCAAAAACCTTAGTAGAAGACAAACCAAGAGCAATTGAATGTCAGGTTGTTAATAAAAAAGTTGATAAAAAGAACTTTGAAAGAGAAATAATTGTTACAAGAACTCTTGAGTATGATGAAGAAATAAAATGAATACTTCCAATTAAAGAAAAAGAAGAGGCTCAATTTCAAAAAGAAAAAGAGAAAAAAGAAAAAAATAAAGCTATTAAATCTAAGTTTAAAATCAAAAAATCAAATGATTATAAAAATAACAAAAAAAATGATTCTGATTTAAATGAAACAAAAGAAACTAAAAATATAAATTCTTTAGCAGAAAAAAATAAAGAAACAACTAGAGATGATAAAAAAAATAAAAAATAAAGATTATAAATAAAAATGGACGAGATGAAAAAAGTTATATTTTGCGGAACTCCTAAAATTGGTTCTGAAGCATTAAGGGCATTATATGATTCTAATAAATATGAGATATTATTTGTTATAACTCAACCAGATAAATTAGTTGGAAGAAAGAAAGAAATTATTTTTTCTCCAGTTAAAATTTTTTGTATTAAAAACAATATTAAATTTTTTCAGCCAATCAAAATATCAGACATTCAAAATGAAATTAGTGCAGTAAAACCAGACTTAATTTTAACATGTGCTTATGGACAATTTATTAATAGCAAAATTCTTGAAATTCCCAAATATAAATGTGTTAATATTCATGCGTCTTTATTACCTAAATATCGTGGTGGTGCACCAATTCATTGAGCTTTAATTAATGGAGAAAAAGAAACAGGTATTTCAATTATGTTTATGGAGAAAGCAATGGATTCAGGTAATATAATTTATACTGAAAAAATTAAAATTAATGATGATGATAATTTAGCATCACTTTTTTCTAAAATGGAAGTTCTTGCATACAAAGTTGTTTATGAACAAATTGAAACATTATTTGATATAAATTTAGTTGGTAAAAAACAAGATGAATCTAAAGTTACATTTGGATATAATATTAAAAGAGAAGATGAAAAAATAAATTGAAACAACCCTTCTAAAAGCATCCATAACTTAATAAGGGGGTTATCTCCAACTCCTGGATCATTTACTACACTTGATAATCAAATAGTAAAAATTTTAAATTCTAAATTAACTCAAAATAATTCACCAAACAAGCAACCAGGAGATATTATTTCAATATCAAAAAATGGCGTTTTAATTAAAACCTTAGATAATGATTTACTATTAAATGAAATTCAATTTGAAGGTAAGAATATAATAAAAGAAAATGATATCTTCAATAGTAAACAAAAACTATTAAATAAGAGATTTATATAGGTAATAATAATGGAAAAAAAATTTATAAGGAACTTTAGTATTATTGCACATATTGATCATGGTAAATCTACTTTATCAGATCGTATTATTGAAGAAACAAGCGGACTTTCAAAAAGAGAAATGAAAGAACAAGTTTTAGATTCAATGGAACTAGAAAGAGAAAGAGGAATTACAATAAAGTTAAATGCTGTTCAATTAGAATATTTAGCTTTAAATGGAAATAAATATTTATTTCACTTAATTGATACTCCAGGACATGTTGATTTTACATATGAAGTATCAAGAAGTTTAGCAGCTTGTGAAGGTGCAATTTTAATTATTGATGCATCACAAGGAGTTGAAGCTCAAACATTATCAAATGTTTATTTAGCATTAGAAAATAATTTAGAAATCATTCCAGTTGTAAATAAAATTGATTTACCAACTGCAGATCCTGATCGTGTTAAAAAACAAGTAGAAGAAATAATTGGAATAGATTGCTCTGATGCTCCATTAGTTTCTGCTAAAACAGGTTTGAATATTAGAGATGTCTTAGAAGCAGTTGTAAATAAAATTCCACACCCTCCAGAAGGCATGAGTGATAAAAAAACAAGAGCATTAATTTTTGATTCATATTATGATGCATACAAAGGTGTTGTTTGTTTAGTAAGAGTTTTCTCAGGTAAATTAAAGCTAAATCAAAAAATAAAATTTATGTCTAATGGAATTGAGCATCATATTACTGAACTTGGTGTTACAACTCCTAAAATAGTTAATAAAGAATTTTTAGAAGATGGGCAAGTTGGTTGAATATCAGCATCAATAAAAAATATTAAAGATATTAATGTTGGTGATACTATTACTGATTGTAATGACCCATCAAATGAACCATTACCCGGCTATAAAAAAATAGTTCCAATGGTTTTTTGTGGATTATATCCAATTGATACGTCGCAATATGAATATTTTAAAGAAGCAATGGAAAAAATTTCATTATCTGATTCATCATTAACTTATGAATATGAAACATCACAAGCCCTTGGTTTTGGTATTAGATGTGGTTTTCTTGGTTTATTACATATGGATGTAATTCAAGAAAGATTATTCAGAGAATACAATATTGAATTAATTGCATCATCTCCATCTGTTATTTATAAAATAATTCAAACAAATGGAGATGAATACACTATTGATTCTCCTTCTAAAATGCCAGATAGAACAAAACTTAAAGAAATTCATGAACCAATGTCTAAAGTAGAAATAATTACTCCTGAAGAGTTTATTGGTGGATGTATGGACTTATGTCAAAATTCTAGAGGTGAATATTTAGATTTAATATATATTGATAATACTAGAAGAAAACTAGTATATAAAATTCCTTTAGCTGAAATTATGTACAGTTTCTTTGATAATTTGAAATCTTTATCAAAAGGTTATGCAACAATGGATTATGAAATCACTGGATATGAAAAACAAAAATTAGTTAAAGTAGATATTTTAATTAATGGTGTCAAAGTAGATGCATTATCTGCAATTCAACATGCTGATTTTGCTGCATCTAGATCAAGAATTATTTGTGCAAAATTAAAAGAAGCAATTCCTAGACATTTATTTGAAGTGCCAATTCAAGCTGTTATTGGTGGTAAAATAATCGCGAGAGAAACAATTTCTGCTATGAGAAAAAATGTTTTAGCTAAATGTTATGGCGGAGATATTACAAGAAAGAAAAAACTTCTTGAACAACAAAAAGAAGGAAAGAAAAAACTTAAATCAATTGGTAATGTAAATGTCCCTAAAGATACATTTATTAAAGTTCTTGGTGGAAAATAAAAATAATTACATTTGATGTAATTATTTTTTATTCAAAGAATAATTCAAGCAATTCATTATTTGAAATTTTTCCAAAATATTTTTGTAAATCTATTTCATCAAGAATTGATTTAATATTATTTATTTCCAATTTTTGATTAATAAATTTATCAAGCATTTTTGAATGATCCTCTATTGCAAGAAAATCTCCTTCAAAAAGAATTTTTTGAATAACACCATTTTCAATATTTAATCATAAAGTGATTGTTCCGCCATCGAATCTTTTAGAATTGTGTTTTGTTAAATTATATGGATGATTGAATGTTCATTCTTTTGTTGCATATTTTTCATTAAATATTTCATTAATTAGTTTATTATCTTTTTCAATTGTTCGATATGTACAACCTGTTTGAAGTTTAAAGTAATCAATAAATTTATTAAAAAATTCTTCTGTTTCAATTTTTGTTTCTAAATAATTAATAATGTTATCAACACTAGTTATTTGAGATCTTTGCACCTTTGCTTGAATTTTTATTGGATTAACAGTTAAGTATTTTTTAATTGCAGGCATATAAGCGTTAAATAAAATTGTTCCATGATGAACTAATACATTTTTTAAAACATATTGTGCATTACCGCTTATTTTTACATCATTAACTGCTAAATCATTTTTACTTGATATTTTTGCATTAATGTTATATGTTTTTAAAAACTCAATAATAGGATTCAAGAATAATTTGTAGTTCCCTGCTTTTTTTTCATTTTCAACAATAAAACTAAAACAAAAATTTCCTAAATCATGAAAAACAGTTCCGCCACCAGAAAGTCTTTTTACTATTCTTACTTTATCTTCATTAGCATTATTTAAATCTATTTCAAATTCTGCAACTTGATTTTTTCCAATTACAATTGTATTTTGATTTCTTCATAAAAAAATAATTGGAATTTTGGTTTTAGGAAAAACATTTTTAGCTAAATGTTCTTCTAATGATAAATTATAATATGGATCATTACTTTCTGAAACATATAGATCAAAATTATTTGTAGTTTTCATATATTGCTTTTTTGGCTACTTCATATATTATTTCTGATATAGAAGGATGAGGGTGAATTGTAGCAGCAAGATCGAATATTGTTGCTTCTGATTGCATTGCTACAGCTATTTCTGAAATTAAATCAGATGCTGTTGATGCAATAATATGACAACCCAAAATTCTTCCTGTTTTTCTATCTAATATCATTTTTATAAAACCATCAGTTTCATGATCAGCTAATGCTTTACCAAGGTGACTCATAGGCATTTTAGCTACAAAACATTCATTAGGATTAGCATCTCTTTCAATTATTCCTATTGAAGCAACTTCAGGATAAGTATAAATAACAGAAGGGCTCTCAACTAAAATGTATGGTATATCTCTACCAAGAATGTGATCAACAGCAATCATTGCATGTTTATATGCGACGTGAGCTAACATTAATTTTTGAGTTAAATCTCCAATAGCATAGATGTGACCTTTTGATGTTTGTAGATTTTTATTAACTACAATTCTATTTCTTTCATCATAAACTAAATCTATTTTTTTAAATGCATCATATCTTGGAACTCTTCCAACTGATACTAAAACTTTTTCAACTATTTTCTCAACTATTTTTCCATTTGATACATAATATAATTTCTTATCGTTTAAGGATTCAATTTTTACATTAGTAATAATTTTAATTCCTTTTGCAATAAGCATTTGAGTCATTGTTTTACTAATTTCATCATCTAATACTTCTAGAATATGATCAAGCCCTTGTAGAATGGTTACTTCACAACCTAATTCATTATATAGTAGGGCAAATTCAATTCCAATTACACCACCACCAATAACTGTTAATTTCTTAGGTATTTTTTTAAGTTCTAATGCATCAGTACTATCAATAACAATATCATTCTCTTTACCTTCTTTAAAACCCGGAAGATTTAACTCTCTTGGTAAAGATCCTGTAGCTAAAATTATTTTTTCGCCATAGTATTTTTCACCATTAACTTCAACAACATGATCACTAATCATTGTAGCATTTCCTTCAATAAGTTTTGCTTTTGAACTTTGAATGATGAATTTAACTCCACCAACTAACTTATCAACTACTTCTTTTTTATTTGCTTGCATTGATTTTCAATCAAGACTAAATTCATTTTTTCCTTCAATGTTAATTCCATAATTCTTAGCATCTTTCAAATAGTGTAATACCTTTGCAGATTTTAATAGCGTTTTAGTAGGAATACATCCTTTATTTAAACAAACACCACCTAAAGCTTCTTTTTCAATTACTAAAGTTTTTAAATTATGTTTTCCAGCATGTTCAGCTGCAACATAACCACCAGGTCCACCACCAATGATTATTAAATCATAATGGTTTACTTCTTCAATCATTTTACTTTTCATTTTAGAAATTCCTTTCATAAAATTTAAGTTCAATTTGATCTTTTATAAATTTAGCAAATCTTCCTATGTCAGCTCCATCAATTCATCTATGATCTGCACTTACAGAAATGTACATAATATCTTTTGATGCAACTTTGCCATCTTTATCTAAGTATAATTTTTTTTCAATTCCACCTAACCCAAAAATTGATAATTGTGGATAGAAAATAATTGGTAAACCATACATTGCACCAGTACTACCTAAGTTAGTAATAGTGTACGTGCCACCTTGAATTTCATTAACAGATAATTTTTTATCTCTTGCTGATTTAGATAGTCTTACAACTTCCTTAGCAATATCATGCAAGCTTAAGTGATCAACATTTTTAATATTTGGAACTAATAAACCATCTGGAGTATCAACTGCAAACCCCATATTAATTTCTCCTCTATAAATAATTTTTTCATTGATTTCATCATATACAGCATTAAATATTGGAAATTGTTTTAAAGCTAAGCTTATTACTTGAATAAAGAATGATAAGTAAGTTAAATTAACACCATTTTTAATTTTAAAACTATCTTTTTCTCTTGATCTAAATTTAACTAATTCAGTTACATCTACTTCAAATACTAACATTGTATTTGGAATGTTTACATGTGATCTTGTCATTGAATTAGCTATTTGTTTTCTAATTGGAGTTACATCACTACTATGATCAATATCTTTCATAGTTACAGCAACATGAGTTTCTTTCTTAAGTTTATCTGTAAAGCTATTAATTTCATTTGCTAATCTATTTCTTTTGAACAGTAATACATCATCATAAACCACTCTTCCATTAGGGCCAGAACCGCTAATTTGTGATAAATTAATTCTTAATTCATTTGCAATTTTTCTTGCTAAAGGAGTAGCACTTAAATTATTATAACCTGTAGCTTGATTGTTTTGTAATTCTTCACCTTGATTTCCAATTTTACCCATTAGTTTATTTGAAACAGTTACTTGACCAACAACAGATGATCCCTCACTACTTGCTTGCTCTTTTTTGTCTTCTTCTTTTGGTTGGTTTGAAATCTGATTAAAAGAAGAAGGCTGTGCTACTTGTGTTTCAACAACAGATGATTCATCAAGCTTCTCTCCAGGTTCACCAATATACATTAATGGATCACCAACATGTACTAATTGGCCTTCTTTAATGTATATTTTTAGAATTACTCCATTTGATGGACAAGGTAAATCAGAAGCTACTTTATCAGTTTGAACTGATAATAGTGAATCTCCTTCATTTACTTTTGCGCCAACTTTTACTTTAATCTCTTGAATTGTTCCTTCATGAAGACCTTCACCTATATCTGTGAAACGAAATATATTTTTTTGATTCATAATAATTTACCCCTTATTAAAATTGCTTTGCCATTATTTCTTCAATAGCATCAATTGTTCTTTGCTTCATATCAAAGAAATATTTTTCTCCGTTTGCATATGGAACTGTTATATCTCAACCAGTTACTTTTCCTGGAGGAGCCTTTAATTCATAAAAACATTTTGATGATACTCTTGAAATTATTTCAGATGAAAGACTAAATGAGTATGTCGCTTCATGAACAACTAATAATCTTCCGGTTTTTATAACTGATTTAAAAATTGTTTTTTCATCAATTGGTTTAATAGTTCTTAAATCAATTAATTCAATACTAATATCTGGATGTGATATTTTCATTTCATTTACTAAATGTATCATATCAATTAATGGACTACCATAAGAAACAATTGTTAAGTCATTACCAGTTGTTACAATGTTTGCCTTTCCAATTGGAACTTCATAATAACTACTTGGTATTTCTTGTTTAAATGATCTATATATTTTTTTAGGTTCAAAAAACACAACTGGATCTGGATCGTTAATAGCTGATAGTAATAATCCTTTTGTATCATATGGATTTGAAGGCAATACTATTTTTAATCCTGGGATAGTTGAATAAAGAGCTTCTAGTGATTCAGAGTGATGCTCTAATGCTTTTATTCCGCCACCCATAGGCATTCTAACAACAATTGGACAACTATATCTTCCTCTTGATCTTGTTCTAAGTCTTGCAGCATGTGTAAATAATTGATTCATTGCCAAGAATGAAAACCCTGAGAATTGAATTTCAACAATAGGTTTTATTCCTTGAGTTGCAGCTCCAATAGCTAAACCCATCATTGCATTTTCTGCAATTGGTGAGTCTCATACTCTTTCGACACCATGTTTTTGTTGCAGTCCTTTAGTTGCTCTGAAAACACCACCTTCATATCCTGCATCTTGTCCATAAAGAACAACATTATGATCTTTACCAAGGGCAATATCCAATGCATCATTTAATGCTTCTATGTTGTTTACAACAATATTTTTATCTTTCATAATTAGCCCTACTCAAAATATTTCTTAGCAATCTTTTTTTGCTCTTGAAGATCATCAGGTAATGTTTCATATGTATGATTAAAAATGTCATCAATAGATGTATTATTCATTAAAACCATTTGATCATATTGTTCTTGAATAAATGTTTTAGAATATTCAATTAATTCTTCTTCATCTTCTTTTCTTCAAAGTGATTGAGATACTAAATATTTATATAATCTATCAATTGGATCTTTTTTCTCTCAACGTTCTTCTTCTTCTTTTGTTCTATAAATTGTTGGATCATCACTTGTTGTATGTGGCCCTTTTCTATATGTAACAAATTCTACAAGGACTGGACCCTTACCGCTTCTTGCATGTTCTACAGCTTCAAGCATTACATCATATGATGCAAATAAATCATTTCCATCTACTCTTGCTCTATGAATTCCAGCAGCAATTGCTTTAATTGATAAATCAACAACTTTTGATTCTTTATCTCTTGGAGTAGAAATTGATCATTGATTATTATTAATACAAAAAACAACAGGTCAATTATAAATTGCTGCTAAATTCATTGATTCATAGAATTCACCTTCTGAAGTTCCACCGTCACCAATAAATGTAACAACTACATTTTTTTGTCTTTTTAAACTAAAAGCATACCCAATACCTATAGCTTGCGACATTTGAGCTCCAATAGTTATATTAATTGGAAGAACGTTTACATCATCAAAAAATTTAGAACCTTTTTCATTTCCATTTCAATATAAAAGTAATTGTCATATTTCCACACCTAATTCACTCATTAAATGAAATGATCTAAATGCTGGAACTAATCAATCCCTTTTTTTGTCCATTGCTAATGCACAACCAAATTGTAATGCTTCTTCTCCAAGGTTTGGAGCAAATGTCAACATTTTACCAATTCTTTGTCATTGCATCATTTTTTTATCAACTTCTCTGCCAATAACCATTTTTTTGTATGTTTCAACAATTTTTTTTGGTGATAGTTTTGGTTGATAATTTTTTACTAAAATTCCTTTTTCATTCATCACTTGATGAAATTGAGAAGAAATTATATCAAGGTGTATTAACTTATTCATAAATTTATATAGCTCTTTTTTTATTTTATTATACATATATAATAATTAAAAAATAATAAAAATGTCAATATTAGACATTTTTATTATTTATTTTTTTAAGACTTTTATATTTATTTTTTCTAAATTTATAAATAAATAAACCCGCTAATCCAATTGTTAAAAATATTGATAATGATAAAATTACAATATTTGTGATATTTGGATTTCTAATAATATTTTCCTCCAATTCAATATTTATTTTTATTTCATTGATTTTACTTTTAATTAAAGATTCATCTATTTCACTTTTATATTCAATATTTGATTTATTAAATATTAAATCAGAATAATTAAATAAATTATTGGGATTATTTTTTATTTTTTTTCAAATTTCTTTTTCTTTAAGTTCTTCATTTATTTTTTCATGGGTTATCCCATCAAGCACTACATCATTTAACACTTCAATATTTTTGAATTTTTTATTATAAATATTAGTAAAGAAATCATTACTATTTTCTTCAATATAATTTAATTTAAATAGATAATTAAAGTTATTTAAAATATTTTGATATTCATTAAAATTTTCAATATAATTAACTTTATTTGTTCTTAGTTTCAAAAGAAAATAACCATTTGTATCTTCATCATTATTTGTAATTAGTTCATTAATATTTATGCTATTTTTATTTATTTTTTTTATAAAATTTATTTTATCTTCAACATTAAAATTTCCATTAAAATTATTTACAGTATCTATTGTATTTCATTTAGGAATTGTTGCTACAACATAGAATATACCATCATCATTATTTGGTTTATGATTTATTGTCTTTCTATTATCATATATATTAAATTTTTTTAGAACTTCATCAACATTATAAAAACTATGTTTTAAGTAATCAAATAGTTCTACATTTTCAAATAAATCTTTTTCTATTTCTTTATTTAACATTTCATTAATATAAATTGCTAAATCATTATTATTTATAAATAAAACATTTTGACCATCATGAATTAAAATATCTTCAACATTAGAATCTAGTTTGATTGGAATACATTTATTAAATAAATTTTTAATGTTTATATCTTTCTCAACAAAATCATTTCTATAATTTATTGTATATTCTCCAAATATATCTGCTGTTCTTGAATTTCCTGAAATTACTTGTGATTCATAATTTTTTAATTTATTTTCTATATGATTAATTTTAATATTTAAAGTATTTTTATTATTATCTAGATTAAAAAAATCATATTCATTTAAAAATGAATTTCCATTCCAAATTATATAATCTTTTCCTTCTGAACCATTAATACTAATATTAGCAATAATTTCATTATTTTTTAATCAACCAATAATTCTTTCGTATAAAAAACTTAATTCATCAAGTGAATAGCTTTCATTATTATCTTTCTCTTGAATAAGATTATTTTTTATTAATCTATTTTGAAGGTTGTTAAACTCTGTATTATAAACAAAATTTTCATAACTATTTGATTTCACATAGTCATTAATAAATTTTAATAATTTTAAATCATTAGAAAATTTAAATATAGTTCCATAATTATTTTTTATTAAATCATTTTTATTTCAAATACCAGAAATGTTATTTGGGTTTTTTTCCATATTTGGTATATTAACATCTAAAATTGTTTTAATTATATCTATGCTATTTTTTGAACTAAATAAATCAATCATAAAATTTGAATTAGAAACTTTACTTTCCTTTTTATTATCTAAATTTTTTTCAATTGAAATTGTATAATCAAAACCAGAAAAATATTGTCAATCAAATCCTTGATTATAAATGTGAAAATCTTCTACATCATTTAATAAATTTGTTTCAAACTTATAATCCATTAAATATTGTCCACCAATTTGGTTTTGTGTTAATTCCATTTGTTTAAAACTTGCTAATAAAAAAATTTTTCAATCAAAAGAACCTATTCAACTACAATTTCCAATATGTGATGTACCAGAAACAAAATTAAACATTGGATCTAAATTAGTTGTTTCTTTTATAAATTGCTCATCAGATTTTACATATTTAGTTTGTTTATTTATGTCAATACCAAAATCGTTAGTACCATTGTTTATTTCTAGAATTATTTTTTTTAATAAATCATGATCTACTTTAAAATTCAAATCTTTATCAACATTAAATGCATTTAGGTATTGTAATGTTTTTTGACCGCCATTATTTCATAATGTTGTGTAGTTTCTTACTTTTCAATCAATGTCATTTTTCATTAATATAAAATTATTGTTTTTTATTGAAATATCTTTATTGTTAATATCTGAAATAATATTTGTTTGAATTTGCCTTTCATCTATTTTATTTAATTTTTTATTTTCTTTTTTAATAATTAGATTATTTATGCCATTTAATGCAATCATTGAACAAAATGATAATGTAGAAATAGCAATTAATATTTTCTTATATTTTATCAGTTTCATTTTATTCCTTAAAACTAGAATTTTATTTATAATATCTAGTATATATACTTAATGTATTTGGAAAAAATATTTTTAACTTTATTTATATTTATATTTTTTTTGATATATATTTATTTAGTAATATTAAGGAATATAAATGTTTTTAAATCCTACAAATTTAAAAATACTTATAAATTGTATTATTCTTTTATTTGTTTTAATTATTACTGTTATTGTAATGATGAAACTAAAATTTAATAACCCTTTTTATAAGTATTTATTTATTTTATATATAGTTTTTTGAATACCAATTATGCTTGTTAGACCCTATCGTGGAACATTACAATCAGAAATTGATAATTTAATTAAATGGGCTCCATTGATGGTTTACGGCTTAATTGGTGTTTTTGCAAGACCAATAATGGACTTTTTTGGTTTGTATTTAAGAAATAGAAAATTAATTATCCAATCATCTATTTCATTAATTTTAATTTCTTTTATACCAATGGTTTTCATTCAAACTACCGAAACAAATATTATTCAATCACTTGGAGTAGGCATTGGAGCTTCCATTATTGGAACATATGAATTACTATTTAAAGAACAATATGGAAAATCTAAAACATTACTAACTGTTTCTATTTTGGCAATTCCACCACTTGTTGCAGATTTTATTACTTCTCCAATTCAATCAGCAGTTATTTCTTATGCAAAAGGACCAGATGGATATGATTTATCTAAAATGTCAATTATGTGAATTATTGCATTATTTTTTTTAGTAGTTGTTTTTGTTATGGCTTTTTTCATTAAAGAAAATAGACAATTTGTTGGAGAAGTTCTTGGAAATAAAGTAATTGAAAAAAAAGACCAAAAAATAAACTTTGCACTAATTTGTTTAGTTGGAGCAATTGTTTTATTTGTTAAATTTGGAAATAGTGGTTCAGTTGGAACAACGCATTTGCAACAGTTAGGAATTTATACAAATATGGATGTTTCTGCTTACGAAGGATATTTGTCAACTGTTTTTAGTGTTTTCCAATTGTTTGGAACATTATTGTTTGGTTATTTAGTTTTTAAAAAAACTTCAAATATAAAAATATTTTTAATTGGCTTGTCAATTTGAATTGTATATCATTTCATTTCAATTTTATTTTTCAATCCTATTTTCTTTATTTCAATTCATGCTTTAAATGGATTTGCATATGGACTTTTATATAATTTATTATTAGGTTATGTATTATCATTATCATTTAACAAGAAGTATTACACCCCGATGGGAATTTATCAATCAATTAATGCAATTGGAATTACAATTAGCAACTTCTTTACAACTTTTATTTCTAATAATATTAAAGAATTAAAATTAAAAGATTCAGTTTTTATCATCAATTCTACAATTATTGTATTTTTAATAATTTCACTATTACTATTTATTTATGTTGATAAAAAGAAAAAATTGTTAAATTAATAAAACTTATTTTTTATTTTTTTCTTATACTTAATGTAAGTATTTAAGGATTTATATGAGTTCGAAACAAGAAATGAAATATATTGTTAATGAAGAGGTTAACATTGCTGCTTCATTAGCAATTCAAATTGCAATGAAAAAAAATTATAAAACATTTGAATTATATGAAATTTCAAATAGTGAATATGGTTTTTATATAGATTTTTATGTTGAAGATAAAATTTCTTCAAATGATTTAAACAAAATTACAAAGGAAATATCTAAAGTTATTTCTGGTGGATACAAAATAGAATCATTTGATAAAAACGCAAATGAAGTTAAAGAAATATTAAAATTAAAAAAGGATTGAGATGAAAAAATATTTTTTAAAATAAATAATAATATTTTTCCATCATTTGCCCCTATTGAAAAAAATATAAATTTTTTAAAAAATACAAATGAAATTAAAAAAGTTGTTTTAACAAAAATTGGCGGAATTGAATATAAGAAAAATAAAAATCAACTTCAACTTGTTAGAATCAATGCTAGTGCTTTTTTAAGTGATGAAAGCTATCAATCTTTTGAAAAATTAATGAATGAATTAAAATCAAGAGATCATAGAACAATTGGAGAAGAAATGAAAATTTTCTTATTTGATGAATTTGCTGGTAAGGGATTTCCTATTTGATTGCCAAATGGCTACTACTTAAAAGAAAAAATAAGTACTTATTTAAAAAAAGAATTTACTCAAAATAATTTTTCATTAGTTTCTACTCCAATTTTAGGAAGCAAAAAAATGTATGAAACTTCAGGACATTGAGAATTATACAAAGAGAATAACTTTTCTCCTATCTTAATTGATAATGAAGAATTTCTATTAAGACCAATGGCTTGCCCTCATCATATTTTAGTATTTAAATCATCACCTAGATCATATAAAGATTTACCTTATAAAATGGCAGAAGAAGCCAAGCTACATAGATATGAATCAAGCGGCGGATTAATTGGCCTTGAACGTGTAAGGGCAATGGAATTATTTGATTCACATGTCTTTTGTACAATAGATAATATAGAATCAATAATTATGGAATTAAATAAAATGGTTTTAAAAACTATGGATTATTTTAATATTCAAATTGATCGAGTTGATTTATCTTTAAAATCTGATGAAAAAGATAAATACTTTGATAACAAAGAAATTTGAGAAACTTCACAAACAATGTTAAGAAATATTTTAAAGAAATTTGATTATAAAAATAGCAAAGTAAAAAAAAATATTGAAGAACAAGAAAATATAAACAATTATACTAATTTAAATTTTTTAAATAGATGATTAAAATCTCATGAACATAAAGATAAAATTGAAAAACTAGAGGTTAAGGGTGAGGCTGCATTTTATGGTCCTAAAATTGATTATCAATACAAAACAAATTTAGGTAAATGAATAACTATTTCAACAATTCAATTAGATTTTTTATTACCTAAGAAATTTGAATGTGAATATAAAGATAAAGACGGTTCTATGAAAACTCCTGTTTTAATCCACTTTGGATTAATAGGTACATATGAAAGATTTATTTCAGTATTGTTAAGTGAAACTAAAGGTTTTTTGCCATTTAAATTATTACCAACTCAAATTATTATTATGCCAGTTAATAATAATTTCCATTTAGAATATGCAATTGAAGTTCAAAAATTATTAGAAAATAATGGTTTTTCAGTTAAATTGGACGATTCAAATGAAAGATTATCTAAAAAAGTAAGAACTGCACAAAAAAGTAAAATCCCTTTACAAATAATTATTGGCGATAAAGAAGTTGAATCTTGAAATAAAGAATCATTTTCAAAATTAAAAAGTGAAAAAATTATTGGAAATATCTCATTTAGAGGATATGGTGAAGAAGAAACAAACTCAACTTCATTATATGAATTTATTAAAATTTTAATAAATTTCATAAAAGATTAAAAAAATTAGCATATTTTTAAGTTTAATAATATAATATACACATTATTGTTTAATTTTATAGAAGGTAGCAAAATGGCTGTACAACAAAGAAGAGTTACTAAGAGCAGAAAAGGAATGAGAAGAAGCCATCATGCTCTATCTGTTCCAAATTTAACTGCATGCAAAAAATGTGGTACAAAAATTCAAACACACAGAGTTTGTTCAAATTGTGGTTATTATAAAGAAAAGAAAATCATTGATACTGCAAAAGTTTAATTATGAAAATTAAAAAGAATGTTGTTGATAAATCAAAACGTGCATATGATAAACATGATACAAAGATAGTTGATATACTTTGTATTTTTATGCTAATGGCTATATTTATATTGACTGGTGTAATTATAGCTTGTCTTCTTATAATTTTTATTTAGGATCTTTATGAATTACAAAGGTATAGTAATTGGTGCTGGTCATGCTGGTTTAGAAGCAGCATTTGCTTTTGCTAACAAAAAGATGCATGTTGCAATAGTTTTAATGGATGAAAAATTGATTGGAAATATGCCTTGCAATCCATCTATTGGTGGGCCAGCTAAAGGAATAGTTACAAGAGAAATTGATGCATTAGGTGGAATGCAAGCAATTGCAGCTGATGCTTGTCAATTACAAATGAAACTATTAAATAGTTCAAAAGGTGCTGGAGTTAGAGCTTTAAGAGCACAAATTGATAAAATTGAATATCATAATTTTTTTAAAAAATTAGTTAATGAAAACAAATACATTGATTTAATTATTGGTGAAGCTGAAGAAATTTTAATTAAAAAAAATCAAGCATTTGGTTTAAAAATAAATAATAAAGATTACTTCTCAGAAACTGTAATAATTGCAACAGGTACTTTTTTAGATTCAAAAGTATTTATTGGTAAAGAAAATAAACAAGAAGGACCTGATGGTTTTTCTTCATCTACAAAACTTGCTAAAAATATTAAAGAAATTGGATTTCAAACAATTAGATTGAAAACAGGTACTCCTCCTAGATTGAACAAGCATTCGTTAGATTATTCACAATTTCAAGTAGAACCAGGAAGTGATGGGAAATATTGTTTTTCACATTTTGATTACAAATTTTTAGATATTAAAGATCAAGAAGTTTGTTATTTAGTTCATACAAATTTAGACACCCATAATATTATTAGAAATAATTTAAAAGAATCACCAATGTATGGAGGATCAATTAGTGGGGTTGGTCCTAGATACTGTCCTAGTATTGAAGATAAAGTTGTAAGATTTCATGACAAGGAAAGGCATCAAATATTTATTGAACCTGAATCTAAACAATTAGATACAGTTTATTTAGCAGGGATTTCATCTTCTTTGCCTAAAAATATTCAAGAACAAATGATTCATTCAATCAAAGGAATGGAAAATGCTGAATTCATTAAATATGCTTATGCAATTGAATATGATTCAATTAAACCGGAACAATTATATCCAACTTTAGAAAGCAAAAAAATAAGCAACTTATTTTTTGCTGGTCAAATAAATGGCACAAGTGGATATGAAGAAGCTGCTGGACAAGGTTTAATTGCTGGAATTAATGCAATCTTAAAAATTGAAAATAAAGAGCCTTTAATTTTATCAAGATCAGAAGCTTATATTGGTGTTATGATTGATGATATTGTAACAAAAGAAATATCTGAGCCATATAGACTTTTAACAAGTAGAGCAGAGCATCGTTTAGAATTAAGAAATGATAATGCAGATGAAAGGCTTATTAAATATGGTTATGAAATTGGTTTAATTTCAGAGAAAAAATATAAATCTTTTACTGATAATATAAACAAGCTAAACAAAAACATTGAAATGCTTAAAAATAAACTTACTTCAGAAGTCAAGGGATTAAAAAACACATATAAGAAATCCAATATAAGCTTATATGAATTGATAAAAAGACCAGATTTTACTTATGAATATTTAAAACAATATATTGATGCATATGAACTAGATGATTTTTGAGAAGAAAAAATAAACATTAAAATTAAATATGATGGATATATTAAAAATCAGAAAAATTTAATTCAAGATTATGAAAAATTATCAAAAACAAAATTAAGTATTAATATTGATTACAAGAAAGTAAATAATTTATCATTGGAAGCAATTGATAAATTAAATAAATTTAAACCAACTGACTTAGGCCAAGCATCTAGAATATCTGGTGTATCATTTAATGATTTAATAAATATTAAATTTTTCTTAAAAGGAAATAATAATGAATAAAGATACTTTTAAAAAAGAAATTCTGAATAATTTTAAATGTAATGAAAACTTATTTGAAAAAATTGAATTGTATAAAGAAATATTAATTGAAAATAATAAAAAATATAATTTAACTAGATTAGAAGAAGAAGAAAAAATATATTTAAATTATTTTTTTGAATCTATTATTGTTTATAAAGACATTTTAGAAAACAAGGATTACAAACTTTTAGATATTGGTTCAGGCTCTGGTATTCCAGGAGTTTTAATTAAGCTTTTTTATCCAAAAATAAATGTAACAATTATTGAATCAAATAAAAAAAAATGTGATTTTATGAAGCTTCTTATTGATAAACTAGAATTGCAAGGAATCAATGTTATTTGTAAGAGAGCAGAAATTTTAAATAATAATGAAAGAGAAACTTTTGACTATGTAACTTCAAGAGCAGTTTCTAGTTTAAAGGTATTAATTGAAATATCTACCCCTTATTTAAAAATTAATGGTTTGTTAATAGAACCAAAATCAACAAATATTGATAATGAATTATTTGATGCAAAAGAAATAATAAAAGAATTAAAATTAACTTGTAAAAATTTATTAAATTATAATTTTTTTGATCGAAAACATAATATTGCTATTTTTGAAAAAACAGAAAAAACAAGCATCGAATATCCTAGAATGTGAAAGGATATTGTTAATTAATGAAAAAGATAACTATTGTTGAATCTAAAAATGAAATATATCGATACATATACTCTCTACATTTTGCCAAAATAATAACTAAAAAAAAAATGAGAGTTTTAATTATTGATGCAAACCAAATTAGTAATTTTTTAGATTTCCCTAAATCATCTTTTAATATAAAAATAATTAAAGATGAAGAACCATATAAATTAAAAATAAATACAATAACTAAAAATACTGATTTATTAAAAATGCCTAATGATATTTTTTTAGATGAAGAATTAAATGAAAAATCAATTGATAAATTTAATGTATTTTTTGATTATTTAATTGAGCAATACGATTACATTATTTGCACTTCATTTATTACTAAAAATTTTTTATCAGAAATACTAGTTAAATATTCTTGAACTATTATTGATATTCAAGATGTTGAAAAACTAGATGAAGAAAAAATTATTGAAAAAGTTAAGTTGATAAAAAATAATAATATTGACTATAAAATAGTTTTAAAAAATTTTGATCATAATAATATTGCTAAAAACAAAAAATTTTTATATTTTAATAAATTCTTTAATAATATAATTGTTAAACAAGATATTTTTTTCAAAGAATATAATAACAATATATCTTTTATTAATCCCAAAATATATGATAAAAAAACTACGAATAATTTGAATTCAATTTTAGAAGAGATTAACTTCAATAAAAACTAATTTTAAATTTATAATTAATATTAAGAGGTAAAAGATGCTAAAGAGTATGATATCTTCAATAGTTGCTAAAAAAATGCAAAAAAAGCTAATCAATGCTACTATTTCAGAAGAAAACATTAAAGATGTTTTAAAAGAAATGAGAATATCTCTTTTAGATGCTGATGTTAACATTTCTGTTGTTAAAACACTTGTGAAAAATATTAAAGAATCTGCTATCGGATACATTGTTTCACCTGATGAAAAAGTTGATGATGCATTATTGCTAATTATTAAAGATGAACTAGTAAAGATTTTAGGTAAAGATGTTTCTAAAATTGATTATAAAAAAAATCCATTAAAAATTATGATGGTAGGATTACAAGGTTCAGGTAAAACTACTACTTGTGGTAAGCTTGCTCATTTTTTAAAAACTAAAGAGAAAAAGAAACCGCTACTTGTTGCACTTGACGTTTATCGTCCCGCTGCAATTCAACAATTAAAAACAGTTGCTGAGAATGCCAAAAGTGATTTCTTTGAAAAAGGAAACATTCAACCTTCAAAAACAGCAAAAGAATCTTTAGAAATTGCATCAAAAAATAAGAATGATGTAATCATTTTAGATACCGCTGGTAGATTGCAAACAAATAAAGAACTAATGAATGAATTAGTTGAAATTAAAAAAACTTTTAAACCAGACGAAATTATATTTGTAGTTGATGGAATGTCTGGGCAAGATATTATTAATGTTGCAATTGAATTTGACAAAATATTAAAACTAACAGGAATTATAGTTACAAAGCTTGATTCTGATGCTAGAGCAGGTGCAGCCCTATCTTTAACTGCATTAATTAATGCTCCAATTAAATTTACAGGTATTGGTGAAAAAATAAGTGAATTTGATATATTTTACCCTGAAAGAACTGCTGATAGAATTTTAGGATATGGAGATATGATTACTTTAGCTGAAAAAGCAGCTGAAACAATTGATGAAGCTTCCGCTAAAAAATCTATTCAAAAAATGCTATCAGGTAAAATGGATTTAGAAGATTTAATGAAGCAAATGGAACAATTAAAAAATATGGGATCAATGAGTTCTGTATTGGCAATGGTTCCTGGTGCAAATAAGATTAGCGAAGATAAAATTAGTATTGCTGAAGAACAATTAAAAATTTGAAGAGTCTTATTATCTTCAATGACTATTGAAGAAAGAAGAAATCCATCATTAATAAGAAGAAATCCAAATAGAAGAATTAGGATTATTAAAGGATCTGGAAAGAAACCAGATGACTTAAATAAATTATTAAGTAAATGAGAAAAATCAAGCAAACAAATGGGAGAAATGGGAAAAATGATGAAGAAGGGAAATAATCCTTTAACATCAGGATTTAAATTTTAAAAAATTTCAAAATTTATTTTTCAACTTTTTTGCATTTGCCAATAATATCTTTAAAATTATTTTTAGTTTTATCTTCATTTGTGAATCAAAGATCGCACTCTTTTCCATTCATTAAAGCTACTAAGAAATTTTTATATGATACATTTCATTTTTTATTATTGTAAAAACTTTCATATAAAAAATCTTTTGTAGTGTCTCTTTGAGTAAAACCTTCCATTGGGCAACCACAAGGAATAATAGGCATATTAGCATTTTTTGTAATTCTTTTAATATCTTTTTCTCTGCAAAGAATTAATGGCCTAATAAACCAAATATCAGTTCTATCTAAATACATTTTAGGTTTAAAAGTTGCTATTCTTCCTTCATTAATTAAATTCATAAAAAATGTTTCAATTGCATCATCAGCATGATGCCCCATTGCTACTTTATTACAACCAAGTTTTTTTGCTTCTTCAATTAAAATAGCTTTTTTCATTTTTGAACATAATGAACATTGTAATTTATTATTTTTCATTTTATTCATTAAAATTTCACCCATAAGAGTATCTGCAATAATAAATTCAATTTCTTTATTTTTAAAGTATTCAATTATTTCACTATAGTCTATTGCACATAAACTCATTTTTAAGTGAACACCAACAATTTTAATATTTCAGCCTAATTTTTCTTTAACAATTTTTTTATATAGATATAAACTTTCGAGTAAAAGCATTGAATCTTTTCCGCCAGAAACACCAACGCAAATGTAATCTTTATCTTGAATTAAATTAAATACTTTATTAGCTTGTATTATATTACCAATTATTGTTCTCATATTTTCAACTTTCAAATAATGTTATTATATTTTAAAAAATTATTTTTAAATGCAATATATCATTTTTGTATAATATTATTAATAAAAGCGGAAAAAAATGCAAAAAAAAATATTAATTATAAAGCCTTACGGTTCTAGCAGCAATTCATTTTTAAAATACTTAGAAAATGAAATAAATATTAAATTATTTTGTGTAGAAAAATTAGAAGAAGATTTTAAAGGTGTAATTATTTTTTGCAAATCTAAAAATGAATTAAAAAAATATCAAAATAAGAACAATGAATATTCTCTTGATTTTTTATTAGAAGATGAAAATTGTTATTTAAATTTGATTAAAGAATTAAAAAAAATAACCTTAAATGAAAAAAATATTTTACATGCAAAATTTTTATTAAATAAAAATATGCTAACAATTAAATTATCAACTAAATATAATTACAAAATATGTCATTTAGTTAAAATTATTTTAAATAATTTTAAACAGATTCAAAAATTAGAATCAGCAATTAGAACAAAAAATTGCGGAATTAAATTAGAGTCATGTATTTCACTTGATGATTTATGAAGGTTTTCAAAAAATGTAGTAATTCTTAATGATTTAAAAAAAAATATGAAAGATATTAAAAATTTAGCTATTGGTGAATTTGATTTAATTCATAAAGGGCACGAAAAGATCCTAAAAGATAAAAATATTTCAATATTAACATTTATTAACAATCCAAATAAAAAGCATTCTATTTTTAATGATAACTATAAAATCAATCAAATAAAAAAGCTAAGACCAGAATGAATTTTCATTTATGACATTTCTAATAAAAATATTTCAGCTAAGAAATTTATTGATATTTTTTTAATGAAAATTAATCCCAAAAAAATAATAGTTGGATCTGACTTTAAGTTTGGAAAAAATGCTAAAGGAAATACCAATTTATTAAAAAAATATTTTAATTTAGAAATAATTGAAAGAGATAAAAATTATTCAACATCAAAAATTAAAGATTTAATTATAAAAAATGATTTCTATTCTGTAAATAAAAAACTTTATCATGATTTTTTATTTGAAGGATTAATAGTTAGAGGTAAGCAATTAGGAAGAAAACTTGGTTTTCCAACTGCTAATATAATTATTAAAACAGAATTTCCCTTTACAAATGGATCGTATTATTCAAAAGTTATTATTAATGGTGAGTATTTTGATGGGATGACATACATTACTTCAAATGAAAATATTGATATTTTGGTTGAAACATTTATCTTTGATTTTAATGAAAATATTTATGGAAAAAAAATAGAAGTTATTCCTCTAGCATTTATAAGAAAAACAGAAAAATTTAATAATATGGATTTATTAATTAATGCAATAAAAAAAGATGAATCAAAAGCAAGAGAACTAAAAAAAATAATAAAAAATAAAAGCATAATATTATAATATTTATAAATAATAAAATAATTATTAATCTGAAAGAAAATAATGGAAAATAAAAAAATAGTAAAAAGAAGTGTTGATTTTGCAAAATGATATACTTCAATAATTTCAGAGGCGAACTTAATTGAGTATGGACTTGTAAAAGGAACAATTATTTTTAAACCATATTCTTGATTAATATGAACAAATATTCAAGACATATTAAATTCATATTTTAAAAATATGGGAATTGAAAATTGTTCAATGCCATTATTCATTCCTTATAGTGATTTTACAAAAGAGGCAAAACACATTAAAGGTTTTGCACCAGAATTATTTAAAATTAGTGAACTTTGTGGAAAAAAATTAGAAGATCCATATGTAATAAGACCAACTTCTGAAATAATGTTTTGTCATTACTTTTCAAATAATATTCATAGTTATAATGATTTACCATTAATTTTGAACCAATGATCAAATGTATTTAGAGTTGAAAAAAATACAAGACCATTTTTAAGAACCTCTGAATTCTTTTGGCAAGAACAACATGGTATTTTTTCAAATGAAGAAGATGCTCTAAGTTTTACTAAAAAAATGATAGATTTATATAAGAAATTTATGGAAGAATATTTATGCATTCCTGTATTAATGGGAAAAAAAACTGAATATGAAAGATTTGCAGGCGCAGATGAAACTTTTACTATTGAAGCAATTATGCAAGATGGACAAGCACTTCAATGTGGGACATCCCATTATTTAGGCCAAAATTTTTCTAAAAACTTTAATATTAAATTTCAAAATAAAGACAATAAATTTGAATATGGATTTCAAAATTCAGCAGGAGTTTCTACAAGGCTTATTGGCGCAATAATAATGTCACATTCAGATGATAATGGTTTAGTTTTACCTCCTAAAATTGCTCCAATACAAGTTAAAATTAATTCTTTATTTGCAGATAAATGTATTGAAGTTAAAAATTTATGTGAAGAACTTTCAAATAAGCTTTCTAAAAAATTTAATGTAAAAATAGATGACACTAATAAATCAATTGGATTTAAACTTTCCGAAGGCGAAGTAAGTGGAATTCCTATTCAAATTAATATTGGCCCAAAAGATTTAGAAAATAATTCTATAACATTATTTTATAGACAAAATAGAGAAAAAGAGATTTTAAATATAAAAGATGTTGATTTAAATTTTATTGAAAAGAAATTGGAATTAATTTCTAAAGAACTTTATAAAAAAGCTAAAGAAAATTTAGATAAAAGAATTTTTGAGGTTTCTAATTTAGAAGATTTTAATAAACATATTTCATTAGGAAATGTTGTTCTTGCTTTTTGATCAGGCACAGAAAAAGATGAAAAAAAACTAAAAGAAACTACAGGGGCTTCTTCTAGGTGTATTAGTGATGAAACTAAATCTGGCACTTGTTTCTTCACTGGCAAAAAAACTAATTTAAAGGTTTTCTTTGCTAGAGCTTATTAATATTTAATTCTTTCATTAATTGAAGAGCAACACCATCATTATCATTTGATTTTCCTGTAATTTTGTAAGAAATTAATTTCACACTTGCTGCAGCGTTTTTCATTGCAAAAGCATTTTCAGATGATTTAAGCATTTCTAAATCATTTTCGCCATCACCAAATGCATATATTCTATTTAATTGTCTTCCATAAAAAGATGATAAATATTTCATTGATGTTCCTTTAGTAGAAAAAAGAGTGTTTAATTCAATAATTACTTTTTCATTTTTCTTATCACCTACATCATCTCAAACTCTTATTACAAATGTATTTAAGATTGTTTTTATCGAAAAAGAAATTTTATCAATATTTTCTTTTGTTGTAGAAATTAATACAGAAACTGGTTGTATTATTTTTTCCTCAATAAAAAGAGAATCTGAATCACTAGTGTGAATTAAAGTCTTTTTATCAATGTGAAATTTATTTAAAAATTTTTGATTAATCTTTAAGTCTTCTTTTTTTGAGATTAAGTAAGTAGAATTTAAACTTTCAACAACTATATAATTTGTTAAGTCTTGAACAGTTTTATCAAACAATATTCTTTTTAAAACATCCTTATGAAAAGTAAAAAACAAATCATTAAAGTTTTTATCAGATGGATTTGACAACACGCCACCATTTAATGTACTTATTATTGTATTTAATCCTAATTGATTATAAAATTTAATAGCAGATCTTAATGGTCTTCCTGTTGAAATACAAAAAATATGGCCCAATTCATTTATTTTTTTTATTACTTTAATTGTTTTTTCAGTTAATTCACTTTTATTGTTTAATAAAGTACCATCTAAATCAGCTATTATTAATTTTTTACTAGTGTCCATATTCTAACCCCATTATTTTATGTATTTTTTTTATTTTATGATTTGCTTCTTTTTTGCACATATCTGCATTTGATTTTAATTGATCATCTGTTTTTTTATCATTTTTTGCATCATTATATTTATTTTGAATATCTTTAATAAAATTACAAACAATATCTGCTATGTCTCTTTTTAATTCTCCATAGTTTTTGCCAATGTATTTCTTTTCAAGTTCTTTTATACTTATTCCAGATAATGATGAGTATATTGTTAGTAAGTTTGAAATTCCTGGTTGATTTTCTATATCAAATTTTACATTATTCAAAGAATCTGTCTTAGAGCCCATTATTTTATTTCTAATATCTTCAACTTTATCTAATAAAAATATTGTTCCATTTTTATTTTTGCTTGACTTTGACATCTTAACAGTCGGGTCTAATAAGTCCATTATTTTACCACCAACTTTTGGAGGAAAAAACTCAGGTATTTTAAAAATTTGAGACTTATATTTTTTATTAAATCTATCTGCTAAAATTTTAGTTAATTCAATATGTTGTTTTTGATCATTACCTACTGGAACAATATCCGCATCATATAATAAAATATCAGCAGCCATTAAACAAGGATAAATTAAAAGCCCTGTTGGAATTGTTTCAGTCTTATTTGATTGTTTTAAGCTTTTATTTTTGAATTGGTTCATTCTATTTAGCTCTCCTAAATTGGAATTACACATTAGTAGATATGCTAAATGTGAATGTTCAATAACACTTGATTGATAAAAGATTCTACTTTTATCGAAGTCCAAACCACATGCTTTGTATAAGCAAACGATGGATTTTCGATTTTTTTCCAAATCTTTTGTATCAATTGGAACAGTTATTGAATGTAGATCAGCAACAAAAACATATAGATTGTTGTTGTCTTGTAATTCAACTAATGATTTAATGCTTCCAATATAATTACCTAGTGTTAATGAATTAGTTGCTTGCAATCCTGAAATAATTTTTTTCATATTTACCACATAATATTAATTCTTTTAATTATAATAAATTAATTTATAATTATTTTAAGATATTTTTTTAATAGAAAAAAATGGAGACCATATGTATTTAATAATAACTAAATCAAATTGTATTTCTTGTGAAAAAGTTAGAGAATTTTTTGAAAAAAGTAATGTGAAATTTAGAGAGGTAAATTGTAGTAATGATGATCTTTCCGTAGAAGATATTGAAATTATGAGAACTTCTCCAAATAATAGCTTAGCAATTTATTTAAAAAGAGATTATACAAGAAATAGGGAAAAGATATCAAGAGAAGAATTGAAAGATATTTTTGCAAATTTCCTTAAATACGGAAGTTTTCCAATTATTATAAAATATAATTTTTTAAATCAATTGGAAAATTATTCAATTGGTTTTTCTGAAAAGGTTATTCAAAAATGATTTGATAATGATTCAATTATTGGTCAATACCTTGATATTAATTATGCTTTTAAATCTAGAAACTGTTGTTATATGTGTGATAGAAAAACTTTAATAGCAAAAATTGAAAGTAAAGAAAAACTATATGTAAATGATTCAATTGATAGATTAAACATTATTAAACAAGAAAGCAAAAATTTTGTTAAAAAATATACAGAAACAAAAAAAGAAAAAAATGATACTGAAAATAGTGAAGATTTAATTATGGCTAATGAACTTCCTAAATATAGAAAAAATTCTTTTAATAATAAAAATGAAGTTTTTAGAAGACAATCTACAAGCACATTAGAAATTCCAATTAATCAATATGTTGATCCAGAAGAAACTCAATTAGAAAAAGATAAATCATTAATAAATAAGTTTAAAGATAAGTTTCAAAAAATAGGTAAAAATAAAATTAAAAAAGAAGATGAATTTATTATTAAACATATTAAAACATCAAAAGAAGAAAGCAAAGTAGATAATGGTTTAATTTTTGGAAAAGAAGACCTTGTTATTGAAAAGAATAATTTAAAAATAAAAAATATTGAAGCAAAGACAGATTATATCGATTTATTAGAAAAAGAAATTGATGATATGAATAATTTAGTTGATGAGCAAAAAAAACATAATGAATTATTTGAAAAAGAAGAATCTTATGAAGAGTTTGAATTTAAAGAGCCAGAATTCGATTTAGAAGAAATCAATTTTTCTAAAGATTCATCACAATCATTGAAAAATGAAAACATAAAAATTGAATCTATTGATAATGAAAATGAATTTGACATGGATATTACAGAAAATTTTGTTGAGCATAATACAAATTTTGATGATGAAATAGATCCTGATTTTAGAAAAACCCTTGTTAAAGAAAAATATATGATGGATGATGAAGACTTTGAAAGTTTATATGTAGATAGGAATATTAATAATAATGAATAATTATTTAATAATATTTAGTGAAAATGCAAAAAGTCAAAAAATCAAAAATAAACTTGAAAATTTATTCGATGATACATGAGTGAATAATCCAAAAAATCCAGAATATATATTCATAATTGGTGGTGATGGAACATTTTTAAAAAGTTTAAATAAGATAAGCAAATTTCCAAATGCTAGAGTAATCCCTATTAATGGTGGAACAATTGGTTTTTATTCATATTTCGATAGTAATTTAATTAATATTTTAAAGAAAATTACAGATGAAGAAAAATACTTTAAACCAACTATTATTAATTTATTCGATGGTTCTAAAAAATATATTGGTATTAATGAAATTTTAATCACTAGTACAAAAACATTAGAGTTAGATATTAAAATTAATAATATAAAATATGAAAAATTTGTTGGAACAGGATTTATGATATCAACTCCAACAGGCTCTACTGGTAGAAATAAAAGTGTTGGTGGGGCAGTTATATTCCCTGGTATAGATGTTGTTCAATTATTAGAAGTTGAACCAATTAGTCAAAAAAATTTTAATACTTTGAGATCGCCAGTAATTTTAAGAACAGATTGCAACATAAAAGCTTCAGTTGCAAGTGATAATAAGCAAACCTTTCTTGTTATAGATGGAAACACAGTTTTACATATTAATAAGAAAGTAATTGATATTTCTTTTGATAAATCAAGCTTCTTCTTATATAAATCTTGTGACACAAAATCATACATTTCTAAATTAAGAAATACATATACATCAGGAGCATAAAATGAAAAACGGAAAATTAAAATTATATTTGCTATATATATTTACATTTGGAATAGCTTATTTTTATTTAAAAAATCAAGCTAAGAAATTACAAGGTGTTGAAAATGATCAACTTACATTGAGTGATGAAATTCCAATTGATGTTAATAAATTAATAGAGTATTTAGGCAAAGAAGAAAACATTGTTTCGACTAGTAATACAATTAGCTCAATTAAAATATTTGTTAAAGATTTATCAAAAATACAAACTGATAAAGTTAAAAAACTTGGTGTTAAGGGGTTAATAAAAGGAAAAGATTATATTTCATTTGTATTTGGTGATTTTTCACATTTGTTAAAAGATGAAATTGATAAAAAAATATCTACTAACTAGTAGATATTTTTTTATCAATTCCTTGATCACCCTTTATAGAATAATATTTTCTAAAAATAAAAACTTTTAATTTATTATATTCTTTTCAAAAACGAGATTTGGCTTTTATTGAACCGAAAAAAACTTGAAGCATTGTTATTATAGTGATAACTAATCAACCCATAAAATAAGCAAATACCATTATTCATGGATATGGTATCCCACCAAATACTTTAGATACTCCAGAGTATTCACCATTTACAGCGAAACCATTATCATATGCAAGATTTTGCTCTCTAGTTAATCAGTCTCTAATTGATATACCAGAAGTATTATATTCTACCTTTGTAGTTGCAACAATAATATAAACATATAAAAAATATCCAACTATAAATGCATAATAAGTTCATAAGTATTTAAGCTTATTTACATTTGATTGAAATACAAGCATAAATCCCATAACAATTAAGTAAGAATGAAGAATAAAGTATAATTCATTTCCTGTATGTCCTACAAATAAATATTGAAATGTAAATTCAACATCTCCACCAGGAGACACACCACCTAGTATACTTCCAAAAACTGTTAGTCCACCAAGAATACAAAAAGGCGCTAATACATATGAAGTTTTTCTTGTTTTATCAAATATTAAAGATAATGGTAAGAAAATACCTAGGAATGGACATAAGTCTAATAAAAGGGCTTTACTAATGGTAATTGATTGTCCATATGATGTTAACTTGTTACCAGTTATAAAACTAGTGTTCTTGAAAAAATCATTTCAATCCCCAAAATACCTTACATCAATAAAGTATGCCAAGAATATTACAGCAGGTATTGCTCAAAAGAAATAATTGCCTAGCACTTTTTTATTTACATATCTTAAACCAAATGTTGAAAATGATAAGATCATCACAATAAAAAAAAGTAATATTCCTACAGTTTGTGAAGACATATTTATTTCCTCTCAAAAATATAAATTATATTAATTATACCATTAGTGATAAACGTTAATAAAAGTTTTCAAAAATGCAATTGCTATCAATTTATCATTTTCATTAAATTTAAAGATTTTTTTATATTTTTTTTCATTTAAAAAATAAAAAATTTTATTTACATCTGTATCATAAATATACTCGCTATTTTCTCTACAACATTGCTCACATAAAAAACCTTGAAATCTAATTGACGTAGTTTTAATTTTGTTATAGTTACAAATAGCACAGCCATTTAATTCAAATCTTAAACCAATTGATTTTATTATTTCAAATAAACAAAATAGTGAAATAAAATTTATATCTCTATTTTCTGAAACCATTTTCATTATTTTTTGATAAGTAACAAATTTAAAACCGTTATTACTCTTAACTAAAAATTTATTTAGAAATTCAATAATATCCAATTTAACTATTTCCCAAGAGACATCATTGATAATATTTAATTTTTTTAATCTTGATAAACTATCAGCTAATCTTGCTTGAAAAAATTCAAATTCAATTAATGCGCCAACTTTCATGTTTCTTCCATTTTTAGATAATATTTTTCTACTTCCTAAAGATAAAAGATTATAAACCCTATCGTCACTTCCAAAGAATGTGATTATATTATCAAATAATTGATAATCTTTAATTTCAATAATATATCCCTTTAAAATAGTTTCACTCATTACTTTTTATATCCAAAGTTTTTTATTTGTTCATTATCATTTCTTCAATTTTTTCTAACTTTAACATTTAATTCTAAAAATATTTTTGAACTATATATTTCTAATAGCTCTTCTCTTGCAAGTGTCCCAATTTTTTTAATCATTGCTCCACCCTTTCCAATTATTATTGGTTTTTGTGATTCTTTTTCAACAATGATATCAGCATATATTTTAGTTAAATTTTTTTCTTTATCATAATTAATCTTTTGAGTAACAACTGCAACACTATAAGGAATTTCTTGTTGAAAGTTTAATAAAATTTTTTCTCTAACTATTTCATTAATCATAAATTCATCAGAAGCATCCAGATCTTCAATATTTTCTAATAATGGATGTTCACTATCTTCTAAAATGTTTTTTAAATCCTTGATAACTTTTTTAACATCTTCAGTATTATTTGCAGATATTTTATTAATAATAAAGTTAGGATATTGTTTTTCAATAAATTTGTATCTATGTTCAATTTCTTCATTTTTACAAATATCTATTTTATTAATTAAACAGATTACATTTTTAATTTTGAATGAATTTATTTGCTTAACTAAATCAAAATCTTCATCATTAAATTCTCTTGATGGATCTGTTATGAAAATACATGTTTCGCTTTTCTTCAAAGAACTCTTAACTTCTGAATTTAAAAACAAATCCAATTTATTTTTTGAGTTATGAAAACCTGGAGTATCAATAAAAATAATTTGAGAATCTTCATCTTTATAAACCGCATATATCTTATTTCTTGTAGTTTGTGGTTTAAATGTTGCAATTGAAATCTTCTTATTTAAAATATTATTTATTAATGTTGATTTACCAACATTTGGTTTTCCTATTATACTTACATATCCTATTTTCATAATTACTCTCTATATATTAATATTTTTTAAAATTTCTTTTTGAAGATTAAACATTTTTTTCTCTTCATCTGGATTTTTGTGATCATACCCTAATAAGTGTAGTACACCATGTGTAAAAAGAAAATATAGTTCTCGCTCATAAGTACTATCATACTTTTTAGCTTGTGATATTACTTTATCATTATTTATGAAAACTTCACCCATAAGATTTGAAGATTTTAAAATAATTTCATTACTTGAAAATGAAAGAACGTCTGTTGTTTTTTTCTTTTGGTAATAAGTTTTACATAATGCTTGCATTTCTAAATCATCAATTATGGATAAATCAAAAAACAAATCCTTCTTAATATTTAATACATTAGATATTTCAAAACAAATATCATCAAATGATTTTTTATTTTTTTTATTTAATTTATAATTAGAAATATAATTTAGCAATATACAACCCTTTAAATATATTATATAAATTAAATAAATATTTTTAAAAATAAAAATAATATAATATACTAGTAATAATATTGGAGTAAAAAATGCCTAAAAAAAATATAACTAATAATAATTTAAATGAGATTGAAAACTCAAAAAATTTAACTATATTAAAGTTCTCAGCTGAATGATGTGGTCCTTGCCAAATGTTTGTTCCTATATATGCTGAAGCTTCATCAAAACATGTTGATGTATTATTTGGTGAAATAGATATTGATGATGAAGAAACTAAATCTATAACAAGCAAATATAATGTTAATACTGTTCCTACAATAATTTTCTTTAAAGATGGAAAAGAAATAGAAAGATTTTCAGGATATAAAGATATTTCTAAATTTGAAGAAATGATTAGCAAAAATAAATAATTAAAAAGCAAGTTAATAAATGACTTGCTTTTTTTTTATATAAAATAACAATATTTTTAATAATTTATGTTTTTTTGAATTATTATTAATAATGCTATTATTTAATATGCTTAAGATAGGTTTTTATGAAAGAAAATAATTTTAACTCAAAAGATTACATAATTGTAAAGGGCGCTAGAGAAAATAATCTTAAAAATATTAATATAAATATTCCTAAAAATAAATTGGTTGTTATAACTGGTTTATCTGGCTCTGGAAAATCTTCTTTAGCATTTGATACAATCTATGCTGAAGGTCAAAGAAGATATTTAGAATCACTATCTTCTTATGCTAGGCAATTTTTAGGTGGAAATGAAAAGCCGGATGTTGATTCAATTGAAGGTTTATCACCAGCAATTTCAATTGAACAAAAAACAACTTCAAATAATCCTAGATCAACTGTTGGAACTACAACGGAAATTTACGACTATTTTAGGTTAGTTTTTGCAAGAGTAGGAAAACCATTTTGCCCTAAAGGTCATGGAGAAATTAAAACTCTTACTATTCAATCAATCCAAGAAAGAATATTTAAAATGCCTGAAGGTACTAAACTTCAGATTCTTGCCCCTATCATTAGAAGTGAAAAGGGAACCTTTCATAATAAATTCAAAGAACTATTACACTTAGGATATTTAAGGGTAAGAGTTAATGGTGAATATTATTCATTAGATGATGAAATTATTTTAGAAAAAAATAAGAAACATGACATTGATATAGTTATTGATAGAATAATAATAAATGATGATTTAATTACTAAATCAAGGGTATACGAAGGCATTGAAAAAGCAACAAATGAAACTAAGGGATCTGTATGTTTAGTTCTTGATGATGAAGAAGAGATCTTATCATTAAATCATTTATGTAGCAAATGTAGTTTCTCAATTCCAGAGCTTGAACCAAGATTGTTTTCATTCAATTCTCCAATTGGCGCATGCAATGATTGCAATGGTTTAGGTTTTAAATATGAACCAGATGTTTCAAAACTTATACCAGATGCAAACTTATCAATTAATGATGGAGCAATTGATTATTTTAAAAATACTCAAGAAACAAGTTCAATTGATTGACAAAAATTTGAAGCTTTATTAAAATACTTTAAGATTGATAAAAATAAGAAAATCATTGATTTTACTCCAGAAGAGCTAAACCATCTTTTATATGAATCTGAAGAGAAAATAGAAATTAAAATTAGAACAGTTTCAGGAACATTGTATAATGCTTTTGAACATGCTGAAGGTATTTATTCTTTAATTCAAAGAAGACATATGAATACTACTTCAGAACTTTCAAGAGAATATTATTCAAAGTATATGTCTAATGTTAAATGTCCTACTTGTTTAGGGAAGAGACTCTCAGAAAATGCTTTATGTGTTAAATTAAATAAAAAAGATATTATTGATATTACAGAATATACAATAGATAAATGTTATGATTTCTTTTTAAATCTTGAATTAAGTAAAGAAGATTCACAAATAATTAATTTAGCATTAAATGAAATTATTAGTAGATTATCATTCCTTCAAGATGTTGGATTAAATTATTTAACATTATCAAGAACAGCATCAACATTATCGGGTGGAGAATCTCAAAGAATAAGACTAGCTACTCAAATTGGCTCTTCATTAACTGGTGTTTTATATGTTCTTGATGAGCCATCGATTGGATTACATCAAAAAGATAATAATAGATTAATTGATACTCTTAAAAAAATGAGAGATCTTGGGAATACATTAATTGTTGTTGAACATGATGAAGATACTATGAGATTAGCAGATTACTTAATTGACATTGGACCAGGTGCAGGACAATTTGGCGGACAAATAGTTTCACATGGAACTCCATCTTATGTTGAAAAAGATAGTGAATCTTTAACAGGTCAATATTTATCTAAAAAGAAATTTATTCCTATTCCTAAAAAAAATAGGATAGGTAATGGTAAATCATTGATTTTAACTGGTGCATCTGGTCATAACTTAAAAAATGTAGATTTAAAAATTCCTCTAAATAAATTAATTGCAATTACAGGTGTTTCAGGGTCTGGTAAATCTACTCTTATTAATGAGACGTTAGTAAAGGCAATTGAAAAGGAAATTTCAAATCCCTTTATTGCACCATTAAAATATAAGAAAATTCAAGGTATTCAAAACATTGATAAAGTAATAAAAATATCACAAGACCCAATTGGAAGAACGCCTAGATCAAATCCTGCTACTTATGTAACAGTTTTTGATGATATTAGAGATATATTCACAAATACAAAGCTCTCAAAGGAAAGAGGCTATAAAAAAGGAAGATTTTCATTCAATGTAAAAGGTGGGAGATGTGAAAACTGTCAAGGTGATGGTGTCAAAAAAATTGAGATGCATTTCTTACCTGATGTTTACATTAAATGTGTAGATTGCAATGGTAAAAAATATAATAATGAAACCCTTTCAATATTATGGAAAGGAAAATCTATTTATGATGTTCTAGAAATGAGTGTTGATACTGCAATTGATTTCTTTCAATCTGTTGCACAGATTAAAAGAAAATTGCAACTAATGCAAGATGTTGGATTAGGTTATATTAAATTAGGTGAACAAGCCACAAAACTTTCTGGTGGAGAGGCTCAAAGAATTAAAATTGCTAAATTCTTACAAAAGAAAGCAACAGGTAAAACTTTATATGTTCTTGATGAGCCAACAACTGGATTACATATACATGATGTTTCATTATTGATTAAAGTCCTAAATAGAATTGTTGATAATGGTGACACAGTTATTGTTATTGAACATAATCTGGAATTAATTAAAGTTGCAGACTATATTGTTGATATTGGTCCAGATGGTGGAAATAATGGTGGTGAGATAGTTGCAGATGGTAATTTACAAGACATTATTGATAATAAAAAATCTTATACTGGACAATTTTTAAGTAAAATTGTTTAAAAAGTATTATAAAAAATAAAAAAAATATTAAAATTAAAATGTATGTTTAAAAATGTTAATTAAATAAAGGAAAAAAATATGGCAAATGTAGAGAAAGATGAAATAGTTCTTGGAATTGATCTTGGAACAACAAATTCTTGTGTGGCCGTTGTTATTGACAAAGAACCACAAATAATTGTTAATGAGCAAGGAAAAAGAACAATACCTTCAATCGTAGTTATTGAAGGCGATGATATTATTGTAGGGGATGAAGCAAAAGAATATCTTTTACAAGAAAATAAAAATGTTATTTATTCTGTTAAAAGATTAATGGGTTCAAAAGAAAAAATTAAAATTGATGAAAAAGAATTTACACCAGAAGAAATTTCAGCAAAAATACTTTCTTACATTAAAAATAGAGCTGAGTTAGCATTAAATAAAAGAATAAACAAAGTTGTTATTACTGTTCCTGCTTACTTTGATGATGGTCAGAGACAAGCAACAAAAAATGCAGGTAGAATTGCTGGATTAGAAGTATTAAGAATTATTAATGAACCAACAGCTGCTGCACTAGCTTATGGTACTGAAAGAGATGGTTCTGAATTAAACATTTTAGTTTATGACCTTGGTGGTGGTACATTTGATGTTACTGTTCTACATATGAAAGAAGGAATTTATACAGTTCTTTCTACAAGTGGTGACAACCATTTAGGTGGGGATGATTGAGATAATACTATTGCTAAATGAATAGATTCTGAAATTAACAGAATTTATAAAATGGATATTGATGAAAATGACAAAAATATTAGTAATAAGTTAAAATCTTATTCTGAATTTGTTAAAATTCAATTATCATCTATGGACCAATTAGATTTAGATGTTTCTGTCTTCACTGGAATTCAAGGTTCATCATTGCATATTACTAAAAATCAGTTTTTAGAAATGACAAAACCATTAATGGAAAGAACAATGGCTCCAGTTACAGATGCGATTACTGAATCTGGCTTAACAAATGAGCAAATTGATAAAGTTGTTCTAGTTGGTGGTTCTACAAAAATGCCAATGGTTAGAGAATATTTAACTACAACATTTGGCGCTCAATTAGATAGTGATGTAAACCCTGATGAAGTTGTTGCATTAGGTGCTGCAATTCAAGGTGCAATTTTAAAAGGTGAAATTGATGCTGAACTAAAAGATGTTATTCCATTAAGTTTAGGTATGGAAACATATGATGGAACAATCTATAACATTATTAAAAGAAATACAAATATTCCTGTAACTGTTTCAGATGTATTTGCAACAACATATGATAATCAAACTGCAATTGATATCAACGTGTTTCAAGGTGAAAGACCAATGGCTGTTGATAACAAATTATTAGGCGGATTTGAATTCTTAGTTGATCCAGCTCCTAAAGGAACAACTGAAGTAGAAGTTTCTTACTACGTTGATATGGATGGAATTTTAAATGTTTCTTCTAAAAACTTAAAAACAGGTGTTATTAAATCCGCTGTTATTAAAGATACTTCGGGATTAGACTCTTCTGAAATTAATAAAATGATTAAAGAAGCAGAAAAATACAAATCTTTAGATTTACAAAAAGTTAAGGATAATCAATTGGTTCAAATAATCTGAGACTATTTAAATATCTTAATTGCATATGTTCAAGATAATGAAAAAAATATTCCACCATTCTTTAATAGACAAAAATCTATTGATTGAATTGAAAGAGTTTCTGTTTGAATTGAGAAAAATGAAGTTGAAGAAATTAAAGCAAACATTTTTGCTTTTCAACTTCATGTAAATACTAGTTTACATAATGAAATTAAAAAAGGTGCTAAAATTGGATTTAAAATAAGCTCATAAGCTTATTTTTTTTATAAAGAATTTATAAAAAAAAATAAAATATGTTATTATTAATTTGCTATGATTTTTTAAATAGCTAAAAAATTGTGTTTTTATGACATGTTGTAAAAATTATAAGGAGAAAAAAATGTTTGCAATATTCGAAACTGGTGGAAAACAATATAAAGTTCAAAAAGATGATGTTATATATGTTGAAAAACTTGAAAAAAGTGAAGGTGAAGTAGCTAATTTTGATAATGTTTTAATGATAGACAACAAAGTTGGATCACCCTACATTAAAGGAGCTAGTGTTACTTGTAAAATTGAAAAACAAGGAAAACAAAAAAAGATAAACATTATCAAACATAAAAGATATAGTAGAATGTTGAAAAGAAAAGGCCACAGACAAGCTTATACTAAAATGTCAGTAGTTAGTATTAACGCTAAGTAATATTATGATCAATATTAAGTTATACAATAATGGATTTATAATAAATGGTCATGCTGAATATAATGATTATGGTAAAGACATTGTTTGTGCAGGAGTATCTGCAATATCTCAAGGATTTATTAATAGTTTTGATAAAGATGAAATTAGTATCTTAAATGTTTCTCAAGATGGAAAAATTATTTTTTCTTTAAAAAAAAATATGGATTCTAGCATATTAAATATAATAAGTTCACAATTAAAAACAATTGCAATAGCATATCCAAAAGAAGTAAACATAGAAATCTATAATGATTTTTTGGAATTAGAAGGGAAATTAAAAATGAAAAATTTTAACAAAAATATAAATCTAAATCTACAACTTTTTGCTTCAAAAAAAGGTGTTGGTTCAACTAAGAATGGTAGAGATTCTAATCCTAAAAATCTAGGAGCTAAACTTGGAGATGGACAATATACTAAATCAGGGCAAATAATTTACAGACAAAGAGGAAATAAAATTTATCCTGGGATTAATGTTGGTCAAGGTAAAGATCATACTTTATTTGCTAAAGCAGAAGGTACTGTTAAATATTCTAACTTTGGAGATAACAAGAAAAAAGTTAGTGTGTTACCACTTGCAAAATAAACTTTAAAAGTTATTAATATATAATTAAATAATTATGTATAATAAGATTAATAAGTAAGCATATTATGTGCTTGCTTATTATTTTTATAAACAGGAGAAAATAAAAAACTAATGGTAACTAAGAAAAATTTTTTTGAATTAATAGAAGAAATTTCAAAAAATAGAAATGTATCAATTGAAGATGTTGAAAGGGATTTAACAGTAGCTATTGAAAAAGCTTATTTAAAAGAAAATCCAGAAACAAACATTAAGATTGTTATAAATAGTGCAGGATCAAAATTTGAATTTGCAGAACTTAAAACTGTTGTTGAAGATAATAAAGAAGATATTGATGATGATATTGAAATATCTTTAAAAGAAGCAAAAGAAATTAAGAGTTCAGCTAAACTAAATGATATTATTGAAATCAAACTAGATATATCAAAATTTGATAGAATGATTGCTTTGCATATAAAACAAGTCTTTTCACAAAAATTAAATGAAGGTTCAAACAATAAAGTTTATGATCAGTGAGCTGATAAAATAGGAATGAATATTAGAGCTGAAGTTGAAACAAGAAAACAAAACTCAGTAGAAGTTAACTTAGATGATACAGTTGGTGTTGTTTTAAGAAAAGAACAAATTCCAGGAGAAAATCTAGAACCTGGTTCAAAATATATTTTTTATATTAAAAATGTTCAACAACAAACAAAAGGTTGACCAATAATTCTATCAAGAGCTGATGCTGGATTAGTTGAAAATCTATTAAGAAATGAAATTAGTGAAATTGAAGAAGGAAAAATTGAAATAAAAGCGATTGCAAGAATTCCTGGCATGAAAACAAAAGTTGCTGTTAAATCTCATGATCCAAACATTGATCCAGTTGGAACATGTGTTGGCCCTGGCGGTTTTAGAGTAAAAGAAATTATGCAAAATTTAAATGGTGAACACATCGATATAATTTTATGAGATGATGATCCTAAGCAATTCTTAGTTAACGCGTGTTCTCCTGAAAAAATTTATGGACTTGAAATAACTGATGATGAAGATTCAACAGATGGAAGACATAAATTTGTAACAATAATAGTTGAAGATGAAGTTTTGCCAAAAGTAATTGGTAGAAAAGGTATGAATATTAAGTTAATATCTAAACTTACTAATTGAAGTATTGATATCCAAACATTATCAATTGCAAAAGAAGACCAAATCGAATATGAAGATGTTTCACATATGACTCCTACAAGACATAATAGAAGTAATAATAGTAATTGACAAAGAAGTGTTAGAAACTTTGATGAAAGAAATAATGCGAATAGAAAAGGCAAACCTTTTGGTAAAAAAGAAGGAGAATTCAATAGTGATTTTTCATTCATTAATACACATTCAAATAAATGATCAGGTTCTAAAAAAACAGAATCACATAATAGTTCATTAATTACTGATGATGATATAGATCAAATATTAAACTTTGGTAGTGCTCCACAAAAAATAAAAACTATTAATATTGAATTAAATGAAGATGATTTATTTGATAAAAACAAAAAATCATTTGATAATTCAAATTATAAAAAAGCAAAACCAAAAAAATCTAAAAAAGAAGAAGCAAGTATTTTTGATGAATTTGATGATATTACAGAAGATGATTTAAACAATGATGATACAACTGAAAATATTAATCTAGATATCCTAGAATTTGATGAAGAATAATTAAAAATAAAAAAGGAGGTAAAAGTAATGGCTAAAAAAGTAAAAACTAATAAATTTAAAAATAATGACTCAAGAGTAAACATTAATATTAAAGAAACTCTTAAAAAAGTTGACTCAGGAATAAACAATGATGGAATTTTTATTTTTGCCTCTCTTTTAACTCCGGAGAATTTTGCCAAAAAACTTGGCAAACAAACTCAAGAAATTATTAAATTCTTTTTTATGAAGGGAAAAATAATTAATGTTAATACAGAATTAACAGCTGATCAAATGGGTGAATTTTGTTTAGAATCAGGTTTTGATTTTAAATGAGAAGAACAAGTAGATGAAGAAAACTTTCTAGAAGAAGTAATTGCTAAATCAAATTTATCAAATGATGAATCAAGACCTCCAATTATTACAATAATGGGGCATGTTGATCATGGTAAAACTACTTTATTAGATAAAATTAGAGATGGTTTGGTTGCTAAAAGTGAAGTTGGTGGAATCACACAAAGAATTGGTGCATACACAACTAAATTTAATCAAAAATCATTAACATTTTTAGATACCCCTGGTCATGAGGCTTTTTCTCAAATGAGATCAAGAGGTGCTGACCTAACTGATATTGTTGTATTAGTTGTTGCGGCTGATGATGGTGTTAAACCACAAACAATTGAATCAATTGATCATGCAAGAGCAGCAAATTCTCCAATAATTGTTTTTATTAATAAAATGGACAAACCAGGAATTAATATAGATAGGGTTATTTCAGAATTATCTGAAAATGGTCTTGTTTCTGAAGAATGAGGTGGAGATACTATCTTTATTAAAGGTTCTGCAATAAATGGAAAAAACATTGATGAACTATTAAATTCAATTTTATTACTATCAGAAATTTTAGAACTGAAATGTTCTAAAAAATCACTTGCTAATGGTGTTGTTTTAGAATCACATATTGATAAAGGGTTAGGACCTGTGTCTAGCATTTTAGTTAGAAATGGAACTTTAATGATTGGTGATTTTATTGTTGCAGGTAGTTGTTATGGAAAAGTTAAAAAAATGACTAACTATATGGGCGAAGAAATTGCTTTCGCTTACCCTTCAACTCCTGTTTCAATTTCAGGTTTAAATGGTGTAACAAATGCTGGGGATAAATTCATTATTACTAAAGATGAAAAAGATTCAAAGACATTAGTTGATAAAAGAGTTCAAAAAACTAAAAATCTTCTTAATGTTTTTTTAAATGAAGAAGATAAAGATAAAAAAATATTGAAGATAGTTTTAAAAACTGAAATTGATGGTTCTTTACAAGCAATTAGAAATGTTCTTGAAAAGATTGATGTTGAAGGTGCAAAATTAGTAATCATAAGAGCTGCTGTTGGTCCAATAACTGAATCTGATGTATCCTTAGCTAAGGCTTCAAAAGCAATTATTTATGGTTTTAATTTAGAGCCATCAAATCAAGTAAGCGATTTTGCTAAATCAGAAGATGTTTTTATTAAAACTCATAATATCATTTTCCATTTAAAAGAAGAAATTGAAGAAATGCTTCATGGAAGATTAGATCCAATATATGAAGAAGTTATAACTGGAAAGGCTGAAGTTAGACAATTATGACATCACTCTGCTATTGGTACAATTGCTGGTTGTAGAGTTATTGAAGGAATAATAGCGAGATCAAGTTTTGCTAGAGTATTTAGAGATGGTCAAATCATTTTAGATAAAGCAAAATTAACTTCTTTAAAAACTGGAAAAGAATCAATAAATGAAATTTCTAATGGCAAAGATTGCGGTTTAACAATTGACAATTTTAATGATATAATAGAAGGTGATATTATTGAAGTTTACAAGTTAGTAAGAAAAAATAATATAGGAAAAAAATAATATGCAAGCATCTAAATTTATTAAAATTGAAAGATATGAATCAAACATATTACAACATCTATGTACATTCTTAAATAAGGAAGTTTATAATAAGGTTTTAAAAAAAGCTTCTTTTACTTATTGCAGATTATCTAGAGACTTTTCTATGATAAAAATTTATGTTGATTGTATTAATCGTGAAGATTTAGATAAAATTGTTTTAAATTTAAATAAATTTAAAGGGTCTTTTAGAACAGAGATTGCAAAAAACTTTGATTTTAGAAAGACTCCAACAATTGAATTCTTAAGAGATACATCAATTGATAGAGCAAAAGAAATAGAAGATATTTTGAGTGATTTAAAAGGTAATTAAAATGAGTATAAAAAAAGAAAATAATAATTCAAATTCAGAAGAATTAAAAAAAGATTCAAAACCTATTGAATTAGTTATTGCTAAAAAAGACAATAATGATTTAAAAAATAATGAATCAAAAAAAGATGTTGCTTCTATTTTAAAAGATATTAAATTTAAAAAAGAAAATAAAATTGAAAGTGAAAAACCTAATGATAATACTTCTAATGGTTCAAATGATCTTTTTTTTGAGAAATTTAATAAATCAAAAAAAGATTTTAAAAAAGATAATAAGGAAAAACAACTATTAGCTAAAAAGCAAATTATTTCACAAGCAAGAATAAGCGGCTTATCAAAAAGATTAGAAGATAATACTTTTACATTAAAGATATATTTATTTTTATTAGTTATATTTTTTATTACGGTTGGATTTGGAATAGCTATATTTACAGTTTTATTACCATATTCAGGACCTGGCCAATATGATGCATCAAATGTAACTGATATTTGACAAAGAGTTAATTATATTCAATACCCAAATTTTGCTATAACTTCCGTAGTTTTATCAGCAATAACATTTATTTTACTTCCTGCCCCATATTTATACTTATTAGCAACATGATTTGTAGGTATAAATCAAGTTACAAGAAGCAAAGTATTTATTCTTATTAATTTATCCCTTTCATTATTAGCAATTCTAATGTTTATTATCATACTAATACTAAGTACATTGATATTTGTTAATGTTTCTGCTCCAATAATTCAATTCCCAGCAGATCCATTACCAACTCCATAGTATAATTGAAATTCAAGACTAAAAAACAAGCTTTTAAAGCTTGTTTTTTACTTTAATAAAAAAAATTTTTTGTTATTTAATTTTCCACAATTTATGTGGGAAATTAAAAAAACCCCTTTAATTAATATATTTTTAATATTTTTATAAGCCTTAAATTGTGGGAAAAATCTATGATATATAAATTTATCAATATTTTTTTTAAAAAAAAATAAGATTTTTAATTATATAGTCTTAAGATAATATTGTTATTTGATTTGAGTTGTAAAAAACCTTAAATTTTAAATAAATTCAATTATTTTGAACCTTTAACCTTATTGTGTCTAACAATATTAATTAAAGTAATTTTTATATTAAAAATTATAATTATTATTTTATTTTTTGTTATAGATAGGGGGATTTATGTCAACAATTATTAAACATAGTTACTTCTATAAGGTTCAACCTGAATTTTCTATGAATTTATTTAATATAAATACACTTTATAAACCTATTATAGGAAATGAAGCTTATTTGCTTTTGTTAGAGATGCTGAACGATTCTAAATATAAGGTTTTTAATTCAGACGGGAGAAGATCATTATTTGACTTATGAAAAAAAATGAACTTTTCATTTGAAACTTTTGAAGATAATAGAAAAATTTTAGAAGCTATTGGATTATTAAGCACTTATATTATTGATAATGATGAAAAAGAGATAAAATATTATTTTTGTTTAAATCATCCATTAGAATACAATGCTTTTATTTCAAATAATAAACTTAAAAAATTATTAAGCTTAAAATTATCTTCACAGAAATTTAGCGAGCTGGAATTTATCTTTAATTCAACTCAATTACCAATTAATGCCAAAAATATTTCAGCAAATATAGATGATATTTTTGCTTTAATAGTTGCTGATGAATATCATTTTAATTTTGAACAATTATATTCAAGCTTATCTTCATTAACATCAAAGGCTATTGTTTTTTCTGATGGAGTAAAAAATATCATAAATTCATTTTACAAAAACTTTTCATTGTCTATAAATGAGATAGAATTATGTTGTTTAGATTCAATTGTAAATGTTGAAAATACTTACAGAGTTGATGAAGTGATATTAGAAGAAAAAATTACTACTTTTTTCAATAATAAAACAAATTTAAACTATAATGAAATTATCAAATTAAATAGAAATATGGAAATGTTTATTAAAGAAATTGATTCTTTAGAATTACAGAAAATATTTTTAGATTATAAAAATATTTCTCCTGAACAATATTTAACTAGCATTAACAGACAACAATTAGATCACTTTGAAATTTCTTTTTTGAAAACAATGAAAAGAGATTACAATTTATCAAATCCTAGCATTAATATTTTAATGGATTTTTCATTAAGAAAAACTAATGGAACACTAAATTTAAAGTATATTAAAAAGGTAGCTAAATCTATTTCTGTATCTAATTTAGAAAGTGTTGAAGAGATATATAAATATTTATATAATGCAAATAATCAAATAAATACATACAATAAAAATAAAACTAATATAGTTGAAGAAAAAACTGCTGATTTAGTTTATGTTGATTATATTTTTTAGGGAGTAAATATGAGTTCATCTAATAATTTAATATTAAATAAATTTGATAATAAAAATAAAAAAGTTGATTCACAAAAAAATGAATTAATAACTTTAGAATTAGAAAAAATTAAAAATCATATTTTTTTTAAAGAAATTAATTTAGAGACTAAGGAAATTAGAGAAAACTTTATATTTTTGAATCAAATAATTGATGAAACTTATTTATGTAATTCAAAGGAAAATACAAGTTGTTTTTCAGATTTAAAGCATCATTTGCATGTAAAAAGAGACAATAAAAATAAATTATATTTTTATATTGATATATGCGAGAAATTTAAAAATATTTCTCAAAGAACAAACAATAGAAATTTTCTATATAATTATTATAAAAATACTGAAATATCAAAAGTTTGTTTTGAAAAGAATTATTTTAAAAATATTGATAAATCATATGAAGATATAATTAATAAATATTTTAGAATGGGAAAAGAAGAATCATTTCATGGAATGTATATTTATGGGGATTTTGGTGTTGGTAAAACTCACTTACTTTTTGCAATTGCAAATAGTTTAGCAAGTAAAAAAAATAAAACTATTGCTTTTGTTTTTTTGCCAGAATATATTAATCTTGTTAAAAAAGGATTTAATTCTGATTTATGGGAAAAAAAATATTCAGATGACTTAATGGACATCTTTAAAGAAGTGGATGTTTTATTTATTGATGATATTGGAACAGAATTTTCATCAGAGTGATTTTATATAGAATATTTATTCAATATTTTAAACTATAGAATGAACAAAAATAAATTAACTTTTTTTAGTTCTAATTTATCACTTAGTGAATTAGAAGATAGTTTTTATTCAAAATTCAAGGAATCAAATTCAAAAAAATCAGTTTTAAGATTAATGGATAGAATTAGAGCTTCTGTTAATAATGAAAACTTATTAATTAGGGGTCATAATCGTAGATATGATAAAAAAAATAGCAATTAATATCAGTTGATATTAATTGCTATTTTTTAACGCATTTTTCTTGCTAATTTTTTCAATTTTTTTGCAGCTGCTTTTTCTTTTTCTTTTTTTCTAAGACCTTTTCTTAAATGAAACTCATGTCTTTTTGAATTTTTTCTTGTTTCAGAAGTTATTCTTTTAAAGTTTCTTAAAGCTTGCTCAACATCTCCGTTTCTTACTTCGATTTTTGGCATAAACAAAATCACCTGACTTTCTCAATCAAAATATATTATATAATAAAAACATGAATAATATAAAAAAGGATTTAATATGAGTTATTACAAACAACCAATTTATAAAATAACAGATCATGTTAAACAAAGATTTCAAGAAAGAAACAAAGAAAATAATAAAGAAAAATTATCTTTTTCAGAAGTTGAAGTAATTCTTCAAAAAATGCTTGAAAATTCATATGATGGAGAGAAATTAGAAAATGGGGATCGAAAATTAATCACATTTGATTGTCCTTCAACATATTTTATTGTTACCAAAGATAATATTGTTAAAACATTTATCAAAAATAAATAAAAAAGTTATTTTTAATATATAATATATTTAATTTTTTAATGGGACTATATGACGCTAAAAAAAATTAAGAAACAAAATGTTGATCCTGCTTGTCAACCAATTGGAAAAAAACTAACAGTAGAAGAACAGTTTCTTAAAATAAAAGATGAAAAAGCTAAAAATAAAAATTTGCATCTTAAATTTGCTTTGGAAAAAGTTAATTATAATTTTATAAAAAAATTAATTCTAAGTATGATGGGCGGTATTTTTGCAGGCCTTGGATATATTGCTTTCAATATATTGAATGGTGGAGAATATATAAATGGGCAATTTATAAAAGACTTTGGCCATGACGGATTCTTCTATGGTGCTTTATTATTCCCTATCGGTATAATGATGTGTATATTCTTAGGAGGAAATTTATTCACCTCAAATGTTCTAGTGATAATGGGAGTTTATGCAAAGAAAGTTAAGTTTAAACTTTTTGTACATGACTTATTAATAACTTTGATGGGGAATGTAATTGGAGGGATATTAATATCATTATTAGCATTTGGTTCTAGTATATATTGAAACTTTGATCAAACAAGTGGATTTGAAATAAATAATATTGGAACAGGTGTTATGTACTTAGCAGATAAGAAAGTATCAACCGAATGATGATCAAATATTTTATCAGGAATACTTTGTAACATGATTGTTGCAGGATCAATTTATGCTTATGTTAAAGTTAATAATAGAGCATTAGGATCGATGCTAGTATACTTATTCATTGTTGTTTTTGCAATTTGTGGTTTTCAACATGTTGTTGCTAATACATTTGTGTTTACAGAAGCTTCACTACTTAATATAATAGCTCCTCCTGAAATTCAAGCAGTTTTTGGTAGGTTGGAAATGGGTGAGTCATTCTATATTAATATGATACCAACAGTAATAGGAAATATATTAGGTGGTGTATTAATATCTTCGATATATATGTATTTAGAAAGTGAAAAGATTAAAAAACATTCTAAAACTGATATAAGTATTATTGTTCCTAATGAAGATGGTGCTATTGAAGCAGAAGACTTTTAATATAAAATAAAAAAAATGTAAACTAATTACATTTTTTTTTATTAATTAAATTAATTATTTAATAATATTTTTTTTATTTTTTAAACTTGTTGATAAGTTTTTTCAATTTCTTATTGTTCACATTGCAATAGGAATAAATGCAATTGGTATTAAGTAAAGTGCTCAATTACAAAATGCGCTTCCTACTATTGTTAAAGCAATAAATAAAACTGCTAAAGAAATTGCCAATCCTAAACTTTTTTTATTTTTCATAATAATTATCCTTTTAATTCTTTTAAAATATTGTTGCTTTTTTCACTTAGTGCTTCTCTAATAGATTCATGGCTATGATTTTCAGATTCCATTTCTTTTCTAAAAAAGAAAATAGATAAGAGTTGTAAATAATCAATAAAAGCATTTTGATCATTTTTGAATATATTTGAAAGATCTTTTGCATCTTGTGTTCTTAATTTTCCTAAAAGTGGGCCAAAATGTGCTTGTTGATATTTTCTCATTTCATCTACTCTGGCATTTTCTACTAATGTGTCAAGTGCTTTTTGTATTTTGTCATAATGATCTTTATCTAATTTACTAATATAGTCATTGTCTATTAATGTATTGTATAAAAAGTTAATTCTATCATCATTTGTAGAAAGGACTTCTAGAAATAAATTTCTACATAATGCTATATTATCGTCAAATTTATTCTTACTCATATTTTCTCCAACCTATGTATTTAAATTTATACATAGGAAAATTATTATACATTAAAAATGAATTATTAATTATTTTTTTAAAATAATTTGATTTTCATACTATTATTAATAATAGGTAATGATGATGATAGACAGAAATATTATAAATAATTTAAAATCATTTGTTGAATCAATAGATAATGAAAAAAAATTAGCAGAAGAAAAGAATATTTTTAATAAAAAGAACATTGCTCCTATTTATGTGCAAATTAAAGATAAATCTCTTGAAGAAAAAAAAGAATTTGGTAAAAAAATAAATGATTTAAAAGTTGAAATTGATAAGATATTTGATGATCAATTAAATAGAATAAGAGAACAATATATTAATTCATTAAGATCTGAATTTGATCCTTTATTAGATGCAGATGATTTATTGCTTGGTGGAATTAATCCAATTGATGCTTCAATTAATTTAATTAATAACTTTTTTAAAGTATTAAATTTTGAAATAATTTTAGGAAATGAAATTTCTCTAACTAAGTATAATTTTGATAATTTAAATATTGATGAAAATCATGCAGCTAGAGATGAACATGATACATTTTTTATAAATAAAAATATTGTTTTAAGGACTCATTGTACTTCTGTAAGTGCAGAGATTATTGATGGCAATAAAGATGATGAAATAAAAGTTATTTCATATGGAAATGTTTATCGAAAAGATGAAGATGATGCAACTCATTCTCATCAATTTAATCAATTAGATATTATTTGAATTAGAAAAGATTTAAATATTAGTAATTTAAAATGATTAATAAATAATTTTTTAAAATATTTTTTTAATAATAACAATATAAAAACAAAATATAGACTTTCTTATTTTCCATTTACAGAACCATCTTTTGAGGTAGATATGTCATGTTTTAAATGCAATGGAAAAGGTTGCAATATTTGTAAAGAAAGTGGTTGAATTGAGGTTCTTGGATCTGGAATTTTCAATCCAAAAGTAATATATAAGGCCAACCTAAGTAAAGATATGATTGGATTAGCAGCAGGAATTGGAATTGATCGTTTAACAATGCTAAAATATGGAATCAATGATATTAGATATTTATATAATAATGATTTTAGAATATTGTCTAAATTTAAGGGAGAAAAATAATGTATTTATCTAGAAATTTAATTACTAATTTTTTTCCAGAATTTGATTTGCTTAGTGAAAAAAAAATAATTGATATTTTTAATTCATTAGGAATTGAATTAGAAACTATTTTCAATTTTGAAAAAACAAATAATTTAGTTGTTGGTGAAATTTTAGAAACTAAAAAACACTCTAGCGCAGATAATCTAAATGTGTGTAAAGTAAAAATATCAAACTCTAAAATTAATACTATTGTTTGTGGTGCAAAAAATGTTTATCCTAAACAAAAAGTTATTGTAGCTTTAAAAGGCGCAAAATTTATTGATGGTAGAGTAATTGAATATAAGGAATTAAGAGGCGTTTTATCTGAAGGAATGATTTGTGCATATAATGAATTGACAAATAGAACTGACTGATGTAATAAGAATGAATTAGATGATATTATTACTCTTCCTTCTAATGCTAAAGTTGGAGATAAAAAACCACTTAGTTTAATAAATATGAATGATATTATTTATGAACTTTCAATTCCCAGTAATAGAAATGATTTAAATTCTGTATTTGGAATAATTTTAGAAATCAAATCGTTTTTAAATTTAAAAAAAGATTTATCATTTATAAATTTAAATAGAAAAATAAATAGCAAAATTAAATTAAAAAATAAAGTTTCAGATAATCATTATTTAATTTCATTAAATAATGAAAAATATATAAGTTCAAATTGAATTGTTAAAACTATTTTGATGAACTCTGGATTTATTCCTAATGACTCAATTGAAGACTTGGGAAAAATTAATCAAATATTATCTGGCGTTCCTACAATCGCTTTTACAAAAATTAAAGGAAATAATTTAGTAATATCAAAATTAGAAAAACCTGAAAAAGTAGAATTAAATAATTATGGAATAGTTAATTTAAAAAAAGATGATATTGTTTTAAAAAATAATAATGATATAGTCGCTTTAATAAATATTGATGTTTGTAAAAAATATGCAGTTAATGAAAAATCTAAAAATGTTTATTTTTTATCTTGTCTTACAAATCCAATAGATATTAAAAATACATCCAAAAGATTAAAAATAATGAATGATAAAATTAAGTTTAGTTCAAAAAATATTTCTAGCTGATGATATAAAAAATCATTAGATATTTTTATTGAAAACTTAAAACCTAACTTTAGTAATATAGAAGTTGATTTAAAATATAAAGAAAACAAACAAGCTAAAATAGAACTTGATTTAAAAAAGGTAAACAAACTTTTAGGTATTGACATAACTAATGAAAATATTAGGAAAGTTATGAATTCTTTTGGATATAAATTAACTAAAAATTATATTGTCACTCCTGAATATAGAATTGATATAGAAAATGATCATGACATAATAGAAGATATTTTAAAAGTAATTGGGATTCAAAATATTCCTGAAGCTAGCATTAAAAATTCAATTCTTTATAATATCAAAAATAAAGATAGTGAAAACATAACAAAAGTTAATAATATGTTACTAAATAGGGGTTTTTATTTATTAAAAACTTATAATTTGACTTCGAAACAAACTAATGATAATTTTAATTATTTTAAATACACTAAGCCAGTTCAAATAAAAAATCCTATTTCATTAGATAGAGAATTTATGAGACTATCATTACTTGATGGTATTCTTAATTGTTATTCATATAATAGTTCTTTAAAAAATGATTTAGTACCTGTCTTTGAAATTCAAGAAATATATTATGGAACAAATAAAAGAAAACATTTTATTGCGTCTGTACCAAAAGATATAATTATGAATATCTTTAATGGATCAATTGTTAAATCCGACATATTTTTTTTAAAAGCTATTGCTCAAAGCATTGCATTGGTTAGTAAACAAGAATTGAGTTTTGAAAAAGAAATTATAAACTCATGGGGATGTAAAAAAGACTCAATAAAAGTTAATCTTAATAAAAATAACATTGGTTATATTACAAGAATTAATCCAGAAGTTTTAAAGTCATATAAAATTAAATCTGAAAAAATTTATGTAATGGAATTAGATATAACTGATTTAATAAATTTTGAAAATAGTTTAGCATTTATTTTTGATGATGAAAAAAAACATAAAATTGTAAGAGATCTTTCGGTTGTTGTTGATAAGAGTTATGATTTAAAAAATATTTATAAATTATCTAAATCATGCAATTTAATTGAATCATTTAAATTCATAAGTGTTTTTGAAAAAGGAGAAGAGATATCATATACATTTAGGTTTAATTTAATTTCAAATGATAACGATGTAAAAGATAACTTTAAAAAGGTCATAGATTTCTTTACAAGAAATAATTTAAAAATAATCTCTAATTAATAAATGTTTGCTTTTTTTTATTTTGGTGTATAATATAGATGTGCATATGATTTCAAAATTTTTAGGAAATTTATAAATCATAGAAGTGAATTTTGATTTTGAAGTATCTAAGGCTGGGAAAAGCAATATAGGGTAGCGAGAACAAAAAGTATAATGATCCGATTTGACCAATGAAGATTAGAAGTATGATTATGTTTTACGAAGACAAGGATATTATAAGGATAATAGTAGTAATATGAAATATACATATATGAAGATTATGTATGAGTGTGCACAAACAAATTAAAATACTTTTAGGGTTTAATTAGTTGTTAAATTATGCATATTTGCAATTAATCCTTCTTAAGGAAAAATTAAATGTATTTGGTATTATTCACACAGAATAATACTTCTGAAAAAAACAATCTCGTGAGGCGAGATTGTTTTTTTATTATTTTCCCCTCATATTTATTTTTATTTGCTAAAATAATATTAATTAAATGGAGAGAGAGAATGGAAAATTATTCAAAATATATTGACTCAACGGTTTTATCCGCAGATGCAACAAAGGAACAAATTTATAAATTATGTAAGGAAGCTATTACTGAAAATTTTTTTTCAGTTTGCATAAATCCTTTTTATGTAAAGTTATCAAAAGAAATATTAAAAAATTCTTATGTAAAAGTTTGTACAGTTGTTGGATTTCCACTTGGACAAAATACAATTAGTGCAAAGGTGTTTGAAACACTTGATGCAATTAAAAATGGTGCTGATGAAATTGATATGGTACTAAATATTTCTAGATTAAAAGAAAACGATTTTAAATATTGTGTTACTGAGATAAATGAAGTTACAAAAGCAGCGCAAGGGAGAATTGTTAAAGTTATTGTTGAAACTGCTTTATTATCAGAAGAAGATAAAATTAATGCATGTCACATCATTTTAAATTCAAAAGCAGATTTTATCAAAACATCAACAGGTTTTTCAACTTCTGGAGCTAAATTAGAAGATATTAAATTATTCAATAAAATAATTAAGAAAAGAAAATTTATTAAAGCTGCTGGCGGAATTAAAAACCACAATGATTTAGTAGAATTTATTGATGCTGGAGCTGATAGAATAGGAACTTCAAAAGGCAAAGAATTAATGGTAAAATACTAAGATTACTTCTTAGTATTTTTTTTATTTTTTTCAAGTAGTTCATTAATATCGATTTTTTTAGGATCATATTTTTTAAACTTTACTTTGTTTAAATAGAATAATTCATTATTTTTATCAGCATTAAACTTAATTTCATTTGAAATGAGAATTTGAGATTTAACATCAGAATCATATTTTTGATTAGCATATTTATAATCACCGACAATTGGGTTCTTATAATAAGATAAGTGTGCTCTAATTTGATGCTTCTTTCCAGAAATTAATTCTATTTCAACTAATGAGTAAGTTCATTCTTCTTTAATTACAAAGACATTTGTTTCAATAATGCTTGTCTGATAAGTGTTAGGAGATGAACAAACTTTCATTTTATTTTTAGTAATTGGATGTTTATAAATATAATCAACTCAATAATTTTCTTTGTTTCTTAATCTTCCGTGAATTAAAGCAAGATATTTTTTGGATATTTTTTTGTCTGCTATAAGTTTATTTAAATTCCTAACCACTTTCTTATTTTTTCCCGCAATAACTAAACCCTCAGTGTTTACATCAATTCTATTTATTAAAGCAGGTTCTTGTTCAATGCTATAACCATCTCATTCTTTTTTATTGAATAAATATAATTTTAAATAATTATTTAAGGTATTTGTTTTCTCATTTATATCTTCTTGGCAATAAATACCTTTCTTTTTATCAAAGATAATAATATTTTTATCTTCGAAAAAAATGGTTTCTTTTATTTTGCAATCCTTAAAATCAAATTCTTTTTCCTTAGGTATTGTTATGTAAAAAGATAAAAAATCCCCCTCTGAAAGCAGATGGTTATCCTTAACTTTTTTATTATTTAACTTAATATTTCCCTTGTTTATGCTTTTTTTTACAAAAGAAATTGTCTTGTTTTGTAAAAAAATGAAACAAAATTCACTAACTGTTTTACCAATATATTGGGTTTCTATTTTTATCTCTTTCATAATCCTCTTTTTTTTTATAGATTTTTACTCAAAAACGTATATAAAATCTTATAATAAATATAACCTATATATTATTTTACAAGGGAATACTATGAATAACGAATTTTATATTAAAAAATTAAAGTCTTTTGAACCAGGATCGAAAGCAATGATCGCTACATTAGCTAATGTGGAAGTTTTATCGTTTATTTCAAATGACTCAAATAGTAAACCTATTATTTTTTTTGTTTCAAAAAATAAAATTTTTGTTTATTCAAACATAAATAAGAATCCAAATACTGAAATTTACTCTTTAGATAAAATAAGAGAATTAAATATGATTGGAGAAACAAAAAGAAGAGGATCTCTTTTTTTAAAGTTGTCTAATGATAAAACATATGTTTTAGAAGATATTAAAAAAAATGAAATAAATGATTTCTTGGACTCATATAAAGGTATTAAAGATTCATTTGAATATAGCAGCGATAATAAGTTTACAAAGAATCTTGAAATAATTGAAGATTACAACGATAGTGATTTGTTAAAAAATATTCAAAATTTAGAAAAAATTAAGAAAGAAACATTTGATAGAGAAACTCAAAAAATTTCAGAAGAGAAAAAGATTACTCCTCAGGAAGCTAAACAAGCGATTAATAATCAAATTAAAACAAAAAGAATTGTTGATGATTCAAAAATAAGTAATGACACTACTTTCTCAAGTAGCTATATTTATTCTTTGCTAGCTAAGAGAAATACTTTATTACCAGATGGCAAACTATCAAGCATTGATAAGTTAAATAGTAAAATAGATGAAATTGATATTTCTGACACAAAATATAATGGCAAAAAAGTGGATGATAAATTTGTACAAGATATTAAAGTTGTTTTGTCTAAAATTAATGAAAAAGTTAATCTATTAAAAGAAAACATTGAAAATACAGTTTCTGAAAAAACTTCTTCTACTAATGAAAAAATAAATAAAGTAGCTGCAAATTCAGTTGACTCTAAAGAAATTATTAAATTAAAATATTCAATTGAAAATTCAAAGAATGAAGTTGAAAAAGAATTAAAAGATTTTGTTAAAGCAACAAATGAAAAAATGCAAAAGATTTCAGATAACTTAATTAGTGATAGCGTTCTTAAAAAAATTGATGAAAGAATCAACAACTATAAATCAGACTTTATTAATGAAGTCGATGGAATCAAAATTACATTAAAAGATAAACTTAGTTCAATTTCTGATATTGCAGATAAACAAATTAAATTTGCAAATGATTTAAAAAAGTATTCTAATGAAAATGAAAATTTTAATGATGAAATTTATGTTGTTCAAAAAGCATGATTAGAAAACAATAAAAAATTTGAAGTTCAAAATGAAAAACTAGTTAAACTTGAAAATTCATGAAGAAATCAAGCCGATGCAATTAATGTTATCATTAAAAAAATTAAAAGTAAATTTGGTGACGAAGGCAATGATAATATTAAAAATAGTAATGTTGATTCAGGTTGATTCTTAGACTCTATTCATAATGAAAGAAATAAATTATTAGCAGTTAGTGATGAAGGTCTTGGAGTTTATTTTGATGTTGATGAATTTAAAAATGATATTGATAAAATAATTACTCAATCTAAAAATGAATTAAATATAATTTTTGATGAAAAAATTCATGATTTAAAAAAGTTTGTTATTAATAATGTTGAAAGCGAATCAAATAAACAAGATGATAAAATAATTGAAAGTGCATTAATTGATAAAGAAAATAAAATTGTTCAATTTAAGGCTAAATCTTATATTTTAAATGGTATTGAAAGAAGTGGAATTAGATCAGGTCAAACTTTGAGTTTAAAAATTGATAAAAATGTTCCTGGGATAGATACTATGTATTTATCAGAAGACAAAAAAGAACCTTTACATATAAATAGATTTGATGGAATTATTTTTGCTAATAAAAAATATTATTTAAATGTACCAAAAGAATTCAGTACAGATAAAAAATACAGTTTAACAATAAATCATATTGAATACACAGATAGTTTTAAACCATTTAGGTCATATGTAATTACAATTAACAATACTTTATTTGAATATAAAGTTTTTGATGAAAGAGGTTTCTTATTATCTGATAAAGATGCCATTTCATCTAAATATGATTTAAAATGATTAAGTTTCTTTAAGGATTAATATGAAAAAAGTTAGAAAGGCTATCATTCCAGCAGCTGGATTAGGAACAAGATTTCTTCCTGCTACAAAAGCTTTGCCAAAAGAAATGCTACCTATCTTAGACAAACCTACTATTCAATATATAGTTGAAGAAGCAGCTGCTTCTGGAATTGAAGAAATTTTAATTGTAATTTCAAATACAAAAAATTCAATTATGGATCATTTTGATTATTCTTTTGAAATTGAATATTGATTAAATAAAAAAGGCAAAAAAGATCAAGCAAAGAAATTAAGAAAAATTGCTGATATTGCTAAAATTCAATATATAAGACAAAAAGAACCTCTAGGTTTAGGAGATGCTATCTTATCAGCTAAATCATTTATTGGAAATGAATACTTTGCAGTTCTTTTAGGTGATGATGTTGTTGTTCAAAGTGATAATTCAAAAGAACCAGCACTACTTCAATGTATTGAAGCACACAAAAAGACACATGCACCAGTAATTGGTATTCAAAAAGTAGATGAGTCTCAAACTCCAATGTATGGAATTGTTGATGTAGATAAAAAATATCAAAATGACAAATCTATTTTAAAACTAAATGGCTTTGTTGAAAAACCAAAATTAGGTGAAGCCCCTTCTAATTATGCAATTCTTGGAAGATATGTATTAAGCCCACAAATATTTAATGAACTTGAAAATGTTAAGGTAGATGCTTCTGGCGAAATACAACTTACTTCAGCTATTAGATCACTTTCTGAATCGCAAGTTTTTTATGGAAAGATATTTGAAGGCAAAAGATATGATATAGGATCTAAAGTTGGATATGTAGAAGCAATTATTCATGAGTCTTTGAAAAATGATGAAACAAAAGATCAAGTGAGAGAAATAATCAAAAAAATAAAATTGGGTTTATAATCCAATTTTATTTTTCTATCACAAATGATTTTATTCTTGACATTGATTCAAGAGCTCAATAAATTCCTTGAGTTCCAAAACCTGAATGTTTAATACCAACAAATGGAAATTTATCAGGCCCTCTTGAAGACTGAAGATTTCAATTAATTGAACCATAATCTAATTTGTTTGCAATTCTTATAAATTCTTTTTCACTATTGGTGAAAACACATGCTTGTAATCCATATAATGATTTATGTAAATCATTTATTACAGTTTGCACATTATCAAATTCAACAATTGGAATAATTGGGGCAAATTGTTCTTGATCATAGATCATCATTTCTCTTTTAACATTTGATAACACTGTTGGATATAGAATGTTATTTACTGCATTTCCGCCAAGCTCTAATTTAGCACCTTTATCAATTGCATCTTTAATTAACTTTAATGCTCATTCAATTGCACTAGAACTAATTAAAGCGGTTATATCGCTTTTATCAATTGCAAGACCAACTTTTAATTTTTTAACTTCTAAAATTAATTTGCTAGTAAAGTCACAAGCTATTTCTTTATCAACAAAAATAATTTTAATTGCTGTACATCTTTGACCAGAATAAGATAAGCTTCCTTTAACGATGTTTTTAATAGCTAAATCAATGTCTGCATCTTTTAAAATAATTGCTGGATCTTTTCCTCCCATTTCAAGAACAAGAGGAATGTTTGATTTTTTTTCAGCAATTTTAGATCCAACATTAACACCACCAGTAAATGAAATCATTTTTATTTTTTTGTTTTCAATTAGCTCATCACCTATTTCAGAACCTTTTCCAATAACAACATTAAATACATTTGCAGGTAAATTAGCTTCATAAAAATATTTAGACAATAATGCTCCTGAGATGCTTCCTTGAGTTGCTGGTTTAAACACTAATGTATTACCCAAAACTAATGCAGGTATTATTTTAGATATTGATAAATTAACTGGATAGTTAAATGGTGAGATAGCTAATACAACTCCTAATGGAACTCTTTTTTGATATGATATTTTACCTTTTTTGGTAACAGGATTATCATATTGTATTTTAGGTTTAATAAAATTTTTATTGTATTCATCTATTGTTTCAACAATATAATCATATGACCTTTCGACTTCTTTGATTGCATCAATATAATTTTTTGCAACTTCATCAACGAGTGCCTTTGCTAATTCTTCTTTATTATCAAGCATTATCTTTCCAAAATCCATTAGATAATCAATTCTTTTTTGTTGCGATGTTAATGATCAAGTATTGAATGCTTTTTCTGCATTTTCAAAAATGCTATCTATTTGATGCTTCTTAAATGCTGGTAATATTCCAACTATTTCATTAGTTTCTGGAGAATGTATATCAATAGTGTTATCAAATTCAACCATTTGATTATTAAAAAAAATTTTATGTTTTTTCATCTTAAGTCCCTCTAGTATGTGTGTAAATTATATAATAAGTATACTAATTAAATTATATAATTGTAAATTAACAATATAGTTTATAATAAAAAAGAGTATTACGTTTTAGGTGAATATGAATCAAGACATCCTTCATGATAAAAAAATAAACGAAAGATTAACTGTTTTAAAGGTTAAAGCAAAAAAAATAATTAAAGAAATCTCAAGAAATCACATAAATAATGAGAACATCACAAAACTTTCAATTTTATCAGCATTTATTAAAAAACCATTTTATATTTATTCAGGTTCTAAGAAACTAGATAAATATATATTTGATTCTATAAACAACATTTTTTCTGATTCAAAACCATTTGAAATTCTTGTTGATAGCACTACAACTATAGATGATATTTTAGGTCCTGTTGATGAAGATGCAATTAAAGAAGGAAAATACATTAGAAAAATAATTGGATTTTTAGCTTCTTCTGATGTTTGTTTAATCTCTAATGGGTTAAATGGTGATAGATTTATTAAAAATGTTTTACTAGATTTTTTCCTTCAAAGTACATATATGAATAATGGAACATTAGTTCATTTAGATGTTCCACTAAAAATAATGACTGGTGATTTCAATAGACCAACAGATGAAATTTCAAAACATATTTGAAATTCAATTTTTATTAAATATTTTATTAATACAACATCTGACGCAAGAGATGCTCAAAAAGGTATTAATGCTGAAGAAAATATGAATTACCATATTAACTTAAAAGACGAAGAGAAGTTCAAACTAGAAGATATTGAGTTTGTTAATGCACTAACTAGTTATGTTGTTTTAGATGAGCCATCTAAAATTTTTATTTCGAAACTAAAAGAAAAAGTTAGTGATTTCAATGATAACAGAAAGCAATCAAAACAACATGGCATTGATCAAATATTAAATAGTAATGACATTTGAAAATCTATTGATAAAATTCTAAAAATATCAGCAATATTAAATGGTAGATTAGAAGTAGATATAACTGATTGTTTTATTGTTGAACATATATTATGAAACCAACCTATTCATTCAAATGTTGTAGCCAAATTTATTAATGATTTAACATCAAATTTCGAATATGGTTTTTACTCACAATATGATTTAACAAAAGAAAAATACATAGGTTTTTCAAGTTATATAAAATCAGAAATAGTTAGAGATTTAGATTTCAAAAAAATAGTTGAAGAAAAAGTTTTTATTAATGATAATAGTAAATATTATTTATTTTCATCTGAAAAAGATATGAGTAGTTTTTTCATAGATATTAAAGATATTAATATGTTAAAAAATACTAGCTCAGTGGTTGGAACAATTGACTTATCAATTAAGATTTATTCTAAAGAACAATTTGTTACAAATAAGGAAGCGACTGAGAGAGTGTTTATTAATTTTGATGGTAAAAATTATTATATTTTTAATAAAAATAATATAAATAATGAAAAAATTAAAATTAATCCAGATCTAATTGAAGTTAAAAGTAATTCAATTGAAAAAATTGAAATTGATCAAGAATTAATGCCCGATATTAAAAATTGAATGAAATCATTAATATTTGATTTACATTATGATATTAGGGAACTAAATAAATTACTAGAACAAGATTTTTCACAATTGACAAAAGTTAATGTATTTATTTGTGATAGAAAAATGGACTTCTATAAAAAATCAATAAAAGATACATTGAATAAATTAAATAGAATAAGAGAAAGCGTTCAAATGATTTCTACAAACATTAAGTTAGCATCAAAAGGTATGTATAATGGTACTATTGATAACTTTGTTCCAAGTTTGGGTTTTTAAGGAGAAATTATGCCATTTATAAAAGAATTAAATAAAGATTTTTTCATTAGAGATAATCAAATAATTCTATCACAAGAATATATTGAAAAAAATAGATGAAAATTTAAAAAAATAACAGGAAGTAAATTCTCGTCAATTCTTGGAAATAGCGAATGAACTAGTGATGTAAAATCATGAGCAATGATGGTTGGAATTTTTAAAGATAAAATGGATGAAACATTATCATTTGTTGGTAATACAATTGAACCAAAAGTTAAGCATTTTGCTGAAGAAGTTTTTAATAAAAAATATGTAAGTTACATTCCTGCTAAAATTCAATGAGATATCTTTAAGGACAATATGATTTTTGGAGGAATACCAGATGGAGAACCAATCGATGAAAATAATGCATTAGATTATCCAAATTCAAGAATGTTAGAAATAAAAACTACTTCAATTGATTCATTAGTTTATAAAAAAGATGACAACACATTAAAAATGCAAAAAGATCAAAACAATATTCCTTTGGTTAAAGAAAAAAATGGCGGAATTAAAAAATGATTTAATCAATACAATGAAATTCAAATTTCAGAAGATTATTGCATGCAATTATCTTTATATCTTTATTTAAGAAATATTGAAAAAGGTTTATTTGCTATTGCATTTTTAGAAACAAAAGATTATGCTCAACCAAGCTCATTTGTACCAACAAAAAATAATATTAAATTTGTTGAATTAGATTTAAATAGATCGTTTTTTGAAGATAAAATAATTTATGCAAAAAATTGATATGAAAATTACATAAAAGGATGTATAAGTCCTAAAATGACTTCTAGAGATATTAAATGATTAAAAGAAGAAGGTTTAGCATAATTTCTTTTTTCATTAATAAATAATAATAGATTTATATATAATATATTTAAAGGAAAACATATGAACATAGCAACAATTTTTATAGAAAAAATTACTTTTGGAAATTCAGTTACACAAGCAAGTCAGATTGCTATTATTTTTAATGAAAATGATGAAATGAAATGTCTTCATTATTTTATTGAAAACTCAGCAAAAAAATCAATGAATGCAATTCCGCTTAAAACAGCATTAATAGATATTTATTCAGTTCTTGATAAAAAAAGTGTTATTTTATATAATTTTGACAACATTGATTATGAGTTTTTAAAAAGTTCATACAAAAAACTTAATCTTGATTTTAATAATCCAATTATTGATGTTTCAAAAAAAGCAAAAGAAATAGGAATTAAAAAAATTAACTTGAGAAATTTATGCACAATATTTAAAGTAAGCTCAAAAAATAGTAAAAAAATTCCTTCTGCATTATTTAAAACTAGACAATTGTATTTAGTTGCTAATCATTTGTATAAGTTAAATGGATAAATATTTAATTATTGGTTTGGGTAATCCTGGTCAAAAATATGAAAACACAAAGCATAATTCAGGATTCATTGCTTTAGATTTTTTTGCTAAACAAAATAAATTTAATTTTGACTCTAATATTTTTGAAGGTAATTTTTATAAATTAAAATATGATGAAAAAGAAGTTTTCTTTTTAAAACCGCAAACATTTATGAATCTTTCAGGAGAATGTGTTTTAAAATTTATTAATTTCTATAAAATTAATTTTAAAAATATTTTAGTAGTTTATGATGATTTAGATTTACCAATTGGAAAAATCAAACTTAAAAAAAATGGTTCATCAGGCGGACAAAATGGTATTAAGGACATAATTAATAAATTAGGCACTGAAGATATCAAAAGAATAAAAATAGGAATTGGAAGACCAAAAAATAAAAACGACTCTATTACTAATTATGTTTTATCTAAATTTTCTAGTGAAGATCAAACAATATTTTTAAAATCTATTGAGAGAGCTTCAAAAATAATTGGCAATTTTTATCAAAAGGATTTTGATAAAATTCTAATGGAAATGAATAATGACTAACTGAATTATTAACTCTTTTTTATTTAAATTATCATCTAAAAAATATATAGCAGCAGTTTCAGGAGGTCCTGATTCAATGGCTATGCTAAATATGTTTAAACATAAAATAGAAGCAGTTGCATTTGTTAATTACAAGAAAAGAATTGAAGCTGATTATGAACAAAAATTTGTTGAAGAATTTTGTAATGAAAATAATATTGAATTTTTTCCATATATTGTAGATTGGAAAAACAAAAAAGAAAAAATAAATAATTTTCAAGCACATGCAAGAAAAATCAGATATGATTTTTTTTGTGAAGTTTCTATAAAAACAAACAATAATAATTTGCTTGTGGCTCATAACTTTAATGATTTTTTAGAAACAGGTTATGCACAAATAGAAAAAAAATCAAAATCTCTATATTATGGAATTATGCAAGAAAGTATGTATAAAAATCTAAAAATATTTAGACCACTTCTATATGTAGAAAAAAAATATTTAGAAAATTATTGCATTAAAAATAAAGTTAAATATAGCATTGATCACACAAATGCTAGCGATGATTATGAAAGAAACAGGAATAGAAAAATTATTCTCGATATGAGTAATCAGAATTATCAATCTCTAATAAAAAAAATAAATGATTATAATAAAGAAAACAAATTTAAATTAAAAAAAGTTAATAAGTACTTTTACAATTGAAAAATATCTAATTATGATATTGATTTTATTAAAAAAATTCCTAATGATTTGTGATTTAATATTATTTATTTATTACTTATTAATAATGATTTAGGTAAAATTTCTAGTAATAAAATTAATGGTATAATTGATTTTATATCAAAGAATAGTTTTAAAGAATATCGAGTTGCTTTTGGTGTGAATATTAGCATTAAAAATAATAAACTAACTTTTTAAGGAATAAAATGAGAATTTTAATTTTAGGCATAACAGGTTCTATAGGATTGCAAACTATGGAAGTCATTCAAAATTTTCAAGAATTAAAACTTGTTGGTTTTTCATTTTTTAAAAACATTAAAAAAGCAAAACAAATTTTATCATTATTCCCTAATTTAAGTGTATATAGTGAGCATATAACAACTTTGAATGATTGTGATTCATATGATGAACTAATTAATAAAACAAAGCCCGAAATCATTTTTAATGCTATTACTGGATTTGCTGGTTTAGAAAAATCTATTTTATGTTTGAACAAAAAAATTAATTTAGTTTTAGCAAATAAGGAATCGATTGTTACAGCTGGAAAATTTTTAATTGAATTAGCAAATAAAAACAATGTTTCTATAACCCCTGTCGATTCAGAACTTTCATCGATTATTTCATTAATTAAATTCAAAAACAAAAATATTAAAAAAATAATAATTACTGCTTCTGGGGGAAAATTTTTTAATAATAAAGAATTAGATAAATCACATTATGAATTTAAGGAAGTTATTAAGCACCCAAAATGAGATATGGGAGAAAAAATTTCAATTGACTCTTCAACAATGGTTAATAAATATTTTGAAATTATTGAAGCATCATATTTCTTTCCTTATAAAATAGATGTAATTCAACATAAAGAAGCAATTGTTCATTCAATTGTTGAATATTTAGATGGTTCATCAATTATGTATTTATCATACCATGATATGAAGATCGCAATTCAGAATGCAATCTTTAATTTTGATTCTCAAAAGCAAATAATAAATAAATTAAATTATGATAAATTTAATTTAACATTTAATAAAATTAACGAAGATGAATGATTGCCTATTAAATGGGCAAAAGAATTTTTAAATAATAAAAATTTAGCTCAACCCATAATCATAAATTCAGCTAATGATTCATTATTTGAATTATTTAAAGAAAATAAAATTAATTTTCATCAAATTACTTTAATAATAGAAAAAACCATTATGAAATTTAATGATTATAAAATTAATAAAATTGAAGATGTCTATTTATTAAATAATTTAGTTAAGAAATGAATAGAAGAAGGAAAATATGAATAATGTTCAATTAATATTTACATTTATATTTGTCGTTCTTATATCCTTGTCAATACATGAATTAGGTCACTTTATTTTTGCAAAAATTTTCAAGGTTACTGTTTATGAATTTTCAATTGGTATTGGTCCAAAATTATTTTCTATAAATCATAATGGAACAATTTATTGTTTAAGGTTACTTCCAATTATGGCTTATGTTTCAATGTCATCTAATCATGTAAATAAACTTTATAAAGATATATTAAACGATATTGAAACAGAAAATAAATTAGATATCAATTTAATAAAGCTTTCTAATTATGAACATCTTAAAATAATTTTTAAAAATAAATTTTCATTTAAAGAGTTTAAAACTTTTAATACTTATAAAGAATATCGAAAATATAGTAATTTGTATGCTCTTTCAACTAACTCAATAAGTATAAATTCAGTTTCTTTTTTAAAAAATATTCTTATTATTTTTGGTGGTGTATTATTTAATTTAATATTATTTGGTCTAAGTATTTTAGTTTTAATTTATGGTTTAAATGAACAAATAGATATTAATAATGAAATTCAATTATTTTTTATTAATCTATGAAACACAATAGTTTTCCAAAGAATAGAAGGTTTAACTAATATTAATAATAATTTTGCAAGCATTTTTTTCTTTCAATTATTTTTAATTAATTTAGGTTTATTTTTATTAAATATATTACCTTTTCCACCACTTGATGGTTTTAAGATAGTTTCTTTAATATTTGAGAAGGCAACAAAGAAAAATATTTTAGAAAAGTTTGATTTATTTTTTAGTATTATTGGTATTATATTTATAGTTTATATTTCAATTGCTAGTATTGTAAATTTATTTATTTAAGGAAATATATGAAAGACAAATTTTTACATTTTTTCACTAAAAGTAATATATTATCTGATGATGAATTTAATTTAATTAAAGATAATTGTGTTTTTTCAATTTCAAATATAGATGAGATAATTACAATTGAAATTGAAGTAGATTCTTTAATAGAACCAAAACTTTTCTTTAAAATTCTTGATAAAAAAAATAGTCATTCTAACAATGAATTAAAAATTATTTTAAATGTAAAAAACATTATTTATAGTGCTGATGAAGTTTTTGAATATATAAAATATTATGTTAATAAATATTCAAATAATAACTTGCTTCTTAAAAATATTCTTACTAGAAAGAAATGTGAAATTGAAAACTCAAATTTGATTATTTTTTACTTAAATTTAAATGAACGTGAAACATTGAATAATGAAAAAAATTCATTACTTTCATTTTTTAGCACTGTCGGAATTCACTTTAATGAAATTGTATTTGTAATGGATGAAAAAAATAAAGAAATTGAATTATACAAAACTAAAAAATTTGAAACAATAATATTTAATAACAAAAAAGATTTTGTAAAAGAAAATATTAAAACTAGAAAAATTAATGTTATTGGAAATGTTAATTCAATTGTTTCACTTGTGCCCGAGCAAATGAATGCTATAGTCTGTGGTGAAGTTTTTAAAATTGATTCAATTCAACTTTCAAATAATAAAACAATTTATAAATTTTTTATAACAGATTATAGTGACTCAATTTTAATTAAATCTTTTATAAATAAAGGTTTTGGATTAGATCAAAATACATTTGATTCAATTAAAGTTGGAACATGAATAAAAGCTAAAATAAATTTACAAATTGATAAATATGAAAAAAATCAATTAACAGGAATTATTAGGCAATTAAATATTGATGATAAACTAATATCATCATCTGAAATAGATAATTCAGAAATAAAAAGGGTTGAATATATCAATCATACTAAAATGACAGCATTTGAGGGTTTAGCAGATGCAAAAGAATTAGCTGATAAATTAATAGGATACAACCATAAATATTTAGCAATTACTGACAAGTTTAATTGTCAAATTTTTCCTTCAATTTACAACTACAAAAAATATAGTAAAAAAGAAATTAATCTAATCTATGGTGTACAAACATTTTTTTCAAAATCAAAAGTTGAAATTGTTACCAATCCAATTAATACAAATATTTCAACTGCTGAATATGTTATCTTTGATATTGAAACGACTAGTTTGTATCCCTTAAATGGAGACATAATTGAATTTGGTGGAATTAAATTTAGAAATGGTGTCATCATTGATCAATTAGAATTTTTTATAAAAACAGATAAACCATTATCAATCTTTACAAAAAAATTAACTGGTATTGATGAAAGTATGATTGCAAAAGGAATGGATATTAAAGATGCCTTAATTCAAATAAAAAATTTTTTTGGAAATGCAATTTTAATTGCACACAATGGTAAAGATTTTGATATTAAATTTATTAATAAAAAAATGGAAGAAAATTCAATTGATATTATTGAAAATTCTTTAATAGATACAATGCTATTATCAAGAGCACAAAACCCTAAATTTAAAAGTCACTCCTTAGCTAATATATCTAAAAAATTAGGTATTTTTTACAATGAAAATGAAGCGCACAGAGCAATGTTTGATGCTGAAATATTATTAAAAGTTTGAAAAAATATGATGGACTTCTTGGATATGAATGGAATTAATAATTTAATTAAAATAAATGAGAATTTAAATTCATATGACTTAGTAACAAAAAATAGAGATCATTTAATTACTTTATATGCAAAAAATCAAGAAGGCTTGAGAAATTTATATGAATTAATTTCTAGAGCTAGCACTAAAAAATATAATAAGTGCGTTTTGTTTGAAGAAGATATTTTATATTTCAAAAAAAACATATTAGTTGCAAACTCTCCTACTGAAGGCAATGTTATTAAGGAAGCGTTTTATGGGACTGATGAAGAACTAAAAGAAGCAATTAATTTTTATGATGTTATTTTTGTTTCTCCAGTTAATTGTTTTGATCATGAAATTAATAGAGGTAATTTAGAAAAAAAAGATATTCAAAATGCAATAAATAGAATTATTAAAACTTGTGAATTAATTAATAAAAAAGTTATTGCTTCTAGTGACACTTATTATATAAATGAAGAAGATCAAAAATTATTTGATGTTTATGTTCATACAAAAGGACTCGGAGGAAAAAGACATAGAATTTATAGTTATAAAGATGATAATTCTATTTTACCAAAATTGCATTATAGAACAACAAATGAATTACTAGCAAATTTTGATTTTTTAGGAAAAGAAAAAGCATATGAAATTGTAGTTGAAAATAGCAATAAACTTATAAATGAATTTGATTTTAATATCATTCCTGTAAAAAATGTTTTATCTTCTCCTTCAATTCCTGGAGCAAGAGAAAAATTAGAAGAATTAGTTGAAAAAAATATGATATTAAAATATGGTGAGAATCCGCATGTTTCAATAAAGAGAAGAATTAATCGAGAATTAAAATCAATTATTGATAATGGATATTCTGTTATTTATTGATTTTCACATCTATTAGTTAAAAAATCATTAGATGATGGTTATGTAGTTGGTTCAAGAGGTTCTGTTGGTTCTTCTCTTGTGGCTAGTCTTGTTCACATAACAGATGTTAATCCATTACCTGCACACTACTTATGTAATAAATGTAAATATTTTAAATATGTAGATTCGTTGATTAACAGTGGATTTGATTTAGAAGAAATTAATTGTCCAGTATGTAATTCAGTTATGTCAGGTGATGGTCATAATATCCCTTTTGAAACATTTATGGGATTTGATGGTGACAAAGTGCCAGATATTGATTTAAACTTTTCGGCAGAATATCAATCAAAGGCTCACGATTTTATTAGAGATACTTTTGGTAAGGAAAATGTTTTAAGAGCAGGAACAATAGGAACAGTTGCTGAAAAGACAGCATTTGGTTATGTAAAGAATTATTTTGAAGAAAAAGGTCAAGAAGATGTAAGAGATGCTGAAATAGTAAGAATTGCTTCAAAGTGTCAAGGGGTTAAAAGAACAACAGGACAACATCCTGGTGGGATTATTGTTATACCTAATCAAGATAATGTATTTAATTTTACACCATATAATTTTCCAGCAGATGATCATTCTCAAGATTGATATACTACTCATTTTTCATTTGAATACTTGCATGATAGTTTATTAAAATTTGATATTTTAGGACATGATTCACCAACTGTAATTAAAATGCTAGAAAGCACAACTGGAATTAGTTCAAATAAAATACCTAAGTATGATTCTAAAGTTATGAAAATTTTTAGAAGTTCGAAATCTTTAGGAATTGATAATGAAGAATATGAAAAAGTTCCTGGAACAATTGGTCTACCTGAATTTGGAACAAACTTTGTAAAAGAAATGTTATTAGTAACTAAACCTAAAAACTTTTCTGACTTGGTTAGAATTTCTGGATTATCTCATGGAACTAATGTTTGAAATAATAATGCAAAGGATTTAATTGAAAAAAATAATTTAGACATCTCTGAGGTTATTAGTTCTAGAGATGATATTATGGTTTATCTAATGTCTAAATCAATTGATTCATTAATGTCATTTCAAATAATGGAAAATGTAAGAAAAGGCAAGGGAATAACTCAAGAACAAGAAGCAGTATTAAGAGAAAATGGAATTCATGATTGATACATTGATTCATGTAATAAAATTAAATATTTATTTCCAAAAGCTCATGCTACTGCTTATGTAGATATGGCATGAAAAATTGCGTGATATAAACTATATCATCCTCTACACTTTTATTCTTCATTTTTTTCAATTAGATCAACAGTTTTTGATTTAGAAACTATTATAATGGGTAAACAAAAAATTAAAAGTATTCTACATGATATTAACACAAGGTTAGCAAATCATATTACTAAATCAACTGTTAAGAATAAAGAAATTGATTTAATTCCGATATATGAAATTTCATTAGAAATGATTGAAAGAGGATACTCAATTAGTAATATTGATTTAAATATATCTTTAGAAGATAAATATTTAATTACTCATAATAGTCTAATACCTCCTTTTTCATGCCTTGATGGTTTAGGTGGAGCAGTTGCTAAATCAATTGTAGAAGCAAGAGAAAAAAAATTATTTACTTCAAAAGACGATTTAATGAAACGAACAAAAATTTCAAAAACTCATTTAAAAAAATTAGCTGATCTTGGAGTATTAAATAATTTATTTGACGATGATCAAATATCACTATTTGAATAAAAAAATAAGACTAAGTCTTATTTTTTTCAAATATTGTAACAACAATTAAAGGATTAACTTTTTTGTTTTTTCAAATAAAATATTTAGCAATATTTTTTGTAATATCCTCAATTTTTTCATTTGAAATTTCTGAATTAATTGTTTCCATTTCTTTTTCTATTTCTTCCCTAATAGTGAAAGCTATTTTAGAAATCATTCCAATAGAATCTTTTACATAGAAACATCCTCTAGTAGATATTGAAGGTTGGTTTGTAATTTTTTTATCTTTTTTATCAACTACTATAATTATGTTAAATATTCCTTTTGAAGAAATTATTTTTCTTTCTTCTAAAACTAATTCTGAATCTTCAATTGCAGTTCTGCCATCAATAAACATTGGGTTTGTATTAATCTTAATTTTTGTATGACTCAATGTTTTATTTTTTAATTTTAAAAAATCACCATTTTTAATTATAAAAACATTATCTGGATTAAAATTAATTTTTGAAGCATTTTCTTTCATTGATTTTAACATTTTAATTTCGCCATGAATTGGAACTAAATATTTTGGATTCATCAATTTAAGCATTAGTTGTTGCTCTTGAGCAGTTGCATGACCTGATGCATGAATTCTATTTTTTCAATCGTGTTTAATAATTGTTGCCCCAGTTTTAGAAAGTTTATTGACTAACATTTCTACAGATAAATAATTACCAGGAATTGGATTACTTGATAATATTATTACATCACTTTCCTTAATTAAAATTTTGGAATGAGTTCCATTACTAATTTGACTTAATGCAGCTCTTTCTTCTCCTTGTGATCCTGTTAATAAAATTAGCACTTCATTATCAGGGACATCATCTAAATCTTTTGAACTAATTAAATCTAACTCACTTATATTTAATAAACCAACTTTTTTAGATGTTTTAATATTATTTTCCATTGATCTACCAATTAGACAAATCTTTTTGTTTAATTTTAAAGCAATCTCAACTATTTTTTCAATTCTTCCTAAATTTGATGCAAAAGTAGATAGTAAAATTCTTCCTTTTGCATTTCTTATAATCTTTTTTAGATTATCAATAATAGCAGTTTCTGACTCACTAAAACTTGGTTGATCAGAATTTGTAGATTCTCCTAAGAAAACACAAACATCTCTTTTAGATATTTCAGCAATTTTATGAATGTCTGTTTTATCATCTTCTTCACCAAAATCAAATCTAAAATCTCCAGCTGATGCAATTATTCCATCGGGAGTTTCAATTGAAACTCCATAACTATCAGGAATTGAGTGGCAAACTCTAAAGAAATCTATTTTAAAATTTTCTGTTTGAATAACTGTATCATCTTCATATGTTAGGATTTCTGTTTTTGCTGCATTTTTAAATTCTGAAAGTTTTTTCTTAATCATTTCAACTGGTAAAATAGAAGCATAAATTTTATCGATGTTTTTAACTTCTGTTAAAAGGTATGGAACACCTCCGATATGATCTTCATGTCCATGAGTAATGATCAAAGTCATTTTATAATTTCCTTTTTTCAAGTATTGAAAATTTGGAACCATTCCATTCATTCCTAAATGTCCACTTGTAAATTTTATTCCTGTATCAATAATGATTATTTCATCATTATACTGAATACAATACATATTCTTTCCTATTTCTCCAAGCCCACCCATTGCAAATAAGTATGTTGTGTTTTTTTGGACACTATCATCCAATTGTTTATTTAAGTCATTGTTGTTCATTTTTTTTCCTAAAATATAAAAAAATTAAAATTCATTCTAAGTTTTTTTTAATAATTATTTGATTAATAAGATTTTTTATTTATTATATTATATATTTAAAAAAATGATTTTTTCAAAAATTATTTTATATTTTTTCTCAATCATCTTTTTTAAAAAATGGATTAAATTTATTAATTTTATCATAATATAAAATACCATTTAAATGATCAATTTCATGTTGGATACAACAAGCTAAATAGCCTTCAGCATCAATTTTAATTACATTGTTTGTTGTTAAATCAATTGCTTCAACTATTAATCTTCTGCTTCTTACTGAATAACCCTCAATATTTTTTTGAACACTTAAACAACCTTCACCATCTTCAATGTATGATTTTCCAGAATATTCTTTAATAATTTTTGGATTAGCAATTAGAAATTTATTTTCTTTTTCATTTTCATTAAAATGAATATAAATAATTTGTTTAGGCAACCCTAATTGTATTGCTGCCATTCCGATACCTGGTCTAATATTATATTCTTTTTCTTTTGATTCATATGAAGCATCAATATATGCAACCATTTTATCAATTATTTCTTTTTCAATGTTAGATAACGGAAAAACAACAGCATCAGATTTTGTTTTTAATAAAGGGTTATCATCATATATTATTCAATCCATTTTTGGTATTATTTTTTTTTCCATATATCCTCTTTTAATAATAATTTAAAAAAATACATAAAAAATAAATGGTATTACTTTTTTAAAATATAATTAAATTATAATAAGAATGTAAATATTTTTTAAATATTTTGAAAAAGTATACAACATTAAATACAAAAGAGTGCTAAATGAAAAAAAAAGGCTTAATCTTTATTGTTAGTGGACCAAGTGGAGTTGGTAAAAAAACAATATTGGATAAAATAATTTTTAAAAAAGAATTAAATTTAAAATATAGTGTTTCTTCAACAACTAGATTACCAAGAGTTGGTGAAAAAAATGGAGAAGATTATTTTTTTCTTTCTAGAGAACAATTTGAAAATAGAATAAAAAATAAAGAATTAATAGAATGAGTAGAGTTTGCAGGAAATTATTATGGAACTTTAATATCTGAAGTAGATAATTACATTAATGATGGGATTAATGTAGTTTTAGAAATAGAAGTAGAAGGTGGACAAAAAATTTTTAAAAAGTTGCATAGAAAAAATTTTGTATCTATCTTTATAATTCCCCCTTCAATTGAAGAACTTGAAAGAAGATTAATTAATAGAAATACAGAATCAACTGAAAAAATAAAACTTAGATTAGATAAAGCAAGATCTGAAATTGATATTGCTAAGTTTTATGATTATGTAGTTTTAAATGATAATTCAGATAAAGCTGCAGAAAGAATAGAAAAAATAATTAGGGATGTTAATAATGAAAACTAGATCAATATTTTCTATTACTTTTGAAGAACTTGAAAAAATTTTAATTGAAAACAATAAAAAAATATATCTTGCTAAACAAATCTTTAATTGACTTTACAAAAAACTTGTTTCATCATTTGATGAAATGACAAATATTTCAAAAGAAAATATTATTTTTTTAAAAAATAATTTTTATTTTGATACTTTAAAAATAGTGAAATCACAAATTGATAAAAGAGATGAAACTAGAAAAATTCTTTTTCAACTAGAAGATGGAAATAAAATTGAAACTGTTCTAATGAAATTTAATTATGGTTATAGCATTTGTGTTACTACTCAAGTTGGCTGTAATATGGGATGTAATTTTTGTGCTTCAGGAAAATTAAAAAAGATAAAAAATTTAGCAGTAAATGAAATCATTTTACAAATTATTGAAATGCAAAAAGAATTATTTAAAATCTCAGATGAAAGAATATCTAGAATTGTTGTAATGGGAATTGGTGAGCCTTTCGATAATTTCGATAATCTTTTAAAATTCTTAGAAATTGCTAAAGATCGCAAAGCACTTGAAATTGGTTCGAGACATATTACAGTTTCAACATGTGGTCTAGTTCCGAAAATAAAAGAATGAGCGGATTTACAAATGCAGATTAATTTAGCAATTTCACTTCATGCTCCTAATGATAAAATTAGAAATAAATTAATGCCTATTAATAAAGCATATAACATTGCAAAATTAATGGATGCAATAGATTACTATTTAATGAAAAACAATCGAAGAATAACAATTGAATACATTCTAATAAATGATGTAAATGATTCACAAGATAATGCTTATGAACTGGCTGAATTACTAAAAAATAAACTTGTTTATGTTAATATAATACCTTATAATAGTATAAGTGATAACTATTATAAAAGAAGTTCAAAAGAAAGACTTTTTTACAATATCTTAACTAAACAAAATATTACTTGTACAGTTAGACAAGAAAAAGGCATTCAAATTGATGCAGCTTGTGGTCAACTAAGAGCGAGGGAAGAAGGGAAGATTTAAGATGAATAGATTATTAGTTTCTAAAAGTGATATAGGACAAGTTAGAAAATACAATGAGGACCATTGTTGATGTGGTAAAAATGAAAAAAACAATTACATGCTAATTGTTTGTGATGGTTTAGGCAGTTACAAAGGAAGTAAAATCGCTTCTGAAATTGTTACTAGAAACTTTGTCAATTCTTTCTTAAAGGCCGAATATAAAAAAATTCAAATTAAAAAATGATTTTTAGATGTTATTGAAAAATCTAAAACTGAATTTATTCAACATATTTTAGAAAATAATGATTATGCAAAAATGTCTACAACCATTGTACTTTCATTAATAATTGATGAAATTGCTTACATTTTTTGAATGGGAGATTCAAGAGCTTATATTGTTAAAACAAATGGTTCTGAATTACTAACAAGAGATCATAATCTAAAAAATTATTTAGAAGATTCTGGTGCATCTGAAATAATTTTTAAAAAATATGAAGAAAATTTAAATTCAATAACAAACTTTATTGATACAACAATTAAAAAAGAAAAATTTGGATATAAAAAAGTTCATATTGAAAATAATGATATTTTATTATTATCTTCTGATGGGTTATACAATTTTTTAAATATGGATTTATTATACAAATATTTTAAAGAAGAAAAGATTGAAGATGGATTAGACAACATAATAAATCAAGCTTTAAAAAACGGAAGTGATGATAACATTTCATTTTCTGCTTATGCAAATTTTAAATAATTGAGGTTAGGAGATTTTTATGAAAAATGATTTCAAAGAAATGAAATATTTTATAGAATATCAACACAAAAGCAATATTAAAGAATCAGATAAAGATTTTTTACTTAAAATAATATCTTTTTTTCATAAGAACATAGAAAATGCTTTTATTCCATATGATGATATTTCTAAATTATCTAAAGAAGAACTAATGTCTTCTTTGGATTTATTTTATTATATTGAAAATAAAATTCCTGATATTAGGTCTAGAACATTAGAAAAAGTTGATTTAAAATTATCAGAAAAAAATTTCTTTAAAATAATAGCTAATTTTGATATTGATTTTAAAATTTATTTCATATTTAAAATAAGTGATAATACTAATATGGTTTTTTTAACTCCTGATGAAATTAAAAAAATAGCAAAGAAAAAAATAAATTGCTTGGTTATTAACTTAATTATTTCAGAACCAGAACAATATAATATTGAAATATTAAATATAATTGATTGTTACAATTTAAAAAAAATTAAATCTTATAGATTAAAAAAACTTGATAATTATGAATCTTTTAAAGATAAAGAATTCATTTATGTCAGAGAAATTTACTATAATAACTTAAAAAGTAAAAAATTAATCACAAAATAATTTTCCTTTGCACTTGAAAATAATATTTTAAAGACTTATAATAATAGTAATGTGTGAAAGATATATTATGAATAGAAATAAAATAAATGATAAAGATTTCAATTTATTATTTGATGCTTGCCATATTGGTAATGTCAAATTAATTAAAGCTGTTTGTGATTATGACAATATCAATTATCAGAATAATGAAGGTTATACTCTTATTGCTGTTGCTTGTATGAGAAATGACATCTTGATGATCAAATCTTTATTAAAATTTATTCCTAATCCTAATATAAAAACAAATGATGGTTTTTCTCCATTAATGTTTTCAATAAAAAATAATAACTTAGAAGCTGTAAAACTATTAGTAGAATCCGGTGCTAGTGTTAATGATAAGAAGGGAATGGCAAACTCTTTAATGTTTGCTTGTTCATATGGTTTCATTGAAATTGTTGAATATTTAGTAGAACAAGGTTCAAAAATAAATATCACTGATAATGAAGGGAATAACTTATTAATGATCGCTTCAAAAGAAGATCAACTAAAAATAGTCAAATTCTTATTAAGCAAACAAATTGATATTAATCAAGTTAATAAAAAAGGCAATAATGCATTAATGTATGCAATATTATCTAATCATATAGATGTTGTAAAAATTCTTATTGAAAATGGAATTGATATAAATGCATATAACAAAGAAGGAACCACTCCTTTAATGCTTGCTGTTCAATATAAAAGATATAACATAATTAATGAATTACTTTCAAATTCAGAAATTGAAATTAATAAAATTGATTTTGATGGTTACACCGCTTTAATGTATGGTTGTTTAATTGAAGATATAAAATCTATAGCATTCTTAATAAATGATAAAAGAACAAGCATTAATAAAACAAACCATGATAATGAAACAGCTTTAATAATTGCGGTCAAGAAAGATAATGAAGATATCACAACACTTCTTCTTTCTAAGATGGCCAATGTAAAAATTAAAAACATAAAAGGTGAAAACGCATTTAAAATAGCTGCTACTAATGGTAACTTTAAAATTGCAAAAATAATTCTTGATTATTCTTCACTAGATGATATTAGTTATGATTTTGATTTAATTGAAAGCTATAAAAAGCAAATTCTAAAATTTGAAAAAGACATGATTGATTCGAATAATTCAAATATTAAAATTAATTTGAATTTAAATGATTCCATAATATCAGAACAAATAAAATTAAACACAGAACAAATTGAAAATATTAAAAATGAAATTGATGTTGATATTAAAGATGCTCTTAATTGTCAATCAATAGAAGACTTCAAATTTATACCTAACAATTTTACATTAAAACAAGATTGTAAGGAAATTAAAAATTTAAATTCAAATTCAAAAGAAGAACCCAATAAAATACTTAATTTTATAAATGAATCAGAAGTAATTAAAGAAAATAATAAAACTCATACACAAAAAACAACCAATGATTTATATTTATATGAAACAACTGTTAATAAAAAAATAGAATTAAATAATCATAATAATCCAATTAGTAATTTAGATTTTGAACATCAATATCAAATCATGAATAACATTGATCACTCTATACATGATTTGATAACCAATATAAATAATATTGAACAAAAACAATCTGAACTTGATCAAAGTTGATTAGATTTAAATGTAGATGTTCAAAAAGAAATTTTAGATTTAGATATACCAATAATTGAAAAAATGAAAAAATGAATAGAATTTGTTGAAAAAACTAAATTTGAAAAGGCTCCTGAAAGTAAATTTCTAAATTGTAACGAACTAATAATCATTGAAAATAATAATTTAATAATTGATAAAGAAAAATATCAAAAAAAAATCTATGAGTATTGGGAAAAGATAAATAATAAGTAATGTAATAAAAGTAAGTAATAAAAATAAATAAGGAAATAATATGAAAAATAAAGACATAATAACAGAAATATATGAAGAAGAATTAAATATCAATTCTGAAGAAAATGAAATCACTAAAGAATCAGAAGAATTAAAATCTAAAAAAACTAATATTCAATGAGTTCTAGACAGCGATGTTTTAGAAGAAATTGAAATTGGCGTTGAAAGCAACATATTCACACAAGTTAGTATTAGAATAACTCCAGCTATGTATTTAGCTAAAATTGGTAGAACTAAACCTTTATATGAATTAATTAAAAGAAATCCTTCTTTAATTAATAAATCAACTTCTAATGGTAGAACTCCATTAATGTTTGCAGCTCAATTTGGGAATATAAATTGTTTAAAACTTTTAATAACAGCTGGTGCTAAAATAAATGCACAAGATGAATATGGAGCAACAGCATTAATGCTTGCTAGTTTCTTTGGTCAAGATGAAGCGGTTAGTGTTTTGTTAGAAAATGGTGCTAGCAAAATAATCAAAGACTGTAATGGAATAACTGCAAGAATGCTTGCTAATAAAAACGATGATAAATTAATTTGTAAAATATTGGATGAATTCCATAGTGATATTTCGCAAATTAAAAAATCATTGGAGAGTTCGAATGCAAATCCAGAAACTTTATATATCTAAAATAAAAAAATCAATTCAATAAGAATCGATTTTTTTATTATATTTTTTAAAAAATATAATCTATTTTTTATTTTTTTATGTATAATCATATTGTTAAATTTAATAATAAAAAAGGGGACATAAATGTCTCTTTTTAATTGTTGCAAGGTAATTATGGCTAAGAAAATTATATTAATATGTGATGAATGTTTATCTAGAAATTATAAACCAAATGTTAGTTCTAATAGTGATAAAAGATTTGAAATTAATAAATACTGTAAACATTGCAATAGGCAAACACTACATAAGGAAAGTAGATAATACAATTAAAAATAAAATAATTATTACTTAGATGATCAAAAAAAATGATGAATAAGATTATATGGGAGCAATATGAAAAAGAAAGATAAGATTGTTAAATCTGAAAAAAAAAATAAGAAAGAAAAAATTCTCAAAGAAAAAGTTTTAAAAAAAGATTTAAAAAAAGACAAAGTTCATACAATTAATGATGATTTAATTATTGCAAAAGATCAAAGTGAAATTAAAGTTGATCAGAAAAAAATTCAAGATAATCAAATAGAAATTAAAAAAGAAATCAAAGAATCAACTAAGTCAAAAAAAACTAATCATCTAGAAGTTGATTATAAAGATGAAAAAAAACATAAAACAAAAAGACTTTTTTTTGGTTTGGGTAAAGAGTTTTGAAGAATATCTTGACCAACAAATAAAAAAATCTTAAATGATTTTATAACAACAGTTATTGTAATGGCCTTCTTCACCCTAATATTTTATGGTGTCGGAGTATTAATCGCAGCATTTATTAAATAAGGAAAAAACAGTGAGTAAAAATATAAATAAACCGCAATGATATATTGCAACAACAATTATGGGAAGTGAAGAATCAATTTTTTTATCATTGCTAGATAAAATTAAAGCTTATAAATTTGATGATCTAGTTCAAGAAATGAGAATGATCAAATACAATGATATAACTATTGAAACATTTAAAGATGGGTCTAATCCACCACCTAAAAAAATGAGGAATACTAAAAATATTACTTGAGAAACTACACCTGATGGAAGATATATAAAAAAGACTTACAAAAGTGTAAATAAATTCCCTGGTTATATTTTTATATGTATGATAATGACTGATGAAGTTTGATATGCAATTAGAAACACTCCCGGTGTTACTGGTTTCATTGGTTCATCTGGTAAGGGTGCTCAACCAATTCCTATTTCTGAATTTGAGTTATCTGAATTATTTGATCCAGAAAAAAACAAAGACATTATTAGACATATAAATGCTGCAAGTGTTTCTATAGAAGAAGTTGAACATATAATCGATGAAAATTCAATTAAACCTAAAATTGATATTGAATTTTTTAATTCAAGAGCCACTTCATCAACTGCTTTAAGTCAAACAAGAAAAATTGATTTTGAAAGAAGAACAAATCAATCTTTTGAATCTAATATTGATATTGAAGAGACTCCACATGAAAAAGTTATTGAAACTAAAATTCATGAAGAAAGTGAGAAAGAAATAATAATTGAAAAACCAATTGTTCATATAAAACAAAGTAAAAATGATAATAAATTTGAAATTCCTATAGTTGTTGAATCAAAACAAAATGAACATAAAGTTTCAAAAAATGATTCTTTAAGTGAATTTATTGTTGGAAATACTGTTCAAATTATTGCTGGTACACTTCAAGGACAAGAAGCAATAATAAAAAAAATTGATACTTCAACAGGTGAATTACATTGCGAAATAGATATATTTGGTAGAGTAAGTGAAATTAAACTTAAAAAAAACGAAGTGATCAAATAGAAAATAAAATAACAATTTACTTTGACAAATACCAATAAATTGTTTAAAATTATAATAAGTAAGTAAAAAAGGAATAATATTTATGGATAACAATAATTACGGAAATAAACCTTCATTTGGTAGTACACCATTTAATGGAGAAGGAGCTAATAGAATGACACCTAGATCATCATTTAGTAATTCTTCATATAGACCAATGTCTAGTGTTGGATCAGGATACCCAAGATCATCTTCATTTGCTTCTTCTTATAGAAGACCAATGGGTGGAATGGGAGCTTCTGGTTTCAATAGACCTGCTTATGGTTCGATGGGAGCTTCTGGTAGACCTGCTTATGGTTCGATGGGATCTTCTGGTTTCAATAGACCTTATGGTAGTAGCTATGGCGGAATGGGATCTTATGGTTCTTTTAATAGACCTGCTTATGGTTCATTATCATCAACTAGATCAATAGGTTATAGTGGAATGGGAGGAGTTTCAGGTTTTAATAGACCTCATTATGGAGCTTCACCATATGCAAGTAGATTTGCTCCTGTTGATTCATCAAGATATGGTTACGGAAGAACTTTACCTCAATTATCAATACCTAATCAAGAAGGTCAAAATGCATCACAAGAACCAGTATTTAACAAATACAGTTTAGATAATGCTCAACCACAAGGTGTTGATGTTCATAATAATTTCCAAGAAGTTGCACCACAATATCAAGAGCCAACTCAACAATATCAAGAGCCAACTCAACAATATCAAGAGCCAACTCAACAATATCAAGAGCCAACTCAACAATATCAAGAACCAGTTGCTCAAGAAGAAGTTCAATATGAACAACCAGTTTCATCAGGTGAAGAATTATCAGCTGAGTTCTTAAAAAATTGAGAACCATCTATTATGTCTCTTGCTGAATACTCAAGTGTTGGATTAGATCAAAGAGGAGCATATATTATTGATGATGCTGGTAACTTAATTGGTGAAGGTTTTGAAGGTAAACAAGAAGATCCAAATAACCCAGATGCTGAACTTTTTGAATATGCTGCTGAAATTAATGCAGTTAATAATGCTTACTCTTTAGGAAGAGATGCTGAATTATACCAAGCAAACATTTTATCAAGTGATATCCCAAGCGAAGAAAGTGCTTCTTATATTGCTCAAATGGGTATTAAAGCCATTTACTATTGAGTAAAAGGTGAAAAAGAATTTAAAAAATATCATAAAAACAAAGACTATAAAAAAGTTCTTGCAATTCTAGAACCACTTAATTGTAAATTAATACCTGTTCAAGGTGAAAAATAAAATAAGAAATTATTTTATTTTTTTTTATAAAAAGACTTGATTTTTTATTTATTTATAGTTTAATTATATTGTAGGGATGAAGTTTAGAAATGTGGTTGCTTTGTGACCAATGCTCACTTCATTATCATGTTATTTTTTAAAATATGATTTCATTGCAGGTCCCTAAAACCTATTACAAGTTAACAATTTGGGTTGTCTAAATTTTGGTTGGTCTCTTAATTATAGAAACCTTGTAATAAGCAATGGAAGCATTTAGCTAAATAACGTTTTGATTATGGAGCGCATAAACTTAGGGACCATGAGTCTAATATAAGTAACTACAAAAAAAGTAAATTAAAAGACTTTCACTAATAATGTGCTAGTCTTTTTTATTTGTATACATAATAAACTTGATTCATGTATTACATTTTTTTTATTTTATTTGTAATTATAATATAATTTTAACTATGTTGGAGCAATTATGAAGACAGTAAAAAGTACAACACAAAAGATAGGATTTTTCACAGCTCTTTCAATGCTAATGGGTTCTGTTATAGGAATAGGTATATTCTTAAAGAATGGTGGTATTTTTGCTACAAATGATTACAATGGAGTTGGAATAATAATTTCATGAATAATTGGTGGCATAATTGCTCTTACAGCTGCTATTAGTTTTGCTGAAGTAGGCACTTCATTAAAATCTAGATCTGGATTGGCTGGCTGAGTTGAAAAATTATGAGGAAGAAAAATTGGATATTTTGTAAAAACAATTCAACCACTATTTTATATGGGTTTAATGATTCCAATTCTTTCATTCTTCTCAGCTGAATCAATTACAAAGATGTTTATTCCTATTGACTCAAATGTTATTATTCATTATGGAATAATTGCATTGATTACATTTTTATTAATAATATTTTTTCTAACAGTTAATTTCATTTCTTTGAAAATAGCAGGTAAGTTTTCTTTTATAACTACAATTTTAAAATTTATTCCTTTAATAGTAATAATTATTTGAGGAATTGTTTTCTCAGTTCAAAATCAAACAACTGGTTTATTTAACAATGGCATAGATATTCCAAATATTGACCCTCCAATAAAACCAGCTGCTAATCCAAGCTTTACTGCTATATTAGCTTCTTTACCATCCGTTTTATTTGCATTTGATTCATTTGCTAATGTTGGAAATTTAGCGCTTGATATTAAAAAACCAGATAGGAATGTTCCGTTAGTAATTTCTGTTGGAATGATTTCATGTGCAATTTTTTATGTATTAGTTACAATTGCTCAAATATTTTTTGCAGAAGGTAATTCATTAGAAATATTTGGTAATATTGTTAAACTTAATCCACAATTGGATATGTTCTTTTCTATATCGTTAAATGTTTTTATTACAATATCTATTTTAGGTGTATTAAACGCTTTTAGTTCATCATGTATAAGATCATTTAATTCATTAATAGATGAAAAAATATTATTTTGTCATTCTAAATTAAGTTCAATTTCAAATCGATTTTTTCCTAATTTCATTAGTGAAATAAAGCCTGGATTTATTTTATGTATCATTGTTAGTTTATTTTGATTTTTAGTTATTGCTATTCCATCAATTGCAAAGGGACCTAACGGAACTGATATTTATGTTGATGGAGTAAGTAATTATCCAACATTATTTTTCTTTGCAATATATGGTTTTGTAATACTTGGAGGTTTCATAAATAGGTTTACTAAAAAAGTAGAAGTTAAAAAACAAAAAACGTTTTTAATTGCAGCTCCGATAGCCATCATAGGATCATTTGCTGTCTTTGGATATCAATTGTTCTATGAAACAATATTTAAGTCAATTGAAAATCCACAAGGTGAATTAACATGAGGACTATTCTTTACAAATGGCATAACTGCTTATAGATGAGAAGGAATGATATTCTTTTGTGTTTTCTTATCAATATTTATTTTGATTCCAATAATTAATTTTTTTCTTTTTCCATTAACCAACAAAGGTTTAAAGATTAATCTAGGTAAGGAATAATTATGAAAGCAATTTTAATAATGGATATGCAAAATGATTTTAGTGATTTCGGAACATTACCAATAAAAAAATCTGTTGAACTTGCAAATAAAATTTCTAATTTAATTAACTCGTTAAATAAAAATGAATTTAAGGTTATAGCTTCATTAGATTATCATCCAATTAACCATGTTTCATTTAATAGATTTCCAGTTCACTGTGTAGCAAGAACAAAGGGTGCAGAGCTAATTGAGCCATTAAATAATTTTAATTACGATTTGATAATTAAAAAAGGTACAAAAAAGAGATTTGACAACTTTTCTTGTTTTTATAACGGAAAAAAAGAAAGTAAATTAAGAAAATATTTAAATAAAAATAACATCAAGGACATTTATGTATGTGGGGTAGCTTTAGATGTATGCGTTGAATCCACTATTAGAGATTTAATTAAAAATAACTATAATACTTTCTTGATAGAAGATCTCGCAATTCCTTTAGATCCAAATTTTATATTAGAGCTAGATAAATTAAATAAAATAACTTCATCAAAAATTTAATTTATTTAATTAATAATAAATATTATGTGCTATTATTATTAAGTATAAAGAAAGTAGTTAAAACTCACCTGATGTCTCTTAAATGTAGATTTAGGTTAATGCTTAAAACATATTAATGCAAATATTAATAATATATGTTTTATCGTTTTAACACACTATTTTTTTAGTGTGTTTTCTTTTTACAATGAAGGGATTTATGAATCAAAATAAATATATAATAAATGAAAGCATAAAAGAAAAGTCTTTAATGGTAATCGATGAACTTGGTGAAAAAATGGGTGAAATGGAAACTAAAAAAGCACTTGAATTAGCTTATTCAAAAAATTTAGATTTAGTTCTTTTCTCTAAGGGGGAAGGAAAACCAGTTGCAAAAATTATTGATTACAATAAATTTATGTATGAAAGTAAGAAAAAAGCAAAAGAATCTAAAAAAAATCAAACAGTTGTTAAGAACAAAGAAATTAAAGTTAAACCAACAATTGGTGATCATGATTTAAACGTAAGAATAGAAAATGCAAAGAAATGATTAACATCTGGAGACAGAATAAGATTTGTAGTTTTATCATACGGAAGAATTGGTACTAAAACTGAATTAATTGAAGAAATATATTTAAAATTTATAAATGCAATAGCTGATTATGGAATTGTCCAAAAACCATTAAAAAGAATTAGTGCAGTGCAATATGAATCAATAATAATCCCTAGCAAAAAATAAATTTGAGGTCTTTATGAAAGTTAAACAAAAATCAAAAAGAGCAGTAATGAAAAGAATGAAGAGAACTAAAGGCGGAGAAATAAAAAGAAAACAAGCCTATAGATCTCACATGGCTCATAACAAAACAACAAAAACTAAAAGACATCTAAAAAAAGATTCTTTAGTAAGTAAATCAGATAAAGCAAGATACGATCAAGTTTTATAATATTAGGAGAAGAATAACATGAGAGTTAAAACAGGACCTACTACAAGAAAAAGAAGAAAGAAATGACTTGATAAAGCTGAAGGAACAAGAGGAGTTAACCACAAATCTTATCGTAATGCTAAACAAACAGTTATAAAATCTAGCCAATACGCTTATAGAGATCGTAAAAACAAAAAGAGAGACTTTAGAAAACTTTGAATCGCTAGAATTAATGCTGGCGTAAGAGAAGAAGGATATACTTATTCTCAATTTATTGATCAACTAAATAAACAAGGTATTAAAATCAACCGTAAAATGCTTTCTGAACTTGCAGTAAACAATGAAAAAGAATTCAAAACATTTGTACATGATGTAATGAAAAAAAAATAAAAAATACTTAATATTTTTTATTTTTTTTTTAATTAAAACAATCCATAACCAATGTATGATTTTGATGGATACTTTGAAAGTCTTAAAAAAATATTTTCATTACTTAAATAGCTAGGTTTAAAACTATTATTTCCTGATTGGTCAGGATTATTAATAGAATTAGACATTCCAACTGCATTAATTGCTACATTAGCAATTGAAGATACTATTCCAGAAATTGAACTTGCTAACATGCTTGTTCCCAATGCTATATTTCATCACATACTCATTCCTCCTTATTACTTATAATGACAAACATTTTTTTTTATACTATAATGAAATAAAAAAAGGTCTAAATATGAGTAAAAAAATATTAATAATAAATGCTGGTTCTAGTTCAATAAAATTTAAAATTTATAATGCAGAAAATAAACAAGATATTGCTTGAGGTATTTGTGAAAGAATTTTTATTGATGGCGCTTTCAAAATTTCTTATTTCAATGAAAAAGATGAGAAAAGAAATAATGAACAAAAAATAATAGAGAAATCAAATTTTGAAGATCATATAGCTGCTTTAGACTATTTATTCGAAAGACTAATTACATTAAAAATAATTACTGATTTAAGTGAAATAGTTGCAGTTGGACATAGAGTTGTTCAAGGTGGAAATTACTTTGAGAATTCAGTTATTATTGATCATGATGTAATTCAAAAAATCGAAAAATTAATTCCTCTTGCTCCATTACACAATGAACCACAACTAAATGTTATTAATATTTTAAAAGACAAACTAAGCGATGCAAAACAAGTTGCAGCATTTGATACATCATTTCACCATACTATCCCTGAAGTTAATTCAACTTATGCAGTTCCAGAAGATTGAAGAGAAAAATATGGGGTTAAAAAATATGGTTTTCATGGTCTGTCATATAGATATTTAACCGACACTATAAAAACTGTTCTTAAAAAAGACAAAGTAAATATTATTGCTTGTCACTTAGGTAATGGTGCTAGTGTTTGTGCTATTAAAGAAAATAACTCATCTAATACAACAATGGGGCTAACTCCATTAGATGGTTTGATAATGGGAACAAGATCAGGAAGTGTTGATCCATCTATTCACCAATATATTGCTCAACAAAAAAACTTATCAATTAATGAAGTTACCGACCTGCTTAATAATGAATCTGGTTTAAAAGCTTTATGTGGTCATTCTGACTTCAGAGAAATTTGTACAAAATCTGTAAAAGGAAACATATTTGATTTTACAATGGATATTTATGCTAAGAAAGTTAGTGATTTTATTGTTCAATACATAAACGAATTATCTGATGAAGTTCATGCAATTGTTTTTAGTGGAGGAATTGGGGAGAATAATAAGGAGATTGTTAAAAGAATAATTGACAAAGTTAAAATATCTAAATATAAAACAAATATTAGTAAAACAAATTTTTCAATACCTAATTTAAAATTTTCTAAGAAAGATAAAAGTTATTCGGCTAAAAAAGTTAGCACAATTTTTTCAAAAAAGATATATGTAATTAAAACAGATGAAGAATTAGTTATTTTAAATGATATTTTAAAATTAATTTAATATAAAAATAAATAAATATATTATATAATTAACATAATTTTAATTATTTAAAAATCAGGATAAAGAAAATGGAAACTACAACAATAAAACAATTAAATCAAAATGTAAGACAATATGAGAGAAATGAAGCTCCAGAAGGTTTTGATATTAATGAAGAAGTAAATTTAATTGGATGAGTGAGATCATGTAGAGATAATGGAAAAATTATTTTTATTTCATTTACAGATGGATCAAGACTAAATTCAATCCAATTAGTTTCAAAAGAAGGTGTGACTCAAAATCATGAAACATTAAAAGGGTTAAGGGTTGGTTCTTCATTGATTGCAATTGGAAAACCAGTTTTAACTACTGAAAGCTCACAACAAAAATTTGAAATAATTTTATCAAGAGTAAAATTATTAAAACAAGCTGATGAAAATTTTCCAATTCAAAAAAAAGAGCATTCAAAAGAATTTTTGAGAGAAGTTGCACATATTAGAACTAAAACAAATACCTTTTATACTTCAATGAAAATAAGAAGTGAGTTAAGTTTTGCAATTCATAATTTCTTTCACTTAAATAACTTTGTTTGACTTTCAGCTCCAATCATCACTTCTAATGACGCTGAAGGTGCTGGAGAAGCATTTATAGTAACTGATAACAGTGATGATAACTCATTTTTTGGAGGAGTTAAGGCTTCTCTAACTGTTTCAGGGCAATTACATGCTGAAGCATATGCTCAAACTTTTAAAAGAATCTATACATTTGGGCCAACATTTAGAGCAGAAAAATCTCATACATCAAGACACTTGTCTGAATTTTGAATGGTAGAACCTGAAATTGCTTTTTGTGATTTAAACCAATTAATGTTTTTAATGGAATCTTTCATTAAATTCTTAATAAAAATAATTCAAAAGAAATGTTATGAAGAAATAAGCTTTATTGAAAAAAATATCGACTCAACAATTGTTAGTAGATTAGAAAATATTGTAAGTGTTGATTTTGCAAAAATTGAATACAAAACAGCTATTGAAATTTTAAATAGAGCTATTGCTGAAGGTAAAACAAGTTTTGAAGATAATGAAATTTATTTTGGAAAAGATTTAAAATCTGAACATGAAAAATTCTTATGTGAATCTTTAGGAAATGGACCTGTTTTTGTTTATAACTTTCCAAGTAAAATTAAATCATTCTATATGAAACAAAATATTGATGGAAATACAGTTGCTGCATGTGATTTATTATTCCCAAACATTGGAGAAATTGCTGGCGGATCACAAAGAGAAGATGATTATGATAAATTAATTAATAAATGCCATGAATTAAACATTAGCACTGATGAAATTCAATGATACATTGATTTAAGAAAATTTGGATATTATAAATCATCAGGATTTGGATTAGGATTTGAAAGATTAATTCAATATATTACAGGCCTTGATAATATTAAAGATGTTATTCCATTCCCTAGAAGCAATGGAGTTCTAAAATTCTAAATAAATTAACCAAAAAAAACATTCCAAATATTTTAACAATTTTTAGAATTTTTTTAACCCCTTTAATAGTTTTCTTTATTTTCTTTAATTTTAATGATTTTTTATATCAATACCATTTTTTAAATAGTGTGTTTTTATTTAGATCAAATTTCATAGTTGCAGGAATATTATTTGTAATTGCTTCTTTAACTGATTGAATTGATGGCTATTTATCAAGAAAATATAATTGAGTTTCTTCCTTTGGAAAGATATGAGATCCTATTGCTGATAAGATATTAATTAACTCAATTTTAATATCATTTGCAATTAAGGGTTATACACCTTATTTTGTGCCTATTCTATTTGTTTTTAGAGATATTGTTGTTGATGCAATGAGAATGGAAGCAATTAAAAAAAATATTGATGTATCAGCAAATATATTTGGTAAATTAAAAACTGTTTTTCAAATGATTGGAATCATAGTAGTTTTCTTTATTATGAATAATAATGTATTAAACTTTAATTATTTTTTAAGTGACAAATGAGAATATTATATTATTCAAAATTTATTTATATTTTTATCTTTATTCATGTCTTATTTTTCAGGCTATTTTTATATTAAAAAAACATTTAATAAAAAATAAATATATATTATAATTAATTAGTAAAAAAATATTTTTTACATGGAAGTATAGCTCAGTTGGTTAGAGCACACCCCTGATAAGGGTGAGGTCGATGGTTCGAGCCCATTTATTTCCACCAAGTTATGGGGACGTAGCTCAATTGATAGAGCACCTGATTTGCATTCAGGAGGTCGAGGGTTTGACCCCCTTCGTCTCCACCATATTAAACATAAAATAAAAACCACTTAATAAGTGGTTTTTATTTTTTAAATATAATATAATTTAAAAGATTTTAGAGGTATCAAATGATTAATATCAATAACAAAGAATGAATTAATAATGGTATTAAAGAAATTGGTTTTAAAGAACTAACAGAAATTCAAAAAAAAACTATTCCTGCTTTACTTAGAAATGAAAATTTAGTTGGTGTTTCTCCGACAGGAACTGGAAAAACATATTGTTTTTTGCTTCCTATTTTAAATAAAGTTTATTTAGATAGTTCTGAAATTCAAACTGTGATAATTTCTCCAACAAGAGAATTAGCAAGACAAATATATTCTAAATTTACTCACTTTACAAAATTTAATAAAAAACTAAAAGTCCAATTAGTAATTGGTGGAATTGAATTTAATAAAGTGCATGAAAAAGTTTTAAAAGCAAAGCCACAAGTAATTATAGCTACTCCCGAAAGATTCTTAGAATTGTGTGAAACAAATATTAAAACAAACTTCATCAATACAATTGTTTTTGATGAAGCTGATATGACTATGGAATTAGGTTTCTTGTCTGTTTTTCAGCAAATATTCAATGTGTTATCATCTAATAAGAATTTGCAAAAAATAGCTTTCTCTGCAACATTACATGATATGCTTTCAAGACAACTTTCAATATATTTTAAAGATACAAAGATAATTGATATCTCTGAAAATATTTGAAAAAATGAGCAAATTAAACATATTTTAATTCATGATCAAATTAATATTGCTAAAGAAGAAACTCTTAAAACATTAATTAATTCTATTAATCCATATTTTTGTATTATTTTTTGTAATACAATCGATAGTGCAAATAAGATATATGAATTATTGAAAAGTATTAATATTAATGTTGGACTATTACATGGTAAATTAGAGTCAAGAAAAAGAAAAAATGTTTATAAAGATATTCAAAACTTTAAGTATCAATATTTAGTGGCAACAGATTTAGCATCAAGAGGTTTGGACATTGATGGAGCAAGTCATATTATCTCTTTTGACTTACCTAAAGATGATTTATGATATATTCATCGTTCTGGTAGATCTGGAAGAGGTAAATATCATGGTGAGTCATATGTATTTTTTGATAAAGCTCACATTCTTAACATTAATCGTTTAAGATCAAAGGGAATTAAATGAGAAAGCTTAAAAATTAAAAAAGGTAAACTTGAATCTTTTGAATATGTATTTAAAAAACCAAAAGAAAGAAAAGAAACAGAAGTTGATAAAAAAATTCAACATGCAATTAATACTTCAAGTAAAAAAGTTAAACCTGGATATAAAAAGAAATTAAAAGCAGAAATTAAAAAAATCAAGCAAAAAGAAAAAAGAAAAAGAATTGACTCATCAGTTAAAAAAATCTTAGTAGTTAAATACAAAAAAGAAAACGCAGCTAAAACTAAAATAAAACAAGAGCAAGCTATAAAACGTGAAAAAGCTGAAAAAAGAAAAAGATATTAGCAAATAGTATAAAAAATAAGATGACTTTGAGTCATCTTATCATTTAATTAGGCATTTTTAGAACATGCTAGGCAATAAATAACTTTTATATTAATCACATAAAATTATTTTTATTCAAACACCATCAATAAATTAAATTTATTATAATATATTTCTTTATTAATCATTTATTTTTTTTATTAAAGTTACACAATTAGATTTATCATAATAATAATTATTTCTAATTCTTGATTCTTCAAATCCTATTTTTTTATAAAATGACTTAGCAATAATATTTTCTTCTTTAACTTCTGTTACAATTTGTTTTACATTTTTTTTAAATAATATTGATGTCATTATTGAATGAGCTAATCCAGATCTTCTTTGATTTTTATTAACTCATATTTTATAAATTTCTATTTCATCTACCAACAAAACATAAATACAATAGAAAACTATTTTTTCTTTATCTTTAATTAAAATAAACTTATGACTTTTATCAGTTATTAGTTCAGCAATTTTTTCAAAATTCTTGTATGAGTAAGAGAACTCTTTAGATTCAATATCAACTATTTGTTCTTGTTCATCCATAGTTAGTTTTTCTGATTCAATAATTTTATATTGCTTTCTTAACATAATTGCCAATTACCTCTTCAGTTTCAATAAATTTATTATTATTATAATTTCAGCATTCTTCAAATATGTAGTTTTCAGAATTATTCAATATTTCATAGCCTTTTTCTTTTGCAATATCATTAATTCTTTCAATAGTTTCTAAAGTAATTTCTTTTTTATCAAATTTACAATAATAAAGACTTCCCTTTGCGTCAATAATTGATATTTGTTTTTCATTAGTTTTCTGAAATGAACAAGTATCAAGAAAATATATTTTAGAGTTATTAAGCTTTGCAAATAAATTTGTGAATACTAAACCTACTTTAATTCCAACAAAGCTTCCAGGTCCATTCAAAACATATATGTGACTGATATTTTTTTTATAGAAATTATTATTTTTTAAAAATAAATCAACTTTAGTATTAAATATTTCTGTCATATTCTTATTTGTTTGAAAATACAAAGTATCAATTATCTCATTATCGATAATCAAAGATAAAACTAATCTTGAATTACATGTATCAATAAAAAAAATATTATTCATTATGTATTGTCCTTAATAAAGTTTTCAAATTCTATCGGTAAAGTTGCTTTGAAAGATTTTCACTCCTTTGTGAAAGGGTCTTCAAACTCAATTTTGCTTGCATATAAGTATTGGCCATACTTATTATAAATTTTGTTATTACCATAAAGTGGATCATTTACAATTGGTCTTTTTAAGTATTGTAAATGAACTCTGATTTGATGAGTTCTTCCTGTTTCTAAAATACATCTAATAATTGAAAAATTATCATAGTCAATTATTTTTTCAATAAATGTTATTGCATCTTTTGCATCAAAGTCATTTGAAGGAATCATTTTTAATTTTCCCTTCTTATTTCTTTTTATAGGAACATCAATTTTCATTTTATTTGTTTCTAATGTTTTATTTATTATTGCAATATATTCTCTTTTAACACTTTTGTTTTTAATTAATTCCATTAGAATTTCTTGAACTTTTAAATTTTTTGCAACAATTAATAAACCACTTGTGTCTTTATCAAGACGATGACAAATTCCTCATCTATAATCATCATCTGGAAATTTAATATTTTGACTTTGAAAATAGTACTTAATCCCTGCTGCTAAAGTGTTTTCTTCATTAAAAGAAGATGAATGAACTAATAAACCACTTGGTTTATTTACTATTAAATAATTACTATCTTCATAAATTATTTCTAATTTCATTTTTATTGGTTTCATTACATTAATTGTTTCAATGTTATAAATTGTAATTTCATCATCTAAAAATAATAATTGACCTGGCTTTTGAACCCACTCATCATTTATTTTCACTCTTAAATCTTTAATTAAAGATAATACTTTATTTCTAGATATTTTTAGATTATAAACCAAAAACTTATCTACCCTTTCTTCATTAAATGTTTTGTTTATTATTTTTTTCATATTTTGCTTCTTTTTTTATTTTTTCTTTCTTTTCATCTTCTTTTCAAATAGCTACTAATATAGATATAAAACTAATTATTAATAATATTATTCCTAAGCTAATAAATAAGTCAGCATAATTGAATATGAAACTATTATTTACAAAACCAAATCTTCAATAATCAACTACAGCATTTATTGGAACAATTCCAGGTGCATTTGCTAAATGAATAAAGTTATCATAAACTGATCTATCAACAAAATTTGATATTCCACCAAAAAACATAAGTAATGCTCCTATGTCCATTAATTTCCTTTGAGAAAATAAAAAAATTATTAATGGAATGAAGGTCGAAAAACCTTGCAGTGCATATGCAAGTGTTGGATTTCCATTAGCAATGCTTAAACCAACACCAGTATTACTAACAATATTTCCTTCAATAAATTTTCCCATAAAATTGAACTCTTGACTTTGCGAGTTTAGCATAAAATCTCTGATTAAAAATGATGGCAATATTACAACTAAAGAAAGTGAAACAAAAATAATAATTTTTCAAACTACTGTATTTTTATTATTTGCTTTTTTAAAATAATCACAAATTATTTCTAAAATATTTTTTTTATTATCAACCATATTAATTTATTTTATCATTTTATTAATCACTAATATTTATATTTTCAATTAATTTTATTATCTTATTTGTTGTTCATGTAGGAGTTGATGCGCCTGATGAAATGGCAATATTTTTTTTATTTTTAAACCACTCATAATTTAAATCATTTTCGTTTTCAACAAGATATGATTCTATTTTCATTTTTAGACCAACTTCAACCATTTTTTTAGAATTATTTGATTTTTTATCACCAACAATGATTAATAGATCGACATCACTATCAATTTCTAAAATTGCTTTTTGCCTCTCATATGCTGCTAGGCATGTGTCATTTTTAAATTCAACATCTTTAAAATTAGTTTTAATATATTTTGTTAAATGAAAGAAATCATACATTGACATTGTTGTTTGATTAGTAATAAATATTTCTTTATTTTGACAATCTCTTAATAAAATTTTGATATCTTCAATATTTTCAATAATAATTATTTTTTCAGGATCAATGCATTTAGCTGCAATAGCTTCTGGATGATCTTTAATTCCAATATAAAAAATAATTTTATTTTCATTTATTTTACTCTTTATAAGATCATGAGTTTTATAAACATATATGCATGTTGCGTCATAAAAAATGATATCTTTATTTTTTACATATTCAATTGCTTTATAATCTGTGCCATGAGCACTAAAGATAATAACAATTTTATTTATTATGTTTTCATTAATTATTTTCTTTACGATTGATAAACGATCCATTAGATTATCATTCATTGTGATAATGTCATATTTAGATATTTCAGTAATCATATCCTTATTATGAACTAATCAACCAATCATAAATATTTTATGATTGGGATACTCATTTCTAGCTTTTTTAGCAATTGATCATGCATCAACAACACCTTTACAAAAACCTCTTGGAGCTATCTTAGTTATTTTCATATTATATGTATCTTATTATTTCTTCAAAAGTTTTTTCAACAATTTTATTATCCCTGATAGTAATAATTGCATAACTTTTTCTATTTGAACTATTTCTAGGAGAGGAAATAGATCCAGGATTGATTATTAATACTTTTCTTACATGATCAACATCTTCAACATGAGTATGTCCATAAACAATTAAATCTAAACCTTTATTTTTTATGGATTTATAGATTCTCTTTGAATTTTCATTAGATTTACAAAAATATGAAATAAATTGATGGCCATGAGTCATATATACATTTACTCCAAATAATGAGAAATATAGTTCTTCTTCTCCAACTGTATCATTATTACCACTAACAACATAGTTAGCTATTTCATTGATTTCATTAAGGTTGCAACAAAAATCACCTGCATGCAAAACAATGTCAGGTTTGTTTAATGCAATTGCTTCTTTTAAATATTTATTATTGCCATGAGTGTCAGAAGAAATCAAAATTTTTTTTAACATTATTTTACTCATTTTTTAAACATATATATTATAATATAGATATATTTTGTTTTATATAATTTTAAATTTAACAATTTAGTATCAATGGAGTGATAATGAAAAAAGATTTATTTAAGGACAGAAAAATAGTAATTTTTGATGTAAAGACCACAGAAGAAGGTCTAAATTCTGAAATACTTTATTTCGCAGCCAGAACTTACATAAATAATGAAATGATTAATAAAGAAAATTTCTTTATTAAAAATTCAAAACCAATACCTGGTCATGTAACAAGAAAGAATAGAATAACTTCTAAGAAACTTGAAAGTGAAGGAGTTGCTAAATTAGAAGCATTAGATAACATATCTTCTGTTTTTCAAGATTCAGTTCTTTTTACATTCAATGGAGATAAGTTTGCTTACCCTTTATTAGAAAAAATATTTAAAGAAAATGGATTCTCATTAGAATTATCAACAATTGATGCTTTAGAACTTTCTAAACAAATTGTTGGATTTGATGCTGATCTATCTTTAGAACAATTATCTAGTAAATTAGGAATTATGTATAATCCTGAAAAAATGTTAAGTGCACCTTATTGTGCAATATTACTTGAGAAAATTTGATTCAGACTTAAATCATTCATAATTTAAGTTTTTGATAATATACAAAAAAATAATAAGATAAAAACTTATTATTTTTTTGTTCAATTTATTAAAATGCTATTTTAATTTCTAATTTCAATATTTAGAATTAATTTTAAATTTTATTGTGCTTTAAAAGTTACTTAATATAACCTTGCTATTGATTTTGCTAAATTAAAAATTTATAATTAAATTGTAAAAGATAAATAAGGTATTAAGTTGAATAAGACAGTAAAAATAGGTCTAGCATTATTATCAAGTGTAGCTGTAACTAGTGTCGCATCTACAACAATCAGTTTTATTGTAGATAATAATCTAGATGGAAAAAGTGAGAAAGTTGCTAATATGAACTCTCCTTTTTGAGATAAAGACAAATAAAAATATAAAACAAGAAGTTTTATATTTTTTTTATTTTTCAAAAAATCAATTATCAATAATCTTTTTTTGTTATTATATAATAGTTGAATTAATTGATAAGGAGCTAATATGAGTATATTAAAGGTAAAAGAGTTATCTCAAAACTTTGGACCTAAAATTATCTTTGATGATGTAAGCTTTACATTATATAAAGGCGATAGACTTGGCTTAGTTGGTCCTAATGGTCAAGGTAAATCAACATTTATGAAAATCATCTCTAAAAAAGAAGAACCAAGCGAAGGAATAGTTGAATGAAATTCAAAATTAACTGTTGGTTATATGGACCAACATACTGATCTTGGAAAAAATACTACTTTAAGAGAATATTTAAAAAAAGCATTTGACCACATGTTTCAACAAGAAACAGAAATGGTTGAACTATATAATTTAATGACTAATGCTACTGATGAACAAATGAATGAATACATGGAGAGAGCTGGTGTTATTCAAGATCATTTAGATCATAGTGGTTTCTATGAAATTGATGCTAAAATAGATCAAGTATGTGATGGACTAGGAGTTAGTAAAATTGGTTGAGACAAAGATGTATCAGAGCTTTCTGGTGGGCAAAGAACTAAAATTTTATTAGCAAAGTTATTATTAGAGTCCCCTGATATATTACTTTTAGATGAACCAACTAACTATTTAGATGAAGAACATATTAGATGATTACAAACATACTTACAAGATTATCCAAATGCATTTATTTTAATCTCACATGATCTTGAATTCTTAAATGCTGTTTCAAATGTTATTTGTCACATTGAAAATCATAAAATAAATAGATATGTTGGTAATTACGACAACTTTATTAAAGTGTATGATTTAAATCAAGAAAAGATGGCAGCAGCTTACGAAAGACAGCAAAAACAAATTGGTAAGATGGAAACTTTTATTGCTAAAAATAAAGCAAGAGCTTCAACTGCATCAATGGCCCAATCTCGTCAAAAAGCTTTAGATAAAATTGAGAAAATTGAATTGAATAAAAAACCAATCGAACCTAAATTTATTTTTAAAGAAGCAAGAGATCCATCAAAACTAATTTTTGAAACAAAAGATTTAATTATTGGTTATGATAAACCATTATCATTACCTTTAAACTTTTTAATGGAAAAAGGTCAAAAGATTGCAATCATTGGTACAAATGGTTTAGGTAAAACTACATTATTAAAAAGTCTTATCTCAATTATTAAACCAATTTCAGGATCAATCACTATGGGAAACTATATTGAATTAGGTTACTTTGAACAAGAAACACAACAATCTGATTTAACATGTTTAGAAGATGTATGAAGATCATTTGATGAAAAAGATCGTAATCATCAAGTTGTTAGATCAGCTCTTGCTAGATGTGGATTAAGAAGAGATCATATTGAAAGTAAACTTAAATCATTAAGTGGTGGTGAACAAGCAAAAGCAAAACTTTGTAAATTGATCAATAAACCCACTAATTTATTAGTCCTTGACGAACCAACTAACCACCTTGATAAACTAGCTAAAAATGAACTTAAAAGAGCTTTAAAAGAATATAATGGTTCTATCTTATTAGTAAGTCATGAGCCCGAGTTCTATAAAGGGATTGTTAATGAAGTTTGAGATGTAGAAAAATGAGCAATAAAAAATAAGAAATAATTCTTATTTTTTATTTTGTTCTTTATAAAATATTTTCAAACTTGGATAAGTAATAATTGTTAAAGGGATAACCACTATTCAATCTAAGATTAGAATTCTAATATTAATTAGAATAGACATTCCAAAACTGTTTGCTCCTCATCATAAAATTCCAGATATAGTATGTAGCATTAATCTAATAAGAAATGATATTAGCAAAAATAAAACAAAGATAATAAATTGAACTTTATTACTTTTGTTATCAGTTAATCAATTAAAGAATAGAAATAAAAAGAAACAATAATAAACAAGAAAATATTCAACAAACACTTGGAATTGGTTAATGGCAATGATGTTACCTCTAAACATGCTTAAAAAAGGAATGGAGAAAAAGAAAAACAATCTAAATGATCTATTCTTGATTATTATTATTCCAAATATATAAAATATTCAATGAATATCAAAACTTATTAGTTGACCAATTGATAATGAGTTTAATAAATAATAAACACCTAATGTAAGACCCATTAATAAACTTGTTTCACAGATGTTATATACTATTCTATTATTATATGTAATATCTTGCTTATTCATATTTTTATTATAAAAAAATATTAATAATTGATACTATTTATTAAATAAATTATTTTTTATTTTTTTTAGTTGGTGCTTTTGATGGATTTGCTTTTTTAGGAGCAGATTTTGTTTTTGAAGTTGTAGATTTTGTAACTGAATTTGCTTTTTTAGGAGCAGATTTTGTTTTTGAAGTTGTAGATTTTACAACTGAATTTGCTTTTTTAGGAGCAGATTTTGTTTTTACAACTGATTTTTTAGAAGATGCAGCTTTTATAGCATCTTCTGACTTTTCAATTTTTGTTGTTTTTACATCACCATGATTAGCTATAGCTTCAATTCCTGGTAAAATTGTTCCTTCTAGAAATGCAAGTGAAGCACCCCCGCCAGTAGAAATATGAGTGAATCCATTTTCAAAACCAAATTTGATTGCAGCAGAAGCAGAATCGCCTCCACCAATTAATGTGAATGCACCCTTTTTAGTTTTTTTGTAAATTGCTTTACAAATTTTTCTAGTACCATGAGAAAACTTAGGATCTTCAAAAACTCCCATTGGACCATTTCATATAATTGTTTTTGCTTCTTTAATCTCATTACAAAATAATTTAATAGTTTTTTTACCAATATCTAAACCAATCATATCAGATGGGAAATCCATCCCTTCTTTTATTTGCATTGATCAATATCCAGGAATTGATTCGGCACAATTAAAATCAATTGGTAAAACTAATTTATCACCTAATTCTTCAAGAAATCTTTTAGCAACATTAATACTACTTTCATCAACTAATGATTTACCAACTTCTTTACCTTGAGCTTTTAAGAATGTAAATGCCATTCCACCACCAATAAGAATTTTGTCAGCAACTTTAGATATTTTTTCAATAGTTTTAATTTTATCAGCAATTTTAGCACCACCTAATATAACAACTAAAGGTTGTTCAGGATTTTCACATGCTTGAGATAACATATTTAATTCTTTTTCAACTAATAAACCAATTGCAGAATCTTTAATATTTTTTGCAATACCAACATTTGATGCATGAGATCTATGAGATGTTCCAAATGCATCATTAACAAATACATCTCCTAATGATGCTCAGAACTTAGATAATTTAGGATCATTTTTAGATTCTAATTTAACAACCGCTCCTTTACTATCAACATCATAAAATCTTGTGTTTTCTAAAATTAAAATTTCTCCATCTTTTAAATCATTAACAGCTTTTGTTATTTCTTTTTCATTTACACTATTATTAAAATAAACATTGTTTGAAGGCATTCTGTTTTTTATATTTAAGTAAACAACTTCTAAAGATTTATCATTTGATTCTTTATCATCATTATTTTTAATTCTTCCAAGATGAGATAAAATAATAATTTTAGAATTTTTATCTAATAAATATTGAATAGTAGGTAACGCAGCTTTTATTCTATTGTCATCTAAAATTTGACCATGACTCATAGGAACATTAAGATCTAATCTTAGTATTACTTTTTTTCCTTCTACATTTAATTCATTTAATGTTTTTTTTGTATAAATCATTTTTTTATCCCTTTTTAATTTTTCACATTTAAATAATTATAAATTAAATTAATAAATTTATTTTAATTTATTTTTTATTTTAATAATATTTTCTAATTTATCTAATTTTTCTCAAGAACAATCTTCATCTTTTCCAAAATGACCATATAAAGAAGTCTTATAATAAATTGGATTTTTTAATCTCAAGTGGTCAATCATAAATTTAATATCAAAATTAAATGTTTTATTAATTATTTTATAAATACTTTCATTAGATATTTTGTTTGTATTAAATGTATCTAAGTATATTGCAATCGGTTTTGTTTTTCCAATTGAATATGCGATTTGAATTTCACATGCATCTGCTAATTCTGCAGCAACAATATGTTTTGCAATATATCTTGCATAATAACTACCTGAACGATCTACTTTTGTTGGATCTTTTCCACTAAAAGCTCCGCCACCATGTTTAGAATATCCGCCATAAGTATCAACAATAATTTTTCTTCCTGTTAATCCTGTGTCACCAATTGGTCCGCCAATTGTAAATTTACCAGATGGATTTATTATTTTTTTAAAATCTAAATTTAAATTTCTTTTTTTAGCTACATTAGACATTACTTTGCTTATTAAGTCATCCATTTCTTTTGGATCATAGTTTTCTGAATGTTGGACACTCATTAACATCGTGTCTATTCTAAATTTATTTTTGTCAGTATAATCAATAGTAACTTGTGATTTTGCATCTGACTTAACTCATTTAATACCATCTTTTTTAACTTTTTTTTCTAGCTCTCTTAAACAATCATGAGCTAGCATAATTGGCAGTGGCATAAGCTCTTTTGTTTCATTAATTGCAAAACCAAAAACAATTCCTTGATCACCAGCACATATTTTTCCGACCGAATGAGAAATAGATTGTGAAATATCAGGAGATTGAGAATTTACATTTGAAATAATAGTGAAATCATTTTCATTATAACCAAGTGGTTTTAATACTTCTCATGCACATTTAACAATATCTATATATGCTTTAGTTGTTATCTCTCCACCAATTACAATTAATCTATTAGAAGCAAAAACTTCACAAGCAACTCTTGAGTTTTTGTCATCTTTTAAACATGCATCTAGTACTTTATCACTAATTTGATCACAAATTTTATCTGGGTGCCCTCTACTTACAGATTCACTAGTTATTAATTTCCTAAATTCCATTTTATTTCTCGTTTCAATTATTTTATATTCAATTTATTGATTCTTCTTAAATGTCTTTCTTCAAAAGTGGAAGCTAAAAATGATTTTATTATTTTAACATTTTCTTCAACTGATATATATCTTGCACTTAAAGAAATTACATTTGCATTATTATGTTGCTTTGCTAATTCAGCAAAAGTTGAAGATGTTACATTTGCACATCTAATACCACTTACTTTATTTGCAGCCATACACATTCCAACTCCAGTTCCACAAATTAAAATTCCAATTGAATCTTTATCTTTTTTTACTTCATTAGATAATGCATAAGCATAATCGGGATAATCTACAGAATCAGATGAGTTTGTACCTAAATCCTCAAATGAGATATTATTCATTATTTGTTTAATTGATTCTTTCATTTCAAAACCTGCATGGTCTGAAGCTATATATATTTTATTCATTTTTTACCAACTTCTTTTTTAGCATTCTTTTATAAGTTAATTTTCTAATTCCATAAATTTCAAAAAATGGCCAAATGTTTAAAAACATTGAAATCATTGCAATAGGAATTAGTGGTATAAATAAAATTCATGTTGATTTAACATATTCACTTCTAACTAATCCTCTATCAATTGATTCAACGTTTATTTGAATGTCTGCTTGACATCAAAAAAAACCAATTACAGGGATGAATCAAATAGGTTTTATTTTTTTAAATTCCATTAATTTTTTTAAATCTTCATGATTAACTTCGTGTTTGTAAGAATTAAAATCGAAATCACTTCCCTTACTTGGTGAAATGTTTATTGATTCTTTTAATAATTTAATTTCTTTTTTTAGTTCTTCAATTTCTTCTAAAATTTTTTTGTTATCTATTTCTTGACTCATATTAACCTTGCAGATTATTAAATAAATAATATCATAAAAATAATTCATGCTGTTACATTTATATATTTTTTTTGAAAATAACTCTTTCTATTTCTAATAAGGATATTTTTCCTTCTCTAATTAATTTCATTTCATCTAAATCATAAATTGAACTAGGTGTTGATTCTTTAGATATTCCTTTAATAATTACTATTTCATTTTTTAATGAATTATCTTTAAATAATTCTATATATTTAATTGTATTTAGTAAAGGTTCTTCTCCTGAAATATTTGCACTAGAAGAATAAATAAAATCTATTTCTTTTAAAATGTTAATTAATAAAATATTATTTGGCATTCTATAAGATATTTTGTTTTCAATTATAGTCAATGCTCCTGGCCAAAAATTATCTGCTAATGAAATAAATTTATTGCTGAAATTTTTATCTTTGTAACTATAAATAAATTTAATTAATTTTTTATTTTTGGTTCTTTTCTTTAATTTATATATTTTATTTTCATCTTTACATATAACTGCAATTTGTGTATCAGTTGGTAAAATAATGATTTTATTTTCATTAATATTATTAATAATTTCTAATATATTATTTTCTTCAATAATTTTCATAATACCTACAATTTAATATATAAATTTCTATCTAAACCATATTGGTCTTTTTCAAAATTATAATTAGTTAAATTATTTTCTTTTAAAATATTTATTAATTTGTCTTTTTGATCAAAACCAATTTCAAATATTAATGTTCCGTTTTGATCAAGAATCTTACAAATGTTTTTTATAATAACTTCATAAAATAAAAATCCATCATTTTCTGCAATTAAGGCAGCTTTTGGTTCTTTTAAAACCAATTCATCTAATTTATAATATTTTGAAATATATGGAGGATTACAAATTACCAAGTCAAATTTCATATTATTTGTTTCAATTCATTTAAAAATATCTGCTTTAATAAAAATAGTTTTCAAAAAATATTTCTCTTTATTTATATTTGCAATTTTAAAAGGAATACTTTTCTTTTCTAATCCATATACTTTTGCATCTTTTAAATGCATTTGTAAAGTATTGGAAATACATCCAGAACCAGAACAAATATCTAAAACTTTTAAGTTTTTAACATTTCTATTTTTTTTGATAATATTGCTAATTAAAAATTCAGTTTCATCCCTTGGAATGAAAACTTTTTTAGTAATATAATATTCAATGTTATAAAAATAAAAAGATTTTATTATGTATTCTAATGGAATTTTTTTATTTAAAAATTTATTAGTAATCTTATTAAATTTTTTTAAATCAAAATCTATTTCTTTGTTAATATTTAGATGTAGTAATTCATTATTTTTAATTTCTTTAGATAAAAAGAAAATTATTTTAAATAAATTTGATTTTGATAATTCACAATTTTTTTTTAATGAATTATCAATAAATTCTCTAAAGGTCATTAGAATTCCAAATTAGACATTTTTTTATTTTGATCATCAGCAATTAATGCATCAATTATTTCTTTAAAGTCACCTTGCATAATAATATCTAATTTATTAAGCGATAAACCAATCCTATGGTCTGTAACACGATTTTGAGGGTAATTATATGTTCTTATTTTTTCTGAACGGTCTCCACTACCTACTTGGTTTTTTCTAAGGCCTGCTAATTCATTATGTTGATCTTGTTTCATTTTTTCATAAATTTTAGATCTTAGTAATTTCATTGCAGTATCTCTATTTGAGTGCTGTGATTTACCTTCTTGACATGCAACAACTATTCCTGAAGGAATATGAGTGATTCTAACTGCTGATTGAGTTTTGTTTACATGTTGTCCACCAGCACCAGATGCACAGTATAAATCTTCCCTAAGATCTGATTTTTTTATATCTACTTCAACATCATCAACTTCTGGTAGAACAGCAACAGTTATTGTTGAAGTGTGCACTCTTCCTTTTGATTCAGTTAATGGAACTCTTTGAACCCTGTGGACACCTGATTCAAATTTCATTTTTGCGTAAACTTCAGAACCGCTAATTGAGAATGAAATGAATGAATAACCATAAGTATCCATCGAACTTTCTATTACTTCAATTTTTCAATTTTGAGATTGAGAATAACGCATATATGCTTCATACATATTACCAACAAAAATTGAAGCTTCACTACCACCAGCTGCTGGTCTCATTTCAAAGATAACATTCTTTTCATCATCAACATCTTTTGGTAATAATAAAATTTGTAATTCCTCTTCTAATGATTCTACTTTACTTTTAGAATCTTCAAAGTCCATTTTGATTAGTTCAATCATTTCATGATCTTTTTCTTCTTTTAAAAGATTATCAACATTATCAATAGTATGAACAATAGCTTTGTATTCTTGAAATTTTTCCATTACATTGGAATGATCTTTTAAAGTTTTATTTATTTCTGCAATTTTTTTAAAATTATCAGTTAATGATTCTAATTCTTTTGTTAATGAATTATATTTTGTTTCAATATTCGAAAGTGCTAAAAATAATTTTTTATTGTAACTCATATATTCTCCTTGTTTTATATAATAAAAATATGCTCAATTTTAAATTGAAGCATATTCTTATAAACTATCTAAAGATTTAATAATTTTCTTATTTTCACTTTTCTTGTTATCAGACTTAGTATCTTTAGTTGTAGTAGAATTAATCTGGTTTTTACCAGCTTCAAATTTTTTAGAGAATTTTTCAGCTCTTCCTCTTACTTGTTGTGAAGATAAATTTCCCATATAGAATGGGTGGCATTTACCACAAACATCAATAGTAAATTTGTCATCTTTTATTGTAGATTTAAATTTAAATTCAGAGTTACAAGAAGAACAAACAAAATTTACATCTTTTGATTGTGGGTGAATATCTTTTTTCATTATTGCTCCATATGAAATGTAATTATTATTTTTGCTAATAATAAACATAATATATTATATACATTTTTTGTAAAAAATACAAAAAATATATATATTTTTACATCTAATTATCTATCAATAAGAGTTGATAAAACTAGTGGTGTTTTAAAAATATTTTTTTCATAAAATTTTGATGTAGTTTTCTTAATTGAATTTTTTAATTCCTTTTGACTAATATTTTTATCTTTATAACCATCAATTATAATTTGAATTAGATTTTCTTTTAATTTATTTAAGTTCTCTTTCATAAAATCAGTATCTGATAATACTCCATATGTGCTTAAATCAAAGTTAGTTACTTTAATATCAG
>JBOFXG010000006.1:0-1883 GCA_051653965.1 Mycoplasmoidaceae bacterium | reverse complement strand
AATAGCATCGCTAAGTGTGCTTACAGTAGCTGCTACAATAACTGCAATAACAGTTCCAGTAGTAATGAATGCTAATCAAATAAGTAGTGATAATTCTATTAAAAATGATACTGTTAAAACTGCTACTATTAAAAGTAGTTCAATGGCTGATCAAATTTTAAAAGCTGATTCTGAACAAGTAATGATAACAAAAGTAAAAGAATTTAATGCAAACAAAAAATGAGATGAGGTTTTTTCATTTACTAATGAAAATGATGGATCTTTAACAAATGTCGTTAAAGAAGTTATTTTTAGTTTAGAAAGTAATACAATTGCTGTTTTTGCAATTAATTATAATGATGATGTAAAAATTACCAATGGAGCAAATATTGTTAAAGCTACTGTGAACATTGTAGATAACTTTGTTACAAGAGTGCCTTATTTTAATGGTATAATTAGTGATATCACTAATAAATTAAATGACTTATTAAAAAAACAGGAAAATAAACAAGCTCAAAAAAAATTATATGATAGTTGAACAACCACTCCAAAAGAAATAGAAAATGGTCTTGTTGATTCATTCAAATTTGATACTACAGATAATTGAAATACTGTTGTTAAAAATATCAGTGTTATTCCAGGAAGTTACCAAATTGATGAACCAATGCCTCCTTTAAGAATTCAAGTTAACTTAAATAGTTGATACATAACTTCTTCACTTGATAAAGAATTATTGAAATTTAATATTAATGTAGATCCTCTTATGAAATTAGATATATATAAATCTAATGATTATGAGACTAAACTTAAATACGCTAGAACTGCTTTAACGCTTTTATTAATTAATAAAGATTTTAATGCACAAAAAGCTGAGTATGAATCATGAGAAAAAACAACTCCTAATGATTTAGTGACTGCAATTGAAGGTATAGTTAAATTTAAAAATGTTGGAAGCATAAATAATGAAAACTTACCTTGAAATGATATATTTGAAAGTGTTACTATTGCAACAGGAATTTTCCCTGCATTGCCGGGACAATATATTCCTGGCGTTGAAATTACAATTAATATAAATAATAAATATAGTTTTAATCAGGGTCAAAAATATTTAACATTTAATATGGGAACTTTTGGTGGATCATCAAATATTGCTTTAACTGTGGATAATTCTCCTCAACATGCTACTAAGTTAACTAATGCTGCAAATGCTTTAAAAGAGTTATTAAATGTAGGAGTAGATACTATTTCTCAGCAAGAAATATATGATGGTTGAGCAATAACAACTCCTCCTAAACTTGTAGATGAAATTATAGACATAGTTTTTTTCAAAGATGATTCTACTGTTGTAGATTGAGTTAAAGCAGTTGAAGAAGTAAAAATAATTCCTAATGACAAAATACCTCTCGAAAGTGGTCAACCAATTCCTCCTATTAAAATTCAAATTATCTTAAATGATAAATATGATTCTACTGATAAAACTAATCTAACAATAGATATAACTGAATTAGGTAATGCTAAATAATAATTTTCTTATTTAAATATAAAAAAACTTAATTAAAAATTAAGTTTTTTTTATATTCATGATAAATTGATATTTCGAGTTATTAAAGTATGGAAAATGAATACAAAAATATATATTTATAAGTTTTTTTAATATTTTTAAATAATACTTGTTTTTTAAAAAAAATAATATATATATAAATTTTTATGCTATATTATATATTGAAAAAGATAGATAAGAGGATATATGAGAAAAAATATAAAAATATTAATAGCATCGCTAAGTGTGCTTACAGTAGCTGCTACAATAACTGCAATAACAGTTCCAGTAGTAATGAATGCTAATCAAATAAGTAGTGATAATTCTATTAAAAATGATACTGTTAAAACTGCTACTATTAAAA
>JBOFXG010000005.1:0-4344 GCA_051653965.1 Mycoplasmoidaceae bacterium | reverse complement strand
TTACATGACAACAAATGAAAACAGAATATAATAGATGAAATACATTTAGTGATTTACCACAAAATATTCAAGATTTTATAAAATCTAATATTACTTTTAATGCAGTTGGACTTAAAGAAGGAGATGTTATCCTTCCTGGAGGAGGACCATTAAATGCTTTTGACACTGTTATTGGTAATATAGTTTTAAATATAGGTCAATTTCCAAACATTTATAATGGTGTTATTCCACCAATTAATTTAACATTATCTATGTATAGTGGAGCATTTTATTTTGATAAGGATAATAATTTTCAAACTTCTATAAATATTGATAGTGGAAATTTTAGAAATGCTGATGGTAAAGTACAAATTGGTATAATTGCTGATCCAGAATATATAAATAGATTAACAACTGCAATTCAAAATGAAATTTCCAATTCTATTTATGATAATAATTTAATTGAATATAATTCATGAAGTGATATAGATCAATTTTCTCCAGCAATTATTGACTTAATTAAAGGAATTACTATTAATGATTTAGAATATCCAAATGGTGGAGAAAAATTAACATATGGTCATATTGTTGAAAAAGCTGAAATTATTAAAGATCCTTTTCCTATTACAACAGATACAATAATTAGTAATTTTAATATAAAGTTAACATTAAATCCAATATATCAAATAAATGAAAATATAACAACATTTGATATTAAATTGACTGGTTTAACAACAAGAGGAGAATTTTCAGTAACTCCAGTACCAAAAAATTTTCCAGACAAAGATATGACAACTTTTTTTACAGATAAATTGAATGATCTTTTAACTTTTGGGTTGGATAAACAAGATACACCAGAAAATATACTTATAAAAATGTCTGAAGCCCTTAAATCATTTAATGTTAACACAACAGAACAATGAATAAAAATAAAAGCAATAATAAAGGATGAAATAAATTATAAAATCAATGCACTAAATAGCAATATTGGTGGAGATATTTTTGAACATATTAATGATCCTATTATTTTATTTAACCCGCCCCCAGTTCTTCATGATGCTCCATTTCCTGAGGTTTTTATAAATATCACTTTCAAACAAAATTCTCCATATTTTTGAAAAACAGAGAACCAAAAAAAACTTCTTATAAGAACGCCTTATCTAAAAAGTGTTAATGATTTTAAAAACTCAACAATTTAGAACTTAAACAGTAAATAAAAATATTAGACTTACCTAATATTTTTATTTACTGTTTGAATGTGCATTTTTTCATTTTTTAAAATAGAAATAAAATATAATATAAAAAATAGGATTAAATATGAAAATTATCGAAGGTTCTTTACTTGCATTTAGTAAAAATGTTGATGAAATGATTTCACAACTTATTATTTTAAGAAACTCAGGAATTAAAAATATCCATTATGATGTTATGGATGGTATTTTTGTTCCAAACACAGCTTTTTTTGGAGAAAATCTAGCATTAATTAAGAGAATGGGATTTACAATTAGCGTTCATTTAATGGTTGTTGATGTTAAAAACTATATTGATTTTTTTATTAAAGAACAAATTGATTACTTAACATTTCATTGTGAAGTTTTATCTAATTTAGAATGTTTTAAATTAATTCAAAAAATAAAACAACAAAATATTAAATGCGGTATTGCAATAAAACCCAATACAAATGTTATCGATGTGATAGATTTAATAAACTTTTCAGACATAATTACAGTAATGTCTGTAGAACCAGGTTTTGGAGGACAAAAATTTATTATAAAAACTTTAGACAAACTTAAAGAAATAAGAAAGTATAATAATAATATTATTATACAGGTTGATGGTGGTTTAAATTTAGAAACATCTGAATTAATTAGTGAATATGTAAACTTTTTTGTCATGGGAACTTATTTGATAGATAATATAAATAATTCTAACTTTATTTCAAAAAGATTAATTAGGTAAAATAATGAAAAAATCAAACTTCGATGGAAAACCAATTTTAGTAATTACTATAAATGGCGAACCTTTATTAGACATTCATCCAGGACAAAAGAAAAATTTTTATAATTATTTATTATTATTATCACTTAGATATAAACTAATAATTGTTACAGATATGCCTCAATCAAAATCAAAAACTCTTAATAAAGAAATAGGGCTAACAGATGGCTTTATTATTAATAATTGTGGATCTTCTATTTTTGATATTAGACATAATGAAATAATTTCAGTTGATAATATGAAAAAAAATAAAATTCTCCCAATTTATAGACAAGCATTAATAGCAGGCGATAGTGTTATTTTTCACACTCAGAATACAATTTATATTTATACTCACTATGTAAAATTGTTGGCTTTTTTTGTAAAATCATTTAAAGGCACAAAGGTTGAATTAATCCAAAACTATGATGATGGTATAAAAAACCTCATGAGAAACAAAGTAGAAGCATTAGAAATTTACAATACTTTCTATGATATAACAACAATTTTCAATAGAAATGAAAAAATACATTCAATATGTGAGAATGAAAATTTAGTATATAATGAATTAAATAGTTCGAGATTATTACTTATTGAATCTTGTATTAATAATGCAATTAATTTAATTATGGAAAAAGTAAATATGCATTTTACTGAGGTCTACTTGATTAATTTAACTAATATATTTCATAATCAAAATATTTCAAGCTCATATGAATATCAAACTCACACTACAATGGAAGATTTATTTGAAAATAAAACCTTTCAAATATTCGATAGTGAGCTTAAAAATATTATTATTGATAACAATTTTTTAACCATTGAAGAAATAGAATTATTTGAATAACATAAATTGTACAAAGGAATAAAATATGTCAATTATAAATTTTTTTGGATTAGGCGGTTTAGATGAAAGGGACAAAAGATGTTTTGTTCTTGGGGTCGATGATCAATATTTTGTTTTTAATATAGGAATATCAATTCCTAGCTTTTCAAGATTAGGTATTAAGAAAATAGCTCCTGATTTTTCTTGAATAGAAAAAAATAAAAATAAAATTAAGGGAATATTTATATCTTCTGTTAATTTTGATAATGTTGGAGGACTATTACACTTAAATAATGTTATTAAAGACATTCCAATATATACTTCTGAAATAGGGAAAGTTATTTTAGAATCATTTTTTAATAAAAATAGTATGAAAAATATTAAAAACTATTCTGATTATATTGTAAGGGTTGTAAAGCCTCTAGAAGAAATTAAATTGGGCAATTCTTTAATTACACCTTTTCTTATTTTAAATAGCTCTCCCAATTCACTTGGTTTTGCTTTCAATACTAAAGATGGAGCTGTTATAATTTTAGATGATTTTATGATTGGAACAGAAAATGAAAAATGTTATAAAAATAATATTTATCAAATTAATCAAATTACAAAAAATAATAATTTATTACTAATTTCGTCAGTTGGTAATATTTCCAAACCATATGGATTCACTTCTCCTAACCATGATTCAATGCCCTACATTGAAAAAGAAATTGATATCTTTGAAAATAGAAGAAATATTATTGCTTGTTATGACTCTGATTTATTCACAATTTTTAAAATAATTAAGTATGCACAAAAAATGCAATTAGGATTTTCTATTCATAATAATGTTTTATATAACTTAATTACTAAATTTATTTCAACTGATATTTTAGATTGTAAAAAGTTATTATTTTTTCCCATCTCAAAAGTTAATAAAATGGAAAAAGGAATAATTTTAATTGCTTATAATAAGCAAAAAATATTTAACACAATAACATCTATTTGTACAAATAATGAAGAATTTATTATTCCAAAGAAAAATGATAAATTTATTTTAGCAATGCCAACAACAAGTGGTTTTGAATCAATCGAAGCAGATGTAATAGATTTAATTGCATCAATTGATCTTAAATGATCTAAATTAAATAAAAATGTTTTAGAGATGAAAGCTTCATCAGAAGATCATAAATTATTAGTTGATATTTTAAAACCAAAATATATTATTCCTACTTCAGGTTTATACTATGAATTTTTAGATTATAAAAATATTATAAAAGGAAACGGTTGTGATGAAAATAATATTCTGCTTTTAGAAAATGGTCAATCAATTGTTTTTGAAAATAAAACTTACAATAAAGGCAAAACTAAATGAATGGAGCTTCAAGAGAAGTATTTAGGCACTAACCAAGAATTTGGAGACGTTAATGCTTCTTTGTTAAATGAAAGAAAACTAATGTCTGAAAATGGAGTTGTTTTTATCTCTGCACTTATCAAAAAAAATAATTCTGATATTAAAGTAACTAACTTTGATTTAAGCACATATGGAGTATTATCAGATACTGATTTTATGAAAGAGAACT
>JBOFXG010000004.1:0-2012 GCA_051653965.1 Mycoplasmoidaceae bacterium | reverse complement strand
TAAAACTCCAAATACTGCCTTACCTAATCTAACAATTGATTTTACATTACATGAAAGCGTTTATCAAAATTCAGATGAGTCATTAAAAAAACCCATTATTATTAATTTAAGCGATTCTACAACTGGTTCAATTAAATATAATTTTACATATAATTCTGATTTTGGTGTAAATTTGAGAAAACATTTAAATGATTCATTAATTCCTCTTACATGACAACAAATGGAAATAGAATATAATGAATGAAATAGATTTGAAGGTTTGCCTCAAAATGTTCAAGATTTTATAAAATCTAATATTATTTTTGATGCAGTTGGACTTAAAGAAGGAGATATTAATATTCCTGGAGGAGGACTGTTAAATAATTTTGACTCTGTTATTGATGATATAGTTTTAAATATAGGTCAATTTCCAGACATTCATAATGGTGTTATTCCACCAATTAATTTAACATTATCTATGAATAGTGGAGCATTTTATTTTGATAATAGTAATAATTTTCAAACTTCTATAATTATTGATAGTGGAAATTTAATAAATGCTAATGGTATAGTAGAAATCATTTTAGATAATAATAATCCAACATACATAAATAACCTACAAAATGGAATTCAATCATTAATTTCAGAAGATCTTTTTATTACAAATAAAACAACATATGATAGATGAAAAAGTATAGATGATTTCCCACCAAAAGTTATGGAATTAATTGAAGAAATACCTATAGATAGTAATGGTTATCCTAATGGAGGGATCAAATTAACTGGAAAAGATATTGTTCAAAATGCTATACTTAATGCAACAAAACCATTTCCTTCAGAAACAGGAATGACTATTGATCCATTAACTATAACAGTTAATTTAAAAGATAATTTTCAAATAGTTGGTGGTGGAAAATCATTTACTATTACACTAGATGGATTACAATCACTAGGAAAATATGAAATTGATTTTACTCCAAAAATTCCAACAAATAAAATTGTAGATCTTTTCACTGATAAAATTAATAGTGTATTAAGATCTGGTACTACTTCTCAAAGTAATATAGCTGAGAACTTTTACAAGATGCAAAGTAATTATAATAGTCTTGTTCCAGGAAAAGATGGAATTAATGCAATTACAAAATCATTAAATGATGACATGATTTTTACCAATTATACATTCGACAATTCTCAAATTAATTTTGATGTAATTAAGAATTTTTTAGAGATAAAAATTGAACTTGGGAATCCAGCACCTGATGCATATAATAACTTTGGAGCAGTGACTATAAAAATGAAATTTAAACCTGAAAGTAAATATACTTGAAAAACGTTGAAATCTAGCGAATGATATGAAATAAAAACAAATAATCTATTTTCTGCACAAAATGTATCGGGTGCACAACCTGGTACTTATTAAGTTAAGAAAAATAACATTCCTTTATTTTTAACAGAAAATACTTTGGAAAAATTAATTTAAATTTAAAAAATGAACTATTTATAGAAAAATGAAATACTGAACAAAGTTATTTAAAAACTAATGAATGCCTTTATAAAAAAATATTAAATTAATTCAAAAAAATAAATGATTTTTATTGATATTAAATTTGATATTTTTTTAATTTGTAAACAAATTTTTAATTAAACAATAAAAAACTTTATGAAATATATTCTATTTTTAATCTTATAATTATTAAGATATTTAAAATATATATGGAGAAATTTATGAATAAAAAATTAAAAATTACTTTATTAAGCCTAATGCTTGGTGTTTCACTTGCAGGAATTACTACAACTATTGTTAGTTGTTCTGCTTCATCAACAAATGAATTAAAAATTGAAAAAAGCTCAACACTAGAAAATGATTTAACTAAAAACTTAACTGAAATTCTAGCAAAAGTTACAGGATATGAAGCAAAAAGAGATGCATATAATGAAATTGTTGATACAGATATACTACCTGAATCTACTTTATCAATTTTAAAGAATGGAATGACATTCAAAAATGATGGAAATACTATTCAATGAGATGC
>JBOFXG010000003.1:0-2095 GCA_051653965.1 Mycoplasmoidaceae bacterium | reverse complement strand
ATTTTTTGAATAAATAGATTTTCTAATGTTTTCTAGTAATCTAGAATCATAATCAGAAATAAGTCTATATCTTCCAATTTTGTCTAAAATTCTAGGATTATCTTTATTCATTTTCAATTGTAGTTTTTCCTCTTGAACTCTTAGATTTTCTTCTAATCCTAATTTTTCTTTTTTATTATTTTCAATTAATTTTTCTAATTCTTTATAATTTTTAATTAAATAAGTTTTGTAAGAACTAATACATTCTTTTATATGCTTAGCATTATTTATTAAATTAAAAGTGTAGTGATGCTTTAAATCAAGGATAGGATTTATATTAATAATCTCTAATAAATTAAAATTCATTGTTTTTTCCCATTCAATACTAATTTAGTAAAAAGTATTCAATTGAAATATAGAAAAAAACAATATAATATAATTAATTATTTAACAAAAGGAATAATTATGAAAAAAAGAATTTTACTAAACTTAATAAGTGGATCAATAATAATAGCAACACCTATTTTATTTTTATCATCATGTAGTGCTCAAGAATCAGCAAATAAAGAATTATCAGTGGTTATAAAGGATACTCCTAATGATATTTTTGATGAAGATATTGGAAGTAATTTAAAAACATTAGATACTGTTCAAAAATTATTTTCTATTGATCAAGAAGATTTTAAAAATATAACAATTAATCTTTTTAATGTTGAAAATGTTTCTTTTGGATTAACAAATCAAATTGTTTTAACAGCAAATGATGATTATTTTTTTCAAAATGGTGAAAAAACATTAACATCAAAAGAATTCATAATTAATCCTAGATCTCTAGAACCTACAATCTGATTTTCAACAGCTCTTAATCTATGAAAACAAACACCTCCCTCAGATATGAGAGCAGCTTGAAAGCTTTTATTAGATAATGCTCCCCCAGGAGAAAGAAATTATCCTTTAAATGGAACTGATGATAGTAAAATTCAAGGAAGTTTGTTACTTAGTCCTGGTATAAATCCACAAGCAAAATTAAAATTTATATATCCTTTTAGTTTAAAAAGCAACATGATTTACGAACCACTTCCAACTTCTCCAAAATATGCAAATCCGGATGAATTTGGTACAGCATTATCTCAAGATATAACTTTTGATTATCATATTATTAGAAATATTGCACAGAATGGAAAACCATTAATTAGTTTCGTTGGATCCAAAATTGAAGATTATTTATTCTTCGTTATATAGAAAATATTAAAAACAAAATAAAAAAAGATAGCTATTTTTATAAGCTATCTTTTTTTATTTTGTTTTTAATAAGTTTCATTTGTTGATCTGTACTTAATGAAGCATCAACGACAATATAATTTATTCCATAAACTTTCGCATACATCTACTAAATACTTTAAATATATATTAGAAATGGATTTAAAGTAGGATTTATTTTTAGAAAAGTTTTCAACTTTAGATTCTCTTATTCTAAAGGTTCTATATTTAAAATCTTCTCATTTTAAATCTAGAATTATATATAGCTTGGGAATACCAATAGAATATATCAGTTCTTACAAAACTTATTTAATTAAAAAGGCATATAAAAAATTAGCTAAAGAATTTCATCCTGATTTGAATAAGTTTGCAGATGCAAAAGAAAAATTCAAAAAAAGAAGCATATGATTATGAATTATTTGATAATGAATATGATAATAAGAATAATTATTATGTGACAATTTGTGATTTTTGCATAAAAGAAACAGCCCTTCCTTTAGGAATAATATATGGAATTTTTAGAACACCAATAACATGTATTTTTTGCAAAAGGAAAAATTAATATTTGGGTAAATAAGAAACACATTTTTTAAAATGTGTTTCTTATTTTACTGTAGTAGTTTCTTAAATAATTCTATATTGTTTTCTTGAAAGTCTTCTAAAGAATTTATTTCCTTAGTTGAATTAAATTCTTTTATTTCATCTTGATAAGCACTGTAAATTTCTTTATTTCTAGGATTAACTGAATCTCATTCCATTTTTCTTTTAACATAGTCTTTTACAAATTTACCTATTAATTCAGAATATTTATCAAAGATAGCAAAATCAATTTCTTCTAAGTTACAATAAATAGCAT
>JBOFXG010000002.1:0-205447 GCA_051653965.1 Mycoplasmoidaceae bacterium | reverse complement strand
ATTTTTTGAATAAATAGATTTTCTAATGTTTTCTAGTAATCTAGAATCATAATCAGAAATAAGTCTATATCTTCCAATTTTGTCTAAAATTCTAGGATTATCTTTATTCATTTTCAATTGTAGTTTTTCCTCTTGAACTTTTAGATTTTCTTCTAATGCTAATTTTTCTTTTTTATTATCTTCAATTAATTTTTCTAATTCTTTATAATTTTTAATTAAATAAGTTTTGTAAGAACCAATAGATTCTATTATATGCTTAGCATTATTTATTAAATTAAAAGTGTAGTGATGCTTTAAATCAAGAATAAGATTTATATTAATAATCTCTAATAAATTAAAATTCATTGTTTTTTGTCTTTTAAAATATGTATTGAATGAGAAATCAAATTCAGATATTTTATCTCATATTTGATATAAAGGATTATTAACAAGTTCATGAATAAATAATTCATTAATGCTATAAGAAGAATTGCAGAATTCTTCAAGTGAATTAATATCATCTTGATTATAATTTGCATCTGAAAAAGTAATTAAAGGAAATACTTCTTTAAAAAGATCTAGTGTTTTAGCTTTTCCATTTTTTTTAAAGAAACCAACAAAATCATGAAAATCTGCATTTTCTTTAAGAACTCTAATTGAGATGCATTCGCCACAGTCATCACGATATCTTTTAAAGATATTATCTAAAATATTAGCCATTTCATTAGTGAATCCAATGTTCTTAAAAAATACAGCATAGTCTTGAACTAATTTAAAAATTGGTATATCAACATATTTAATAATTTTTTCTTCACTAATTCCAGCATTTGATGAAGATGAATTAATTTGCTTAATATTAATAGGCAAAACAAATACTATAAAGTTTAACTTTGATAGTTTTTTAATTGCCATAATAATATTTCTGCTGCCTTCACCTAAACCTTCAATATTATCAATAAAGATTAATGTTCTAGGTCAAGTTTTTTCTTCATTAATCTTTTTAATTAATTTATCAAAAGCTTTGTCAGAACTCCCATTTCCTTTAATACCTGTTTTGAATATACCATTAATCATTGGCAATAATATTTCATTAGTAAGCATTGTTTTATATTCTTCAGCTTTTTCTTTACTATTAGTGCCTTTATTATTCTTATCAAAATTAAAAATAGATAAAATATGTAAAACAATATCTACATAAATATTACTTGAGTTCAAATATTCTCATGCATCAATACAAATCATTTTCTCAAAATAAAGTTTACCTTTAACTTTGTCAATTTTTTCTATTAAAAGTTTTGCTAAACATTCTACAAAGTAAGATTTACCACTTCCTCTTGGTCCATATATTAATGTTAATGGAGATTCCTTTGTAACAGCTTCTGGAGTAAAAATAACATCTTTATTTTTAATATACTTTTCTCACTTCTTAAAAGATTCTTCTACTTGTTTTCTGAAAAATCTATGATGTTTTTCTAATTCAGTTAAAAAGAGATTACAAGAGTTTTCTAGACCCTTGTCATTTAATGCTAGTCTTAATTCAATTTTTGGAAAATCATTTACCATATAATATATCCTTATTGTTTTTATAAAATTATTATAATATAGATTGATATATTTAATTATTTTAAAAAATGATATTTTATTAAGTTAATTTTAAAAAATAGAATAAAAAAACCTTAATCATGTAGATTAAGGCGAGTGCGACATAAAGTCTTGTCTTGACACAGTATCATTTATATGTAATCTTGTATCTTAATTGATACATTTATATTATACATGTTTTTTTAAATAAATAAAAATAAATTTTATTAATAATTAAAATATTATTAATATGAACAATTTTCAAAAGATTTCTTGAATATTAATCAATACTAATTTATTAAAAAGTATTTACTTGAAATAGAGAAAAAATAAAATATAATGTAACTAATAATTTAAAAAAAGGAATAATTATGAAAAAAAGAATTTTACTAAACTTATTAAGTGGATTAATAATAATAGCAACACCTATTTTATTTTTATCATCATGTAGTGCATCAGCAAATAAAGAATTATCAGTGGTTATAAAGGATATTCCTAATAATATTTTTGATGAAGATATTGATGGAAGTAATTTAAAAACATTAGAAACTGTCCAAAAATTATTTGTTATTGATCAAGAAGATTTTAAAAATATAACAATTAATCTTTTTAATGTTGAAAATGTTTCTTTCGGATTAACAAATCAAATTGTTTTAACAGCAAATGATGATTATTTTTTTCAAAATGGTGAAAAAACATTAACATCGAAAGAATTCATAATTAATCCTAGATCTCTAGAACCTACAATCTGATTTTCAATAGCTCTTAATCTATGAAAACAAACACCTCCCTCAGATATGAGAGCAGCTTGAAAGTTTTTATTAGATACTGCTCCCCCCCAGGAGAAAAATTATCCTTTAAATGGAACTGATATTAGTAATATTGAAGGAAATAGTTATCTTAGTTCTGGTATATTACCACCGGACACAACACCACCACTACCACCACCACAACCAGCACCAACAAAATTTATATATGCTTTTAATTTAAAAAACAACATGATTTATGAACCACTTCCAACTTCTCCAAAATATGCAGATATGCATGAATTTAATAAAGCAATATCTAAAGATATAACTTTTGATTATCATATTATTAAAAATGAATTAGAAAAAACAAATGAAGCAGAAGAACCAAAATGGTTATTTAGTTTACCCGGAGTAAAACCACTTGATTATTTATTCTTTGTTATATAGAAAATATTAAAAACAAAATAAAAAAAGATAGCTATTTTTATAAGCTATCTTTTTTTATTTTGTTTTTAATAAGTTTAATTTGTTGATCTGTACTTAATGAAGCATCGACAACAATATAATTTATTCCATAAACTTCGCATACATCTACTAAATACTTTAAATATATATTAGAAATGGATTTAAAGTAAGATTCATTTTTAGAAAAGTTTTCAACTTCAGATTCTCTTCCTCTTCTGAAGATTCTATCTTTAAAATCTTCTCATTTTAAATCTAGAATTATATATAGCTTGGGAATACCAATAGAATATATTAATTCTTTTACTTTATCATTTCACATACTATCATAGAAACCAAACATAACAGGATCTGAAGCCATATTCTGATGAGCAAATAATCTATCTTCAAATATTGTTCTATCAAAAACAGTTAAGTTATTAGTTTTAATACCATTTTTATAATTATCAAATCTTGAACAAAAGAAGTATACTTGAAATGCTATTGCAGATGTTTTATCACCTTCATATAACTTTTTAAGTAATAAGTTTTGTAATTCATCTTTTTCATTAAGTTCAAATACAATATCTGCATCAATTTCTTTAGCTAATGCCCTTGAAAGAGTAGACTTACCAGCTCCTATCATTCCACCAACAGCATAGCTATTAGATAATTTTATTTTCTGAAATTGATTCTTTAACATTGGCTCTCATTTATTTATTAAAATATATGTTTAAATATTATAAATAAAAATAATTATAAATATAAACAAATTTAATAAAATAGAAAATCTATTTATTTAACATTAGTATTATAAGTTTAAATTATTTATATAAAAAATATATGATTTATTTACTATTTTAAATAATTTTTTTATTGTAGAAAATATTATCAATAAATTCATTACTCTTTTTCTTGTTACAACATTTACATAACAATTGTAAATTTTCATAATCAGTTGAACCTCCCTTTGAATAAGGTTTTACATGATCTGCTTCCATTTTTCATGCTTCACTAAATGTTTCATTACAATTTTCATTTTCACACTTAACAATCCCATTAATTAATAGCTCATTAAATTTTTTTTGCTTGTCACTTTGAGTAAAACTTCTATTAAAAATATTTTTTATTTCTTTTGATAAAATAAATACATAAATACTTTTATATTCTATATTTGGTATATTTATTAATTTTATAATTTTTTCATTAATTTCTTGTGGAGTAAATCCAATTTGTTCATTTTTATATTCATTAAACAAAATACCTCACTCAACATCAATCATTGATTTATGATAAAAATCATTATAACAAAAATTATTTTTTACCCATTCAATTACTTCTTTATAGTAGTTTATTATTTTTTCAGCATTATTTTCTTTATCTTCTCTAAATTTATTCATTAAATCTTTTATTGTATATTTATTTTCATTATTTTCAAAATTGTTTTTTTGTTTTAAAATGTCCTCTTTTTTTCACTTATCTGCATATCATTCTAAAGCTTGTTCTAATATTTCCTGCCTATTAATAGAACCTTTCCAAAATTTATATTGAACATCAAAAAAAGTATTTCCCTTTCTTTTGCTAAAAAAAGATTTTGCATCTTCTAATCATTCACTGGGAGAAAAATTTGCATTCAATAATTCTTGTTTGTTTAATTTTTCTCCTGAAAAATTAACAGTTTCAAATCAGTCCATTCTCTCTTTTGAATCTCCTGTTATTTCATAAATTAATAGTTCATAATTTTCAATCGAGTCTTGCTCTGATTTTTTTAAATCTGAAAAAAAATTATTTTCTAATCCTATACCAAATTTACCATTTAAATATCTGCATATTGATAGTGTTCTTTGCTGACCATCCAATAATTCTCAATTATTATCATTTGTTTTTAATCAATACATAACACTCAAAGGACAATTTTTTAAAATAGTTTCAATAACTTTTTTTTCTTGTTCTGGTTTGTATATAAATTCTCTTTGATATTTTGGTCTTATTTTTAATTTACCCTTGTAACAAAAAAGATCTTTAGATTCTTCAAATTTATCTTCTTTATCAAAATGATAGCCTTCTACTAATTCTTTTATATTAACTGATTTTAGAACTGCTTTAATTTTTATACTCATAATTTAATCCTTGTATTTAAAAATAATTTGTGGAGCAAGTCTGTTACATTTGATGTTTTTGTAAAGATAATAATTTGACTTAATTTTTTTTGAATGTTTAATATCTAAATACATTGCATCATTATTTAATTTTCTTTTATATTTTTTAGAAAGAAGACCATTTTCATAATATTCTAATTTTGATTCTTTTAAATTAAATTTTTTAAAAAAAAATTTATTACTGAAACCAACTATTTCAAATTGATTAGAATCATAATTTATTAAAAAAGTTTCAGCCCCTATACCCATCAAACCTTTATATAATGAAGGTATATTCGTAAATTTATCTATTTTTATAATATCTGTACCAACATATTTAGGATATTTTCCTTCAACATATTTAGAATAAAATTCTGTGGGTTTTTTATTGTACTTTATATTTAGATTAGAAATTCAACACGACTGACCCCCCCAACTATTTCATTATTTGGTGTTCTGAATTTACTTAATTGATTAAAACCAATGAAAAGTTCATTTGTGAGCAATTTATTAGAAAGAAAACCTCCCACAACACTTTTGAAAGGACTTATTAATATGAAATCCTTTTCATTTTCATACATTGTAGCCATAAATTCTCTAAATATTGAAAAGGGAGGGTTAGTTACAACAATATCTGCTATTTTTAATAAATCTATACAATCATTACTTCTAAAATCACCTGCTCTATATTTTTCATCATCATTTATAAGTTCTTGTTTAGGCAAATAATTTTCATCTCTATCTTTGAATTTCTCAAATAGTTTTTTTATATCTAAAGTAGGGTGATCATGAAGTAAATTATTAATATTTTCTTCATTAATTACTAATTTATAAGATTCTTGCTTTATTAAAATTTTTATATCAAATGTTTTCAATATTCTATCAACATATAATTTATCCGAAAAAATTAAATTTAGAATTTTTTCGGATAAATATATTTCATTTTTTAAGTATAATTTTTCTTTATTTTCTAAATCATTTCAATACAAGTAAATTTTATTTTCTATTTCTTTTTCTTCTAATAAGATTTCAGTATCATTTGATTTTTTTTTAATAAAACAAATTTTTATTCTTGGATAATGAGTTGTTATTAAACTTTTTAGTTTATATTCAAAATATTTACTAATAAAAAATTGATAAAAAGAAGAATTGTTTTCTTTAACGTCATCACAATTACAATAGACAACTTTATTTTTAAAAAAATCCTTATGTAATTCTAATTCTTTAACAACATCATCTGGCAATGTGTAAAATTCATTATTAATTTTTTTCATTTTTCTTCTTTAATATTATGTTAGAATATATTAACATATTTTTAAAAAAAATAATGAATTAATAAAAAACTTTTTTTATTAATCAATGTCTTTTTTGTATATTATAAATATTTTTACATTTGCAATTTAAATTATTTAATTTATTTTCGAAGTTGAAATTTTTAATTAAAAAAATAGGATTATTAAATATTTTGTAAATTATCCAATATATTAACATATTAAATTCTAAGATAATTTTTGAGTCTATAAATTCAACCTACAATTGTAGTTTTTCTCGCTCCATTAGCGTTTAAGATTAAATATAAATGATACCGCACCAAAATTGTTGCTGCTTCTGTAGGGTTATTTTGGTTGTTTAAGATTACATATAAATGATACCGCGCCAAAATTTGGTTATATAGTTGATACACATTTTTAAAGTTTAAGATTACATATAAATGATACCACGCCAAAATATTGTAAACGTCATTTTTTCAACTTTCCGGGTTTAAGATTACATATAAATGATACCGCGCCAAAATCACCAAATGATTAATAAAATCGTGTAAATCGTTTAAGATTACATATAAATGATACCGCGCCAAAATGATGGGAGATAACTAATATGAAAAAAGTGAGTTTAAGATTACATATAAATGATACCGCGCCAAAATTATTAAAGTTGGAAACAAAAGCGAGCAAGTGTTTAAGATTACATATAAATGATACCGCGCCAAAATATAGTATTAATTATAATTATAGTAAAATGAGTTTAAGATTACATATAAATGATACCGCGCCAAAATGTACCGACAATGCACGCAACACCTCAGTAAGTTTAAGATTACATATAAATGATACCGCGCCAAAATCACTCAATTTTTGTATAATAATAAGTATCGTTTAAGATTACATATAAATGATACCGCGCCAAAATCGGGGTTTTGGCAATTCATTTCAGCATTACGTTTAAGATTACATATAAATGATACCGCGCCAAAATTCTATATAATTTTTATATTCCTGTTTAATTGTTTAAGATTACATATAAATGATACCGCGCCAAAATTAGCAATTTTAAAAAATGATTTAATTAAAAGTTTAAGATTACATATAAATGATACCGCGCCAAAATTTCTGCTTGTTCGTTTAAAGACGGTAAAAGTTTAAGATTACATATAAATGATACCGCGCCAAAATCAGTCGCAGGGTCGTACATGTTTGCAGTAAGTTTAAGATTACATATAAATGATACCGCGCCAAAATTAATACCAACTATATATAATTTAAATGATTGTTTAAGATTACATATAAATGATACCGCGCCAAAATAATAAGTGATGATGATAATTTTTATAATAGTTTAAGATTACATATAAATGATACCGCGCCAAAATACAATATTAATTATAATTATTCTAAGATGAGTTTAAGATTACATATAAATGATACCGCGCCAAAATATACTTTATAAATTTCTTTTATTTTATTATGTTTAAGATTACATATAAATGATACCGCGCCAAAATACCGAAGTAGTTAAATCATCTAATATTGTTGTTTAAGATTACATATAAATGATACCGCGCCAAAATTTTGCATTGTTTTCTTGTGCTAATCTATCTGTTTAAGATTACATATAAATGATACCGCGCCAAAATTTCAGAAGCGATTTTATTTTTTATATTGCTGTTTAAGATTACATATAAATGATACCGCGCCAAAATTCGATGATGTTTTTATATGATTTTCAAAAAGTTTAAGATTACATATAAATGATACCGCGCCAAAATATATGGGAGGGTTCGTTATTGCTAATTTAGGTTTAAGATTACATATAAATGATACCGCGCCAAAATCTTATTTGGATAACCCAAATTATCGGAGAGGTTTAAGATTACATATAAATGATACCGCGCCAAAATTGTTGAAGGAAAACTTAAAGAAAAAGAATTGTTTAAGATTACATATAAATGATACCGCGCCAAAATAACAAAAAGAGGAATAAACAAAATGGAAAAGTTTAAGATTACATATAAATGATACCGCGCCAAAATTAGCGATTTTAAAAAATGATTTAATTAAAAGTTTAAGATTACATATAAATGATACCGCGCCAAAATTAATACCAACTATTTATAACCTTAATGATTGTTTAAGATTACATATAAATGATACCGCGCCAAAATTAATACCAACAATATATAACTTAAATGATTGTTTAAGATTACATATAAATGATACCGCGCCAAAATTAACTTTAATAAACAATAGAATTAAAAAACGTTTAAGATTACATATAAATGATACCGCGCCAAAATTGGAGTATTATAATTATAATTATGCTGATAGTTTAAGATTACATATAAATGATACCGCGCCAAAATATGATGTTTGCTATCGCTAATAACCTAATCGTTTAAGATTACATATAAATGATACCGCGCCAAAATTAACGATAATTAATTACATAGTTTACGACTGTTTAAGATTACATATAAATGATACCGCGCCAAAATTACCTGTTATATATTCTGTTTTCTTGTTTTGTTTAAGATTACATATAAATGATACCGCGCCAAAATATACGTCATCAAAAGCGAACTTTGCTATAGGTTTAAGATTACATATAAATGATACCGCGCCAAAATACACTATTTTAAAATAATTAATTAAATATTGTTTAAGATTACATATAAATGATACCGCGCCAAAATTTAATAGCTAATTTTTTCATGAGCTGTCCGGTTTAAGATTACATATAAATGATACCGCGCCAAAATTAACAATAATCGGGTATATAATTTACGATTGTTTAAGATTACATATAAATGATACCGCGCCAAAATTTTATAAAATTTTAGTTAATGGCATTTGAAGTTTAAGATTACATATAAATGATACCGCGCCAAAATTATTTTCCATTGTATTCCTCTTTTTTTTTAGTTTAAGATTACATATAAATGATACCGCGCCAAAATAGGCAGTCGATGATGCTGAACAATTTTCAGGTTTAAGATTACATATAAATGATACCGCGCCAAAATTGGTTATGAGATTTTTAAACAACAAAGATAGTTTAAGATTACATATAAATGATACCGCGCCAAAATCTACTAATAGTTTTACAGGGACACAAAGGAGTTTAAGATTACATATAAATGATACCGCGCCAAAATTAACAATAATCGGTTACATAGTTTACGATTGTTTAAGATTACATATAAATGATACCGCGCCAAAATTACCGGTTATATATTCTGTTTTCTTGTTTTGTTTAAGATTACATATAAATGATACCGCGCCAAAATGAATTAATGGAAGAGTTAAAAGCAGAACATGTTTAAGATTACATATAAATGATACCGCGCCAAAATTTAAGGTTAAAACATTAACCCCAATAAAAAGTTTAAGATTACATATAAATGATACCGCGCCAAAATTTTAATTGCAAGTTTATTAACTAATTTAAAGTTTAAGATTACATATAAATGATACCGCGCCAAAATCACCAATTGCTTGTTTTATTTTATTTGTTAGTTTAAGATTACATATAAATGATACCGCGCCAAAATATAACATTAATTATAATTATAGTAAAATGAGTTTAAGATTACATATAAATGATACCGCGCCAAAATTTATACTACATTTTTTTAAAATAATGTATAGTTTAAGATTACATATAAATGATACCGCGCCAAAATATCGGGAGAATTTAAAGATGTCAATTTATTGTTTAAGATTACATATAAATGATACCGCGCCAAAATAAGGTATAGAAGGAAAATAAATGATGAGAGGTTTAAGATTACATATAAATGATACCGCGCCAAAATCAGAAGGTAATTCAAAAGAATATATAGTTAGTTTAAGATTACATATAAATGATACCGCGCCAAAATACATCCATAATACTTATAAAAAAACTAAGGTTTAAGATTACATATAAATGATACCGCGCCAAAATATAATATTAATTATAATTATAGTAAAATGGGTTTAAGATTACATATAAATGATACCGCGCCAAAATATAACATTAATTATAATTATTCTAAGATGAGTTTAAGATTACATATAAATGATACCGCGCCAAAATCTGGCTCATCTGTTTTTTTAGTTTTATTTAGTTTAAGATTACATATAAATGATACCGCGCCAAAATCATTACTATAAAATAGTGTTATAATATAAGGTTTAAGATTACATATAAATGATACCGCGCCAAAATAACGTAATACTTTTTATGTTCTGGATTTCGGTTTAAGATTACATATAAATGATACCGCGCCAAAATAATGGGCGTGATTACGGGTGCAATGGTTCGGTTTAAGATTACATATAAATGATACCGCGCCAAAATCGGGCAACGACGGAGAGAACACAATTATCAGTTTAAGATTACATATAAATGATACCGCGCCAAAATTACTGATGATATGGTAGGTTATGTTGGGTCGTTTAAGATTACATATAAATGATACCGCGCCAAAATCGTCGATTTCTTTTTTAGTATAAGTATCAAGTTTAAGATTACATATAAATGATACCGCGCCAAAATATATGGGTGGTTTTGTTATTGCTAATTTAGGTTTAAGATTACATATAAATGATACCGCGCCAAAATTTAATCCTAAATCACCTTTTAATTTATCAAGTTTAAGATTACATATAAATGATACCGCGCCAAAATTAAAATCATATATATCAAAATTTGATAAGTGTTTAAGATTACATATAAATGATACCGCGCCAAAATTCATTATCCCAAGGGACATTATCATATGTTGTTTAAGATTACATATAAATGATACCGCGCCAAAATTTGAGGCAGGTTTTATCTATACAATCCCAGGTTTAAGATTACATATAAATGATACCGCGCCAAAATAAGGATTTGGATGGTGATAAAATAAAATTAGTTTAAGATTACATATAAATGATACCGCGCCAAAATACATGGGCGGGTTTGTAATAGCTAACTTAGGTTTAAGATTACATATAAATGATACCGCGCCAAAATGATGAAAACATTTAATGAACTTTTTCCAAGGTTTAAGATTACATATAAATGATACCGCGCCAAAATTCTATCAACACCCACAACGTAAAAATACCGGTTTAAGATTACATATAAATGATACCGCGCCAAAATGTGAGGCATAATATGGAAGAAAAAGAAAAAGTTTAAGATTACATATAAATGATACCGCGCCAAAATCTGCATCGTCTTTATTTTCGATAGCGCGTTGTTTAAGATTACATATAAATGATACCGCGCCAAAATTGGATAGAATTAGGAACAAAATGAATTGAAGTTTAAGATTACATATAAATGATACCGCGCCAAAATAACGGACTTTCCTCCATACCCCGAAAATAAGTTTAAGATTACATATAAATGATACCGCGCCAAAATAACAATAGCAAGTTCTTTTGCATCTTGCTGTTTAAGATTACATATAAATGATACCGCGCCAAAATATACCCTGCAATTTCATAAATTTTTTCAAGGTTTAAGATTACATATAAATGATACCGCGCCAAAATATCAACTATATAACTAATAATGGGTTTTGAGTTTAAGATTACATATAAATGATACCGCGCCAAAATGGGAGCATTAAGTGGAGGACTGTCTATGATGTTTAAGATTACATATAAATGATACCGCGCCAAAATCCTATCTAGATAACCCTAATTGTCGTAGAGTTTAAGATTACATATAAATGATACCGCGCCAAAATTACAAATTAGCATTACAATCACTTCTAAAAGTTTAAGATTACATATAAATGATACCGCGCCAAAATACAATCACCCGATAACAGCAGTCAACTATTGTTTAAGATTACATATAAATGATACCGCGCCAAAATCTATTTCAAATAATGTTATTAGTTCTAATGGTTTAAGATTACATATAAATGATACCGCGCCAAAATTGTTGAAGGTAAATTAAAAGAAAAAGAATTGTTTAAGATTACATATAAATGATACCGCGCCAAAATATTAGAGATGCAGAAGCAATCAAAAGATTAGTTTAAGATTACATATAAATGATACCGCGCCAAAATCTCAGATTTATTTAAACAATATAACATTTTGTTTAAGATTACATATAAATGATACCGCGCCAAAATTTGCGCTTGCTGGTGTTTCATACTTTCGATGTTTAAGATTACATATAAATGATACCGCGCCAAAATGTATGCCCTTGCTTTTTATAATCGTAGCTGTTTAAGATTACATATAAATGATACCGCGCCAAAATTGCTTCCGTGTATTACCTTCTCATCAGTTTGTTTAAGATTACATATAAATGATACCGCGCCAAAATTCGTATACTCTGAATTATATACAATTGTTTGTTTAAGATTACATATAAATGATACCGCGCCAAAATATGCCGAGTGTATAATTACATCTGGTATAAGTTTAAGATTACATATAAATGATACCGCGCCAAAATTTAGTTCCGGCTGTATTATCATCTGAGTTTGTTTAAGATTACATATAAATGATACCGCGCCAAAATACGCCGAGTGTATTATTACATCTGGTATAAGTTTAAGATTACATATAAATGATACCGCGCCAAAATATGAGTCATTGTTATAAAAATTCTATATTTGTTTAAGATTACATATAAATGATACCGCGCCAAAATGTCAAAGTCAATTAAAAAAATTCATAATTAAATTTTTATTTTTTTAATTTTGAAGAAAATTTTTTCCATTTCAATATTTTCATTATTATTTATAAATTCATTAAACATTGAATTATCAATAGAAATATTTAATTCTTTTTCTAAATAATTAATTAAAGAATTTTTTTCAAGAATATCGACACCATTAAAATTTTCATCAGAAATATATAACAATTCTAAATCATTTATATTATTTATATAGTTTCTAAAATCATTAGTTAATATTATAAAATTGTGTTCATGAGTAAAAGTTAGAAAATCATTATATTTAAACCAACTTATATTATCTAAAATAAATGTATATTTTCTATCATTAAAAAAATGATTAATAAGAAAAATAAATTTTTCTTTATCTAGATATCCTAAATCTATTAATTTGAAGAAAGTTAAAATTAATTTAGATAAATCACCTTGATTATTTTCTAATAATTCAAAATAGTCATTGTTTACTTTTTCTGTTATTTTATCTATGTTATCATAATTTATTATTGGATAATCATCAATTTCATCAAAAATTAATTTAAAAATATTAGAACTTTTTGAAAACTTTGCTAAATCATTAAATTTTATCATTTCATTTAAATAAATAATTTCATTTTCTAAAATTTTTTTACCATTGATTTCTATATCTGTATTATTATCAAAAATATTTTTACTTAATAAAGTTGGATTATTAGTTTGAATAATTTTTATTCCATTAAATTCAAATTCATTAAAAATATTTTTATTTCTTATTTTAAACATAAAAAATTAAACTTTAGAATATCTATCAGAATTATTGTATTTCTCATTTTCATTTTTATTTCCTAATATTATTCTCATATTTCTATATTGATTTTCTGTTATTTCTATAACTCTTACATTTCCATTTTGAGGAATGAATTTTTTAATTTTATTAACTTCTTGATCTGTTTTATTTTGCATAGTAACACATTTAATATAAACTGAAAATTGCATCATTATATAACCATTTTTAATTAAAGTTTTTCTAAAAAGTGCATATTCCTTTTTTTCATAATCTTCTTTTGAAGGTAAATCAAACATAACTATTATTCTCATATATCTACTCATTAATTATTAATTCTATAATAGGAACATTCTTTTGTTTTAAAATATTATCAATAAATATATCAACAGCATTACTTATATATTCCTTTTTTTTATCAATTAGAATTTTACCAGTAAATATTTTTATTATTTTTTCTTTATCTTCATAAAATTTTTGTTCAGATTTTTCATTTAATAAGTAAACATTATAGTCAACTAAAATTCTAAATGGTTCCATCAAATCACTTGATAAAGCAAAAAAATTACTAAATGATTTATGGAAAATTGATATTCTGGGATCTAAACCTTTTTTAATTATTGACCTTGTTAATAAGGCTCTTAAAATAGCATATCCATAATTTAATAATTTATTAGTATAAGAAATATCATGTCTATTGAATTCTTTGCCATATAACTGATGTCAATAAATCTTAGCAGAATGACCTTCTCTATTTGTGACATCATATGATTTTATATTATTTGACATATCAATTATTTTCTCATATATGTCATTATTCAAATTAAGTGTTTTTATTAAAAATGCTTGATTTGAAATTTTGTTTTTAATTATTTTTTCTCAAGTTTCAGATTTTCATTTATGATTCCAATTAATCTGATTTTCAATAATCTTCAAAGTATTATGGTGTCCAATAATTGGAACAATTATACTTGAAGGTAAATATCTATTGTCACAAATTATAGTTAGTACATTATTATTTGTTAATTCATTAATTAATTGAATGCTTATATTTATTTTATAGTTATTTAATAAAAGAATATCTATATCTTTTATTGGAATAGTAATTTTATTATTTTCTTTTAAAATAACAATATTATTTAAAAATAAAGAAATTTTATTGCTATTTTCAATTTCTAATATTTTTCAACCCATATTTAGTTTATTACTATTTCTCTTTTATTATAAATATTCCCTAAAACATCAACATCAGCAATGTAATAATTTTTAATAAGATTATTTAATGTAATCATATATTGTTTATTTAAAGATTTAATTCTAAAGTTTATTTGTTTGAATTCTAATTTATTTTGTTTAATATGGCCACCACCATTTGAATAAAATATTAAGCCGCTAGTTTTCTCTATTATTGTAGTTCCCCTTTTTATTTCAATAAATTTCTTATCAGTTATATTTTTTTCAATTAGCAAAGAGTTCAATTTATCATTGTCTATGATTAAATTATTTTTTATAGATTTTAATAATTTTGCGTTCATTCCTATAAGGATGTATTTATTTTCATCATTTTTATATATTCTTAAAGATTTAATCTTTAAAGATTCTAGAAAGGCATGATTATTATGAGATTCTAATAAAATAACATTATCAAAAACTTTTGTATCTCCATAATATTTTAAATTTTTAATATATTGATTATCAATTCTTATTCTTGTAACAGGACATTCATTTGGAAAATATTCTTCCATATATATGACAAAGGGATTCTTTTTGTCATCATGATAATAAATATTAAATATTTCAAATAACTTGTCATAAATATGCTTATCTTTTAAATAAACTAATAAATTTTCAGCTTCTTTTTTGTCTTTATCAAAATAAGGTTTAAGGTCCTTTGCTGAAGATTCTACAATATTAATTTTTTTAATAATTTTATTATCTTCGCCAACTTTTCTAAAACCTCTAATTGTTTCATTAGAAAGTTGAATATTTTTATTTTTTATAACCATTCTTGAAAATTTTATTTTGTCTTTTATGTTTTGCATTTCTTCTTTAAATTTAATAGAATTAGCATCAACTTCAAATTGATTTTTTAAATTAATAACTTCTCCTGTTTCATTTGAAATTATTTGGAATTCATCATTTTTAGTAACATATTGTTTTTCTAATCTAGCAATTTTAGAAATAGAGTGATTCATACCTAAGAAAGAAACAATTAATGCATCTATTGCATGATGCTCATATTCTTCTCTCTTTTTTGGTAAATCAAAAACTTTATATCTACAATAGTTAGTAACACTTCCATTAATTACATTAATTACTGTATCGGTTTCTTTAAAGAATATTTTTAATGTTTCAAGTAGTAATTTTGAGGCATATCTTGTATCAACCAAATTTCTACCAATAAAATCTGTGATATCTGTTATTGGATCTCCTTCAAATAATAAATTTAAAATTTTCTTTTTAAATTTATTTTTATCAATATAAGTCTCTTGCACTCTTTTCTTGAATTGCTCATATTTGCCTTGACTAGATAATCAATTATATGGAGATAAATTAGTTTTCTCTTTATTGTTTTTGCTTCTTGTTAATACTTTATTAGATAAGGAATTATCAAATGAAATACTATAAGGAATAATGTGATCAATTTCTAAATTTTTGTTATTCCTTACATCATCAAAAGGTATTTCTTGACCATCATAAATATCCATTCTGTCTTGTTCTTCTCATAATTTAATTCTTATTTTTTGTGTTTGAGATAAAGAATCAGCATCAACTTTTTCTCTTTCTAAAACATGTTTTAAACTTTCCTTATTTCTTTTTTGCATGTCAGAAATATTATCTCTTTGATCTTTACTATTTTTATCTCTTGCTAATTCAATAGTAATGTGATCAATTTTATATTTAGAACCATAATATTTAATTATTTTATTTATTACTGCAACAGACTGATTAAAAGATCTTTTTGCAGTAGGAGATATTATTTCTTCTTTAAATAAATTTCTAGTAATGTATTTGCCGGAAGTATTGAATTTATTTTTTCTATTCTCAATAATTTTGTCACTAAAAACTTCTTGTTGATTAATATGTTCTTTAATACCAATTTCTATATACTCTAACATTGCTTTATATGAAAAAGAATGAGTAGCAGAAAGTCCTGATATTTTTTTTAATAATTCTTCGGTTAATTCCTTATTTGATTCAGGGAAATCTTTAGCTAGTTTTTTAGCTTGTTCTTCAACATCTTTAATTTTTGTAAGATTATTAAATATATCATTACATTTTTCTAAAAGATCTAAATTAAGAATATATTTTTCACCAGTATAAATTTTATTTTCGATTAATCATTTTGCAATTAAGATATAGTTTTTTAAAGAATATTTTTTGTCTTCTATTCAACCTGAAATATCTTCATGATTAAGGTTAAGTGTTTTTGAAATTAACTTACTTGTTATGCTACTAATTTTTTTACCACTTAAATCTAAGGAAAATTTATTAAATAATTTAATCTTTTCTTCTTTCGAAAGTTTATTTCTTTTTTTATCAAAATGAATATTATTGATATCATTCAAAATATTAAAAACTTCTGCAATAGGAGAATTTTTCATACCTCTAATTTCTTCTGGATAAATTGTACACTTTCCAATTGTATTATCTCAAAGATTATCTCCATCTTTAAAAACTTTACTTGTTTCTGAATCAATTTTTCACAAACCATATTCAGTTGGTGATTTTTCAGAACCAGGACCTTCACTATATTTTCTAAATCTGGTAAGAAGTTCCATGTATTCATTTATGAATAGTTCATCTTTTTTTTGTGTTTTAAGCAAGTGGATTATTTCATTCTTTCATTCTGAGTTTGAAAAATTTCTAGATAATTCACTTCCTTTATAAAAGCCATATTTTTTATAAAATTTGTTTAATTGAATAGAAGGAAAATCATTTGTTTTTTCAAAAAGGATTTTTTTATTATCAACACTTTCAGGATTTTTTTCTTTTGCATCATTTTGATTTTCTTTATAAAAATAACCTCTATTATGGATATAATTGAAAAGAACAAAAACTAAAGCATTATTATCTAATTTTTCTTTAAGCATTTTTTCTTTTAATTCAGACATTGTAGATACATTAAATTCAATAAAAGGTTTATTAATCTTTTCATAAAAATCATCATCATCTTTAACAATTCCTTTAGCAACAAAAAAATTAATTAAATCATCTTTTCTATTTCTTGTTCTTCTAATTAATCTTCTTAGAGATCTTGCTTCTCTTCTCTTAACATTTTTTAATTTTCCCTTAGAATCTAAAACATCATCAAATAATCTTACTCCAGCATCTAAAATTTTGTAATCCTCATCAACAATAGCTCAACCAACAGAAGTTATTCCAATATCTAATCCTATATTTATTTTTTTCACAATATTAAAACCTCTTTATAAATTTTTTATTAATAATATTATACATATATTTAATCAGATCTATACAAGTTAAAAAAGCAAATATATCAATAAAGATAATCTTATTTTAAAATTTTATAAAGCTAGAACCAGATCCAATTAAAATAAGGTATTTATTATTATTTTTTTCTTTATTGAATCTATTTTTTAGTTCAGTATTGATATTAAAACATGATTCTTGAAGATCATTTATTAAAAAATTATATTTTCTAATTTTTAAAAATAAAGATTGAAAAAAATAAGATCTAAAAATGTTCAATTTGTTTTTAATGAAAAAATTATCATAAACTTTTTTTGTTGATATTTCTATATCATTAAATATAATTTCATAATTTATTTTAGGTTTTCTTTTTTCAATTATTTTATTTCCATATTCAGAAACATATGCACATTCAAAGCTGGACAAGAAGAAGGGTATGTCAGATCCTATTTCTATAAATGATTCATAATCATTTTTAAAATAAATATTATTTAAATCTAAAATATATTTAGCAATATATGCAGCATTGGAAGAAGAGCCTCCAATGCCAGAGCCAATAGGAATATTTTTATTAATCTTGATATCAAAATTAATATCAACATTATATTTTTGTTTGATGAATAAAAGAATTCTATTAACATTACAATTTTTAATAGATATTTTTTTATTGTTATTAAAATAGTTTATTTTTAATGAATTTGATTTATTAATTTCTATTTCATCAAAAATATCTCGATTTAAAATAAATAATGATTTTATTTTGTGTAAGTTTTTATATTTTTTATTACTAACTAGTAAAAATAAATTAACTTTTGAATATGATTTAATTTGCACTTTTACTCTTTATATTTATTTTTTTAAAGATAAAAAAGCATAACTATCAGTTCCATTAGAAATAGTTGATTGATGTTCATTTAAATTAAGTTCTAATTCAACAACATCTTCTTTTTTCAATTTAATTTTTAAAGCTTTAACATTAGCATAAATTCTTTTTTCATTTGATGATTTAACAATTGGTATATAGCTCTTAGAAACAGAGAAAGCAATTAATATATCAGAAATATTGCATTTATATTTTTTAGCCATCTTTTTTAATAATAGAGATTTCATATTTTTTTCTAATAATCCCATTGGTCTTCAACCTTGCATCATTATTTTATTATCTTTAGAAAATTTAATCCTATCATTTCTAATTGAATTAACACTAGCTTCATCTTGAACAATTTGAGGTATAATGCTTGTTTCATTGTATAAAATTCTAATCATATCTGGTTCAAAATTAGATACACCAATATACTTAACTAATCCTAATTTTTGACATTTAATTAATTCTTTTCATGCTTTAACATTAATTGTATTATCTACATGAGGTCTATGTAATAAACAAGCTTCAACTGATTTTAAATTACCTAATTTTTTTAAAGAAATTTTAAGTTCTGAAACAAGATTCTTATTAAAGTTATTAGGAAATATTTTTGTTTGAATTGGTAAAATTTCTTTATTAGGAAATTCTTTTTTAAATTTTTTAATTGCTTTGCCTATTTGAGTTTCATTTTTATAAAATGCAGCAGTATCTATAAAATCATACTTTGCAAGTATTGCTCATTTAATTGAATTATTTAATTCTTCTTGGTATGTAACCTTATAAGTTCCATATCCAATTTTTGAATTTAAAAATTTATTCATTTAATTATCCTTTTATATTATTTTTATAAATTATATTTATAAAAATAATAAATATGATTTATTTTTTTATAATAGAAAGAATAATTTAAAAAATTACTTACAATATTTTTCCAATAATTTAATATTATAAGATAAATATTCATTAGTAAGATCTTTATTAAATTCCAAATTAGAATTAAAAACTAAATCAATATTTTCACTTCTACTACGAACATCAGCAAGTGAAAAACCATTTTTATTTTCTGAAAGTATCATATGATTACTTCCTAATTGAGTCTTTATGTTATGTTCAGTTCCAGAAATGTAAATAAGATTTTTATAATTATCCAAATAGATTACATCCTCAATTGAAGTAGCAAAAGAAAACTTAACGATATGATCCATTTCATATCCAAGTTTTTTTGAAACTTTATGTTTGGCAAAATATTCATCCTTTGGTTTTTTGTTTCTTATAAATTTATTTTTATTTGATTTTTTTAAAACTATATTGCTATTTTCTACAATAAATAAACCTGAAGCATCAAGATTTGAAATTATTTGTTGTGTTTCATTTTTAAAATTACCATAATCTTTTTTTTTATTTTTTGGTAAACCTTTATAATTTTTTGGATTCATATATTCTTTTAATATGCTAATTGCATTTTCTCTAGAAGAATAACTTAGATTTCTTCAAGAATTAATTAATCCTAAAACATCTTCTCATCTTTCAGAAAGATTATCTATATATGTAAAAAAAAGCAAAAACTCTAGCTCTTTTATTTCATCTATATTATCTAAAATACAAAATAAATCATATATATAATTTTCGAAAACCTTATATATTGACATTTTATAAAAATCATTTTCAATTCAATAATCTATATTAGTAGAAATTATTTTATAAGAAAGTTTAAAATATTTTTTGTTCGAATATTTATCTTTTCTTCTTTCTATTAATTCCATTTTTTCCCAATCAGGAAAATAATTTTTTTGAAGGGTTTGTGCTGTGCCTGATCCTGTTTTATTTTTTATAGAATTAACTATATTCTGAAAAGAAGGATAATTACCTAAAGAATAGCCATTATTTTTGCCATTGTTTTCATCACCAATAGGAATTTCAACTCAATAATCTTCTGAATTTTTTGAATAATCCTTTATTACTTCAAGCATAGAATAAAATTTATTTGATCCGCATCTATTGTGTTGAAATAAATGAATACCTCTATAATTGTTACCTTCAAATCTTTCTTTTATGAAAATTAATGATTCATTTTCACTATTAATTTTTAAAAGATCATCTAAATTATTATTTGTCAAAATTAAGTCTCTCCTTTATTAAATTTACATATTGTTTATCATTTTCAATTGCAATAAAATTTCTATTATTTTTTTTACAAATATATGAAGTAGTTCCACTACCACTGAACAAATCTAATACTAAATCATTTTCATTGGTGCTTGCAAAAATTATTCTTTCAATCAATGGCTCAGGTTTAATTGTTGGGTGGGATGATTTGGAAATTTTACCATTAACTTTTTTTAAATGTCTATCTGACGCAAACTCTCAAACATCTGTGCATAGTTTTCCTTTTTCATTTGGATATCAAATTTTTCCATTTTTCTTTATTCCTTTTTTAGAAGCATGCTCAATTCTTTCAATCGAATTATATGGAATCCTTACTTTATCAAAGTTAAAAGTATAGTTATATCCCTTTGTAAAAAAAAGTATAGTTTCCTGGTTATTTACAAATTTATTTTTAGATGGGGAAAAACCATCTTTTTTATATCATATTATTGAGTTTTGAAAAACCAAACCGCTCTCTTCAATAAAACTTAATAATTTTGAAGAATTTCTAGAATTATTAAATAAGTAAAATGAACCACCTTCTTTTAATTTAAAAATTGACTTATTTATTCAGTTTTTCATAAAATTAAAATATAAATATTCATCATCAAATGAATCTCATTTCGCAATAGATATATTGTATGGAGGATCTGCAATAATTAAGTCAAAAGAATCATTTGGAACTAAATCCAATGCTTTTATGACATCTTTTGTAATTATTGAGTTTATATATTTATTTTCTTCATTTTTTTTAACATAATTCAATTTTTTATTAATTATTGAATCATAATGTTTGTACAATTCATAACCAATGTAATTTCTTCCTAAATTTTTTGCGACCTTTAATGTTGTTCCACTTCCTGAAAAAGGGTCCAAAACAACATCATTATAAAAACTATATAATTTTATTAATCTAAAAGGTATTTCTTCGGGCATTATTGCACTATGATTACCAAATGCAATATCACTTTTATTTGGAATAGGAATATCTCAAATTTGTTTAGTGAAATTTACTCATTCCCATTGTGTTAATTTGCTTTTTTCCTTTATTTCTTTTGTAGCCCTTTCTCTAGAGCCATCTTTTACAAAAACTGTTATAAATTCAATAATATTCTGATTATAAAAGTTTGTAGGAAATGGATAACTTCCAAACATTAAATTTTTACTTGAGTTTGTTCTATTTCAAATATAAAGATCCATAAGAAATAATTTTGTTTTTTTTAAAATTGAATTTTGAATGTCACTTTGTATGTCAAAGATATGCCTATTTTTATGAGTTGAATAATCTTTTTTTTTCATGGGTAACAAGGGAACATTTATACATAATTTGCCATTTGGTTTTAAAACTCTCTCACATTCTTTTCATACCTTCAAAAGGCTATTTAAATAATAATCATATTCATTAATTAAACTAATATCATCAATATTTGAAGTAGAATGCTTTTTTTCTTGTTTTCCATCTTTGGAATAATCTTTTATGTTGAAATATGGTGGGGATGTAACAATTAAATCAACACTATTATCAGGGACTTCGTTCATATTTGATGAACTTTTGTAAAAAATTGTATTTAATATTTTTTTATTCATTAAAACCTTTTTTACATTTATATTTTTATTGTTTATAATAAATTTTACTATATTTTAGAAATAAAAAATCCTATTTTAATAAATATTTATAAAAAATAATTTTATGAAATGAATAATATAGAATATTCAAAGAGTATAATTATAATTATTGAAAATATTCGTGATCTCAAAGAGATAATAGAAAATTGAATTTATAGATAAATTTTTAATATATAAAATAAATTATATTTTTAAAAAAAATAAGTAAAATTTAAATATAAAAATAGTTTTTTATATTGTTCTAATAATAAAGTTTCTGGCCTTCTATTTTTATCTATTTCTAATTTTAATAAAGCATTGATAATATCTTCATGATTAAAAAATTCTTTAAGATTATTAAAAATTGTTTTTCTCTTTTGACCAAAACATTTTCTAATAAATTTTTCAATTTTATCAATATCAAAATCTAGGTTATTTTTTCTAGTTAATTTAATAACAGAAGAAGTAACATTTGGCTTAGGATAAAATACAGTATTTGGAACATCAAATAACTTTTTAGTTTCACAAACTAATTGAATAAAAACAGAAAAACCATTATAATTTTTAGAACATTCTTTAGCTATAATTCTTTCAGCAACTTCTTTTTGAATCATTAAAATAGATGATTCAATATATTTGCATTTAATAATTTTTACAATTGCTTTAGAAGAGATTGAATATGGCAAATTAGAAATAATTTTATTAGTTTCATCTTTAATACAAATATCATCTAAATTTATATCTAATATATTATTATTTATAATTTCTATTCCTAGAAAATTCTCTTTTAAGTGAGCATGAATTCTTTTATCTAATTCCACTAATTTAAGTTTATTTGTTTTGTTAATTATTAAGGAAGTTAATGCTCCAAAACCAGGCCCTATTTCAATAATATTATCTTCTTCTTGGATATCTAAGCTATTAACAATTAAATTTTTATAGTTATTGCATATTAAAAAATTTTGTCCCATTTTTTTAGATGGAATAAAATTTGTTTCTCTTAAATGTTTAATTAATTCTTTATTATTCATTAAGTTTGAATGCCTAGTTCTTCAAGAATCTTATTAGTTTTCTTGTTTTTCTTTTTACCATTCATAATTAATTTATGTAAGAATAATGTTTGTAAAATACTAAATATTGAACTTAGGAATCAATACAATCCAATACCTGTTGCAGATGTTACTAAAATGAATGCCATGAATACCATCATTACAGTTTGAATGGTTTTCATTTTTTTCATTTGATCATTACCCTTACTACTAATAGCTTTAGCTGAAGAACTTCTTTTTTTAGTTAATATCTGAGGTAATTTTTGAGAGAATATTTGCACAGGTACTACAAGTAACAAGAAGAAAATATAAACTCAACCACCATCAGTTATATTACTAAAGATTTGCTCCATAGGAGTTTCAGATAAGTTTCAAATATTAAATAGATTAGTATCTTTTAAAGGTCTTATTATTGTAATAACCCTATATACTACTAAAAATATTGGCATGGTAATAAAGATCTGTTCAAAAGCAGCAAATGGTTTTACACTATGCTTTTTATAAATAGCAGAAACTTCTATTTGTTTCTTTTGCCTTGATTCAGCATCTTTTTGATCTTTATATTTAGCATTAATTTCTGCTACTTTACCTTGAATCTCTTGCATCTTTTCATTTTGAATAGTAGATCTAATAGAAATTAAAAGAGTAACTACTCTAATTATTAATAGTAATAAGAAAATTGCTAATAAGGCATTTAAACCACCTCATGCATCTTTCATTGAATACATAATAGTAAGAACTAATGAAGCTCCAGGAAAGACAAACAGGGCATAAAAAGGACCATAATTAAAATTAAACTGGTTTATGGCATATATGTAATAATCAGTATCCAACCTACCACTTAAGTCATATCTAACATCTCCAGTAGTTCCAAATAAATAACCAAACTCTAAACCGTCACCAAGAATAACACTAGTTTGTGTTTCACTTTCAGCCATAGTTTGAAAACATCCCCAAAGACCCATAAGTAATAAAAAAGCATATATTAAAAACTTAAGTGATTTTAATATTATTTTAAAAACCTTTTTAACATCATTTTTAGATTTTTCTTTTGTATCAATAGTTCTACTTCAAACAGGAGAAGAGACAAAAACAGAGTTATTAACTATATTATTATTTTTAAGTATAAACTCTCTCATTTTTTATCCCCCCTAATTTAAAATATTATTTTTTTTAATTAAAGATATTAATTCTTCTTTTTGTTTTTCATAAGAATTAATATCATATTCTTTTTTAGCAATAATTACTAAATCAAAGCTCTTCAATTGAGAAACAATTGGTTGTAAAATTGATCTTATTTGCCTTTTAATTTTATTTCTTAAAACAGAACTTTTAAAAAACTTTTTTGATGCAGATATTCCAATCCTAGCTTTTTTTTCTGAATTATTTTTAAATTTAATTATAAAATTATCAGAATGTGAAACCTTGCTAATTTTAAAAACATCATTAAACAAAACTTTATTTAATCGATATTTTTTATTCATCTGAAACAGTTAAGTTGTGTCTACCTTTTTGTCTTCTTCTACTAATTACATTCTTACCAGCAGTTGACTTACTTCTAGACAAAAATCCGTGTTTTTTGAATTTTCTTCTTTTGTTAGGTTGATAAGTTCTTTTCATTTTTTTCCTCTGTAAGCCCATTAAATATATACGTATGTTACTAAATAACAAGCATTAAATATTTTACCACATTATAGGTTATAATAAAACTAATTATTTATAATACTTACATAGGTTAATAAATGCAAAATAAAGAATTTCTAAAAAAGGTTTGGGTGAATATTCAAATTAAGATGCAAAATTTCATTGAAAATCAAAATTTTTATGAAAATTTTTTTTTAAAAACTAACATAGCAAAAATTGAGAACAATAAAATTGTTATTGAAGCTCCAAATGAATTTTCAAGAAAGATAATTGAAGAAGAATTTGCAGAAAAAATACATGAATTATTTCTTGAATCAACAAATCAAAATATGATAATTAAATATTCATATAAAGGTGAAATCAAGAAGCAAGAAGAACATAAAATTGAAAATCTTAAAGAAACAAAAGATAATCTTAATTATAAATTAACTTTTGATAATTTTGTTGTTGGAAAGTTTAATAAAAAATTATTTAAAGCAGCAAAACAAATTTGTAATGATGAACAAAACAAATACAATCCTTTCTTTGTTTATGGAGATACAGGTTTAGGAAAAACACATATAATTAATGCAATTGGAATTGAAATTAAAAAAGAAAAAGATTTAATTATAAAATACATGAACATTGAAGACTTTGTAAGAGAGTCTTATGAATATATGTCATATGGAAGCAAAGAAATAGAAGAATATAAAAAATCATTTGATGCATATGATATCTTAATAGTAGATGATATCCAATTTTTATCTAATAAAGATAAAATGAATGAAATTTTTTTCAACATTTTTAATTACTACATTAAAAATAATAAAAAAATTATTATAAGTTCAGATAGAAGTCCAAATGAACTTAAAATAGATAATAGAATGATATCAAGATTTAATTCAGGTCTAACAATAAAATTAGGTAAACCAGATTCAGAGACAATTTGTGAAATAATAAAACATAAAATTAATAAAGATGTTAATGGAGTAAAATTCTCAAATAACTCAATTAAATTTATTGCAAATAGATTTAATTCAGACATTAGATCATTAGAAGGAGTTATTAACAAAATAATCTTTCAAGTAAGTATTGAAGAAGATGAAAACTTTACAATTAATGAAGAAAAAATAAAAGAATTATTAGATATAGAATTAGATAATGGATTAGTTAATTCTGGTTATAAAGTAAGCCCGAATATTGTAATAGAAACAGTTGCAATGAATTATAGTGTAAGTAAGGAATTAATTGTATCTAAAATAAGAACAAAAGAAGTAGCATTTTCAAGACAAATATGTATATATATATTGAGAGAAAAAATGAAAATGTCATATGCTGAAATTGGGACATTTTTCTCTAATAGAGATCACTCAACTATTTTAGAATCATATAAGAAAATAAAGAAGGTAATAGAATCTGATAGTGATTTAAATAAATTTATTACTAATTTAATAAATAATATATAGTTTCCCACAAAGATAACAGTTCCAACGCTGTTAATAATAATACAATTTAAATAAATCAAAAAATAAATAAGGATAAATAAATGAGAGTAATAGTAAAAAAAGATAAAATATTAAATGGATTAAAATTTTGCAATAGCATAATTGGACAAAATACTATTTACCCTGTTTTACAATCAGTTCTATTGGAAATAAAAGATAATAAAATTAGATTAACATCTTCTAATGGAACATCTTCTTCTATATATCAAATATCTGAAGGAATTCAGATATTTGAAGAAGGAACTATACTAGTAAAAGCTAAAACTCTATTAAACATAATATCTAAACTTGAAAATGAAGATATCCTACTAGAGAAAATAGATAATTCATTACTTAAAATAAAATCAGGTAGATTTGACTCAAACATAAACATCATGAATGTAGAAGAATACCCCAATCTTAAATTTGATAATAGTGGATGAGATACAATTGTGCTATCTGCTAAACAATTATTTGAAATAAGTAAAAAGGTATCTCCATCAGTTAATACAAACATTGAAAAAGAATCTATTTTTAATGGAGTTTTAATTGATTCTGAAACAGAAGATCATATGTTAAGAGCAGTTGCTTCAGACACATTTAAATTATCATTAATTAAATACCACTTTAATGGAAGCAAAATTAAAATGATAATTGAGCCATCAATTATCAAAAATATTCTAGATATTGCTAGTGATACACAATTCGATTTTTTTAAAAAAGATAATAAAATAATTATTAAATTTAACAATGTAATAATATCAACAAAAAATATTGAAGGTAATTTTCCTTCAATTGATAAAATAATTCAGCAAGACTATATTAGTAATCTTAAAGTAGATAAATATAAATTACAAAATGTCTTAAATAGAGGCTTATCATTAATAATAAATGATAGCAAACCAATTGCTAATTTTAGAATAAGTAGAAATGACATTTTGATATCATTTAAAAGTAATGAAATTGGTTCAGCTAGTGAGATTATAGAAATTGAATCAAAAAACATAGATAAACTTGAATTTGAAATCAATATCGCATATCTAATTTCATTATTAAAAACTTTTGAAAAAAATGAAATAACATTTTATATTTCTGACATAAATAAACCAATAATGTTAAAAGATGAAAATGATATTAAATTTACACAAATTTTAGTACCTCTAAGAAAAAACTAGATAATTCAAAGCTAGTTTTTTTATATGGTATAAACACATTCAAATGTGTTAAAATTATTATATTAATTATGAATGAAAAAAAACTTATTCCAATAATAACTGATTATATAAAATTAGGTCAATTTTTAAAAGTTACTGGAACCATTTCATCAGGTTCAGATGCTAAGTTTTTTTTAATTGAAAATAAGATTTTAGTTAATGGTGAAAATGAAAATAGAAGAGGAAAAAAACTATACAAAAATTATACTATTGAAATCAATGGAACAATTTTTGTTATAGGTTAAAAGGTATCGATATGAGTAATGAATATAATTCTGATAGTATAGTCCAGTTAGAAGGGCTTGAACCTGTAAGATTAAGACCAGGTATGTATATTGGATCAGTTGATTCAAGAGGATTGCATCATCTTATATGAGAGATAGTTGATAATTCTATTGATGAAGCTATGGCTGGTCATGCAAAAAAAATCATTGTAAGAATAAATAAAGATAGCTCTTTTTCTGTAATTGATGATGGTAGAGGTATTCCAGTTGGAATAAATTCTAAAACTAAAAAAAGTGGTGTAGAAATGGTTTTCACTGAACTACATGCAGGTGGTAAGTTCAATAATAATTCATATAGTGTATCTGGTGGATTACATGGTGTTGGTGCATCAGTTGTTAATGCTTTATCTTCTTGATTAGAAGCTGATATTTGAATTAATAGTAAAAAATATAATATTAGGTTTGAAAATGGTGGTGCAATTGCTTCCCCTTTAAAAGAAGTTGATAATTTTGAAAAAATAGAAAAAGGAACTTCAATTACTTTTTTCCCTGACTTTACTATTATGGAAAAACATGATTGAGATGAACCAAGTATTGCTTCAAGACTTAAACAATTATCTTACTTAAACAAAGGTTTAGAAATTATTTTCATTAATGAATTAAATGGTTCTAAACATGAATTCAAAAATGAAGGTGGTTTAAAAACTTGAATTGAAGAATTAAATAGTAAAAAAGAACCTTTAACTAGTAGTATTATTTGCGGTGAAGTTTCTAAGAAAATTAAAATTCAAAATAAAGAAGAACATATGAATATTATGGTTGAATTAGCTTTTCAATATAACAAGACTTATAATATGTCCATTTTTTCATTTTGTAATAATATTAACACTACTGAAGGTGGTAGTCATGAAGATGGTTTTAAATTTGCTATTCTAAAAGTTATTAATTCATATGGACTTAGTAAAAAATACATAAAAGACAAAGATGATAAAATTTCAAAAGAAGATGTATGTGAAGGTTTGACTGCAATCATTTCTATTAAGCATCCAAATCCAATATATGAAGGACAAACTAAGAGAAAATTAGGTGGTAATGATATCAGACCATCTGTTAGTGATTTGACTCAAATGATATTTGAAAAATATTTATTAGAAAATCCAGATGATGCTGACTTAATTATTAAAAAATGTCTTTTAGCAAAAGAAGCTAGAAAGAAATCTCAAGAGGTTAGAGAAGCTACTAGAAGAAAATCTCCATTTGAATCAAATTCATTACCTGGTAAATTAGCAGATTGCACAACTAAAGATCCTGAAATTTCAGAACTATATATTGTTGAGGGTGATTCAGCTGGCGGATCTGCTAAAATTGGTAGAGATAGATTTTTTCAAGCGATTCTTCCGTTAAAGGGGAAAATAATTAACGTTGAAAAAGCTCAAACAACAACCATTTTTAATAATAATGAAATTATTGATCTAATTACTGCTATTGGTGCTGGTGTTGCTAATGATTTTGATTTAGAAAAACTTAGATATAACAAAATAATCATAATGACTGATGCTGATGTAGATGGTGCACATATTAGAATATTATTATTAACTTTCATGTTTAGATATATGCTTCCATTAATTGAGAATGGTAGTGTATTTATTGCTCAACCACCTTTATTTAAATTTACATCTGGTAAAAATATTAAATATGCTTATGATGAAAAAACTTTAGAAGAATTTAAAAAAGAAGTTGAAAAAAGTAAATTCAATGTTCAAAGATATAAAGGTTTAGGGGAAATGAATCCTAATCAACTTTGAGAAACAACAATGGATCCTACAAATAGATTATTACTTAAAGTTAGTATTGAAGATGCAATATTAGCTGATGCAACTTTTTCTGAATTAATGGGTGAAGATGTTAAAACAAGAAAAGAATTTATAGAATTAAATGCTAAGTATGTAAAAAACTTAGATGCATAAATTAGAAAGGTAACTTATTATGTCAAAAAAAGATATTAATACAATAGAAAAAATAAAAGATTCACTTATTGGTACAAAGATAAGTGACATTTCTATTGTCAATGAGTTACAAAATTCATTCTTAGATTATGCAATGTCAGTAATTACTTCAAGAGCATTACCAGATATTAGAGATGGTTTAAAACCGGTTCATAGAAGAATTTTATATGCTGCATATAATTTAGGAATGACTCATGATAAACCTTATAAAAAATCTGCAAGATTAGTAGGAGAAGTAATAGGTAAGTTTCACCCTCATGGTGATAGTGCAGTTTATCAAGCAACTGTAAGAATGGCACAAGACTTTAGTCTAAGATATCCGCTAATTGATGGTCATGGGAACTTTGGTTCAATTGATGGTGATTCAGCAGCTGCGATGAGATATACTGAATCTAGGCTTTCTAAAATTTCATCTGAATTATTAAATAATATTGAAAAAGAAACTGTAGATTTTCTAGAAAATTATGATGGTAGCGAAATTGAGCCATCAGTATTACCATGTGCTTTTCCTAATCTATTAGCTAATGGTAGTACTGGTATTGCTGTTGGTATGTCAACTGTAATACCTCCACATAATCTTTGTGAAATTATTGATGCTGCAATTCATTTAGCTAAAAATGAAGATGCTTCAATTGAGGATATTAAACAATTTATTAAAGGGCCTGATTTTCCAACATATGGTGAAATAGTTGGAGATAAAGGTATTAATGATTATTTTAATACTGGTAGAGGTTCTGTAACTGTTAGATCTAAATATGATATTGAAGATTTAGGTAATGGTAAATCTGCAATTATCATTAAAGAATTACCTTATTTAGTAAATAAATCTAACTTAATAGAAAAAATTGTTAGATTAGTTAAAGAAGAAATTATTACTTCAATTGCTGATTTAAGAGATGAGACATCAAGAGATGGGATAAGAATCTATATTGAAACAAAAAGAGATGTTATTCCTGAAATTTTATTGAATAAATTATTTAAAATGACTGACTTACAAACAAATGTAAGTGTTAACTTTATTGCACTAGTTAATGGTATTCCTAAACAATTAAATATTAAAGAATCTTTAATACATTATTTAACTCATCAAATAGATGTTTTGATTAGAAAAACTAACTTTGAATTAAAGAAAGCTAAATCTAGAGAACATTTACTTGAAGGTTTATTAATTGCAATTAATAATATTGAAGAAGTTATTAAAATTATAAGAAAATCAGAAAGTAATGAAAATGCTGAAAAAGAATTAATTGCTAAATTTAAATTATCTAATGAACAAGCTAAAGCAATTTTAGATATGAGATTAAGAAATTTATCTAGTCTTGAAATCAATAAAATTCAAGAAGAGTTAGCAAATCTTAAAAAATTTATTTCTGAATTAAATGAAATTCTTGCTTCTAAAAATAAACAAGTTGAAGTTATTTCAACAAATATGACAAGAATTAAAGAAAAATATGGTGATAAAAGAAGAACTGAAATTCTTTATGGAATATCATCAGATATTAACGATGAAGATTTAATACCAAAAGAAAACATTGTTATTACTATGTCTGAAAATGGTTATTTAAAAAGAATTCCAATTGACACTTACAAAACTCAAAATAGAGGTGGCGTTGGTGTTAAAGGTTTATCTACTCATGATGATGATAATGTTAAATTACTTATCAACACTAACACACATATTGATTTATTATTTTTTAGTGATAAAGGTAAAGTTTATAGGATAAGAGCTCATCAGATTCCACTAGGAAGCAGACAAGGAAAGGGTATGCCTGCTTTAAATATTATGAATATTGAAAAGAACGAAAAAATTCTAACAATTCTCCCTATAGAAAAATATGAAGATAGTTTCTTATTCTTTGTGACACTTAATGGAGTTATTAAAAGAACAGATTTACTTCAATATTCTTCTATAAGAACAAATGGTAAAATAGCCATTACCTTAAGAGAAAATGACTTATTAAAATATGTTTTCAAAACAAATGGTGAAGAAGAAATCTTTATTGGCTCAACTAGTGGTCATTTAGTAAGATTTAATGAAAAAGATTCTAGGGTTATGGGTAGAACTGCTGCAGGTGTTAGAGGTATTAAATTATTACCTAAACATACAGTTACAGGTGCATCATCATCAAGTTTGGGAAATTTAATGCTTTCTATTGGAGAAAATGGTTTTGGTAAATTATCAAATGTTGATACTTATAGACTTACAAAAAGAGGATCAAAAGGTGTTATATCATTAAGAATAAATGATAAAACTGGAAATATGATTTTCTCTAATATTGTTAATGGAAATGAAGATCTATTAATGTTAACTTCATTAGGAAAAATAAACAGAATCTCATTGTCTCAAATTAGAGTAATTGGAAGATCTACTTCAGGTGTAAAAATGATTAATATGGATGATGATCAAAAATTACTATCTGCAACAATTTTTGTAGATAGTAATTAATTTTCATCAATTTTATTTAAAGCTATTTCAATTAATTTGTTTATTATAGAAGACCTACTATTGCCAGTAGATTTGTATAATTCTTCTATCCTTTCATAATTATCTTTCTTTAAATAAATATTTGTTTTAACATCAAGTTTTTCTTTTTCTTTAAAAAATAAATCAATCTTTCCATTTTTATTTTTTATTTCTTCATTTTTTTTAACATTTCTTTTATTTTCTAATATTTCATGTTTTGAATCTGGAATATTTTTTATTTCTTCAACATGTAATATTTTAGGCTCAATAATCATTTCTGTTTTTTCAGATTCTTTAATCTCTTCTTCTTCTTCTTTTTTAATAGTTTCATCTTCTATTATTTCTTTTTCTAAAACTTTTTTATTTTCCATTATATTCACATTATATGGATCTTTTTGATTTACAATTTCTTCTTCTATATAATCATCATCTGCTAAATCAATAAATTTAAATTTTCTTTTGCTCAATTTTAATTCCTTTTATAATTTCCATTATTTCTCTTGTTATTTCTAAGTATTCAAGTTGAAACTTACTCTTTTGAATGCTTAATGTTATAGGCACTCTTTCATATCCTACAGCTGAAGTTGATTTTGTAGATTGACTCACATAATTTTTTGTTACTGGTATTCCTTGTGAATTTAGTTTAGGTTTAATAGATTTTTCAATTATTTCATTATGAATTGTTACTCTTTGATTAACTTTAGTAGGTATAGCAATAACAATCAAATCCTTATTACCTTTTTCTATAATTAATTTAGAAGCTTCAACAACTCTTCTAAGTCCAAGTATTGCATATTGATCAGGTTCAAATGGTATTAGTGTAACATTGCTCACTGACAATACAATTGAAACAATTGTAGACATCATTGGTGGTGTATCTATTATTATGTAGTCATATTTTTCTTCTAATGAGTGTATAATTCTTTTTAAAGATTCAGGCTTTAATTCTCCATTTGATATAAATATATCAAAGAAATTCAACTCATCATTACTTGGCAATATATGTAAAAATTCTCTTTCCTTTATTATTGCTTCTTCCAATTGACATTCACCTTTTAGAACTTCAACTACTGTTTTATTCAATGTGTAAGGATTCTTACCAAATGTAGCAGATACGTTTCCTTGACCATCAAGATCTACTACAATTGTTCTTTTTTTGTTTAAAGAAAATGCTGCTGCGATATTTGTTGCTAGTGTAGTTTTTAGGACTCCACCTTTATTATTTACTATGCTTATAATCATTATTTACCTTAATTTAATTACGTAATTAATTATATCATTTTAAATGTATTTTTTTAATATATTATTTTTTAATTACGTAATTAATTATGTAAGTATATTTATTTCATTTCTATATTTTTAATGTAATTAATTACGTAATTAATTATATGTGTATTGTTTGTTCTTTTTTTATCATATGAGTAATTAAATACGTAATTAATTACGTAATAATAATATTTTATAGCAAGAATTAGACTAAAAATAATCCGACAGATTTATTGCTTTTCAAAGGTTAAAAAACAATAATATTTAACTATTACATAGTAATAGTTAAAAAATTAAGATATTTTTGAATAAATTGTCTAAAAAAATGTTATTATTTATTTACATAGGTTTGTAATGCAAAAGAAAAAAATAATAATAAAATCAATAATTAAATTTTTTGCTAAAAACTTATTATCTGTTTTTGGGATGATAATGTTAGTTTTATTTTCGTCTGCAGTATTTACGACTTTAAATAATGCAACTAACAATCTTAATGCTTCTTATCAAAGAGTAACTAAGAATGGTAATCTACATGATTTTGTAATTAACGAAAGATTTACTCTTGGTACTTCTAATTATGCTCTTGTGGTTGGTAGTGGTATATATGATCCTTTAGAACAAACTTATACATATAAAATAACTCCTATGACTGGGGTAGGCAACACAAACATTTGAACAAATTCATATGCTAAAATTTTCAATGATTACCAATCTTGGAAAATAAATGGTGAAACTCCAAATCAATTCTTTTCTCAAAACAAATTTCTTTTTGAAGAAAATACTTATGTTTCAATGGGACATAAAACAGAACCTTCAGATTTAGAAAAAGATAATTTAGTTTCTATTTCAATTGCTGATCAATTATCAAAATTAGAGATTTTAACTGGAAACTATATGCCTGTTCAATATATTTTTGACATTGAAAATAAGACCCCAACATCTTTAAGAAATTTTAAATCAATAAATATTCCAACAAATAAACAAAATATTTTTTATAAAGTAATTGAAAGCAATAGAAAAAATTTAATAGATAAAATTGTTTTATTTGAAGGCGGGAATCTCTCAGAAGCAGATCCAGCTTTTTCTGGTATTTTTTCTTATTATTCAGATTTACTAGATGATAAATCTAAAGATATTCAAGCAGGTAGAAAAATTGTTGATATGTTATCCAATGTTGATTGAACAAATGTTTCAAGAAACAGGCAATATAATGCTTTCAATGAAATTTTAAAAGAAAATCCAAATGCCAACCCTTGAACAATTATTATTCCTTCAGGTCTGCCAAATAGTCAAAATGCATTAGCTAGAAGTGGCCAAAGCAATTTTAAAAAAATCATAAATAATAGACTTTACAAAGAAAAAGGATTCTCTATTACTTTTGATGAAAATACATTATTACCATTAACTGGAGTAATTGAAGATAAAAGTTCTTATGAGGCAATTGTTACACCTCAATATCTTTTAAAAAATAAAAAAGAAATATTTTCATATTCAGAATGAATGCTTCATAAAAACGATTCTCAAAGTGACTTTCTAAAATGATTTTCAACAATAAATGAAAGATTCAAAATAAGTATTGATAGCATTGATTACATAATACTTGGTTCTGGCATATCGCCAGATTTTATATATCCTGTTTTATCTAATCAAAGAATTATTCCAAATCTTAGAACTGAAGTTTTCTTTTACACAAACACTTCTGGATTCTTAAAAATTCAAGATTCATTTAGAAATTCCGAATTAGAAACAATGATTCTTGGAAAATTTGATAGCACTGTTACAAACAAGGGTTCAGTCCTTCAAGAAATTAATAATTTATCAAGAACATTAATGGATTGACCAAGTAACATGCAAGCTGCTTTTTTTGCTGATGATTTAAATAATATAATAACTCCATCAGCATTAAGAGTTATTTACATTCCTAATGTAATGAAAATCATTACATTAGTTTCTTATTTCCTAACATCATTTATTACAGTTATTTCAATAATCATCTCAATACTATTTATTAAAAGATTTTTAGATCTTAATAAAGTTAATTTAGGTATTTTGCAAGCAAATGGTTATAAGAAATGAGATATTGTTTTACCAATGATGATTTGTATGGGTTTATTAATTGTTATAGGTACAGCTGTCGGATTTACTTTAGGCCTTATTCTCCAAAGTCCGGCAATGCTTATTTTCCAAAGTTTCTGAACATTACCAGTTAAATATACATCATTCAATGCAGCATCATTCTCAATTTTTGTAATTGGTTTAGTTTTATTTTATGCATTAATTACATCAATAATTACATTATTCTCTTTGAGAGGTGATAATGTTTATTTAATGAAAAGTGATGCACAATATAAAGGCAATTTTCTTTCTGAAGGTTCTAAAAAAATTTTTAATAATTCAAATCCACTTAATAAATTTAGATTTTCATTAGCATACCATTCTATTTCAAAATTACTTTTGCTTTCCATAATGACTTCATTAGTAATGACATCATTAATTTTTGCTTCTTCTACATATGGTAAATTTGATGATGCAAAAGCTAGTACTTTTGGATCTAAGCAATATAAATATGATTTAAAATTATTTAGTCCTACAAATGTTTCTGGTCAATACTATGGAGTTCCAATTGATAGTATAGGAATGACATTAGTTGATGGAAAATATGAAAATATAAAAAGTTATGCTACTAATCAATTAGATGATTTTATTGCTGTAAATCCAGGATCTTCACTTATTACTATAGGAGATGTTACTAGTGGTCCATATAATGTTTTTAATCAAATTACAGATAAAAATGATCCTACAATAAAAGATCCTACATTTGAAAAATTATATGAGAATGGTAATTGACACCTTCCTTCAACTGCGGATGTTACAAGTCAAAATAGAATTGATTATTTGAAGGCTAAAACTCAAAATAGAACTCTTCTTGATGTTTCTATTTTGGGTAATAATCCTTGAGAAATTGCAGCTAGATTAATGCCAATTAATCAAAAGAATTATGCAGATAATTCTTATAAAGATATACTATCAAGTCTTACAATTGATGATTCCACTTTTGAAATTGTTGAATTAACTGGCACATCTAGAACAGGAATATTTAATCCAAAACAAAAAGCTTCTGATTCATTAAAAAAATTTACAGAAAATTCAACTATAGATAATCCTAATGCATTTAAAAACTTAGTTGCTGATGAAGATGCTTCCAATGATTATCTTATTCTTTCAAAGAAGAATATTATGTCTGGTTTCTCACAATTATTAATTAATCATGAATTTATTAGCTTGTTACTTCATGCATATGGCAATGTAAATTCTGCTAGTAAAAATTACACACTTAATTACAATAAGGTTCCTTTAATGATTGAAGGGGGCAATATTTTAGATGAAACATATACAAATATAGATTTCTCTATTGAAGAAAATAAAGGACAATTTATTGATATTCCAAATAATAATTTTTCAATTCAAGGAATAAAAAAAGATACAAAATTTGTTTCATTATTAAATTCAGAAAATAGAGATTTAATTGATTTGTTAATGAAATTTGAATATGATCCAATTAAAAAAATATACCCTATTGTAATTAATGAATTTACTGCAAAAGAATTCAATTTAGGAGAAAAAGATACTATCAAAATACGTGTGAATAATCATGTAGATAGATATGAAGATGACATACCACTTTCAAACTTTGAATTTAATTTAATTGTTATTGGTGTTAGTCAATCTTTTCAAGATAATGAGTTTTTTACATTACAAGAATATGCAAATGAATTAAATGGTATGAACACACTTAAAAAGAATTTTAAAGATCCTAATAATCCAGATTTAGACTCTGATGAGCCATTCAATGCTATTTTTAGTAATAGCGAAGAAGTAGTTCAAATTGCAAATACAATTTCTCTTTATTCTCCTAGTGGTTTATATCCAAAAGAAGATAGAACAGATAATAATGGTTTTCTTCAAATTCTTCAAAAAACAAATTATTCAAATTTAATACAAGCATCAAAAATTACTGGAATTGATAAAGACATAATTGATAATCCTAATTTTGCTGGTCTCCCATCAGCAACAAAATTAGAAATTGCTACAAAGTTTCAAGAAAATATTGTAAAAAAATATGGTGAGCAAACTTATGTTTCAATGATAGATAACATTATATCTATTGATGCTTTATTAAGCTTATTTCAAAATATTTCTGGCACAGCTAATTTCATTGAAATTACAATTCTATTAATTATAATTTTAGTTTCAACAATAATAATAGGTTTAATTATTTATATGTTAATTAGTGATTCATTAAGAATTGCTGGAATGATGAAAATTTTAGGTTTAAAAAATACAACTAATGCATTTTCATTTATGGGCATTTACTTTGTTGCAATTATTGCTGGTATTATTATTTCAATTCCTTTATCATTTTTTGTTAATTTCCTTTTTGTTAAAATAATTTTTGATGCAACAAGCATATTATTAATTGCTCCAATATTATTTACAGATTATGCAATTGCAACATTATCTGTTATAGCTTTCTTCTTTTTATCATTTTTATTAAATTGAAGAAAAATTAAAACATTAGATTTAACTAAAAATATTAAATAAGATTGAGTAAGTATGAATAAAAAAAAATTAATGTATAAAGAAAATACCCCAGGGTACATAATAGAATTAAAAGATGTTTCAAAAATTGCAAAAACAAAATCTACTGAAAATATAATCTTAGAAAACATTTCACTTAAAATTAAAGAAGGATCTTTCACTGTTATTATTGGAAAATCTGGATCTGGTAAAACTACTTTAATGAATCTTATGTCTGGAATGACTAAGTGTAGTAGCGGGGAATTAATCTCTGTACATTCAAATTTAAGCTATTATTCAAATTCTGATTTAATAAATTTCAGGAGAGAAAATGTTTCATTTATTTTTCAAGATTATGGTTTACTTTCTACCTTGAATGTAATTGATAATATAAGAACTGGAATTTATTTAGCAAAAAATAAATTATTAAGATCAAAAGTAAGAGAAATAATTACTTTTCTAGATTTACAAAATCATGTAAAAAAAATGCCTAATCAATTATCGGGAGGACAGCAACAGAGAGTCTCAATTGCAAGAGCTTTAGTAAAAAATCCAAGAATTATTTTCGGAGATGAACCAACAGGTTCTTTAGATTCATACACAAGCTATAATGTATTACAAACCTTAAAAAGCATTAATAAAAGTGGCACAACAATTATACTTGTAACACATGATCCAAGAGTTGCTAAAATTGCTGATAATATTATCGAAATTAGCAATGGAAAAATTCTTTCCAATAAGGATAATAAACCTTTAGAAGACTTCAAAAAACTCTTCATTTAAATAATTTTTATTTTATAATTTTTAATTGCATTATATTATATAATTAGTTTGTATTTTATAAATGAGGCATATATGTATAGAGTTGGTTTATCCAATGATATTCATCCTTTAGAAAAGAAAGATTCATTCATTTATTTGGGTGGTGTAAAGATTAGTTCTAATTATGAAATAATATCACATTCAGATGGAGATATTGTTTTACATGCATTATCAGAATCTATTTATGGTGCTTTAGGATTAGGTGATATTGGTGATCATTTTAGTGATAAAGATGATAAAAATAAAGATATTTCTTCTGAAATAATATTAACCGATGCATTAAAAAAAATGAATGTTTTAAAATACAAGATATGTAATGTTGATATTAGTTTAATTTGTGAAAAAATAATTATGAAAAATCATAAAGAAAATATTGCTAACTCTATTAAAAAAATGACTAATTGTAATTATATCAATATTAAAGCTACAAGATGAGAAGAAGATAAGGACATTATTCAATGCAATTGTGTAATCTTATTGGAAAGTATAATTTCGAAATAAGGTAATTAATGAAAAAATCATATTATTCTAAGGTTTCTGAAATACTTATTTCAAAAGAAGAAATAAATGATGGTATTTCAAGAGCTTCTAAATGAGTTAATAATGAATACAAAGATATAGATTCACCTATTTTGCTTATTGGTATTTTAAAGGGTTGCATCCCATTTTTAGGTCAATTAATAACAAAATTAGAAATAGATGTTGAATTAGATTTTATGATTGTTTCAAGTTTTAAAGGAACAAAAAGTGCTATAGGCATTCCAGAAATTACAAAAGACATAACTACTAATGTAAAAGGTAAACATATATTATTGGTTGAAGATATTATTGATTCTGGCTATACAATTAAATACACCATAGATAAATTGAAGGAAAGACAACCTGCATCAATTAAAATCATTACTTTATTAAGTAAGGATGGAAATAGAAAGGTTAACTTAGAACCTAACTATACTTGCTTTTCTATTCCAGATAAATTTATCATTGGATTTGGATTAGACTACAAAGAAAAATATAGAAACTACGAGTTTATTGGAGTTCTTAAAAAAGAATTCCTTGATTAAGGAAAAAATATGAAGAAAACATCACAAATAAAAAGAGCTTTGCAAGTAAAACAAACTCTTAATTTTAATAAAAAAGGTTGTGCAATAACTTATATAGAAACAACTGGAAATAAAAAATCTGAAAATGATGCTAGTGTTTCTAAACCTTTTCCTAATCCTCCAATTAAACCAACAACAAATAACAAAACTGTTGATAATAAAACTAAAACAAATCCAGCAGTTGCTGAAAGAATGAAGAAAAGGCAAAAAATTGCTTTTTGATCTGTTTTCACATTATTATTAATTGGTGGTATTGCTTTTTGACAAGCATTAAGTGTTTTTACCCCTCCAGTTAAAAATGTTACTAAAATAGAAACAGATGGTGTTGGTACTTTAGAAAAACCAGCTAATGTAAAATTTACTTTTAATAATAACAATAATGATACTTTTATATTATCAAAAAATACTAAAGTACAAATATTTTGAGGTGCAACAACTGCACAACTTTCTCTACACATTGATGTTTTTTTATTCCAAGGATTTATAATTAATGCAAGATATATTGGCGCTACAGATCAAATTCAGATTGCTAATTATACTTTTGATGCATTAACAGGTATTGGTAATCCAATTCCAGGCAATCCTGGTGGTATTATTGAGAATACAGTTCTTAACCAACTATCTACTCAAATGATATTAAATGCAACTGCTCAAATGGCCAAGTTTAATCCATTACTTACTATAATTAGTTTCTTACCAATGATTCTATTAATTGGTATTTTATTTTGATCAATGAAAAAAATGTCAGGTGGTTCTTCTTCAAATGAATCAGTATTTAATATTGGTAAATTTCAACAAAAAGTATATGATTCAGAAGTTAAATTTAGTGATGTTGCTGGTATAGAAGAAGAAAAATTAGAATTAATGGAAATTGTTGACTATTTAAGAGAACCAAATAAATATGCAACAATGGGAGCTAGAACTCCAAAAGGTGTAATGCTTTATGGTCCTCCTGGAACTGGTAAAACATTATTAGCTAAAGCCGTTGCTGGGGAATCTAATGTTCCTTTCTTCCAAGCTTCAGGTTCTTCATTTGAAGATATGCTAGTTGGTGTTGGTGCTAAGAGAATTAGAGATTTATTTGCAAAAGCTTCTAAAGCTGCTCCTTCAATCATTTTCATTGATGAAATTGATTCAGTTGCTTCTAAAAGAGGTAAGTTTGATAGTTCAGGTGGTGTTGGTGATCAAACTATTAATCAATTACTTTCTGAAATGGATGGATTCCAACCAAACAATGGTGTTGTTGTTATGGCTGCGACTAATAGATTAGATGTTCTTGATCCAGCAGTTATTAGACCAGGTAGATTTGATAGACATATTGCTGTTAATCTTCCAGACATTAAAGAAAGAACTGAAATTTTAAAAATCCATGCAAGAAACAAAAATATTTCAGCAAATGTTAATTTAGAAGATATTGCAAGAAGAACACCTGGTTTTTCAGGTGCACAATTAGAAAATGTTTTAAATGAAGCAACTCTTTTAGCTGTTAGAGAAAACAAAACTGTTGTTTCAACAAAAGATATTGATGAAGCTATTGATAGAGTTATTGGTGGTCCTTCTAAAAGATCTAGAATTATTACTGCTCATGAGAAAAAACAAATTGCTTACCATGAAGCTGGTCATGCCTTAGTTGGACTTCATACCCCTGGTGCAGATGTAGTACAAAAAATTACTATTATCCCAAGAGGTAATGCAGCTGGATATACATTATCAACTCCAGAAAAACAAGAATTATCTATTCAAAGGAAAAGTGATTTACTTGGAATTATTGCAAGTACATTAGGTGGTAGAGCAGCAGAAGAAGTTATTTATGGATCAATGAACGTATCTACAGGTGCATCTAATGACTTATTTAAAGTTTCAAACATTGTTAGATCAATGGTTACACAATTAGGTATGAGTGATTTAGGTATGACACAGTTTATTCCTTCAGAAGGAACATCAAACCCTTATCAAAATAAATTATATTCTGATGATACAGCTAAATTAATTGATAAAGAAGTTGAAAAAATTATTGCTACTCAATATGAATATTCAAAAAATATTATTAAGAAAAATAAAAAAGAATTAGATTTAATTGTGGATTCTCTTATAATTTTAGAGACAATAACAAAAAATCAAATTGATTATATTCATAAGGAACTAAAACTTCCTAAAGAAGCTTTGGAAAAACAAAGAGATATAATTAAAGAAAAGAAGGAAAGTAAATAGGAGTTAATTATGGGACAAATAAAATGAGTTTTAATGAATATTGATAGCATTTGAAAAGATATTCAAAATAATATAGTTGAAAATGGAGAAATCAGAAGAACAATAAATTATTTGATTGATAATGGAGTTAATTTCACATCAATTAGTGGTTATCATTCTAAAATTGCTTCAAAAATGGCTTCAAGTTTATACATGCCTGGATCATCTTATCTAATATGTTCTTATGGTTGTGAAATTTATTCTTTTAAAAAGAATAAAGTTACTTCAAGATTTTTATTAGATAACAAAGCTATTAAAGAAGCTGACAAAATTGTAAGAAGAATTGATTTTGACTTTTGTCAAAAAATTTTTGTTGAAGTTTCTGAAAAAAATGGTGATGTTTATATCTGAAATAATAAATACAAAATGTTCAATAAAAAATTAGAAGAATATCAAAGATTAAATAAAGATAATGATTTTGAAGTAATAGAAGATATTAATTCTTATACAAATCTTTTAAATATATCAATTACATTTTTGGAAAATGTTAATCTAGTTAGTGTTATTAAATTACTTCAAAATTTAGATAATTCTCTTTCATATAAAATAATTAGTAATAGAAATATTGTTATAACTGCTGCTAGCGCTAGTCCAAGTGTTGCTATGGATTTTATTAATAATAAGAAATATCATCTAGAAAAAGATGCAATTATGTCATTTAGTGATTCATTAAATGATCTTGGAATATTTAAGAAATCTTTTGTTGCAATTACTGTTGATAGCGCACATGAAGAACTTAAAAAGAATGCTACTAATGTTTTTGTTGGTGTTGAGAGTGTTTATATTAATGAGTACTTAAAAAAAGAAATAATTAAATCAAGTTAATTGACTTGATTTTTTTTATTATTTCTTTGTAATCAGGCATTATTTTTGAAACTAGTAATCAGAAATTTTTAGAGTGATTATGCTCTACTGTATGACAAAGTTCATGGACTAAAATATAATCAATCATAATTTTATCTAAAATTATTGTCTTTGTAGAAATAACAATATTATTTTTGTTGTCACAATAGCCTCATTTAGCAGTCATTCATTTAAAATTAACTGAATTATATTTTATTTTTGTTGCATTAGAAATTTCTTCTAATCTATTTTTTAAATATTCTTCTGACTTTTTTTTAAAAAGTCTTCTTAAAACTAATTCTTTATCATTAATGGATTTTATGTTCATATAAATTGAATTACCAATTATTTTTCAAGTGCTTTTTGAATTTGAAATATTAACTACTATTTGATAATCTTCACCCATCATTCTTATCATATTTTTTTTATGATTAAAATATTTATTATTTGTTTTTTTTTCTAGAACAAATAAAATTTTATCTATGTTTTTATAAATAAAATTATTTATTTCTATTTTAGAAATAAAAAATGGGGCAACAACTTGAATTGTATCTTTTACTTTTAAGGTCATATTCTTTACATTTTTATATGTTATATTAAAATATATATTTTTGCCATTATGAATAATGTAACTTTTTTCATTTTTTGTTTTATTCATTATTATTTAAATTCATTTTAAGATTTTGAAATCTTTTTTTCCTTTTTGAATGATAGTATATTTTTTATGAAAAGAATTATCTTTAGAAATTTCAAAATTAAGATCATTAATTTCATGACCATTTACTTTTATTGATTTTTGCAAAACTAGTATTTTAGCTTGAGATTTAGATTCACAAATGTTTGCTAGAACTATTGCATCTAACAATTTTATTTTTTTCTCTTTTAGTTCTGAAGTAATGTTTTTAATTGCAATCATGTCAAATTGTGATTTAGAAAGATTATTAAATTGTTTATTAAAAATTAATTCATTCATTTCAATAACATTTCTTACAGCATCTTCTCCATGGATGAAAGAAACTATTTCATAAGAAATTTCTTTTTGAGCAATTCTGAGTTTTGAATTTTCTTTATGTTTATTAATTATTTTTTCTATATCATCTAAATTTTTGAAACTAAAAAAATTAAATATTTTTTCAATATCTTCATCGCTTTGATTATAAAAAAATTGATACATTTCATATGGAGAAGAAATCTCACTATCTAAGTAGATAGCACCTTTTTCAGATTTACCAAATTTTGTTCCATCTTTTTTTGTTAATAAATTTATTGTTATTCCAAATGCATCATTATTTAAATCAAATTTTTTAATTAGATCAATACCAGATGTTATATTACTTCATTGGTCAGATCCTCCCATTTGCAAATTAATATTTTTATCTCTTCATAAAATATAAAAATCATATGCTTGTAAAATAGAATATGAAAATTCAGTATAAGAGATTCCTGTTTCTAATCTACTTTTAATAATTTCTTTTTCTAACATATAGTTAATATTTATGTATTTTCCTACATCTCTTAAAAAACTTAGGACGTTAAAATCCTTATAAAAATCATAATTATTTATTACTTCTGAATTTGTATATTTTTTTAATTGTTTGGCAATTCCAGCTACATTGTATTTTAGAACATCTTCAGATAAAAGATTTCTTTCTGATTTCTTTCCTGAGGGATCACCAATCATTCCAGTAGCTCCTCCCAATATTGCATATGTTTTAAAACCCTCATTATTAAATCTTCTAAGTAAAATAATCATAATTAAATTTCCAACATGAAGTGAATGGAATGATGGATCAAATCCAACATATAAGCTACCTTTTTTTTCAATAAACTTTTTTGCTTTTTTTTCATTTGTAATATTATTTATTATTTCTCTCTTTTTTAATTCATCTAATAAACTCATTTTTACTCATTTAATTTTTACATTATTTAAATTATATTATTAAAATGTTTTAATGATTATTAAATATGATATTATTTAAAGACAATTAAATAAAGAGGTAAAAAATGGCAAGTTTTAAAGCAGAAAATTTTAAATTAGTTGGCAATAAATTAAATGTTGGAGATGATGCACCTAACTTTGAATTATATAATGAGCATATGGAAATGAGAACACTTGATGATTGAAGAGGAAAGATAATAATAATATCTGTTGTTCCTTCAATTGACACAAGAGTATGTGATATACAAACAAAAACATTTAATCAAAAATATAATAGTGCAGAAGATGTTGTAGTACTAACTGTTTCAGTTGATTTACCATTTGCTTTTTCAAGATGATGCGAATCAAATAATAAAAATGCAATAATATTAAGTGACTATAGAGATAACAACTTTGGTAGATCATATGGTGTATTAATGGACCCTTATATGACTTTATACAGATCAATCTTTGTAATTGATAGAGATAAAAAAATAGCTCTTGCTTCATATAATGAAGATGTTGGCCAACCAGTTAAATTTGAAGAAGTTTATGAAATTGTAGATAAATTAAGATAAGGTTTATAGCCTTATTTTTTTACATATTTTCTCTAATTTTTGTTCTTATGCTATATATTGCTGTTGCACCTTCAGCCATTGCAGAAATAATTAGGTTTGGTTTTGATTCAAAATGATTTGAATTACCGATTGCATAAATGTTTTCTACATTAGTTTTGCAATTTATATCTATTATTATTTTATTAATTCTATTTCTTTTAATTTTTTTTAGAATTTCAATATCACTTAGTTTTTTTATTTCTTGGCCATATTGAACTAATAAGAAATCATATTTCAAATTTATTTCTTCATTTGATTCAATCCCTTTAATAAAAATATTATTCTTTAATATTTTAGATAAGTCATAGTTCAAGTACATTTTAGTTTTATTTAAATATAATTTATCTATTTTTTCTTGTCTAGCTCTGAACTCATCTCTTCTATGAACAAGAGTTACATCATTAGAAACATTTTTTTCTTTTAAATAATTAGCTCAATCAAGAGCAGAATCCCCACCACCAAGAATTACTATTTTTTTGTCTTTATAATTATTTTCGCCTTGAAATACATAGTGAATATTAGAGTAATTTACTTTTTTTAATAAATCACTTTTTACTGGTGAGAAAGAACCTGAACCTGTAGCAATTATAATAAATTTTGTTTTTACTATTTCATCATTTGAAAGTCTTGTTAAAAAGTATTCACCATCTTTAAGTATTTCTAAAATTGTCGTTTTTAGAAATACTTTTATTTTATCTGGAAATGATTCAATTTGTTCTATCATTCCTTCTGTAAAAACATATGGTTTTATATTCAAAAAACCAGGGTAGTCATGAATATCTTTTTCAGCATATAGTTGCATTGGTTGACCACCAAGGTTATCATTTGACTCAACTATTATTGAAGACACATTTATTAATCCTCCAATTATACTTGAATACATTCCGCCTGGCCCACCACCTATTATTAAAACATCTCTTGAAATCATCATTTTTCTCTTTTTTTTGTATGACTTATATTTTATTAAAAATAAATATAAAAAAATCATTTTTTATATAAAATGGTAAAATTATTATAGTTATATAAACAAATTTAAGATGGAGATATTTATGACACCACATATAAACGCAAAAAAAGAGGATATAGCAAATGTTGTTATTATGCCAGGAGACCCATTAAGAGCTAAATGAATTGCTGAAAACTTTTTAAAAAATGTTGTTCAAGTTAATTCGATTAGAGGTATGCTAGCTTTTACTGGGACTTATAATGATAAAAAGATCACAATTATGGGACATGGTATGGGTATTGCATCAATTGGTATTTACTCATATGAATTATTTAAATTTTATGATGTTGATTTAATTATTAGAGTTGGCTCAGCTGGAACTTATGTTAGAGATATAAAACTAGGTGATGTTCTTATTGTTGAAAATGCTTATTCTGATTCTACATATGCAGAAATACTAGGTGTAGATGTTAAAAATAAAATGATTCCTGCAAATGAAGAAATGGTAGACTTAGCTTTTGAAACTTCAAAACAAAATGGCATTGAAGCTAAAAAAATTAATTGCCACTCTTCTGATGTTTTTTATAGTAATTTATCACCTGAAGAGTGATTTAAAAAATCAAGTTCAGAAGTTGTTGAAATGGAATCTTTTGGTTTATTTGCAAATGCAATTATTTTAAATAAAAAATCTTTATGTTTGCTAACATGTAGTGACTCTTTGGTTACACATGAATCAATGCCAGCTGAAGAAAGACAAATTGGATTTTCTAAAATGGTAAAATTATCATTAGATATAGGTGTCAATTTTTATGAAAAAAAATTTTAGTATAAATTACTTATTAAATAAAAAAATAAACAATGAAAAATTAACAAAAGAAGAAATATTTTCTTTTGTAGATATGTCTTGCAGCAAGCAAATTAAAGATTACCAAATCTCTACAATGCTTACTGCAATTTTTTTTAATGGCATGTCTTTTGATGAGGTATATTGACTAACAGTTGCTATGAAAAATTCTGGATTTACATTAAAAACAATTCCAAGAACAATTGATAAACATTCAACTGGAGGAGTTGGCGATAAAGTAACATTAATTATCACACCAATATTAGCTTGTTTTAATATACCTATTTTCAAAATGTCTGGAAGAGGTTTAGGATTTACTGGTGGAACAATTGATAAATTAGAATCAATTGGAGTTAATACTGCTTTATCAATTGATGAAGCTAAAAAAATTTTTAAAAAAAATAATATGGTAATAATTGAACAATCATCAAATCTTACTCCTGCTGATAAAATATTTTATGCACTAAGAAATGACACAGAAACAGTTATGTCGCTTCCTTTAATTGTTTCATCAATAATGTCCAAAAAATTAGCTCTGGGTTCTAAAAATATTTATCTTGATGTTAAAGTTGGTACTGGTGCATTATTTAAGGATATAAAAGCTGCAGAAGAATTTGGTAAAATCTGTATAAAAATTGGTAAGAAAGAAAAAGTTAATGTCATTTGTCATTTTACAAATATGAACAAACCATTAGGTAATGCAATTGGAAATAAAATTGAAATTATAGAATCATTAAATTTTTTAAAAGGAAACTATGAATCAAAAAATTTAAAAGAGTTAATCTATATAATGATTTCTGATATTTTAATTGACTTTAAAAAATCTAAATCATATTTAGAATCAAAAACTAAAATTGATAAAATGATTAAGTCATTAGAACCATATTATAAATTTATAGATTGAGCTCATGATCAAGGTTCTAAACTAAGCAAAAAAGATTTTGATAATCTAAAATTAACTCCAAAACATAAAATAATTATTAATGCAAATACTTCTGGTTATTTCAAAATAATATCATCACTAATTATTGGTCAAGCTGTTTTTGACTTAGGTGGCGGTAGAATAAATAAGGATTTTTCTATAGATAATGATGCTGGGATACTTTTATTAAAAGAAAATGGTGATATAGTTAAAAAAGGTACACCAATTATTGAAGTTTACTCAAATTCAGAAATTACTGATAATATTTTAAAAAATATTAAGAAAAGTTTTATGATATCAAGTAAAAAAGTAAAAAAAGAAAAAATGGTGCTAGGAGAGGTTAGATAATGGAAATCGAGAAAATTTTTAATGATTTAAGTAATCTATTAAGCAATTCTTATAGCCCATATTCAAATTTTCCAGTTGCAGCTATTGCTGAAGGAGAAGATGGAAAGTTTTACCAAGGAGTTAATATTGAGAATGCTTCTTTTGGTGCAACTATTTGTGCTGAAAGAAGTGCAATATCTGCTTGCATCTCCAATGGTAATAAATCTGTAAAAAATATATATTTATTAACAGATGCAGATAAATTTATTTATCCATGTGGAATTTGTTTACAATTTATTTCAGAATTCTTAAACACTGATAGTTGAGTTTATATCTTTACAAAAAATAAAGAATATAAACAATACAAAATATCTGAATTAATATTGGTTCCATTTATAAAAAAGGATTTAACGAATGAATAAAATTTTTAATGATTGATTAAATAGCGATCGAGTTTCTAATGACTTAAAGGAAGAAATGAAGAAACTTTCAAAAGAGGAAATAGATTTATACTTTTCTGATAAAAAAACATCATTTGGAACAGCGGGCATTAGACAAAAAATGGGTGCTGGAACTAGAAGATTCAATACTTTCACATATGAACAAATTGCTGTTGGTTATGCTAAACATATATTAAAGAAATGTAAAAACCCCAAAGTTATAATTGGACATGATAATAGATTCTTTTCAGATGAATTTACAATGGTATGTGCTGAAGTTTTATCTTCATTTGGCATAAAAGTTTTAATTATTAAAGATAATCTATTAAAAGCTACTCCAATAATATCATTCTTAATTTCATATTTAAAATTAGATGGTGGAATAATAATAACTGCAAGCCATAACCCTAAAGATTATAATGGTTTTAAAGTATATAAAGAAACTGGTGGCCAAATATTAAATGATGATGCAGAATCAATAATTAAAAAAATGCCTGCTAATAATAAAGTATTAGGTATTAGTTATGTATCAAATTATGATTTAATAAGTGAAGTTGATGATAGAAGTATCTTAGAATATTTTAATCAAGCAAAACGTTGTTTAATAAACACGAACACAATTGATACAAAACATTTCCCAATAATATTTACTTCTCACCATGGTACAGCTTCAGATGATTTACCATACTTTCTTTATACTTTAGGTTACACAAAAGTAATTAAAGTTAAAGAGCAATGTTACCCTGATTGCAATTTTACAAATTCACCAAATAGCAATCCTGAAGATAAAAGTTCATTTGAACTTTCATTAAAATATGCTAGAACTCATAATGCAGATATAATGCTTGGTGTTGATCCTGATGCTGACAGACTTGCTGTTGCTATAAAAACTAAGGAAGGATCTTTCAAGTATATTTCTGGAAATGAAATGGGAATAATCTTTACTTATTATTGCCTAAAAAACAAAAATTATAATAAAACTCCTTTTATAGTTTCAACTTTTGTTTCGACAAATTTAATAGATAGAATAGCTGCTGATTATGGTTGTAAAATTTTTAGAACTGGAACTGGTTTTAAATGTTTATCATCAGTAATTGAAGAGAAATATAAAGATATGGATTTTGTTGTTGCTTTCGAAGAAGCTATTGGTTCACTTAATTCAATAATAAACAGAGATAAGGATTCGTATCAAGCTGCTGCATTAGCATTAGAAATATTTGATTTTTATAGAAAACAGAATATTGATTTTAAAGAGTTATTAGAAAATGAAATTTATCCTAAATATGGTTATTGAAGAGGAGAAACTATTTCATTCTTAATTAAAGATTTAAACTGAGTTGAAAAATCAGAAGCAATAATGGAATCATTTAGAACAACTGAAATTGATGAAATTTGCGGAATGAAACTTTTGGAAAGTAGATGAAATGATGAAGGTGATTGTTTAGAATGAATTTTTGAAAATGACAATAGCGTTAGATTTAGAAAATCTGGCACAGAACCTAAATTCAAAGCATATTTCAATATGTATGGAAGTACATTAGAAAAAGCTGAAGAAAACTTTATTCAATTTAAAAGAGAAATAAAAGAATTAATGAATTCATTATAGGTTTTTTATTAATTCTTTTATTTTATCACTAATATCATCAGACATTAGTGATAAAATAGTCTGCCTATAATTATAATTTTTAATTTTTGTGGTAATTTTTAATTCTTTTATTTCTTCATCATTGATTTTAATATTGTTATTTTCCTTCTTGATTCATTTATCAATATCATTATTTATTTGCTTATAAATATTTTTTTTTAATATTTTTAGAAAAATTTGTATTGAAATAAGAATATATAGAGTATTGCAAACAATAATTACAATTCCAGCAATTAGAAAATTATCATTATTTAATGATGGACTCATCATAAAAAAAAGTATTATACAACCAATCAAGAATATAATAGAAGAAGAAATAGAAACTATTTTCTTTCTATCCTTGTATTTTTGATATTCTGTAGAATCTAAAATAAAATTGTAAATTGCTTTTCTTGTATCCATATCAATATTAATTATAATTTAATATATATATTTTTTTAATAAACAAGGTTTATAATTAATAAAGATTGCTTAAAAAAGGTTAAAATAAATGAACTATAAAACGACATTAAGAATGCCTTCAACTAGTTTTGAAATGAAAGCAAATCTTAATATAAAAGAACCAATTTTTCAAAAAAAATGAGTTAATTTAGATTTAGAAAAATTAATTAATGATAAAAATAAAAATAATAAAATCTTTATCTTACATGATGGACCACCTTATGCAAACGGTGATATTCATATTGGTCATGGTTTAAATAAAATCTTGAAGGATTTTATTGTTCGTTATAAAAATGGAACAGGTTTTTATTCTCCTTATATTTGTGGTTGAGATACTCACGGTATGCCTATTGAAATTGCTTTACAGAAAAAAGATAAAATAAATGATTTAACAATTGTTGAAAAAAGAATTAAGTGTAAGGAATTTGCTACTTATTGGATTGAAAAACAAAAATCACAATTTTTATCTTTAGGCCTTCTTACTAAATTTGATAAAATTTATAGAACATTTGATAAGGATTTTGAAGCTAATCAGATTAAAATATTTTTCAAAATGTTAAATGATGGATTAATTTATAAAGATTTAAAACCAATTTATTGATCTTGGTCTAGTCAAACAGCTTTAGCTGAAGCAGAAGTTGAATATTCTGATATACAATCAGATAGTATTTACTTAACTTTTAAAATTCACAATTCTAAAATTTTAGAAAAAAATGATAAATTACTTATTTGAACTACAACTCCATGAACTATTCCTTCAAATTTGGCCATTGCAATTCATCCAGATTTTGAATATGTAAAAGTTAAAACAAATATTGGTAATATTATTTTAATTAAAAGAAACTTTGAAGAATTATTAGATAAATTAGAAATTAAATTTGATAAAGTCTTAAAAAAATTTAAAGGTAGAGATTTAGAAAATGATGAATATTTTCACCCCCTATATCCTAAAAAGATTCATAAAATAATATTAGCTAATTATGTTTTATCTGATAATACTGGCTTAGTACATAATGCACCAGGTTTTGGTAATGATGATTATTTAGCTTGTAAAAAATATGGAATAAATGTTTATTGTCCAATAGATTCTTTTGGTAAGTTTACAAATGAATGTGATGATGAGGAATTAGTAGGTAAATTTTATATCGATACTAATCCAATAATTATTGATAGACTAAAAAAAAGTGATTCATTAATTCAATATAAAAAAATTATTCACTCTGCAGCACATGATTGAAGAACAAAAAAACCAGTAATTTATAGAGCAACAGATCAATGATTTGTTAACATTTCTAAAATAAAAAATAATTTATTAGATTCTCTAGACGAAGTATATTCAAAGCAAGGAACACTCATAATCCAAAAAATTAAAGAGATGGTTGAAAACAGACAAGAATGATGTATTAGCAGACAAAGATATTGAGGTGTTCCAATTCCAATTATTTATGACGAAAAAGAACAACCAATAATGGATATTGAATTACAAGAAAATATTTTAAGAATATTTGAATTAGAAGGTACTGATTCTTGATTTTCAAAAGATACTGAATATTTTTTAATTTCAAAATATAAAAACAAAAAATGTAAGAAAGAAAAAGATATCATGGATGTTTGATTTGATTCTGGAACTTCACATACAGTTATTAGCAATTTAAAATTTCCAGCTGATTTATATTTTGAAGGAAAAGATCAATTTAGAGGTTGATTTAATTCTTCACTTATTACAAGCGTTGCATATAACAATTCTTCTCCATATAAAGAACTTTTATCACATGGATTTGTACTTGATTCTCAAGGAAGAAAGATGTCAAAATCTTTAGGAAATGTTATTAAACCAGATGAAATATTAAAAAAATATGGCGCAGATATTTTCAGAATTTGATGTGCTTCAACTGATTATTCTGATGATGTTAGAATATCAAATGATATTTTAGATCAATCAAGTGAAATATATAGAAGGATTAGAAATACTATTTTTAAATTTATTTTAGGAAATTTAAATAACTTTTCTGAAAAAGATTTTAGTTTTGATTTTTCTGATGCAGATAAATTAATTATTTATAAAATGAATAATATGCTTGAAAATGTTCATTCATATTACTTAGAATATAACTTCAAAAATATTATTAAAACTGTTAATAAAATGATTTTAGAATTATCAACATGATATTTTGAATTCATAAAGGATTCATTATATTGTGATGAAGAAAATAATTCATCAAGAAGAGCAATTCAAACAGTATTATTTCAAATATTAAAATCATTTTTAACAATTCTTTCACCAATAATACCTCATACAACAGATGAAGCATATGAATATTTTAATTTAGATAAAAAAGAGAAAAGTGTTCATTTAGAAAATATAGTTCAAAATATTAAATTCCATAATGTTGATTTAAAAATAGATCATAAAAAATGAGATTTATTTTTTGAATTTAAAGAAAAAGTTTTTTCAAAATTAGAAGAAGCAAGAAAGAATAAAATTATAAACCAAAACAATGCTGCTAGATTAATTTTAAAAAAATTTGATACTAACTTATTTAGCATTGAAACTGTAAAAAAATATTTAAATGTTTCTGAAATAATTATTGATGCAAATTTAAAAGAAGATATTTTTGTTGATAAAACAGAAAATGAAAAATGTGAGAGGTGCTGAAACTTTTTTAGTAAATTAGTTCCTGAAAAAAATATTTGTAGTAGATGTTTGACAATTGTAAAAAATATAAATAAACATAATTAATATATAATTATTAATAAGGTAAAAAATTACTATGAATAAAAATAAAAAAACTATAGTTGAATTTAAAAATATTACTTTTGGGTACACACCAGAATTAATGGTTTTAAATGATATTAATTTTTCTATATTGGAAAATGAATATGTTTGTATTATTGGTCATAATGGTTCTGGAAAATCAACAATTTCTAAAATATTAACTGGTCTTTTAAAACCATTAAAAGGCGAATTATATGTAAAAGATAATTTAATTGATCAATCTAACATTAATTTCATAAGAAGTAATATTGGAATAGTATTCCAAAATCCTGATAACCAATTTATTGGTATAACTGCAGAAGATGATATTGCTTTTGGTTTAGAAAATAGAAGAATCCCACAAGAGCAAATGAAAAATATAATAACTCAAGCTGCAAAAAGTGTTGAAGTAGATAAATTATTATCTATGGAATCACAAAAATTATCTGGTGGTGAAAAACAAAGAGTTGCGATTGCTTCAATACTCGCAATTAATCCATCAATTATTATTTTTGATGAATCTACTTCTATGCTTGATCCAAAAGGCAAAAAAGAGCTGAAAGAACTTATGATCTTATTAAGAGATAAAAAAAATAAAACAATTATTTCTATCACACATGATATGGAAGAAGTAATAAATGCTGATAAAGTAATAGTTTTAAATAATGGAAAAATTGTTTCCCAAGGTAAACCAGAAGTAATTTTTACAAATGAAAATGAATTACAAAAAATGGCTTTAGATTTCCCTTTTATTTTAAAAGTAGCTTGTGGTTTAAACAAAAGTAATTCTAAAATTAAGAAAACACTTGATAGAAGTGAATTGGTAAAAAATATATGTCAAATGATAAAATAGTTCAAATAAAAAATTTAACATTAATTTTTGGTAAAAATACAATTAATGAAATCAGAGCTATTGATGATTTTTCATCTAATTTCTCTGAAGGTAATATTCATTATATTATTGGAGATTCAGGTTCTGGAAAATCCACATTAGTTTTACATTTAAATGGTTTATTAAAATCAAATATTGGAGATATCATAATAGATGATATTGAAATACTTGCGAAAAAGAAAAAGATAAAAAAAGTAAAAGAATTAAGAAGAAAAATTAGTTTAGTTTTTCAATATCCAGAATATCAACTTTTTAAGGACACAATTTATAATGATATTCTATTTGGTCCAAAAGCATTAGGCACTCCAAAAATATTTTACAATCATATAAATTTAAAACATATTAAAGAAATGATTGAAGAAAATGTTGATACCATTTTAATAGCTTTCTCTAAAAAATTTAAAGAAAATGTTGATAAAGAAACATTTTTGAAAAATTATAAAATTTTAAAATGAAGTTTTAAGAATGATCATGTTGATTTGAAATTAAAAATAAATAATTTTTCATTTAAAGTTACTCATTTCCTTAAAGAAAAATCTTTAGATGAAATTCAAAGAGAAATAGGTAAAAAATATTTAAACAAAATGGGATTAGATGATTCATTCTTAGAAAGAAACCCATTTGGATTATCTGGTGGCCAAAAAAGAAGAGTGGCAATTGCTGGTATATTATCAATTGATCCAGAAATTTTAGTTTTTGATGAACCAACTGCAGGATTAGATCCTTCTGGTGAGCATGAAACAATGGAAATAATTTCTGATTTAAAGAAGCAAGGAAAAACACTTTTTGTTATTACTCATTCAATGGATCAAGTTCTTTTAAACGGAGACACAGTTACTGTAATGGAAAAAGGAAAAATACTTTTAACTGGTGATCCTTATGAAATTTTTACTAACCCAATTCTATATTCAAAAACAAAAATGGAAAAGCCTAAAGTAATAGAATTAATAGATGAATTAGTAAAAGTAAATCCTAAATTTAATAAAATATATGAATTAAAACCAACTAACGATAAAGACTTAATAAGTTGTATAATTCAAGTGCTTGAAAGGAAACTTTAATGATACAAGATAGCTATATTTATAAAGATTCAATTATTCATAAAATTAACCCATCTATAAAAATGATTTCAGTAATATTTTTTATAATATTAATTTTTGTTCCTTATGGTTTTTTATTTCAAATAATACTTATAAGTGTAATATTTGTAATATATTTTTCTGCTAAATTACCTTTTAAAAGATTATGAAAAATTTTTGTTTCCATTCTATTCATGGCATTACTTTTAACATTAATAAATTGAGTAAGTTATAAAACCCCAGGTGCTATTTTTAATTTAAATAGTTCATTTGCTATTTTTAGAAACCCCTTTTGATTAAATGCAAATAATCCAAATTTAATATCTTTGGATGGAAAATGATTTGGTCATGGAGATATTTGAGGTGGAACAATTGAAAAAAATCTTAGCACACAAATAGAAAGTCTTCTTGTTGGAACAGGTGCATCATTGAATTCTTTTGGTAATGGTTTTTATGTAATAGATATTAATACTGCACAAATTAATAATATAGAAAGATTACTAAATGGAATAACTGGTCCAAATGGCAATCAAATAATAAATGAATTTGCTCTTGAATCAGGTCAACTTTATATGTTCTCATATTCTACTGAATGATATGCAATTTCATCATTTTCTTTAGGTTTAATGGCATATGTAACATTAAAAATATTTGCAATGATTTTGGTGATAACAATTCTTACATCAACAACTTCATCAATTGAAATGACTTATGCAATTGAAGATATTTTAAGTCCTTTAAGATATTTAAGAGCTCCTATAAGTGAATGATCAATGACTATCTCTTTATCAATAAGATTTATTCCCTCATTACTAGATGAAGCAAACAGAGTTTTAAAAGCTCAAGCTTCTAGGGGTGTAGATTTTAGAAATGGAAATGGTTTTGATAAAATGAAATCTTTATCATCATTAGTAGTTCCTTTATTCTCTATTGCTTTCAGAAAAGCTGATGAATTATCTAATGCGATGGAAGCAAGAGCTTATGATCCAAGAAGTATTAGGACTAGATATAGAATATTTTCAATTAAATATTTAGATTTAATTTTCTTTGGATTGGTATTAATTTATTTTGGCTTTGTAATCACATTAATATTTATCAAAGGTAAACCAATTCTTATAACCCCATTTGGTATATTAGACGCTTTAATGATTAATCAATAATGAGATATTTAGTCAACATATCATATGATGGATCAAACTACTATGGTTGATCTAAACAAAAACATGAAATAACAATTCAAGATCATTTAGAAAAAGTTTTATTAAAGATATTTAAAGAAAAAATAGTAATTAATTGTAGTGGAAGAACTGACAAGGGAGTTCATGCTTTAAATCAATATTTTCATTTTGATGCAGAGATGATAATTGATCCAGAAAAACTACTTTTTATATTAAACAAATTTATAAATGAAGATCTATATATAAAAAAAATTAAATTAGTTAATAAAGACTTTCATTCAAGGTATTCAATTAAAAACAAAACATACTTATATATAATTAATACATCTAAAAAAGACCCATTTATGTGTAACAAAGAATTGCAATATAATAAAGAAATAAATGTAGACAAACTTCAAGAAATACTTAACACTTTTTTAGGAAAACATGACTTCTTATCTTTTAGTACTTCAATCTTGAAAAATACTACAAGAGAAATTAATTGAATTAATGTTAGAAAAACAAATAATAAAATAAAAATAAAAATAAATGGAGATGGCTTCTTAAGATATATGGTAAGAATGATTGTTAGCTATTCTTTAATAGTTCTTGAAGGTAAGAAAGATATTAATTCAATAAAAAAATTACTTTTAAATCCATCAAAAGGTTCATCAATTCATAAAGCAAATGCTTGCGGGCTGTATTTATATAATGTGTATTATTAATTAAAAAATTCATTATAATCTACATATGTACTTTAATAAGGAATTTTATTTAATATGAATTTAAAACTTTTTTTTAGAAATGTAGGACATTGATTAGCTTTTCCATATGTAATTTCATCATTATGAATTTCAATACAAATTTGTAATAGAAAAGCAAAAGATTATCAAAATAATCCAGATTTTTATCCAATTGATGAAAGATTTTTAAGAACATACAAAATTGTTAAAAAAGCTTTATTTTTATTCAATGTAAAAATAAATGTTACTGGATTTGAAAATGTTCCTAAAAGACCAGTAATGTATGTTCCAAATCACAAATCAAATATCGATCCACTTATTTTTATTAAATTGTTATATGAACACGAGGGTTTTCCCTACTATCATTTTGTTGCTAAAACAGAAATGTCTGAAAATAAATTGGCTTATGGGGCAGCAGTATTAATTGATTGTTTATTCTTAGATAGAAAAAATCCAAGAGAAATAATAAAAATTTTATTAAAAGAAGAAGAAATAATTAAAAAAGATTCAATGGTTGTTTTCTTGGAAGGTCAAAGAATTGAAAAAGAAGATATTATCGGTGAAATTAAAAGTGCTGGATTAGCTCCAGCAATTAATAATTTGACTACTATAGTTCCTGTTGCTGTTTTTGGTACTCTTGGTGTTATGGTGAAAGATGAAAAAAGAAGATATGGTTATAAAGAATTTGATGTTTCTTTTTTAAAACCAATTAAACACACTGAATATGTTGGAAAAAATAAAGAAATTCTATCAGAAAACATTAGAGAAGCTATTGAAAAAGAATATTTGATTCTTAAAAAAAGAAGAAAAGGTTAATTAATGTCTGATCTTAAAAATTTGAGTAATTTTGATAATTTATTCTTGACTATTGGAGATTTTAATGGTCCAGTTGACCTACTTTTTAGTTTAATCAAGGAAAGAAAGTTTGATATATTAAATATTGATCTGCTTTATGTCTCTACTTCATATGTTAATTATGTTCAAAAACATTTGCATGATATGAAAATAGATGATATTACAGAGTATCTTTCTATGATCACTTATTTTTTCGAATTGAAATCAAAGAAAATTTTAGGAATATCTACAAGCCAAGAAAAATTAGAAAATGAAATGGAATATGATAAGTTCATCCAAAGAGTTTTACTTTATAAACAATTTAGAGAATTAGTGCCTAATCTTTCTAATAGAATGATTGAAAGAGAAAAAATGCATGCTAAGGAAGTTGATTTTATTAAATTAGATGACATTATTCATGAAGAAGTTCCAGACAGTATTTCCCCAAATGTCTTATTAAGATCAATGAGAAATATATTTAAAAAATTACAAAAAAATGAAAATGATATAATTAATATTGATATTTCTGAATTATCAATTGAAGATGTAACAAATGAAATAACAAACTTTTTAGAGAAATTCAATTCAAATAAGATTTCTTTGTTTGAATTGCTTTCATCTTTTCCAAGTTCAAAAATATCTAAACAGTACTTAGCTGTTACATTTGTTGCTTTGCTTGTATTAGTTAGAAACGGTAATATTAGTTTAGAACAAGAAATAAATAATGATGTTGATATCATTATTAAGAAAATATATTTAGGATTATAAAATGTCAAATATTAAACCATTAATAGAAGCTATTCTTTTTATTCGAGGTAAAAAAGGAATAGAGCACGATGAATTACTAGAAATTATAAATATTGATGAAAGTGCTTTTGAAAATGAAATGAGTGAGCTTATTTCAAGTTTTCAGCATGAGGATAAAGGTTTAGAAATCAAGAAATTTGGTAAAAAATACTTATTAGTTACTAAAATTCATATTCACGACAAATTATTTCCTGAGCAAAACCATATTGTAAAAAACCCTTTAAACTCTTCATTAATAGAAACATTAGCTATTATTGCTTATAATTCACCATGTACTAGAACAAAAATCCATGATATCAAGAAAATAGATCCAACACAACAAATTATAAAACTTTTAGAACTTAATTTAATTGAAGAAATTGGTAGAGCAGATTCACAAGGAAAACCATTTTTATATAAAGTATCTGAGAAATTTTATGATGTGTTTGGAATTAAAGATTTATCTGAACTTCCTGAGATAAAATCTTCTTCATCAGATGAAGAAGAAGATTTTGACTTTTTTGATTCAAATAGAGAAGAATAATTTTTTTGTATTTTTAAATTTTAATAGTATAATAACAAAGTGTAATTTTATTTTTATGATACACCGATACAAGTTGTTAACAAAAAATTTATATATGAAAAAGGAGTTTTTAAAATGAATGAACTGAAAATAAAATTATTTTCTTATGATCACAGATTATTAGATTCATCAATTAAAAAAATAATTAAAACTGTAAAAGATACGGGAGCAAATGTTAAAGGTCCAATACCTTTGCCAACAAAAAAAGAAATATTTACTATATGTAGATCTCCACATGTAAATAAGCCATCAATGGAACAATTTGAAAGAAGAACTCACAAAAGATTATTAATAATAACTAATACTTCTGGTGAGTCAATTCAAAAGCTTAAAACACTTTCACTAGCTACTGGTGTGGAAATTAAGATTTCTTTATAAGATTAGGAGACGAATATGAAAATGATATTAGGTAAAAAAATTGGAATGATATCTTCTTTTCTAGAAGATGGAAAAATGATTCCTGTAACAGTTATACATTCTGAACCAAATTTTGTTCTTGAAACAAAAAGTTTAGAAAAACATAAATATGTTTCTACTAAAGTTGGTTTCTTAAGCTGTAGTGAAAAAAATATAAATAAAAGTGAATTAGGTATTTTCAAAAAAGCAAATTGTGATCCAAAAAAACATATTAAAGAATTTAGAGATGTTGATGGATATAATGTTGGTGATTTAATTAAAGTTGATACTTTTAAAATTGGTGATCATGTTGATGTACAAGCTATTTCAAAAGGTCATGGTTTTACAGGCGCAATTAAAAGATGAAATTTTAAATGTGGTCCTAAATCTCATGGTGCTGGTTATCCTCATAGATATCAAGGTTCAATCTCTTTTGGTAGAGGTGGTAGCCAAGGTCAAAGAGTTATGAAGGGTAAAAAAATGTCTGGTCATTATGGGCAAGAATTAGTTACAATTCAAAACTTAACAATAGTTGATGTTGATTTATCAAAAAATTTAATTTTAATCAAAGGATCAGTTCCTGGTCCTAAAAATTCTTTAGTTATTATTAAAACTACAAATAGAGTAAAGAATTTCAAAAAAATAAGCAATCTTGTTAAGAATAATAAAGTTGAAACTCAAAATATTGATGCAGTTGCATAAAAGAAGAAAGGTAATATAAATGGAAAAAGTAAATTTAGTAGATTTAGCTGGTAATATAAAAAAAATTGATTTAAAAAATACTAGTTTAATTGAAGACAAACCTAGTAAGCAAGCAATTTTTGATTCAATACTATCTGAAAATGCTGGTGAAAGACAAGGTACTCATTCAACTAAAACGAAAGCTGAAGTTAGAGGTGGTGGTAGAAAACCATGAAGACAAAAACACACAGGAAAAGCTAGACAAGGTTCAACAAGATCTCCACAATGAGTTGGTGGTGGTGTTGTGTTTGGCCCTAAGCCAAATAGAAACTATAATTTAAAATTAAATAAAAAAGTTAGAAAATTGGCCATTAGATCAGCTATCACATTTAAATTTAAAGAAAATCAAATTTATTTAATGGTTAATGATATAGATATGAAAAACCCATCAACTAATAAAATTGATACTTTATTAAAAAAATTAGAAATTAATAACAAAAAAATATTATTTATATTAAATGATGAAAAGAATGAAAATTTCAATTTATCTTGTAGAAATATTCAAAAAGTTTATTCAAAAAAATGAAATCAAGTTTCAACTAGAGATATTGCTAATAGTCATATTACAATATGTCAAGAAAATGCTTTTGATAAATTATCGGAGGTATTTGCATAATGAATTTAAGTGAAGTAATAATCAAACCTTATAATACTGAAAAAACATATTTAATGAATTCTTTAGAAAAAAAGAAATATTGTTTTATTGTTAACAAAAAAGCAACTAAAAAATTAGTACAAGAAGCTTTCCAAGCTATCTATGGAATTAAATGTGAAAAAGTAAATATTGTAAGTAAAATTGAAAAAAAGACAAAAACAGGAACTAAAAAACCAGGAATTAAGAAGGCTAAAAAAATTGCAATTGTAACTTTATTACCTGGAACTGAAATTGTATTTGACGAAGAAGAAAAAAAAGAATAATTGGTAAGGAGAGAAAATGCCTATAAAAAGAATCAAGGCCAGAAGTAGTGGTATAAGACAGACAATAGTAATAGATTATAAAGCTTCTCTTACTACTGATGAACCTTATAAAAAATTACTTGTTAGTCAAAACAAAAAATCTGGTAGAAATAATCAAGGTAAAATTACTGTAAGACACAAAGGTGGCGGACAAAAACAAAAGTACAGAATAATTGATTTTAAAAGAGATAAATATGATAAAGTTGCTTATGTTAAAACTGTTGAATATGATCCAAATAGAACTTGTTTCATTTCATTAGTATCTTACGAAGATGGTGATAAAAGATATATCATTTCACCAGAAAAAATTAAAATTGGGGATAAAATAGTTTCTAGTAAAAATGGATGTGATATCCAAATTGGTAATTCAATGCCAATTTCAATGATTCCAGAAGGTACATTTGTTCATAATATTGAATTAATTCACGGTAAGGGCGGACAATTATCAAGATCTGCTGGTACTGCATCACAAATCTTGGGTAAAGATGAAACTGGTGATTACACAATTGTAAAACTTTCTTCAGGTGAAGTTAGAAAAGTAATGAATAACTGTTTTGCAACTATAGGCAGAGTTTCAAATTCTGACCATAATTTAATAAACATTGGTAAAGCTGGTAAAAATAGAAATAAAGGTATAAGACCAACAGTTAGAGGTTCAGCTATGAACCCTAATGATCACCCACATGGTGGTGGAGAAGGTAGACAACCAATTGGTATGGATGCTCCTAGAACTCCTTGAGGTAAAAGACACATGGGTGTTAAAACTAGAAATAAGAAAAAATCTTCAAGTGCATTAATTGTAAGAAGAAGAAAAAATTAAGGAGAATAATTAATTTATGTCAAGAAGCTCAAAAAAAGGTGCTTATGTTGAACCAAGCTTATTAAAAAAAGTTGTAAGCATGAATGCACAAGATAAAAAGAAAAATATTAAAACTTGATCTAGAAGAAGTACAATATTCCCTGAATTTGTAGGATTAACATTTGAAGTGCATAATGGTAAACAATTTATTAATGTTTATGTAACTGATGATATGGTAGGTCATAAATTAGGAGAATTTTCTCCTACAAGAACTTACAAAGGTCATACAGGTAATAGAAAATAAGGATAATTATGAAAGCAATAGCAATACAAAGATATATTCACATTTCTAGTCAAAAGGCTAAACTTGTAGTTGATCTCATCAGAAATAAACCAGTTACTGAGTCTTTAATTATTTTGGATAATACAGATAAAAAAGCAGCGCCAATTGTTAAGAAATTATTAATTCAAGCAATTGCAAATGCTACTAACAATCATGCAATGGATGGTTCTAAATTATATATTTATAAAATTGTAGCTAATCAAGCTCCAACACTAAAAAGAACAAATCCAAGAGCAAGAGGATCAGCAGATTTATTAAAAAAAAGATATTCTCATATTGAGATTACTCTTTCAGATGATTCTGAAGAAATGAAAAAAGATCTTAAAAAAATTAAAGATTTAAAAACAAAAAGAGCACAAGCTAATAAAGGTTATAGTGCAAAACAAAGAAAAGAAAATTTGTCTAAAGTTAGCAAAGACTCTAAAACCAAAAAACCAGTTGCTAAAAAAGCTACAGTTTCAAAAAATATAAAACCAAAAACAAATTTAAAAATAGAAAAGAAGGGAAGTAAATAATAATATGGGTCAAAAAGCAAATCCTAATAGTTTAAGATATGGTGTTAACAAGGACTGACAATCAAGATGAATTGCTGAAGATAAAAAGCAATTTGCTAAATGATTAGTTCAAGATCATAAAATCAGAGAATTATTAATTAAAAAATACAAAGATGCTCAAATTTCAAATGTTGAAATTGAAAGACAACAAACAAATATTGAATTATTTATTTATTCTTATCAACCAGGTTTTTTATTTGGTAAAGAAGGTGCTAATTTAGAAAAAATTAAAAAAGAAATTAGTTTAATAGTTGGAAAAAAGATCAAAGTAAATACTAAAATTATTACTATTGAAAATGCACAATTATCTGCAAGATTAGTTGCAAGAGAAATAGCTGATGCTATTGAAAAAAAGGTTTCATTCAGAAATGCACAAAAAATGTCAATTAAAAAAGTTCTAGCTGCAGGAGCTTTAGGTGTAAAAACTAAAGTTTCTGGAAGATTAGGTGGAGTAGAAATGGCTAGAGTAGAAGGTTACTCTGAAGGTGTTATTCCACTATCAACTATTAGAGCTGATATTGATTATTCTTTAGAAGAAGCACACACAACCTATGGATTAATAGGTGTAAAAGTTTGAATTAATAGAGGTGAAATTTTTGGAAACAAATTAGTTAATGAAAATCCCATTCTAATTAAATCAAAAAGATCTAGTTTCGATCCTAAAAAACAAAACAAGAAATCACCTAGGGAGGCTTAAAAATGCTACAACCTAAAAGAACAAAATATAGAAAGCCTCATAGAATTAAATATGAAGGTAAAGCAAAAGGAAACAGATATGTTGCTTTTGGAGAATATGGACTAGTTTCTACACAAGGAGCTTGAGTTACTGATAGACAAATTGAATCTGCAAGGATTGCAATTTCTAAGTCTTTAGGTAAAACAGGTAAAATGTGAATAAGAATATTTCCTCATTTATCTTTAACTAAAAAACCATTAGAAGTTCGTATGGGATCTGGTAAAGGTTCTCCTGAAAAATGAGTTGCTGTAGTTAAAGAAGGAACAGTAATGTTTGAAATTGCTGGAATTCCACCTTTAGAAATGAAGGAAGCATTAAGAAAAGCTGGAAACAAATTATGTGTTACATGAAAAATAATTCATAAAGAGGAGAATCCAAATGGTTAATGATTTAAGAAAAAAAAGTAATAAAGAATTAGCCGATTTAATAATTAAATTAAAAAATGATTTATTAGAATACAGATTTAAAGCTGCTGCAGGGCAATTAGAAAAAACACATAAAGTTAAGCTAGTTAAAAAAACTATTGCTGTTTCATTCTTTGTATTAAGAGAAAGAAATGTTGAATTATCTGTTTCATCTCATAACTATGCATTAGTTGAATGAAAAGATGGAAAAAGAATTACTAATTCAATTGGAAAAGGGTTAGCTTTTGATCCTGATTCAGTTATAAATGCTGCTGAAGAAAAACCAAAAGATAAATCAAAACCAAAGGTTTCATCAACTGAAAAAGATGAAATTTCAAAAATGACTAAAACAGATTCAAGTTCTACTAAATCTGCACCTAAAAAAATTGTTACTAAGTCAAACAATAACCAAGCTAAAAAAACAAACATCGTTAAGAAAGCACAAAGAGGAGTTTAATATCTATGCAATCAACAGTTATTAATAAAAAAATACTTTCAGGTATTGTTGTATCTGATAAAATGTCTAAAACAATTGTGGTAAATGTTGAAACAAGAAGTAAACATAAACTATACCATAAGCTTGTTATTACTCATAAGAAGTATCATGCACATGATGAAAAAGAAGTTTGTAAAATTGGTGACAAAGTAAAAATTGTAGAGACAAGACCTTTAAGTAAAACTAAAAGATGAAGACTTTACAAAATAGTAGAAAAAGCTAAATAAGCTAAATTAAGGAGAATATATTATGGTTCAATTTATGTCAAGATTAGCTGTAGCTGATAATACTGGGGCTAAAGAAGTAGGAGTCATTAAGGTTTTAGGTGGATCTAAAAGAAGATATGCATCAATTGGTGATATTGTTGTTGTTTCAGTTAAAAAATGCCAACCAAACGGCAACGTTAAAAAAGGTCAAGTTTTTAAAGCTGTTATAGTAAGAACGAAAAAATCGATTAGAAGAGGTAGTGGTGTTTACTTAAGTTTTGATGAAAATGCATGTGTTATTATTAAAGATGACAAAACACCAAGAGGTTCAAGAATATTTGGTCCAGTTGCTAGAGAATTAAGAGACAAAGGTTTTCCTAAAATTGTTTCTCTAGCTCCTGAAGTTTTATAAAAGGGGGGCTCACTATGAAAAGATTAAAAAAAGGCGATAAAGTTAGAGTTATATCTGGTAAACATAGAGGTTTAGAAGGAATAATTTTAAAAATTGATAACAAAAATGACTCTGCTTTTGTAGAAAAAGTAAATATGGTTAAAAAACATCAAAAACCAAGTCAAGACAATCAAGATGGTGGAATAATTGAAGTTAACAAACCGCTTCCATTATCAAAGCTAGCATTACTAGATCCGAAAGGAAAAGGTAATACTACAAAAGTTAAATATGGTTTAAACAAAGACAATAAAAAAGTTAGAATTTCAAAAAAAACTAACTTAGAAATTGTAAGTAAATAGAAGGTATTATGTTATTAAAAGATAGATACAAAAAGGAAATAGCTCCTGCTTTAATGAAAGAATTTTCATATAAATCAGTTATGCAAGTTCCTAGAATAGAAAAAATTGTTATTAATGCTGGTGTTGGTGATGCAACACAAGATAGTAAAAACATTGACTCTGTTTATAATGAAATAAGTGTAATAACTGGACAAAAACCTATTAAAACAAAAGCGAAAAAATCTTTAGCAACTTATAAACTAAGAGAAGGGCAAGAAATTGGAGTTAAGGTAACCTTAAGAAATGATCAAATGTGAAATTTTTTAGAGAAATTAATTCTTATAGCAATTCCAAGGATTAGAGACTTTAGAGGAATATCAACAAAATCATTTGATGGTAGAGGAAACTTTACTATGGGAATAAAAGAGCAAATCATTTTCCCAGAAATTAATTTTGATGATGTTAAAAGAATTAGAGGTTTTGATATAACAATCGTTACATCAACTAATAAAAATGAAGATGCATTTGCATTATTGAAACATCTAGGAATACCGTTTGTAAAAAGCAAGGGAGAAAAGTAATTTATGGCAAAAAAATCATTAATTGAAAAACAAAAAAAACACCAAAAATTTGGTGTTAGAAATTATACTAGATGTGAAAAATGTGGTAGACCAAGAGCTGTTAATAGAAAATTTGGAATTTGTCGTCTTTGCTTTAGAGACTTAGCTTACAAAGGTTCTATTCCAGGAGTAAGAAAGGCTTCTTGATAAGGAGGAATAATTTATGTACATAGATCCAATATCAGATTTACTAGTTAGAATTAGAATGGGAACAAAATCTAAAAAAGCTAAAATTCAATCTAAGAAATCAAAATTAAGTAGTAATTTATTAAAAATCCTTAAAGAAGAAGGATACATTGAAAATTATGAAGAAAAAGTAGATACAAAAAAAATACCTTATACTCTTATAACTTTAAAATATAAAGGTAATGTTTCTTCAATATCAGGAGTTAGACAAATATCTAAGCCTGGTTTAAGAATATATAGTGAGGTTAGTAAATTGCCAACTGTTTTAAATGGTTTAGGTATAGCTATCATCTCAACTAGTCAAGGCATAATGACAGATAAGAATGCAAGAAAAAATAATTTAGGTGGTGAAGTCATCGCTTATGTATGATAATTTAATAAAAAGGAGAAAAATATAATGTCACGTATTGGTAATAGAATATTAGAAATACCAGCTGGTGTTTCAATAAGTTTAGAAAAAGATAGTTTAAAAATTTCAGGAACTCATGGTGCAATTGAACTAAATCCTCATAGTCATTTACTTAAAATTTCTTTAAATGATAATCAAGTTATTATTAAAAGAAATAATGAAGAAAAATTTACTAAAATGATTCATGGAACTACAAACTCAAATATTAATAATGCAATAATTGGTGTAAGTAAAGGCCATTCAAAAAAATTAAAAATTATTGGTGTTGGTTATAAGGCTGCTGTTGTTGGTAATTATTTAGAATTATATTTAGGACATTCTCACAATATTAAATTAGAAATACCTAAAGATATTAAAATTACTTGCATAACTCCCACAGAAATAGAAATTTTTGGTTCTAATAAAACTGCTGTCGGCGAATTTGCTTCAATTATAAGAAGCAAAAGACCACCTGAACCTTATAAAGGGAAAGGTGTTATGTATAGCGACGAACACATTATTAGAAAAGTTGGTAAAACTGCTGACGGTGGGAAGAAATAGGAACTAGTTAAATATGAAAAGATTAAGTTTAAATAAAAAAGAAAATAGAAAAAATAGACATTTAAAAATTGCTAGAAAATTTAAAGTAATTAATAATGGTTTGCATAGACTTTTAGTTACTAAAACAAATGGCCATATTTATGCACAATTAATTGATGATAATAAAAATATTACAGTTGTTTCAAGTTCTTCATTACAATTAGGATTAAAGAACGGTAACAAAGAAAACTCATCAAAAGTTGGTGAAGATATTGCTAAAAAAGCTCTTAAGAAAAATATCAAAGAAATAAATTTCGATAGAGGTGGTTCTAAATACCATGGTAGAGTTCAAATGCTTGCTGATAGTGCAAGAAAAAATGGTTTAGTTTTTTAATAAAATAAAAAGGAAAAAAATATTATGAATGACTTTCAAAGAAAAATAGATGAATTAGATGCTTATGGAATTTCTTTAACACCCGATCTTAAAGAAAAAAGTATTAAGGCTCTTGAATTAGAAGAAGAAACTAGAAAGCTTGATATCATCGCAAGAGATGAAGTAGAAAAAGCAACTAGATTAATTAAGGAAGCAAAAGCTGTTACTGAAATAGCTGAAACAAAAACAATTATTTTAGAAAAAGAAGTATTAGTAAGAGATGAGCTTTTTGTTCAATTACAAAAAGAAGAAGCTGATCTTGAAAGTTTAATTAAAAAAATTGCTCTTTCAAAAGAAAGATATGCTAGAAAAATTGAAGACTGTTCATCAGCTCAAGAAGAATCAGATAGTGCAAGAAAAAATGCTGTTGAAGTTTCTGAAGTTGCTAACAATTCATTAGTACATGCAAAACAATTTGTTATTAAAGCACAACTTTCAAAAGTTAAATCAGAAACTGCTAAAGCAGCATTTGAATCAGAACTTGAAGAATTACATGCAACTAAAAAAGATGAAGAAGCAAAAATCGCTCAAGAAACTGCAAAAAGAACTTCTGAGCTTGCAAGCTTACATAGATCACAAGCTGAAGCAACAAAAGAAAGATATGATGAATTAAAGAAAAGGCTTGAACAAGCTTCTCAATATGACATCAATCTAAGCATGGATATTGAAAGTTTAAATAAGCAAAAGAAAGAACTTGAAGATCCTTTTATGGCTTCAAATAATGACACAAGTAATCATGATCAAATTAATGACCATGAAGATTTAATTGAAGAATTTATTAATGAAGATTCTGAAAGTGAAAATGAATAAATTTAATTTTTAATTAAATTAAAAAACAAGGAAAATAAAAATGAGTGAAAACAAAAAACAATCGACATCAGAAAAAGATATTCTGAATGTAAAAGAAGACATTAATGTCTTAGAAGATCAAGCTCAAAAATTAGCAGAATTAATCAATCAAGAAGTTGTATTCAAAGAATGAGATGATGTTAAATCAAGAGTTAATATCTCAGATAAACCTCTAACAAAAGAATCTATTAGCAGAGTTGAAGAAAAACAAAGCATTGAACTTGAAAAAGTTAAAAAAATAGAAGCTATTGAAGAATCTAAAGAAAGAGATTTAGAAAAAATTAGAGAAAAAGAAGCTCTTTTGAGAAAAAAAGAAGATGAAGCTAAAGCTAAAATTGTAAAAGAACCAACTGCAGAAGATATCAAATCAGAAATTTACTCTGAAAAAATTAAAGAATTATCAAAAATTACTAGTATTACAGATAAATCAAATGATAGTGATTTAATTGAATTAAATGCTAAAGAAAAAATAGATTTTTCAAATAATGTTTCAGATTCTGAACAAATTGATCATCCTAAAAAGGAATTCAAACCAATAATAGTTGAAGAACCTAAAAAGGAATTCAAACCAATAGTAGTTGAAGAACAACCAAAAAGAGAATTCAAAACTAAACCCATAATTGAAGAACCTAAAAAGGAATTCAAACCAATAGTAGTTGAAGAACAACCAAAAAGAGAATTCAAAACTAAACCTGTAATTGAAGAACCTAAAAAGGAATTCAAACCAATGGTAGTTGAAGAACAACCAAAAAGAGATGAACAACCTAATAGAGAATTTCAATCAAGAAATAATGTTGAAGGAAATCAGTCTGAAAAAACTTTTGTTAAAAAAGATTTCAAAAAAGGCGGCTTCAAGAAAAATGGTCCAAGGGGAAATTCTAAAAATGCACCAAAACAAAGTTTCACTGGATATCATGAAAAAGTTGTTAGAATTAAAAGAATATCTAAAACAACTAAAGGTGGTAGAAACATGAGATTCTCTGCTTTAGTTATTATTGGTGATAAAAATGGAATGGTTGGATATGGAACAGGAAAATCTATTGAAGTTCCAATCGCAATTAGAAAAGCATTAAAAGATGCTAAAAATAACATGGCAAAAGTTAAAATGAATAAAAATGGTAGTTTATTCCATGAAGTTATTGGTAGAAAAGGTGCAGGTAAAGTTTTATTAAAACCCGCTCCTGAAGGTACTGGTATTATTGCTGGTGGTCCAATTCGTGTTCTTTTAGAAATGGCTGGATACAAAGATGCTTATTCTAAAAACTTAGGAAAAAATACAAGTCTAAATATGGTGCTAGCTACTTTAAATGGACTTCAAAATCAAAAAACTCCTAGAGAAGTAGCTGCTCTAAGAGACAAGGATATTAAAAATCTATAATTAATATTAATTAAGGAATAAAAAATGAAATTAGAAAAAATGGAATATGTAGAAGGTTCTAGAAATCATAAACCAAAAAGAGTTGGTAGAGGTATAGGATCTGGTATGGGTAAAACTTCTACTAGAGGTACTAAAGGTCAAAAAGCTAGAAAATCTGGAATGGTAAGAATTGGATTCGAAGGTGGACAAACTCCTTTATATAGAAGAATACCTAAAGTTGGATTTAATAACTATGATTTTAAAAACAACTACAATGTTATTTCATTAAAACAAATAATAGATCTAAAGATGAAAACTGTTTCGAAAGAAATATTAATTGAAAAGAGAATCATTCAAAATAATAATTTACCATTAAAAATTATTGGTAATACTGATTTAAAAGATTCAATTAAAATTGAAGCTAACAAATTTTCAAAAGGAGCAATTCTTTCTTTGGAAAAAAGCAAAAGTACTTTTAAGGTTATATAAATGAATAGCAATTTTTTCAGGGAATCAAAAAAAGTATTTACAAGTAAAAAAGTTTGAATAGGATTAATTGCAACATTATCACTATTAATATTTTTTAGATTTGGCGCTCTAATTGCAATGCCAGGAGTAAAAATTCTTGAAGATGCTCAAACTGAAGGCAATACTTTATTAGATATTATGAATTTATTAGGTGGTGGTGGTGCTTCACAACTATCAATATTTTCTGTTGGAATATCCCCCTATATTACTGCTCAAATTATTGTTCAATTATTATCATCAGATATAATTAAGCCTTTAGCAAGGTTAGCTAAAAGTGGCGAAAAGGGAAGAAGAAAAATTGAAATTATAAATAGAATTTTAACTGTCTTTTTTTCATTAGCTCAAGGTTATGCAATTTTAAGTTTAAGTATTTCTACTGGAAGATTTGAAATTGATGGTCAAACTACTCTAGCTGCATTACAATGATACACAGTATTAAAAATGTTAGTCGGCTTTGTCGCTGGTTCATTAATATCATTATTCATTGCTGATATCATAACTAAAAAAGGTATTGGTAATGGAATATCTCTATTAATAATGTCAGGTATATTTTCTTCATTAATTCCTAATTTTCAAAATGTGTTTTTTGTATTAGTTCAAACAGAAGGAGTATCACCTAACCAAGTTTTACTTGGATACTTATCATTTATTGGATATATATTATTATTTATTATTTTATTAGTTGGAGTAGTATTTATCTATAACTCAATTAGAAAAATACCTATTCAACAAATTGGTCAAGCACTAACTACATCTTCAGAAGATTTAGCTTACTTGCCAATTAAAGTAAATGCTGCTGGAGTAATACCTGTTATATTTGCATCCTCAATAATGTCTATTCCTTCAACAGTTGCTGAATTTGTTTCTCAAGAAGCTTCACAAGTTATTAATAATTTCTTTAGTTTAACTTCTTGGTCTGGTTTATCATTATATGTAATTCTTATTATATTATTCTCATTCTTTTATTCTTATATTCAATTGAATCCTGAACAGATATCTGAAAACTTTAAAAAGAGTGGTAAATATATTCCTGGTGTAAAAGCAGGATTAACTACAGAAAGATACATATCAAGAGTTCTTATTAGAATAAATTGTATTGGTGCACCATCTCTTGCATTGATTGCTGCAATACCATATATTTTATCTATAACAACAGGTTTACCAAGTGGGCTCGCAATTGGTGGTACAGGTATTATTATTATCGTTTCTGGATCATTAGATTTCTGACAAGCATTATGTAGTGCTGAAACTAATTATTCATATTCGAAAAGTAAAAAAAGTATTGAGCAAAAGTATATTGATTCACAAAATGAAGATGACTCAAGTATTTCACATTTATGATAAGGAATTTATATGAGTAAAAATCTAAAAATAATTATTTTAGGAGCACCTGGTTCTGGTAAGGGAACTATTGCGGAAAAATTAGTTAAACAACATAATATTTTGCATCTATCTACTGGAGAGATATTTAGAGAAGAACTAAGTAATAAGGGACCACTTTTCGAAAAGATAAATTCATATCTTGAAAAAGGTGATTTAGTTCCAGATGAAATAACTAATGAATTAGTAAAGAAAAAACTAAAAAATATTGCTGATAGCAAAAATATTATTTTAGATGGATATCCAAGAAATATTGAACAAGCAAAATTTTTAGACACTTTCTTTAAAGTTGATTATGCAATCTATTTAAAAATATCTGATGATATTGTTATCAAAAGAATTCTTGGAAGAATGACTTGTCCTACTTGTAATAAAATTTACAATGAACACTTCATGATACCAAAAGAAAAAGGAATATGTGATATAGATAAAACAATTTTAGTTAAAAGATCTGATGATAATGAAGAAACTATTAAAAATAGATTAAAAAATTATTATGAATCAACATTTCCCTTAGTAGAATTTTATGAAAATAAGAACTGTTTATTTGAAATGGATTCAGGTATTGAATCAGATGAAGTTGTAAAAAATCTTGAGAAAAAAATCTCTTTTTAAGTAGGACAAATGATATATATAAAATCAGAATTTGATATTAGTAATATCAGAAAAGCATGTGATATTTGAAAGTACACTAAAAATGAAATTATCAAATATATTAAAGAAGGAATTTCTTTAAATCAAATTGATGAATTTGCAAAGCAAATAATTGAATCAAAAGGTGCTATTTGCACTTTCAAAGATTATTCTGGTTTCAAAGGAAACATATGCTTATCAGTGAATGACGTAGTCATTCATGGAGTCCCATCTGAATATATTCTTAAAAAAGGTGATATGCTTTCATTAGATATTGGAATAACATATAATAATTATGTTTGTGACTCAGCTTTCACTGTGATTATCGGAGAAAATGAAGAAGCAGAAAAAATAAATAAAGTATGTTATCAATCTTTATTAGAAGGTATAAGTCAAATTAAACCAGGAAATAAAATTGGTGATATATCCAATGCCATTCAAACTTATGTAGAAAATGAGGGATATCATATCCTACAAGATTTTGGTGGTCATGGTTGTGGAATCAAACTACATGAAGATCCAATAATCTTAAATTATGGTACTAAAAATTCTGGGCATACTTTAAGAGAAGGAATGATTGTTTGTATAGAACCAATGATTATGAGCGGTTCAAGTGACTACTACATTGATAAAAAAGATAAATGATCAGTAAGATCAAAAAATAAAAAACTGACATGTCATTGAGAACACATGATCTTGGTTACAAAAAATGGTTATGAAATATTAACCAAAGATGAAGAAAAGGAATAACAATAGTGAATGTTGAAAAAGATCAAAAAATAAAAATGAAAGGTGCTATAACTGATGTTTTACAAGGTGGACAATTTAATGTCTTGCTAGAAAATGGTATCAGTGTTATGGCAAACGTATCTGGTAAAATTCGTATTCATAGAATTCAAATTTTAAAAGGTGATACTGTAGAAGTTGAGTTGAGTCCTTATGACTTAACACGTGGCCGAATAGTATATAGAATTTCTTAGGAGATAAAATGAAAGTAAGAGCATCTGTTAAACCAATTTGCAAAGATTGCAAATTAATAAAAAGAAAAGGTAGAATACAAGTTATTTGTAAGACTCCTAAACATAAACAAAGACAAGGATAAGGAGAAAATATGGCACGTATATTAGGGGTAGACATACCTAATAATAAAAGAGTTGTAATATCATTAACATACATATATGGTATTGGAAAATCTTTAAGTACTAAAATTCTAAATGAATGTAAAATTGATTTAGATAAAAGAGTAGCTGATTTATCAGACGATGAATTAAGTTTAATAAGAAAAAATATTAGTTCTTTTATTATTGAAGGTGATTTAAGAAGAAATAAAGCAATGGACATTAAGAGATTAATGGAAATTGGCTCTTATAGAGGAATTAGACATAGAAAAGGTTTGCCTGTAAGAGGACAAAGAACTAAAACTAATTCTAGAACTAGAAAAGGTCCAAGAAAAACAGTTGCTAATAAGAAAATAGAAAGTAAATAGGAGAAATATTTATGGCAAAAAAGAAAAAAAAATTAGCCTCGCATTTAGGTATTGGACACATACATTCTACTTCAAATAATACAATTATAACTCTGACAGATCTACAAGGAAATGCTATTTCTTGATCAAGCTCAGGTTCAATTGGATATAAGAATAGTAAAAAATCAACACCATATGCTGCAGGTATTGCAGCAGAAGCTGCTGCTAAAAATGCAATATCATTAGGATTAAAATCAATAATAGTAAAAGTTAATGGAACTGGAAGTGGTAAAGATACTGCTATTAGAAGTTTAAATACTGCAGGATTAGATATAACAGAAATTTGAGATATCACTCCAATACCTCATAATGGCTGTAGACCACCAAAAAAACCAAGATAATATCTTTAGGAAAAGGAAAAAATATGAATAAATTTTTAAAATATAAAATTGATTTTGACACATTATTAGAAAATGATAATTATGGAAAATTTACAATTAAGCCATTAGAAAAAGGTTTTGGAAACACAATAGGAAATGGTCTGAGAAGAGCATTAATTGGGAATATTATTGGAGCAAGTCTTTTTGCTATTAAAATTCCTAATGTTCCTCATGAATTCCAAGCTATTAAGGGTGTTAAAGAAGATGTTACTGAAATAATCTTAAATTTAAAAAAATTAGTTATTCAATTTCAAGAAGATGTTTCATCTATCGATACATTAGAAAATACTAGAATTGAGAAATGACCAGTAATGCAAATAAAGTCAACAGGTGGAATAATTACAGCAAAAGATATTATTTGTCCGACTGAATTTAAAATATTGAATCCGGATTTATACATTTGTTTTGTTAACGAGGGAACAAAGTTTAATATGGATTTATATGCAACTATTGGAAGAGGTTTTAAATCTTTTCAAGAAAATAAAGAATCAATTAATTCAATTGGAATAATTGCAATTGATTCAAATTTCTCTCCAATTATTAGAACTAGTTACTCAATTGAAGAAATTAAAACATCAAAAATTGATACAAATGATGCATTAACTATTGAAGTAGTTACAAATGGTTCAATTTCACCTTCTGATGCAATAGCATTAGCAAGCAAAATTTTAATTGATCATTACTCTCCATTAGTTGAAATCAATAAGAAAATATCTGAATTCAATACAATGAGAGATGATTCAGAACAATCTACTAACAATTCTTTATCAATTCCAATTGAAGAATTAGATCTTTCTGTTAGATCTTATAATTGTTTAAAAAGAGCAGGAATTCAGACAATTCACCAAATAACTAACATGACTAGACTTGAAATTGAAAAAATTAGAAATCTTGGTAAAAAATCTTTAAAAGAAATTGTTAAGAAAATTGAAGACAGAAATTTAACATTTAAAGAAGAAAGGTAATTAGATATGTCTTATATAAACAAAAAGGGTAAAACTACTGCTTGAAGACAAATGGTAATTAGACAGCAAGTATCTGATGTTATAGCATATGGTGAAATAATCACTACTTTAACTAAAGCAAAAGAAACTAGAAAACATGTAGATAGAATAATTACATTAGCTAAAAAAAATACTCTTGCTTCTAGAAGACAAGCTGCTGCAATATTATTAGATACTAAAAATTCTTCTAGCGATGAATTGTTAAAAAAACTATTTAATGATTTAGGTAAAAAATACAAAGATAGAAATGGTGGTTACACTAGAGTATTAAAACTTGGTAGAAGACAAGGAGATAATACCGAAAAAGCTATTATTTCATTAGTTTAAAAAAAAGCAACTTTTTTAGTTGCTTTTTTTATTTTGAATTTATTATTTTTTATGCTAAAATATGCAAAAAATATATTATTATTAGTGTATATAGTGTAAATTTTATAAAAAAATTTAATGATTAGAAGGATTATTTGTGGCTAAAAAAAGACAAAATAATAATAATTACAACTCTAATGCAAACGAAATTGATTTAATTTTTAATAAAATCGCTGAAGTAAGTAATAGTGGAAATCAACAACTTTTTAATCTAATTACAGATGTAGAAGGCAAAATTTCGCATCAATTAATAGATATAAAAAATAACATCATTAATTCTAATTCTAGTTTAGGCCATTCTTTTCCTTATAAACAAACACATGCTTCTGAAATATTAGATCAACCGATATTTCAACAAGATAATTCATCAACAAATAATAAATTAAATGAATTACTAAATCAAATATTAAGTTTAAAAAATGAAATTTCTACAAATAGAAATGCAATTAATAATATTGCTAATAATAATACTAGTGGTTATCCAATGGGTACAATTATTGATACTAATAATAAAAATGCTGATCAATTATATAGTGCTTTAAATTATTTGCAAAACAATATATCTAATTCTATTGGTGGAAATAGAGGTTTAGATAAAAATTTTTATGATTCTTTAAGCTCATTAAGAGAAGAAATTTATGCAAGTCAAAATTCATTATATGAAGCTATTAGTATGAATTCAAATGTATATGATTGCCAATTTTTATATGATGAGTTAACAAAAGTAAGTGATGATAACACTCAAAACTTATTTAATTATATTAATACAATACAAGATTCATTAAAAGATAATTCAGTTAAAACTACTAATTTTTTAAGTTCTACATTCCATAATAAAATTAGTAATTTAGAAAATAAAATGGATAATTCAAATCAAGACTTAGTTTCTATGGATTATGCTATATTAGATAAAGTTGAAGAAAATGCTATTAAACAAGATGATTCACTTTATAATTTAAGGGATGAGTTATTATATAGTAATGACAATATTATTGAAAATACAGAATATAGAACAGCTGAGCTTCATAATAGACTTGATAATTTGGAAAACAAGCAAGATGATTCACTTTATAATTTAAGAGGTGAGTTATTAAATAGCAATGACAATATTATTGAAAATACAGAATATAGAACAGCTGAGCTTCATAATAGACTTGATAATTTGGAAAATAAACAAGATGATTCACTTTATAATCTAAGGGATGAGTTATTACATAGTAATGACAATATTATTGAAAATACAGAATATAAAACAGCTGAAATTCATAATAGACTTGATGATTTAGAAAATAGAATTCACTTTACTAACGAAGATTCAATTAATATGGATTACAACATATTAGATAAAGTTGATGAAAGTTCAATGATATACAATGATCTACTTGTTAATTTAAGAGATGAATTATTACATAGTAACAATGAAAATTTAAATGAAATTATGAATGTTGCCACTCAACTTAGAGAAGAACTGCTTGATAATGATTATAAAACTACAACTCACATATTAAAAGAAACTCATGAAATTAATGCTCAATCTCAAGATCAACTAGCCTATATTAATAGCCAAATAGGTCACATAAAAGAAATGCTATTTAATTTAAATGATATTGTCGGTGTAAATAATGATCAATTTCGAAATGAATTGCAATTACTCAATAATAATTCAAATAATTCTTATTTAACCGAAATAAATTCATTAAAAGAATTAATTAAGCAAAAAAATGACAATTCAAATGATAAATATTATCTTGAAATTGAAAGATTAAAAGATGTATTAAAAGAAAAAAACAATGTTGAAGATAATCAACACTATATTGAAGAAATAAATAGATTAAAAGAATTAATAAACAATAATAACAATATTAATATTCAAAAAAAGAATATAGCAAACAATAACAATAATAATAACCAAAATTATATAGAGGAAATTCCTTGAGATGAGTGGGATGAGATAGAGGGTGATGAAATGGAAAATTATAAACAAAATAATAGAAGAGTTGTAAGAATAGATGAATCTAAATTAGACATGATTTATGAAAGAGTAGAGCAAATCAATTATGAAATTAATGCTAAATTATATGATCTAGAGAACAATATCCTGGGTATTATACATGATAAAGATAATGAAATAGATTATAAAATAGCTGAGTCTTCTGCTAGAAGTGAAAGATTTATTTTGGAATCTATTGAAGAAGTTAATTCTGAAAATGAAAACAAATATTCAAAATTAAGAAAAGAATTTTTAGATAAAGTTACAGAAGTAAAAGACGAATTCTATGACAAAAATAAAGATTCAATTGCTGAATGAAATACAAACCTTTCTAAATCAATGGAAGAAATGAACAAAATCACTTCTGATATTATAGATGAGATGATTCAATCTCAAAGAAGATTTGAAGATTTATTTATGTCTGTTGAATCTAAATTTAATTCTTTCAATGAACAATTAGGTCAAATTTCTAATGATCAATTTGCTATCTATGATGAAAATAGTAGTAATTTAGAAAATATTTATGCTACTTTTGAAAAACATAAGAAAGACATTAAGAAAACTCATTTAATGTGAGATGAAAACAATGAAAAAATTGAATCATTAAAAGAAAAAATATTAAGCAATACAAAAGAAATCAATAAAATTTCTTTAAGCACTGATTACAATGATATATCTGCTTCATTAAAGCAAATTGATGAATTAAAACTTAGAAGTGAAGAATTTAAAGCAGAATTAACTACTATTAGAACTAATAATGAAACAATTGAAAAAACATTAGAAAAAGAAAAAGAAACTATTGATGAAAAAATTAATACTCTTTATTCTGATTTCCATTCATTAATTGATTCATTTGATGAAAAAATTCAATATGATTTAGATAACTTAACTGGTGAATCTATTGCTCATATAGAAAAAACATCTGGTGAAATTACTGAAAAAATAATTACTCTTGAATCTCAACTAGATTCAAATTCTTCAATTTTAGAAAATAAAATGGAAGTTGTGAACACTGAAATTAATAATATCTTAAGTAATTTAGATAATTTAGATGACAAAATTCAAAAAGAAACTGATGAAAAACTTCAAGCTTTATACCAAGAAACTTTAGAGTTAGTTTCTAACATTCAATTTGAAAATGAAAATACAAGAGTTGAAATTGAAGAAACAAATAAATACCTTTCAAACAAATTAAAGTCATCAAGTACAAGGATTGAAGAATTACAAGATTTAATTGATAATACTATAATTGATAAAACTAAAGATGAAAGAGTTGATGATTTAATTGACAGAGTAAATGAAATGAAATCTTTCAATACTGAAGCAATTTCTAAAATTGAAGATATTTATGATTCATGAAGTCAAAATAATGAAAAATTAGTAATTCTTGAAAATGTTTTAGGTAATCAAGCAAATGAAATTCAAAGCCTTAGATCATTAACTGGGGAAGCTTTTGATGACTCATTTGATAGAATAAATGTTTTATATGAAAATGAAAATAAAATAAAAAATCAAATTAAGAAAATCTTAAAAAGTAATAGTGTATTAGAAAATAAATTACAAGAAGAAAAACATAACTTAGAAAGTAAAATTGAAGATGTTTCAACAAATATTGATACAATGATTCTTGATTTAGATACTAAAGTTACAGAAAAAACTGATAACAAAATGATCAAACTTTACGAAGAAACAATTAATATGATAGATGAACTGAAAAAAGAAAATCAATCATCTTTTGAAGAAATATCAATTGTTAATGAAGGTGTTTCATTAAACTTATTTGAAGTTAATTCAAAAATTGCTGAATTAGAACATTTCACTCAATTAGATCCTGAGCATGATGAAAAATTCTCTAGACTTTTTGAAACTATAAGAGAAATTAAAAACTCAACAATTCAAACTACTAATGAAGTAAGAGATTGCATAGAAGCTTGAAGAATTAATAATGAAAAAATTCAAAGATTAGAAGTAATTTTAGAAAATAAATCTGAAGAAATATTATCATTAGCAAATGACTCTGAAATGAATTTTAGTGATTTATTTAGCAAAACTGAAAAACTTTACCAAAGTGAAAATTCTATTAAAAATGAAATACTTGCAATTAATTCAATAAATAGTAAATTAGAGAAAAAACTATTAGAAGAAAAACAAAATTTAGATAATAAAATTAAAATATTAAATGAAGAATTAGAAAACAAAATTTCTACAACTGAATCTAATATACTTTCATTAACTGATACAAAATTTGATGAAATAAATACAAACATTGACACTAAATTAATTACTCTTCATAATGAAGTTATGAATTTAATCAATGAATTAAATGAAAATAATCAAGAACTTAACCAACAAATTGCAATTATTGAAACTGATACTTTAAAAACTTTTGATTATTTACAACTTGAAATAGAAGAATTAAAAAATAGAGGAGGAATTTCAAAAGATAATCCTATTTATATTGAAATTGCTGACTCTATTGCTAGATTAAGTGATGAAAACAAAGAACAATCTGATTACATTATGAATTTGCATGAACAACTAAATAAGAATATCGAGAGAAGTAAATCTTTAAAGAAAATATTAGTAGCTCAATCTGAAGAAATTCAATTCATTGCTTCAAGTAGTGATAGCGCTATTTCAACTTCATTTGATAGAATTCATGAATTATTTAATTCTGAAAAAAATATTAAAGAAGAAATTGAAAAAATTTATACTGAAAATAAAGGTTTAAAAACTGAAATTGAAGTAAATAAAGAAAAACTAAATGAAAAATTAGTTGCTCTAACATCTGAAATAGATAGAAAAATTGCTGATCAAGAACAAGTTATTGATTCTAAAATTGTTACATCAGAAGCAAAATTTGATGATAAATTAATGCAAGTAAACTTTGATTTAATTGAACAAATATCAAGTATTCATTATGAAAACATCTCAACGTTAGAAAAAATATCTGATGTGGAAATATCATTCGCTAACAAAATACAAAGTAATAGAGATGAGATTTCTATATTAGAAAATTTAATTAAATCAATTCCTGATCATAATGAAAAATTCTATGCGATATCTGAAGATATTCAAAAATTATTTGAATATTCAGAAGTTTCAGTAGAACATATGCAAGAACAATTTGAAACAATTAAGAATAACAATAAAAAAATCAATGTATTAAAATCTAAATTAGATAAACAAGGACAAGAAATTCTTACATTAGGTGAATATACTGAAGGCAACATAGTTGATGCTTATGATATGATTCATGAACTTCACGCTTCTGAATGTCACATAAAAGAAGAAATTGAACAAATTTATAACGAAAATAGAACAATTAAAAATAAAATAATTGTTGAATCTTCTAAAAGCAAACAAGCTATAAATGAAAAAACTAATGAATTAAAAGAAATTTTAGCTAAATCTGAAATTAAAATTTTAGATAAAGTTGAAGATGACAAAAAAGAAATTAAAGACATTATAACTGATGTTGAACAAAGCATTTTAGCTGAAACTGATAAGAAAATTGAAGATGTTAAAAATGATACTTCAATGAAAATTGATATTCTTTACCAAGAAATGCTTAGTATAATTAGTGAATTAAATGATGGTCAAAATGAATTAATTGAGGAAATAACTAATTTAGATAGTTTTACTAGATTAAGTTTAATGACAGTTGATTCAAAAATATCTGAAATTGACTTTTTAGTAAATAAATTACCCGAAGAAGATCCAAGATTCCAAAAAATGCTTAGTGAAATTGAAGACTTAAAAATATTCTCAGAACTTACAAGTAATGAAATATCAAACATTACTAATGTTTGAAAAAACAATAATAAAAAATTAGCTTCATTAGAAGATCTATTATTAGCTCAATCTGAAGAATTAAGATTATTAAGTAGAAGTAGTGAAGAAGTTTGAAATGTTTCATTTGATAGAATTCAAGAACTTTTTGAATCTGAATCACATATAAAAGAAGAAATTGAAAATATTTTCCTTGAAAATAAACAAATCATAAATAAATTAACAGAAGAAAAAGGAAAAATTCATGACAAGATTGATTTAATTAATAATGACTTATTAAAAGAAATTAATAGTACTGAAGAAAGAGTAATAGCTGATATTGATACGAAAGTTTCTAAGATATCTTCTGAAATTGAAGAAAAAATTTCATCTTTATATACTGAAATGACTGATATTATTAATCAAGTTCATTTATTCTCTGAAAATAATGCTGAAGAAATTAGCCAATTGAAAGAAGAAGTTAATAATTTTGTAGTTGATATTAATAACAATTTATATGAAATTAATGAAGAACTTAATTTACTTCCAGAAGAAAACCCTAAATTTAAGCCATTAGTTGAAAAAGTTGAACAATTAAGAATGGATAATGATACTTCAATGTATGAAATTAAAAGAATCTATGATTCTTGAATTGCAAATAACAAAAAATTAGCTTCACTTGAAGACATTTTATTATCTCAATCTGAAGAATTGAGATTATTAAGTAGAAGTAGTGAAGAAGTTTGAAATTTATCATTTGATAGAATTCAAGAACTTTATGAATCTGAAAAAGATATCAAAGAAGAAATTGAAGCATTCTATGTTGAAACAAATTCTATTCATACAAAACTAAAAACTGAAAAAGAAAAAGTTATTGAAAGAATGGATCAAATTCAAAATGATTTATCTAAAGAAATTCTTGATTCAAAAGAAATTTTATCAGATCAAATTGATGAAAAAATTTCAAAAGTTTCTACTGACATAGAAGAAAAAATTTCATCTTTATATACTGAAATGACTGAAATTATCAATGAAGTTCATTTATTCTCTGAAAATAATGCTGAAGAAATTAACCAATTGAAAGAAGAAGTTAATAATTTTGTAGTTGATATTAATAACAATTTATATGAAATTAATGAAGAAATTAACTTACTTCCAGAAGAAAACCCTAAATTTAAACCATTAATTGAAAAAGTTGAACAATTAAGAATGGATAATGATACTTCAATGTATGAAATTAAAAGAATCTATGATTCTTGAATTTCAAATAACAAAAAATTAGCTTCATTAGAAGATCTATTATTAGCTCAATCTGAAGAATTAAGATTATTAAGCAGAAGTAGTGAAGAAGTTTGAAATTTATCGTTTGATAGAATTCAAGAACTTTATGAATCTGAAGAAAATATCAAAGAAGAGATTGAAAAATTATATTTTGAAACAAATTCTATTCATACAAAATTAAAAACTGAAAAAGAAAAAGTTATTGAAAGAATGGATCAAATTCAAAATGATTTATCTAAAGAAATTATTGATTCAAAAGAAATTTTATCAGATCAAATTGATGAAAAAATTTCAAAAGTTTCTACTGACATAGAAGAAAAAATTTCATCTTTATATACTGAAATGACTGAAATTATAAATGAAGTTCATTTATTCTCTGAAAATAATGCTGAAGAAATCACTCAATTAAAAAATGAAGTTAATAGTTTTGTACTAGAAGTAAATAATTCATTATTTGAAATTAATGAAAATATTAATTTACTTCCAGAAGAAGATCCTAAATTTAGATCATTAGTTGAAAGAGTTGAACAATTAAGATTAGATAATGATACTTCAATGTATGAAATTAAAAAAAATTATGATGCTTGAATTGCAAACAATAAAAAATTATCTTCATTAGAAGATCTATTATTAGCTCAATCTGAAGAATTGAGATTATTAAGTAGAAGTAGTGAAGAAGTTTGAAATTTATCGTTTGATAGAATTCAAGAACTTTATGAAACTGAAAAAGATATTAAACAAGAAATAGAAACTATTTATTCTGAAACTAATTCAATCAAAAATACACTATTAACTGAAAAATCTAAAATTAAAGATAGAATCAAAACAATTGAATCTGATTTAAGCGAAAAAATGTTCTCTATGGAACAAGATCTTGGAGACAAAATAGATACAGAAATTAAAAACTTATCTAATTCTTTAACTGATGATTTCTCTGGAAAAATTGATAATCTATTTAATCAAACATTAGAACTAGTTGACAGCGTAAAAATAGCAAGTGAAGAATCTGTTTCAAGATTTGAACAAATGAATGAATTCTTAAATGAAGATTTAAATAACTGCAACAACAACATTGTTTTATTAGAAGAAAAATTATCATCTAATTTACAAGTTGCTGGTGTAGATTTAGACCACAAAATTGCTGACATGAAAGAACTTAATGTTGAAGTAAACAATGAAATTGAGAAAAATAAAAAATTATGATTATTAAATAATTTCAAATTAACTTCTTTTATAGACTTACTTGAGAATCAATCAAGTGAATTATCTAACATTAATAGTGATTATGAACCATCTCCAGATCTAAAAAGAAAAATGGATGAATTAATTAAAGTTGATGATAATTTAAAATTTGAAATCATGGAAATCATGAATGATAATTTAAAAATTGAAAAAAATCTTAAAAATCAAAAAACAATTCTTGTAAATAAAATGGATGATTTAGTTTCTGAAGTGAAAAAAGAAATTGGTGAGAATTTTAATACAAAAGTTGATGATGTATATAAAAACTCAATGGAGTTATTAGAAACTAATTCTTTTAACATAAATGAAAATAGAGAATCTATTGATATAATTCATAACTTAGTAAACAATAACTATGAATTAGCAAATGAAAGAATTCAAAAATTAGTAGAAGATGTTAATCAAAAATTTGATAAAAAAGAAGGTTTAGAAAAAATAAATGAACTTGCTCATATCAATGATAGTATTTCAGAAGAAATATCAAGAATTCAAAAAGATTGATTATTAAATAATGAAAAATTAAAATCATTAGATAATATGTTAAAAGATGAATTAAAAAAACAAAGATATGACATTGATAGTTTAGATTACAAAAATAACTCTTTACAAGAAAACTTATTAGATATTCTTGAAATGGATGGATCAATTAATAATGAAATAGAATCATTAAAAAATAAAAATCTAATATTAGAAGATAATTTATTTACATTCAAAAAAGATTTTGAAAATAATATTAAAGAAATTATTCAAGAAATTGATAATAAAATAGATTCAATCTCTTTAAATTTTGATCCTAAAAAAATTATTAAAGAATCTGACGTAATTAAATCTATTGAAGAAATAGTTTATAGCATTGTTATAAAAGAAATTAATAATTTACCATTTAAAAAAGAACTTTTAGTTTTATCTGAAGAAGATAAAAAAATAAAACAAGAAATTCAAAATATAATCCATAAATTAAATAACAAAAATGTAAAAATTAATCAATTAATATTTGATGAAATTTGACATTGTAATTTAAAAATTGAATCATTAATTGATGAAGTAATTAATATCTCTTCATTCAATAATGATAACATTGTTGATCTAAAAAAATATGCAAATAGCTCTTCTAATGAAATCAAAAAAGTTTATAACTTATGAGTTGCAAACAATAAAAAAATATCAGAATTAGAAGGTCAAATTAATAAACAAACTAATTTATTAAGTAATATTTCTGAAAATAGTGATATTTCAAAAATTAATGAAAACATATCTAAATTAGAAAGTACAATAACTTCAATTGAAAGTGAAAATAATTTTATCTCAAACCAAATAAATGAAATCACTAAAAAACAAGAAGTTTCAATAGAAAATCTTTACAATGAAATTCTTCAAATTACAAATGAAATAGATATTAATCTTTACAAAAGAATTGATGAAACTTTAAAAAATATTGATTTTAAAATTGAAGGTAATTTAAAAGACAAAGATGAAATTAAAAAATTAATTTTAAAATATTCTGAAGAAATTATTGCTAATGAGTTAAAAACATTTGTAAAAATGTTTGAAGAAAATAATTCAGAATTAAACAAATCACATAGAGCTTGATTAAAAAATGTTCAAAGAATATCTTTGCTAGAAGATATTATCATTGAACATGAAAAAGGGTTCAAAGAAGCTAGTCAAATAAATACAACTCAAAAAAATGAAAATCTTAACCAAAAAGAAAAAGAAGCAATCGAAAAATTAATAGCAAATCATAAAAAAAGATTGCTATAATTAATACAAATTAGTGTTTAAAAAATAAGGAAAAAACAATGAGATATAGAAGTCAATATATTTCTAATTTATTGAATAAAGAAAAATTTGATATTCATTTGTCTGATGTTAGTCAAATTGGTTCTGGAGAATTTTCTGATAATGAACTAGATAATTTTATGACAAACTTAGATAGTAACATAAATAACATTTATGAAAAATTAATAATAAATCTAGATTATTTATCAAATAAAATTGACAAAAATTTTATTGAGAATCAAGAATCATTCTCTTCAATAGAAAATAGAATAATTAAGCTAGAAAAATCTAACTCAAGTGATTTTGTGGAACCTAGTTATAGAATTCAAGAAAAATCAAAAACTTTATTTAAAGATAATTTAAAAAAAGTTAACATGAATATTGACTCTTTTCTTGATGAAGAACTAAATTTTGTTAATCTAAGCGATTCTGAAATTTCTTCAGAAAATAACAAAAAATTGCATTATAATTTAAACTGAGAAGAAGAATTCCAAAAAAAAGGTCTTTCATTAGAAGATGATGGAATTTATGAATATAAAAATGGAGATGAAGATATGAAATATGACTACTTTAATGGTGAACTACCAAAAACAAAAATTGTTAAAATAAGAGCTTCAGATGGAATTCAAACTTATACTAAAGATGATATTAGCTCTTTCATTGAAAATGAAAGTAAAAAACTTGCTTTAGATGAGGTTTCAAAATTAAATAGTCAATCTGAAGTTACTCAAAAAGCTTGATTAGCTAATAATCAAAGATTAGTTGAGTTAACTAATATAATTGAAGCTCAAGAAAAAGAAATTAGAAGATTATCACAAAATGTAATTAACAAATCTCATGTAAATGAAAATGATATTTCTGACATTATAAATAATAAAGCTCTAAAACTTTTAAGAGATGAATATGAATTAAGAATTTCTTCTTTAGAAAAAGGTGTTGAACCATTAGGAATTAGAATGTCTTCTCCTAATGACAACATTGCAAATGAATTAAAACAAAAAGAAGAAGAAAATAGAAAACTAAAAGAATTATTAAATAGTAATTCAAATATAGTTGAAAATAAGGTAGAATCTCCAGTAGTTAAAAAAGCTTCTCCTTTCCCTCCAAGAACTGAATCAGTTAAAAAATTTGATAATGCTAGAAAAAGAAAACAATCTCATTTTTTTGAAATTATAGAACATAAATCACCAAAGATAACAAAAGCAGATTTAGATAAATAATTACTAATGTAATTATTTATTTTTTATTTTATAATAAGAATAGTATATTTTTTAAGGAAAAAAAATGGCACAAATAATACATGCAAAAGATTTAAGACCAGGTCATACTTTTTTGTATAAAAACAATATCTATTTAGTAATAGAAAATTCTTTTAACAAAACAGCAATGAGAGAAGGAATAGTTAAATGTAAAGTTAAAAATCTTAGAAATCAAGCAATCACTGTTGAAGTATTAACTGGAGAAAAACTAGAGCAGGCAAATGTATTAAAAAAGAAATGTTTTTTTTCTTACATAGATGGTTCTAATTATATTTTTATTGATTTAGAAAACTTTGAGCAATATGAAATTCCTTCATCTAAACTTGAATGAGAAAAAAACTTTATAATAGAAGGTTTAGAATTTAACATAATTATTTATGAATCAGAAATTTTAGGAATTTATTTACCAGATCAAGTTACATTAAAAATTGAATTTGCAGAAGAAGCAGTCCAAGGCAACACAACACAAGCTGCATTAAAAAAAGCAACTCTTGAAACTGGATATGAAATAAATGTTCCACAATTTATTAAAACTGGTGAAAGTGTAATAATTAATACTAGTAATGGTGAGTATATTGGAAGAAGCAAGAATGTATAAAATATTTTATAAAAACAATGATTCAATATTTATTGAACTTAAAACAATTACAAAGTATATCCAAAACTATATTGAAGGTTCTAATTATAAATACAAAAATATTAGTATTGATTCATTTTTAAATGAAAATGATAATAATGAGATGTACATTTATATTAATGAATCTTTAAATGAAGAAATCATAGGTGAAATTGATTCTCTTAGAAAAGAAATTTTATTTATTTTAAGTTCAGAGCTTAATATAAATGATTTTTATGTGAATATTATTCTTAGGTAATTATGCTTAAACAATGAGAAAAAAGAATAATTGCTTTTCAGTATATATATTCTTGTTTAATGAAACAAGATTTTGATTTTGATAATATTCCTGATGAAATAAAAAATGATGAATATATATTTAATATTGTTGAATACTCTCTAAATAATTTTTCTGAAATTAAAAAAATCATAATTTCAAATTTAAGTGAAAATTGAAAATGGGATAGAGTTTCAGAAGTTGATTTAGCTATAATAGTTTCAATATATTCCGAATATAAAATTTCAAAAATTGATAGAAAAATTTTAATTGATCAAGCAATAATTACATCTAAAAATTATAGTGATGAAAAATCATATAAATTCATTAATTCTATTTTAGATAGGATGCTAAGTGCCAAAGTTTAAAATTTACAAAATTTTAAATAACAATATATATTTATCAAATGAAGATGAATTGCATATTAAAAAATCTTTAAGAAAAAAAATAGGTGATAAATTATTTTGTTTTGATAATCTAAATGAATATGAAACAATAATTACTTCTATCAATAAATTAGAATTAGAAATAATAAATAAACACGAGCTTAAAAATGATATTTCAAATTTAAATATTTATTTAGGTGTAATAGATAAAAATAATTTTGAATTAGCTACAAGAAAATTAAATGAAATAAACTGTAAATCAATTACTCCAGTTTTGTTTGAAAGAAGTCAAAAAAATATTAATTTAAATTATGATAGATTAAATAAAATTATTTCTGAATCATCTAAACAATGTTTTAGACATATAGATTTAGAATTAAATGAGACTATAAGTTTTAATCAATTATTGAATAAAATTAAAAATGATAAGTTTAACATATTAGCATATCAAGAATCAAATAAAAACTTTTCATTTGATGATATAAAATATAATGATAAGATTAATTTAATTGTTGGCCCAGAAGGTGGCTTTTCTATAAAAGAATTAAATACTCTTCAAGATAATTGTTTTTTTTTAAAATTAACAAATACAATTTTAAAAAGTGAAACTGCTGCAATTTATTTAGCATCAATATTATCTTTTAATACAGGAAGTAAAAATGAAAAATAACAACATAATAAAAATATTATTAGTTACTTTATATAAAGTTTCATCTCTTTCAATTGTATTAGGTGTTATGATTTCAATCATCATTGTTGCTAATAATCCTAATGATTTAATTGGACAGATATTACCTATTACTATCCTTTCATGTGTATCAGCCATTACATCTTGCATCTATATGATAATATTAACAAAAGAGTACACACTAATAAAATTTCATATGACAAAAAATTGGATATTCTATGATTGAATTGCTGTTTATATAAACTTAACTAATATGATTTTTTCACTTTCATTCATTACATCATTTTCAATTTACGGAATGTGAGCAAATAACAGTTGAGTTACTATAGCATTAATTTGTATTGTATTATTTATTTCTTTGATTGGTGTTGGTTTTCAACAATACTCCCACTTTAAAATTAATGTTGATATTGAAAAAAGAAAAAATGGTGAAAATTCAAAGGAACAAATTAATAACAAGAAGGAAATGAAAGATGCAAAGTAATACATTTGCAATTTATACTTTAGGATGTAAGGTAAATATTTTTGAATCTAATTCAATGAGAAATCAATTATTAATCAATGGTTATATTGAAAAGCCATTTGATAGTTTTTCTGATATTTATATTATTAATACTTGTACTGTTACAGAAAAAGCAGATAAGAAATCAATTAATATTATAAAAAGAGCAAAAAAAAATAATCCTAATTCAATTGTTATTGCCTCAGGATGTTACACACAAATGAATAGCAATATTGGTGAAAAATATAATATTGATATTTTAATAGGTAATAAATATAAAAATAATGTTTATGAATTAATTACTCAGTTTGAAAAAAAGAAAGAAAGAATTAAAAAAATAGAAAATTTATTTTTGAATCAAAAATTTGAAAAAAATGAGGATATTAATTTTGCAAATCAAACAAGGGCATTTATAAAAATACAAGATGGCTGCAATTTTATGTGTTCATATTGTATTATTCCTTTTTCAAGAGGCAGACAAAGATCAAAAAAATTAAAAATTTTAATAAAAGAAATAGATAAACTAAAGGAAAACTATAAAGAAATTGTTATAACTGGCGTTAACACTGCAGGTTATGATGACGGCAAACATAACTTTGAAAAATTATTAGAAGAAATAAATAAATTAGAAGGCAATTTTAGAATAAGAATTTCATCAGTAGAACCATTTCAAATTACAGATAAAATTGTGGACATTGTTACAAGTAACCCAAAAAGATTTTGCCAGCAATGACATATATGCATTCAGTCTGGTTCAAACAAAGTATTAAAAGAAATGAATAGAAAGTATAGTAGTGATAAATTTTATGATCTTATTTGTAAAATAAGAGATAAATCTCCTAATTCTACTTTTACTACAGACTATATTGTAGGATTTCCAACTGAAACAGAAGAAGATCATTTGGAATCAATGGAATTCTTAAAGAAGATTAAATTTTTAGATATGCATATTTTTCCATATTCAAAAAGAAAAATGACTGCTGCTTTTAAATTAAAATGCATAAATTCTAATATTCAAAAAAGAAGAATAAGAGAAATTACTGAATTAAAAAATAATATTAGAAAAGAAATTTTAGAATCTTTTATTGGTTCAGAAATGGATGTTGTTTTTGAGAAATCATGCTCGTCTTTTTTCCAAAATGGTTTTTCTTCTGAATATATTAAAGTGTTAGTAAGAACAAAAGAAGACTTAACTGGCCAATATAAAAGAGTTAAAATTGAAAAGATAACACTTGATGGAGTTATAGGAAAATTAATATAAAATTATATATATAAGAAATTTTTTAAAAAATTTGAAAATTTCTACTTATATTATATAATTATTTTGCTTTTGTATTTTTGAAATTAGAAATTTTTGGAATATGATAGCAATTTTGTTATGTTATTTTTATTAAAAATAACATAGAAAGTTCTTTGAAAACTAAATAGAATCTGTTCAATTTTTGAGAGTTTGATCCTGGCTCAGGATTAACGCTAGCGGGATGCCTAATACATGCAAGTCGAACGAAGTATTTATACTTAGTGGCGAACGGGTGAGTAACACGTATCCAACATACCCATAAGAGGGGGATAACCAGTTGAAAAACTAGCTAATACCCCATAGCATATTTTTACATAAGTATTGATATTTAAAGTTGCGTTTGCAACACTTTTGGATTGGGGTGCGACGTATTAGATTGTTGGTGAGGTAATGGCTCACCAAGTCGATGATGCGTAGCTGTGCTGAGAGGCAGAACAGCCACAATGGGACTGAGACACGGCCCATACTTCTACGGAAGGCAGCAGTAGGGAATTTTCCACAATGGACGAAAGTCTGATGGAGCAATCCCGCGTGAATGATGAAGGTCCTACAAGATTGTAAAGTTCTTTTATTGGGGAAGAAATGTAAGAAGAGGAAATGCTTTTTATTTGACGGTACCCTTTGAATAAGTATCGGCTAACTATGTGCCAGCAGCCGCGGTAATACATAGGATGCAAGCGTTATCCGGATTTACTGGGCGTAAAGCGAGCGCAGGCGGATTTACAAGTCTGATGTTAAAGACAACTGCTTAACGGTTGTTTGCATTGGAAACTGTAAGTCTAGAGTATAGTAGAGAGTTTTGGAACTCCATGTGGAGCGGTGGAATGCGTAGATATATGGAAGAACACCAGAGGCGAAGGCGAAAACTTAGGCTATAACTGACGCTTAGGCTCGAAAGTGTGGGGAGCAAATAGGATTAGATACCCTAGTAGTCCACACCGTAAACGATGGTAATTAAATGTCGGCACGGCAATGTGTCGGTATTACAGCTAACGCATTAAATTACCCGCCTGGGTAGTACATTCGCAAGAATGAAACTCAAACGGAATTGACGGGGACCCGCACAAGTGGTGGAGCATGTTGTTTAATTCGACAATACACGTAGAACCTTACCTAGGTTTGACATCTCTGGCAAAGCTATAGAAATATAGTGGAGGTTAACCGGATGACAGGTGGTGCATGGTTGTCGTCAGCTCGTGTCGTGAGATGTTGGGTTAAGTCCCGCAACGAGCGCAACCCTTATTATTAGTTACTTTATCTAATGAGACTGCCAGCGTAAGCTGGAGGAAGGTGGGGATGACGTCAAATCATCATGCCCCTTATATCTAGGGCTACAAACGTGCTACAATGGCAAGTACAAACTGTTGCGAACCAGTAATGGGGAGCTAATCATAAAAAGCTTGTCTCAGTTCGGATTGAGGGCTGCAATTCGCCCTCATGAAGTTGGAATCACTAGTAATCGCGAATCAGACATGTCGCGGTGAATACGTTCCCGGGTCTTGTACACACCGCCCGTCAAACTATGAGAGCTGGTAATGCCTAAAACCGTTAAGATAACCTTCGGGAGTCTTGCGTCTAGGGTAGGACTGGTGATTGGAGTTAAGTCGTAACAAGGTACCCCTACGGGAATGTGGGGGTGGATCACCTCCTTTCTAATGGAGTTAATTTACTAAATTAACACTTTAATTAGTGTACATTATTTTAAAATCCATAAAATTAATTCTTAAATCATAAGAAATTTTATGGTCGGATTCTATTTAGTTTTGAGAGTATTTTCTCTCAAGATAGTTCTTTGAAAACTGAATATTATTAACAATCTTTTTAGTCTAATTTATAAAAAAAGACTATAAGAAATTTTTAATTTTAAAATTAAAAATATTTTTATAGCAATAAACACTCTAACAAAAAAACAAATGTTAAAAAAATTAACAAATATTAATTGAAGATATCATAATAAGTTACTAAGAGCTTATGGTGGATGCCTAGGGACTAGAAGGCGATGAAGGACGTGCAAATCTGCGAAAAGATACGGTGAGTTGATTTGAAACTGTGACCCGTATATATCCGAATGAGGAAACTCAGCTAGTAGTAATGCTAGTTATCTTTAACTGAATACATAGGTTATTGAAGCAATACCTTGTGAAGTGAAACATCTCAGTAGCAAGAGGAAAAGAAAACGAAGTGATTCCGTAAGTAGTGGCGAGCGAAAGCGGAACAGGCCAAACCAATATTTATATTGGGGTTGTAGGACTACAATGTGGACTTAAAATGGATAGTAGAAATAGTTGGGAAGCTATGTCATAGAAGGTGAAAACCCTGTATACGAAATCCATTTTATACCTAGTAGGATCCTGAGTACGGCGGGACACGAGAAATCCTGTCGGAATCTGCCCAGACCATTGGGTAAGCCTAAATACTAACTAGTCACCGATAGCGTATAGTACCGTGAGGGAAAGGTGAAAAGAACCCAGAGATGGGAGTGAAATAGAATCTGAAACCATAAGCTTACAACGTGTCAGAGCACATTAATGTGTGATGGCGTGCGTTTTGAAGAATGAGCCGGCGAGTTATTTTAGCATGCAAGGTTAAGCTGTAGAAGTGGAGCCGTAGGGAAACCGAGTCTTAATAGGGCGATATAGTATGTTGAGATAGACCCGAAACGAGATGATCTAGCCATGGGCAGGTTGAAGTCTGGGTAACACCATATGGAGGACCGAACCGACGTTCGTTGAAACGACCGCGGATGACCTGTGGTTAGTGGTGAAATTCCAATCGAATCTCGTGATAGCTGGTTCTCACCGAAATAATTTTAGGATTAGCGTTAGATAATTGATATATGAAGGTAAAGCACTGAATACCTGATGGCGCCACCTAGGTGTACTGAATGTAATCAAACTCTGAATGTCATATATTTTATTCTAGCAGTTAGACTATGGGGGATAAGCTTCATAGTCGCGAGGGAAACAGCCCAGATCGTTAGCTAAGGTCCCAAATATATACTAAGTGGAAAAGGATGTTGAAATACTTAAACAGCTAGGATGTTGGCTTAGAAGCAGCCATCGTTTAAAGAGTGCGTAATAGCTCACTAGTCGAGTGTTTCTGCGCCGAAGATTTAACGGGGCTAAAGTATATAACCGAAGCTACGAACTACATTTATGTAGTGGTAGGTGAGCGTTCTATGCAGGATGAAGGTAGATCGTGAGAACTATTGGACAGCATAGAAGTGAGAATGCCGGCGTGAGTAACGTATGAAAGTGAGAATCTTTCAAGCCGTATTGACTAAGGTTTCCAGGAGTAGGTTCGTCCATCCTGGGTTAGTCGGTCCTAAGGCCAGGCCGAAAGGCGTAGTCGATGGGAAACAGGTTAATATTCCTGTACCAATAATATGAGTGATGGAGTGACGGAGAAGGTTAATATGGGCCCATTATCGGATTTGGGTTTAAATATTTAGTCTTGCAAGTTGGCAAATCCGCTTGCTTTAAGGACAAGGTATGAGTACAAGGGATCTCTTCGGAGTGAACAAAGCCATATATATCACGCTTCCAAGAAAAGCTTCTAACATTATTGTATTATTGTCCGTACCGAGAACGAACACACGTGGTCAAGGAGAGTATCCTAAGGCTAGCGAGTTAACTATTGTTAAGGAACTCTGCAAATTAATCCCGTACGTTCGCAATAAGGGATGCTTATTTTATATAAGCCGCAGTGAAGAGCGAGAGGGGACTGTTTAACAAAAACACAGCTTTATGCTAAACCGCAAGGTGATGTATATGAGGTGACACCTGCCCAGTGCTGGAAGGTTAAGGATGGATGTTAGGTATTTATACCGAAGCTTCTTACCGAAGCCCTAGTGAACGGCGGCCGTAACTATAACGGTCCTAAGGTAGCGAAATTCCTTGTCGGGTAAATTCCGTCCCGCTTGAATGGTGTAACCATCTCTTGACTGTCTCGACAATAGACTCGGTGAAATCCCGGTTAGGGTGAAGACGCCCTATAGGCGCGATTGGACAAGAAGACCCCATGAAGCTTTACTGTAGCTTAATATTGGGAAAGTTTAATTCATTTAGAGTATAGGTAGGAGACTTTGAAATGCATTCGCCAGGATGTATGGAGTCAACATTGGAATACTACCATTGAATTAAGTTTTCTCTAACTTACCTCCATGAATCTGGAGGTAGGACAGTGTTAGGTGGGCAGTTTGACTGGGGCGGTCGCCTCCCAAAATGTAACGGAGGCGCGCAACGGTACCCTCAATATGGTTGGAAATCATATGCAGAGTGTAATGGTATAAGGGTGCTTGACTGCGAGACTTACAAGTCGAGCAGGTAGGAAACTAGGTCATAGTGATCCGGTGGTTCCGTATGGAAGGGCCATCGCTCAACGGATAAAAGCTACTCTGGGGATAACAGGTTAATAGTGCCCAAGAGTTCATATCGACGGCACTGTTTGACACCTCGATGTCGACTCATCTCATCCTGGAGCTGAAGCAGGTTCCAAGGGTTCGGCTGTTCGCCGATTAAAGAGATACGTGAGTTGGGTTCAAACCGTCGTGAGACAGGTTGGTTTTTATCTGTCGTGCCCGTTAGAAAATTGAGAAGATCTGCTCCTAGTACGAGAGGACCAGAGTGGAGATACCTCTAGTGTTCCAGTTGTCATGCCAATGGCATAGCTGGGTAGCTACGTATCGAATAGATAAACGCTGAAAGCATCTAAGTGTGAAGCTAACTTCAAGATTAATTTTCTTTAAGAATCGTTGAAGACTACGACGTTGATAGGTTGGAGGTGTACGCATGGTGACATGTTTAGCTGACCAATACTAATTATTCGAAAACTTATATGAAATTTATAAGTTAGATTGATTGTTAAAATAATATTCAGTTTTCAGAGAACTATCTTTTTGTGTAGTGTCAATATCGTAATGGAAACACCTGTCCCCATACCGAACACAGAAGTTAAGCATTATGGAGCCGAAGGTAGCCCAAAAGTGAGAATAGGTAAATGCTACTCAAAATAAAAAATACAACTAGAGCAATCTAGTTGTATTTTTTATTTTATTTTTGAATAACTATATTTAGATAAAGCATACTTTGCTGCTTCTTGTTCTGCACTTTTTTTAGTTTTCCCATTACCAAATCCATAAGTTATACCTTTAACAATTAGTTCTACTTTAAAGTTATTATTTTCCTCTATTGCCTTATAAAAAATATAATTACTTTTGTTTTTCTTGCTAGATTCTTTTGATTGAATTAATTCTTGAAATTTAGATTTGTAATCAATTGATGAATTTAAATCATCTTTTAAAAAATAATCAATAATTGTCATTAAGATTATTTCCTTACATTTTTCTTCGCCACATTCAAGATAAACTGCTCCAATTAGAGACTCAAATAAATCTGGTCTAATGTTACCTGTATCATTTTCAGGATTAATCCCTTTTCCTAAAAAAGCATAATCAATAAGCCCTAATTGATCTGAAGCTCTTTTCATTGTTTCTGTTTGAACTATTAGTTTTCGATCATCTGTAATGTTTGATTCATTTTTTTCAGGATATTTTTCAAATAGATATTCAGTTACAATTTTTTGAACAATTGAATCACCTAAAATTTCTAATCTTTCAAAATCTTTTTTAATATTTGGATTTTCATTCCTAAAACTTTTATGAGTCATTGATTCAACAAAAGTTTCAATATTCACATTGCTATCTATTTTAAGATCACTTAAAATAAATTTAATTTCTTTTCTATTTTTTTTCATTTATAAATTTTTTAATTTCTTCAACAATGTTATATTTTGCAGAGTTTCTAGCTAATTCTAAAGCACTAATAAATTCTTTTTCATCTGCACTACCATGTGCTTTTATTGCAATATTATTTAAACCAAGAACTAATGCTCCTGCATAGTTTTTATAATCAAAAGTGTTCTTTACTTTTTTAAATACATTGTAAGAAAACAATGCTCCTAAAATATTATATGGTTTTAATAAATTTCTTTTTATTTCACCAGACAATATTTTTAAAGAACCTTCCATTGCTTTCAAACAAATATTACCAGTAAATCCATCAGTACAAATTACATCAGTTTCTCCTAGAAGAAGTTTTCCTGATTCAATAAAACCTTGATAATTAATTCTTTTCTCTTCTTTTAATATTTTATGGGCATTTTGGATATTATCTAACCCTTTATATTCTTCTGTACCAATATTAAGTATTTTAATTGAAGGGTTTTCTATTTGTCTAACTAATTTTGCATAAACATGTCCCATTAATGCAAAATTAACTAAATCATGTTCGTCGCAAATTTTGTTAGCTCCAACATCAAGCATGTTAAAACCTTTTAAATTTACAGAAGGGAAAGTGGGGTTAAAAGCAGGCTTAGAAATATTCTCAATCATACCAAAATTAGAATAACTTATAGAAACAAAACAAGGAGTTGAGCCAGGTGAAACAACAGCATCTGCTTCATTGTTTTTAACCATCTTAATTGCTTTCAACATTGATGAATCTTTTTTTCTTATTGCAAATAATGGATTGTCTGTTTGACTAATAACTTCTGAAGCATTAATAACTTCAAATTTATCATTTTGATTAAGTTTTTTTTTAATTTCTTCTTGATTTCCAACAAGAAAAATTTGTGTGTCTGAATATTTCTTAACAAACTTTCTAGCAGCATTTATTGCTTCAATAATATCATTTTCAAATCCCATTACATCAAATGCTATTCTTATCATATTATTCCTTTAAGATTTTTTAAAATAAATTCTACTCATTGTTTATGAATAGAATTTAAATTTTTTAATGGTGGCTTCTGACAGAATCGAACTGTCGACACACAGATTTTCAGTCTGTTGCTCTACCGACTGAGCTAAGAAGCCATAATGGCGGTCCTGACGGGACTCAAACCCGCGATCTCCTCTGTGACAGAGAGGCATGTTAATCACTACACCACAGGACCAAAATGGTTGCGGGAGGTGGACTCGAACCACCGACCTTCAGATTATGAGCCTGATGAGCTACCGTCTGCTCTATCCCGCGATATAAAAATGGCGGAGGATGAGGGATTCGAACCCCCGCGCGACTCACGCCGCCTTTCAGTTTTCAAGACTGACCCCTTCAACCGGACTTGGGTAATCCTCCATTTTTAATTAATATTATAATTAATATTAATTTTTTGTTTTTTTAAACTGGTGGAGCTAGCAGGACTCGAACCTGCAACCTACCGATTATGAGTCGGGGGCTCTAACCATTGAGCTATAGCTCCAAATATTGGTAGCAGGAGTGGGACTTGAACCCACGACACCCCGGGTATGAGCCGAGTTCTCTAACCAACTGAGATACCCTGCCATAAAAATGGTCGGGAAGACAGGATTTGAACCTGCGACCCCTTGGTCCCAAACCAAGTGCTCTACCAAGCTAAGCTACTTCCCGAATATTTATTTTTTGTTTAAAAAAACAAAATAATTATATATTAAATTAGTTTATTATTATAACTTAATTATTATATCAAACTATATAAATAAAAAAATTCATAATATATAATTAATATTGTGTTTATTATAAAATGGCGCACCTTATTGGACTTGAACCCATAACCTTTTGTTTCGTAGACAAATGCTCTATCCAATTGAGCTAAAGGTGCATTTTGGAGGTACCTATCAGATTTGAACTGATGATGAAGAGGTTGCAGCTCTTTGCCTTACCACTTGGCTAAGGTACCACATATAATATTATAACAATAAATGGTTAATATCTATATTATTTAAAATTTTATGGTAGAATATTGTTGCAATATACCAAAGACAATAACTAAGTATTAATTTACTTTTAAAAATGTTATCGAGGTTTTATATTTTTTTAATATAAAAACTATCACTTTAATTATTGATAGTTTTTATTTGGATATTGTAAAAAAAGAAAGGAAAAGTTTTGAAAAAAATCATTCAATTTAAAGAGTCTGAAGTTAACAAAATTTCTGATTTAATGAAATCATCTGCTTCTTTTTTAATTTTTGAATATCAAGGTATCGACGCACCTGATATGACAGCAGTTAGAAAAGAAATGCTAAAAAGTGATGCTAATTTACATATTATTAAAAATAATATTCTAAATAGAGCATTAAAAAAAGTTGGATTTCAAGAATTTGGAGAATTAGTAGGACCAAATGCAATTGCTTTTGGTAATTCAGATGAAATAGCACCTTTAAAAATAATTAATGATTTGTCTAAGACAAATGATTGTATTAAATTTAAAGGTAGTGTAATTGATAACAAATTTATTGATGCTGAAAAAACAATTGCAATATCTAAATTACCTAATAGAGAAGGTTTATACTCGATGTTACTATCTTGTTTAACTGCACCAATTAGAGGTTTTCTATATGCACTTAAAGCTATTGAAGAAACAAAATAAAATAGGAGAATAATAATGAGTAAAATGAAAAAAGAAGATATAGTAGCTGCATTAAAAGAAATGAGCTTACTAGAAATTAAAGAATTAATAGAAAGTATTGAAACTGAATTTGGTGTTTCTGCCGCTGCTCCTGTAGCTGCAGCAACAGCAGGTGCTGCTGTTGAAGCTCCAAGTGAGGTAAGTTTAATCTTAGCTAATGCTGGTGCAAACAAAGTTGCTGTTATTAAAATAGTAAGAGAGATTACAGGATTAGGATTAATGGAAGCTAAAGGATTAGTTGATGGAGCTCCTAAACCAGTAAAAGAAGGTATTAAACCTGAAGAAGCTGAAGAACTTAAAAAGAAATTTGATGGTTCAGGAGCTACAATTGAAATAAAATAATTATTTTATTTTAAATTCGAAAAAACATAATCATTTTTTTGGTTATGTTTTTTATATAATTAAATATAATTATTATGAAAAAAGGCAAAATATGAAGAGAAAATATTCACAAGAAGAAATAGTAAATCATTTAAAAGCTACTGGTTATTTTTTTCAAAATTCAGAAATTTATGGAGGTCTAGCTAATTCATGAGATTATGGTCCATTAGGTGCAATGATTAAGAAAAATATAAGGGATCTTTGATGAGAATATTTTGTTACTAAAAGAACTAATATTGTCCCTTTAGATTCAAATATAATATGTAATCCAAGTGTTTGAAAAGCATCTGGACATTTAGATAATTTTTCAGATCCATTAATTGATTGCAAAAAATGTAAGAATAGATTTAGAGCTGACAAACTTATCAATGAATTTTTAAATGATTCAATTGTAAATGAGAACAATACTTTTAATGATTTGAAAAAAATAATTACAAACAAGAAAATTAATTGCCCAAGTTGTAATAGTAATGATTGAACCGATATTAGAAATTTTAATTTAATGTTTGAAACAAATATAGGAACTACAGAAGATAAGAAAACTCTTGTTTACTTAAGGCCTGAAACAGCTCAAGGTATTTTTATTAATTTTAAAAATATTCAAAGAACAATGAGAAAGAAAATACCTTTTGGTGTTGCTCAAATAGGAAAATCTTTTAGAAATGAAATAACTCCTTCTAATTTTATTTACAGATCAAGAGAATTTGAACAAATGGAATTAGAATATTTTACTAATCCAGAAAATGAAAATAAGGATTTTGATAATTTATTAATAGATATGGAAAATTTCATAATTAATGAACTAGGTATATCAAAAGATAAAATAAAGCAAAATGAATATAAAAAGGAAGAAATTGCTCATTACTCTAAAAAAACAGTTGATTTATTTTTTGAATTCCCTCATGGTTGAAGCGAATTATGTGGAATTTCAAATAGAGGGAATTTTGATTTAAAAAACCATTCAGAAAATTCAAAAAAAGATCTTGAATATTTTGATGAAATAAATAATATTAGATATTTTCCTTCTGTAATAGAACCTTCAATGGGTCTAGATAGATTAGTTTATGCTACCTTAATAGATGCTTTTGAAATACAAGAAATAGACAATGATTCAAGAATTGTTTTATCACTTGATAAAAAAATATCTCCATATAGATTTTGCATTTTACCATTAACAAATAAATTAAAAAAAGAAACAAAAGAATTTTATGAAAAAATATTATCCTATGGATATTCTTGTTCATATGATGAATCAGGTTCAATCGGTAAAAGATATAGAAGACAAGATGCAATTGGCACATATGAATGTATTACATTTGATTTTGATTCAATTGAAGATGGCAAGAAAACTATCACTATAAGAAATAGAGATACTATGAAACAATATACTATTAAAATAGATAAATTTTTTGAAGAGATAATAACAAAAGATGTACATAGATAATAAAATAATTAATCAATTAAAAAATTCAGCTGATATTTTAAGTATAGTTAGTGAATATATAAAACTTACAAAAAAAGGCACTAATTATCTTGGTCTTTGTCCTTTTCATCAAGATACAAAACCATCTTTATATGTATCTCCACAAAAAAAAATGTATAAATGTTTTTCATGTAATAAAGGTGGTGACATTTTTTCATTTATTCAAGGAACAGAAAAAATTGATTATTTAAATTCAATAAAATTAGTTGCAAAAAAGTCTAATTTCCGAAATATTTATATCAATAATATAAATAGCATTAGAAATGAAAAAAAAGAAAATTATCTAAAAATAAATAATGAAGCTTCTTTCTTTTTTAATAGAATGCTTTATTCTGAAGAAAATAAGCATGCACTTAATTACTTATATTCAAGAGGACTTGATAATGAGCAAATTAAATATTTTAATATTGGTTTTGCACCAAATTCTCAAGATAGTCTTTTCAAATATCTTACAAGAAAAAACAAAGATGGTAATCAATTATGAAAAGAAAATGATTTAATACATAATGGTATCATTTACTTAGATTCTCAAAATGAATATAAAGATTTTTTTATCAATAGAATAATATTTCCTATCATGGATGAATATAGTAATATTGTTGGTTTCTCAGGTAGAACACTTTTAGAAAAAGAAAGTGTTAAATATTTAAACTCTAAAACTAATGAATTCTTCAAAAAAGATAGTTTATTTTACAATATGCAAAATGTTATTAAGAATGAATTTGAAAAAATATATTTAGTAGAAGGCTTTTTCGATGTAATTTCAATGCACAAGATGGGATATAAAAATATTATTGGATTAATGGGAACTAGTTTTACAAATAATCATTTTGAAATAATAAAAAAAGAAATATGCAAAACATTAGTTTTAGCGTTAGACAATGATGATGCAGGTTTCAAAGCAACAATTAACATAACTAAAATTTTAAAACAAACTGAAAAGGTCTTAATGACTTTTGATAATTATCCTGAAAATTACAAAGATTTAGATTCTTTGATACAAGTTAACAAAAGGCTTTTTCATGAAAAAGAGGAAATTAATATAACTGTTGCTGAATTTTTTATTAATAAACACTTTCCTAGTATATTAAAAGTTAATGTGAATAATAAACTTTCTTTGATAGATGAAGTTGAAGATTTTATTGCTGAATATGGAGATTTAAATTTAATAACTTATTATTCAAGAATTTTAGCAGAAAAAACAAATCTTGTTTTCGGAGATATAAAATCTAAAATAGAAAGTAAAATTGAAAAATTAAAAGAATTAAAAAAAAATACTATCTATGTTGATAATTTAAAAAAAGAAAACTATATTGCAATTGCAAATAATGAAAATAATATAATATCTCCAAAACATTCAATTACAGAAAATTATCATAGTCTTACTCAAACAAGAAAAGTTGAAAATGATTATATTGATTTTGAAAAAACAAGTAAAGATAAAATGATTAACTTAGAAAAGACACTATTAGTTTTAATGGCTATTAATCCAAAAATAACATTATTATTTAAAACAAAATTAAACTATATGAATCTTGAAAAAAATAATCAGGAATATAAAAAAATAAAAAATATTTTAAATATCTTATATGAAACTAATAGTAGCTATTCTTATAAAGATGTTTTAAAAGAAATTGATAATTCATCAGTTACTGAAAATATAAAAAATAAATATAGAAATAAAGTTCTTAAAATTATTAATGATATTGAAGAAAAAAAGATTTTGACAATACCAGAAATATATGATCAGTCACATAATATTATTACTGAATTAATAAAATATATTAAATTAAAAAACCTTTAATTTTTAATGTTTAAAAGATCATTTTTTTCAATTATTTTCTTAAATATTATAAAAGCAATTCCGCCAATTAAAAATTTAAATAAATTAAAAGAAGTATATAAAGAAAATATTCCTAATCAATAATCTGGAATAAACATGAAATATATTTTTAATTTCTCATATCATAATCCACTATTATAATTATTTGCAATTTCAATAAAGTTTATAGTTTTAATATCTGTGAACATATTAAGAAATATTGGGGTGAAAATAATCCCATTAATAATAGATAAAAATATAGCATTAATTATTATTGAAATAATAACATTTAATATTTCTATCTTTTTTATTTTAATTAACTTAGATATTAAGAAATATATGCTTATAAAAGATAAATTGGAAACAATTAATATCATTGGTCCTATAATTCCTGTTGTGGATCAAGCAATACTAAATAATCCAATTGCAAAACACATAAAAAAGGCACTTCAATAGCCATATAACGAAAAAGCAAGCAATACAAAAGCAACAGATAAATCAACATTTAAAAAAGCAAAAGCAAAAAATGGAATAAATGTAGAAACATAATTAAATATAACTCCTAAAGATAAAAGCATTGATAAAACAGATATTTTTTTTACTGGAATATTCATATATGTTTTTATTATATTTTTTTATAATAAAAAAATTAATTTTTAATATAAAATAAATGTTATAAATAAGCATACATATTTTTATAGGAACTTATATGAAATACCATTGAGCTGCAATTGATTTAGATCATACTTTATTAAATCATAATGGAAAAATTAGTTTAAAATCTTTAGTTTCTATTAAGAAATATCAAGAGCTTGGTGGAAAAATTTTTCTTTGCACAGGAAGATGATTGGTTTCTGCCTTAGAATACAATAATAATATAGAAATTTATTGTAATAAAAAGAATGATTTTTTGATATCGTTAAATGGTGCCTTAATATATGATTTAAATTCAAAAGAAATATTATTTTCTAATTGTATTTCTGATGAAATTTTTAAAAGATTAATAGAATTACAAAAAAGAATTAATGTATCAATTTGAATATATTCAGTTGATGGAGTTAATAATAAAAAAATTTATGCAAATAGGTTACCATTAAGACCATTAGTTGCAAAATTTAATTCTGGAAAAATAATAAAATTCAATAAAGAAAATTATGATTTCAAAAATGACACTTTAAAAATATTATTTTTATCTTTTAATAAAAATAAGATAAAAAAAGCATGAGAGACCCTAGGTCAAGAATTTTCTAGTGAAATTGATTATGTATACACATCTAAAAGATCAATAGAAATAACCAACAAGGATTGCAATAAAGGTGAAGCAATCAAATTTATAAGTAAAAAATACAATATAAACAAAGAAGAAATAGTAGCATTTGGGGACTCAAATAATGATGTATCAATGTTTGAACAAGTAGGTTTCAAAATTGGTATTAACCCATCGTCAAAAAAACTTATTGAATTATCAGATGAAGTTACTACTAAAGGAAACTCATTCGCATATTCGATGAACAATTTTATAATTAATAAAAAATAATTTTTAAATAGGAGAGTAAAAGTATTGAAAAAAATATTACTTCAAATAAAAAATATATCAAAGAAATATAATGAAAATTATGTGATTAAGAATTTTGATTTAGAAATTGAAAAAGGTGAATTCGTTACTCTACTAGGCCCATCAGGATGTGGTAAAACTACATTACTAAAATTATTGGCTGGTTTCGAAAATCCAGATTCAGGAAAAATATTAGCAAATAATATAGATATTAAAGATTTAAAGATTCAAAGAAGATCAAGTGTTACAGTCTTTCAAGACTATGCATTATTTCCCAATATGAATGTTGAAGAAAATATTTCATATGGTTTAAAAATAATGAGAAAACCAATTGAGAATCTTTCTAATGATATATATAAGGATGTTGATAAAAAAGTAAAAGAATATTTAAAAAAATCACAATCTAAAATAAAATCACTTGAAAAAAGTCAATCTCATTTAAGAAAAGAAATAGAAAAAATTAATAAAAAAATTAATAATGATGATACATTATTTTCTCTTTCAAAGATATCAGAAGAAGAATTTGATATTAAAATTGAAAAAATTGAGAATAAATTTATGGAAATTTTTAATATGGATATTTATTCATATATTCCTATGAAAATTAAATTTTATGAATTAATAAATACTTCATTATTTAAAATGGGAATAAACAAATTTATAAATTATTCTTCAAAAGAAATAGATGCTGACAAAGATGAACTTTCTTTAATTATAGATTTATTAAAAAACAAAAAGAAATTTAGACTTGTTCAAGAACTAATTAAAAAAATTGAAATGTTAGAAAACAAGTTTAATGATTTAGATTATTGAATTTCATATTGACAAAATTATCCAGATGAAGAAACAGAATGATTAGAAAAAAAATTATTAACTAGAAAAATTACAAAAGAAGAAATTAAAAATGAAGTTGAAAAGGTAATAAAATTAGTTGGCCTGGAAGGTAAGAATAAATTATTACCACAAAACTTATCTGGTGGAATGAAACAAAGAGTTGCTCTTGCTAGAGCAATTGTAATAGAACCAGAAATTTTACTTTTAGATGAGCCATTAAGTGCATTAGATGCAAAAGTAAGAAAACAAATGCAATTTGAAATAAAAAGATTGCATAAGGAATTGGGCATTACTTTTATATTAGTAACTCATGATCAAGAAGAAGCACTAGTTTTATCTGATAAAATTGTAGTAATGGATTCTGGAGAAATAAAACAAATTGGTACCCCTCAAGATATTTATGACAGACCATCAAATGTTTGAGTTTCTAAATTTATAGGCCAGGCAAATATTTTAAGTGGAAAAATAAATGATAAATATACAGTTAATATTAATGGTACTAACTTTAAATATTCTAATGAATATAAAGATTTTAAAATTAATTCAAATGTAGAAATTATGATTAGACCTGAAGATTTTGATATAGTCAATAAAAATAAATCATTAATATCAGCAAAGGTTGAATCAATTACTTATAAAGGTCTTTTATGAGAAGCTAAATGTATTTGAAATAACATTCAACTTAATGTTGAATCTATTAAAAAAATTGAAGTAGGTAAAACAGTTTATTTAAGTTGAGATATTGAAGATATGCATTTGATGGAGGGAGAAAATGAATAAGAAAAAATTTACATGAAATAAAAATTTTAATAAGTTGATTCCATTTTCAATTTTGTTATTATTTTTCTTAATAATACCTTCAATAATTTTGATTGTATTATCTTTATCACCTAATACAAATTCTGATGGATCTAATATACCAATGGAAGATAATTGAAATTGATTAGGTTCAAGTATTTGAGAAAAAATCTTAATTTCAATTGGGATAGCAATAGCTGTTACAATTTTATGTGTTCTTATAGGAATGCCTTTTGGGTTATTTTTATCACAAATAAATTCATCTATTTTTAAGACATTAATTGTCATTGTTTTAACTATGCCAATGTGATTAAGTATGCTAATAAAAATAATTGGCATAAAAACATTTTTTGATACATCTAATGGTATGCCAAATAGTACATTTGGGCAAATATATACAATTATTACATTAGTTTATCTAAATTTACCAATTTTTATTTTATCTATATTAAATATTGCTGAAACAATGCCAAAGAATTTATTATTAGCTAGTAAAGATTTAGGTAGAAATTTATTTCAAACTTTAATCTATGTTATCATTCCATATATTCTTCCTGGACTATTAATGGGAATGTTCTTAGTTTTCTTGCCATCATTAACAGCAACAGGAATCACATCATTTGTAAATAACTCAAATGATGGTGGATTAATTGGTGATTGAATATTTGATTTAGGGCTGGACTCAAGTAGTAGTAATATTGCATTAGCAAGAATTTCTTCAATTAGCATTGTAATGAGTTTAATAATAATGGGAATGTACTTACTTTTTTACTTTTTACCTAAAAGAGTAGTTAAATTTATAGGAGGTAGAAAAAATGTTTAATAGAATACGTTTTGATAAAGAAAATGTTCTTAGTTTTCTAAAAAAATGATATATTTACATAATTATTTTTTTAATATATACTCCATTAATATTTATAGTTTTATTAAGCTTTGTTGGTCAAAGTGAAAGAGGAAATATTTTAGACAACTTTAATCAAATGACAGGAGAAAATTATATTGAAATATTTAAAAATAATGAGTTTTTAAATGCTTTTATAAATTCACTTTTAGTTTCAATTGTTGTAGTTCCAATTTCTTTAATAATTGCCTTAGTAACCTCACTAGGAATTTGGGGAAGTAATACAAGAATTAAAAATACAATTTTAAATTTTACTAAATTTGATATAGCAATTCCAGATATTATTTCTGGAGTAACACTTTCAGTTTTATTTTCATTAGTTTGATTATCACTTGGACAAAATTTTGGATACTTTACTGTAGTAGTAGCTCATATATCTTTTTGCACTCCATATGCAATAATGGCAATCTATCCAAGAATGTCAAAATTTCAAAGCTCATTAATATCTGCAAGTATGGATCTTGGATGATCAAAATTTAGAACATATGTAAATATTGTCATACCATTTTTAAGATCTTCATTAATTACAGCCTTTGTATTAGTAACAACATTAAGTTTTGATGACTTTATTATTACATCATTAGTTAATGGTAATTTTTCCACAATCGGAACAACAATTTTTGAATCAAATAAAGGTATCAAAGCTTGAATAGTTACATTCGGAGCAATAATAATATTAGTGTCTTTAGTGTTTACAATCATTATTATGTCAAGAAAAATACATATTGAAAAAAGGAAAAAAAATGTTAAAAATTAAAAAAATTATTCTAACTTTTTTTAGTATTTTGGTTACATCTTTTAGTGCACCATTACTAGTGTCATGCGGTGCAAATTCAAGTAAAATTTATTTTGGAAATTTTCAGAGTTATATGAGTAGTGATGTTATGACAAGTATTTCTCAAGAATATAATACAGAATTTAAATCATACAAAAATAATGAAGCCTTATTAAGAGAATTTGGTAAAAATTATGATATTGCAATTCCTTCTTCTTATGCCGTTATTGAATTAATTGAAAGAGGTGAATTATTACCAATTAATTGATCAAAATTTAATATACATAATGGCACAGGAATTGTTGAAAATCCAGAACAAGCATTGGAACTTTTTATTCCTGAAATTCGTCCAATATTAACAGGATATGATTTTAACAATGATGGAGTAAATGACAATCTTTTAACTTATGCAGTTCCATATTTTTTACAAGATTTTATATTAGGTTATAAAACAGATCAAATACAATTTTCAAAACCAGCTTTTGAAAATTGAAAAGAAGTATTAGATGAATTGCAAAAAAAATTAGATACTACAAATGTTTCTAGAGGTATCTCAATAGATGATCCTAGAACAATATATAGTTTAGGGAAATTAATTTTAAATTCAAAAAATGATGTTAATCCAAGTAAGGAAGAAAATACAATTAATCATTTTAAAGAAGTATTTTCATTTTTACCAAAATATTTTGGTAAAAATGAAATGATATTTAATTCAGATTCTGGTAATGTTTTAAATGACTTAGCTCATCCTAATGGATCAGGTTTTGGATTTATGTATAATGGAGATGTATTATATTCTATGTTTGGTGGAGATGGTGGACATTTAACTGATATTGATTTTATTAGACCTACAACAGGATCAAATTTAGCACTAGATATGATTGTAATTAATAAAAAAAGTCAGTCAAATAGTGATAAAATACATAAAATAATTAATGATATTGCATTGAAGGGAATTGTTGATATACACCCTGATGAATTAAGCCTATCTTATATGAATTTTGATTTTGTAATGTATACTTCTCCTGTTAAAAATTTATATGATTATGTAATTGATCCAATAGATGGTTATTTTTCATTAGAAGAAGAAATTCTTAAAAAAAGAGCAATTTCTGCATTTGAAGTTCCAACAACAGAACCATTAAAAAAAATTGAAAATACAATAACAAATTTACAAAAGTCTAATATGTTAATTGCATATTTATTTACAAAGAATAGCATCTAATGAATTATTACATAATAGGAATTGAAACAAGTTGTGATGATACTAGTTTGTCAATTTTAAATAATGATCAAGTTATATCTTGCACTACTATATCATCGGAGAAAAAACTTGTTGAATTTGGAGGAATAATACCTGAGATTGCAAGTAGAGAACATGTTAAAAATATTATGCTTGCATTTAACAAAATGTTAGATGAAGTAAATTTTGATATTAATGATATTAATTTAATTTCATATACATCTAATCCTGGCTTGCTAACTTGCTTACATATTGGAAAAATATTTGCAAAGACATTGTCTTGATACTTAGATGTAGAATTAATGGAAATAGATCATATTCATGCTCATATATTTAGTCCATTCATAAATAATGAAAAGAAAATTAAATATCCATTTATTTCATTGATTGTATCTGGTGGAACAACCTCATTATATAAAGTTACAAGTCCGAAAGAAATTAAAATTTTAAATTCTACTAATGATGATGCTTTAGGTGAAGCATATGATAAGATAGGAAGATATTTAAACCTTCCATATCCTGGCGGACCATCCATTGATAAAATATTTGATGAAAATCATTTGACTGAAAAATATAAAATTCCACCTCCAACAGAACCATTTTCATTTTCTGGAATTAAAAGTAAGATTAAAAGAATAATAGATGATTCTGATCAAATAAATAAAATAGAAATAGCTTCCAACTTTCAATATTGAGCAATTTCATATTTAATATCGAAAATTGAATATTATTCAAATGAATGCAATAGTAAAATTGTCTGTATTGGCGGAGGAGTTTCTGCAAATAAATATTTTAGAAATAAAATAAAAAATTCTAATATTATATATCTTTTTCCTGAAATTAAATACTCATGTGATAATGCTGCAATGATTGGTTTTCTAAGTTTTTTGCAAAAAAATTACTAAAGTGATAAAATAAAAAATTAAAATTTTAATTTTAATTTTTTTTATTTTCCCCCTAATTTTTATTATTGCTTTTTAGATTTTTTTAATCTAAATTATATATATAAAAGTTATTATACATTTTATATAATGGAGGAAATAAATGACAAATAATATAATAAAAGAGGTTAGAAGTGTTTTCTATCTATATAGAAGAAATAAATTAATGGTAGAAAACTTTGACTACATAAATAAATCAGAAGAAAGAATAACAATAAAAGAATTAGAAGAATACAACAATTATATTTCTTTTATTGATAATATACTAAAAGAATTAGATAAAGAAGATAGTTGAATCCTAAAAAATATTTTCATTGAAAAAAAAGAAAAAGAAGAATTAAACTATTCAATTTCAACATACTATTGAAAACTAAGAAAAGCATCTAGTAATTTTATGGATTTTTGAATATGATAAATAGTCAAGTTTACACAAATGAAATAAATACAGATTACTATTTAGAAAAACTAGATTCTAAAAATGAGAATAATTGAATTAAAAAATTTTTTGATATAACATATATAAAATCAAAAATAAATTACAATGACACCAAATTATTTTTTGAATTTGAAATAAATGTGATTTCTAAAAGTAAATTGCCAATAGGTACATTCCTGATGAATATTAGTTTTCCAGGTCAAGAAGTTAGAAATATTATCATTTATGAAGTTATAGAAGAATTAACAGAAAATATAGGCAACTATCCAAAAGAAATTGCAAAAAAATATCGTGCTACATTAGAACTTGATATTTCGGAAAATACATATTTTAATAGAAGTATTTTAAAAGAGAATATAAAAATAAATTTTGATTTCGATATTGATATTGAAATACTGAATAAATATGGTTTTGTATCAACTGATGAAAATCTTAATCAATTTTTTTATGAAGTTAGATCCAAAAATATAGAAACATTTTTTGAATATTCAAATACACTTATAGTTGAATCATCTGGAAGATATAATATACCTGTTGCTAATCATTTTGATTCAAATGGTTACAAAAAAAATGAAACAATACCAATAGATTTTTTATTACCAAATTATTTTGATGAGGAAAGATTTTATAAGCTTTTCTCTATCAAAACAAAAAATATAAATGTTTCAATTAATAAGTTCGAAATAGAATTCAATTATGAAAATAATGGTACTAAAAAACTATCAATAAATCAATTTGAATCATCTGTAATTAATAATATTTACAATATGTTTTTAAATTATGGATATCTATATAATTTTGGTTTAAATGAATTTGAAAAAATAGATGATAATTTAGGAATTATTTTTCCTTTTAAAACATATGGGTATTATATAGTTAGTTTTAATTTAAATGTTCTTGGAAAAAATTACTTCATATCTTTGAGAAATAATTTTAATATAAATGACTCCTCATGAGTAAAATATGAAGAAGAAAAAAGTGTTATAGATGATTATGAAAAAATTTAATAAAAGAAAAGCTATTATTGCATCACTAAGTTCAATTATTTTTATAACAACTCTTTCAGTATTCATATCATTTATAATAAATCCAGATGCAAAAGACAATTCTTTAGAAAATAATAATTTAGAAATTAGAAATGTTTCATTTGAAAAAGAAGTTTTAGAAAATGAAAATATAAATTCATTAATAAAAATTGAAAATTCAGTAAATGGATATTCAAAATATTTTGATAGATCATTAATTAAAAAAAATTTACCTAATTTAATAAAAGAAATAGTAAATAGTTCGGAAAATATAAAATATTCATTTGATCAATTATCATCAAATTTATTTTTTAAGTTAATATCAAATGATAAAATAAGTGTAAAAGTTGAATTAATTCCTTATTCAAACAAATATATCAAATATTTGGCAAAATTTAAATTAATAATTAAATAATTTTATTTATTTTAATTTATAATTCTTTATAAGATAGAGGTTTGTAAAATGAAAATAGTTAAAGTAAATAACAATGAAAAAGAAATTTCTTTTTTAATTGATATAGAAAATCCTGAATGAAGTAAAATGCAAGAAAAAGCTTTTAAAAATTTAGCAAAAAATTTAAAAATTCCTGGTGGTTTTAGGCCAGGTACACCAGCTCATACTGAAAAAGCAAAAGGTTTCGTTCACAAAGGTGAAATAATTGAAAAAGCTGTAAATATGCAAGTTAAAAACATTAATAAATTTTTAATTGAAGAAAAACAATTTCTTGAATTAGAAGATTCTCTATTAAATGAACAACCTACACTTAATGTAGATAATGTTGATGATAAGAAACTTTCATTATCATTTTTATTTAAAAAAATTCCAACAGTAAAAATTGGAGATTACAAAAAAATATCTTTTAAAATTAATAAAAAAGTTACTGATAAAGAAATTGATGAAGAAAAACAAAAATATTTGAATAGAAACTCTGAATTAGTAACTAAAGAAAACAAAAAAATTGAAAAAAATGATTTTGTAATTTTTGATTTTGAAGGATTCATTGAAAATGAAAAAATGGAAAATGGATCTAGTAAAAATTTTGAATTAGAAATTGGTTCTAATCAATTCATCCCCGGCTTTGAAGAAAAAATGATTGGAATCAAATTAGGAGAAGAAAAAAGATTAGATTTAAAATTTCCTGAAAATTATCATGAAAAAAAGGTAGCAGGAAAAGATGTTTACTTCAATGTTAAAATAAATGATATTAAGCATAAAAAAGTTACAAAATATGATGATGATTTTGTAAAATCATTAAAAATAAAAAATGTAGAAACTACAAAAGAATTTGAACTTTTTTTAAAAAACAATTTAGAAAAAACAAAAGAAGAAAATCAAGAAAAAGAATTAAGAGTTAAACTTTTTAAAGAGCTTGCTGATATTAGTGAATTGAGTCACCAAGATACTTTTTCTGTAGAACAAGAAGTTAAAACAATTGAATCAGAATATAAAAAAATGCTTTCATCTTCAAAAATTGATATTGACACTTTCTTAATGCTTACAAAGCAAGATAAAAAAACTTTTTATAATGATATTCAAAAACAAGCAATTGATAATGTTAAAATTAAATATGCAATCATTGAAATATCTGAAAAAGAAAATATAACTGTTTCTGACAAAGAATTCAATTCATACTTAGAAGATATTTCTAAAAGTGAAGGTATGAAATTAGAAGATTTAAAAAATCTACCAGAGCAAACTATTGAAATTTTAAAAGAGAAATTAATTTTTAACAAAACAATAAATTTCTTAATTGAGAATGCAACTAAGTAAAATAAAAAAGAAAGTTTGAAATAAATAATATGAGCAAAAAAAATATAAAAAATCCAATTGAAAAAGATAACAAAAAAGAATCTTCGCAAAAGAAAACTACTTCTGATAAAAGAGTTTTATCGCTTTTAATAACTAGAGGAATTATTTTATTTCCTGGAGTTGTTGAAAAAGTAGAAGTAGGTAGACCAAAATCTGTCAAAGCTGTAAAAAAAGCTATTGCTAATAATAATGGAATGATTGTAATCATTTCTCAAAAAGATCCAAGTTTAGACACACCGAAAAATTCTGATATTTATGATATAGGAACATTATGTAAAGTATCAATAGACAAAATGGAAGATAAAGATAATTTAAAAATATCTTTATCAAGCATTTCTAGAATTCAGTTAAAGAAAATTGAATCAAAAGATGGATATGATGTTGTTCATTACGTTCCTTATGATACAAGAATTAAATTAACTGAAGAAAACAAAAAAATTGTTTTAAATTTATTTGAAGATTTCAAAGATGATTTAGTAAAAAGTAAAAATATTAATTTTAAGGAAGTTCAAAAAAAATTTACAAAAGATACAGTTTCAAGTGAATCAATTGATTTCATTTGTTCTCTAATTTCTAGTACTTTTACTGAAAAACAAGAATTATTAGAATTATTAAATCCAAATGAAAGATTAAATAAATTTTTAGCACAATCCATTCCTGAATCTGACTCTCAAAAAATTGAAGCTGAGATTTCTAAAAAAATAAATAAAAATCTTTCAAAACAACAAAAAGAGTTTTATCTAAGAGAAAGAATAAGAACTATTAAAGAAGAATTAGGTGACATTACTTCAAAAGAAGATGATGCTGATAAATTAAGAGAAAAAATTAAAAATAATCCTTATCCTCAACACATCAAAAATAGACTTCTTGCTGAAACAAGCAGAATGGAAGTTTCATCTAATTCAAATGAAACATCATTAATTAAAACATATATTGATTGAATTATTGATTTGCCTTGATGACAAAAAACTGAAGATGTAAAAGATATAGTAAAAGTTGAAAAAGTTCTTGAAAAAAATCATTATGGACTTGAAAAAGTAAAAGAAAGAGTAATTGAGTATCTTGCAATCAGAATGAACTCTTCTAAATCAAAAGGTTCTATAATTTGTTTAGTCGGCCCGCCTGGTGTTGGTAAAACATCATTAGCAAAATCTATTGCAGAAGCTTTGAATAAAAAGTTTGTAAAAGTTTCACTTGGTGGAATGAGAGACGAAGCCGAAATTAAAGGTCATAGAAAAACATATATTGGTTCAATGCCTGGTAGAATAATTAAAGAAATGAAAAAAGCTGGAGTTATCAATCCATTATTTTTACTTGATGAAATTGATAAATTAAGTAGTGATCAAAGAGGGGACCCATCTTCAACATTACTTGATATTTTAGATATTGAGCAAAATTCTAGATTTAGTGATAACTATATTGAAGAAGAATATGATCTATCAAATGTTTTATTCCTTGCCACTGCAAACTATGAAGAAAATATCCCAGAACCTTTAAGAGATAGATTAGAAATAATAAGATTAGATTCATATACTGATAATGAAAAATTGTCAATCTGTGAAAAACATTTGATACCAAAAATATTAGAAGAATCAGAACTTAAAAATGATAATTTAAGTTTTAGCAAAGAAGGTATAAACTATATACTTAAAAGATATACTAGAGAAGCTGGTGTTAGGGAAATTGAAAGAAAAATAAGAGAAATTTCAAGAAAATTCTTAGTATCAAAAATAAAAAATAAAATTAGTAAAGATTACATAACTGAAGACAGGGTTAAGTTTTATTTAAAGAAAGAAATTTTTGATTATACTGCAAAAGATGACAATGTAATAGCTGGAATTGTTAATGGTATGGCTTATACAAGTTATGGTGGAGATTTATTACCAATAGAAGTTACTTTCTATGGGGGTAAGGGCAAAATCAACATCACAGGTAACTTAAAAGAAACTATGAAAGAATCTGCTGAGGTTGCACTAGCATATGTTAAATCAAATGCTGAGAAATATGGCATAGATCCAGTAGTTTTTGAAAAAAATGATATACATATTCATGTTCCAACTGGTGGAGTTCCTAAAGATGGTCCTTCTGCAGGAGTAACTCTTACCACTGCAATAATCTCATCTTTAACAAATAGACCCGTTCCAACAAATATTTCTATGACTGGTGAAATTACATTAAGAGGTAAAGTATTAATCATTGGTGGAGTTAAAGAAAAAACTATTTCTGCTGTAAGAGGTGGTGTAATAAAAATATTTATTCCTAAAGATGATGAAAGATATATTGATGATATTCCAAAAGAAGTATTGAAAAAAGTAGATATCAGATTAGTAAGCGAATATGATGAAATATATAATGAAATTTTCATGAATAAAAAATATAAACCAATTGTAAAAAAAATTCATTCATAAAATGATTTTTTTTATTAATAAAAATATATAATAAAAATATTTAGAAAGACAAAATTTTATGAAAACCAAGATAATTGTTGTTACTGGCGGTGTTTATTCTTCACTTGGCAAGGGAATCATTGCTTCATCAATTGGTAGAATTTTAACTGAATTCAATTATAATGTTAGCATTCAAAAACTTGATCCATATTTAAATGTGGATCCAGGAACAATGTCTCCCTATCAACATGGGGAAGTTTTTGTAACAAAAGATGGAGCTGAAACAGATCTTGACTTAGGAAATTATGAAAGATTTATTGATAGAGATTTATCTAAATTTTCTTCAGTTACAGCTGGTTCGATATATTATGAAGTTATCACAAATGAAAGAAATGGAAAATATGAAGGAAAAACTGTTCAAGTTGTACCACATGTTGTTTTAAAAATTCAGGAAAGAATAACTAATTTAATTAAAAATCATAAACCTGATTTTTTAATAATTGAAATTGGTGGAACAATTGGCGACATAGAATCATTACCATTCATTGAAGCATTAAGAATTTTTTCTAGCAACTATGGCAGAAAAAATATATTATTTTTACATTGCTCTCCAATTTTAAAAATTAGTGCAAATGATGAACTAAAAACTAAACCAACTCAGCATTCAGTGAAATCATTAAGAAACTTGGGGATAACTCCAAATATTTTAATAATGAGATCTGATAAAGATTTAGATGATAGTATTATTCAAAAATTATCTTGAACATGTCATATTGATAAAGATAATATTTTTGTTTCAAAAGATTGCAAATCAATATATTCAATTCCTAAAATGTTATATGAACAAGGAATCATAAAATCTATTTCAAAATATTTTGAAATAAAAAATTTTAAAAAAGGTTCTTTAACTAAATGAAGCAAATTCTTAGAAACTGTTTTTAATGAAAAAAAATACAAATCTAAAATTGCAATAACTGGAAAATATTCATGTTTAATTGATGCATATATGTCAATAATTGAATCATTAAAACTTTCTTCATATAAAGTTGGAGTTGATCTTGAAATTGATTTAATTGATATTACTAAAATAACAAAAGAAAATGTTGAAAAAAAAATTTTTACATATGATGGGATATTAATTCCTGGTGGTTTTGGAGAAAGAGGAATGAAAGAAAAAATTCTTGTTGCGCAATATTGCAGAGAAAAAAAAATTCCACTACTTGGAATATGTTTAGGTATGCAAGCAGCATGTCTAGATATAGCTATCAATGTTTTAAAACAAAAAGATGCCAACTCAGAAGAATTCGATAAAAAATCTAACTATATGGTATTTAATGAGAAGCCATCTACTAATAAAAATTTTGGTGGAACATTAAGACTTGGTAATAAGGAAATAACAATTGTTGATAATACTTTAGCTAGTAAAATATACAACAAAAAAAATATTGAAGAAAGACATAGACATAGATATATTTTTAATAATGAAAAAATATCTGATTTTGAAAAAAGTGGAATGATTTTTTCAGGTTTTTCAAAAAATGATAATATTGTTGAAATAGTTGAATATAAAGACCATCCTTTCTATATTGGGGTTCAATTCCATCCAGAATTTATTTCAAGACCAAATAAAATTCATCCTATTTTTGAAAAATTTATTGAATCTATTAAACAAAAAAAATAAGAGGTAAAAAATGATAAAAAAACCAAGAGGAACTATTGATATATCTGGTAATTTTTCAGAATTTTTCTTTAATTTTTGTAGATTTTTAGAAGATGTTTCTTGAAGCTATGGATACTCAAGAGTAGAAACACCAATTTTTGAAAGCAAAGAACTTTTTTGTAGAAATGATGATGATACTTCAGACATGATTGTAAATGAAATGTACACTTTTACTGATAAAGGAAATAGAGAAATAACTCTAAGACCAGAAGGTACGGCATCAATTGCTAGATTTGTTGTTGAAGAAAAAATTTTACATAAGGAAAAACATCCTTTAAAATATTTTTATATAGGTCCTATGTTCAGATATGAAAGGCCTCAAAGTGGAAGACAAAGACAATTTTATCAATATGGAATTGAATGTATTTCTCTTGAAAGCATATATGATGAAATTGAAATAATTTTATTAGCAAAAACAATTGTAGAAAAACTAAATATAAAAAACACAATTTTAAAATTGAATTACATTGGAAATAAAGAAACAAGAAAAAAATGAAATATTGAATTAAAAAAATATTTTAAAAAAAATATTGACTTATTAACTCAAGAATCTCAAAATAGAATTGAAAAAAATCCACTAAGGATATTAGATGATAAAATTGATTCAAAAAAAAAAGTAGTAAAAAATGCTCCAACAATATCTAATTTTTTAACTAAGGAAGAAAAAGAATATATTGAATTATTCAAAAATATTATGGATAAAAATAGCGTTAAATTTGAATGGGATAATACTCTTGTTAGAGGTTTAGATTATTACACTGGTATTGTTTTTGAAATAGTTTCAAATGAAAAAAATGTTACCATAATTGGTGGCGGAAAATATGAAAAAATTTTTTCAGAAATAGGTGAAGATGACTATCCATGTTTTGGTTTTGCCCTTGGAATGGAAAGGACAATAAGTATTGCAGAATTAAATTCATTGGATGATTACAAAAGAAAAAATTTGATTTATTTTGCAAACTTAACAAAAAATGATTTTGATTCATTTAATATTATAAATAATATGAGAGAAAATGGAATTAATGTTATCACATCATATGATACAAATAAATTGAAGCAGCACTTTAAAATATCTGAAAAATATAATCCTGATATTATTTTAATTTATGGCGATAAAGAAAAAGAAAATTATGAAATTATAATTAAAAATCAAAACACACAAAAAGAAGAAAAAATTAAATTGAATAGTTTAATTAAAAAACTAAAAAATAATTAGGAGGAAAAATGAAATCTATTATTGAATTATGCACAAATAATGAAAATATTAATATGTCAATAGTAATTTTTGGTTGAATAAAAAAGACTAGAAAATTGGGCTCTATTATATTTTTAGATGTATATGATATATCTGGTTTTGTTCAAATATTTGTAGATGAAAAAAACAAATATTATGATGAAATATATTCTACTCCTAAAGAATCATTTGTTTCAATTAAGGGCACATTACAAAATAGAAAATCAATCAATAATGAAATTCCTTCAGGACATGTGGAAATTGTTTTAGAAAAATTTAAAGTTATTTCATTATCAAAAAAAATACCATTCTTAATTCAAGACGATACAGATGGACTTGAAGAAATAAGATTAAAACATAGATATTTAGACCTAAGAAGACCTAATATGCAGAAAAATATTATCCTAAGATCTAATCTAATTCAAAATATTAGAGAATATATGCATAGAAAAGAAATGATTGAAATTGAAACACCTATTTTAACTAAACCAACAGTTGAAGGAGCAAATGGTTATATGGTGCCTTTAAAAGATAATCTTTTCTTTTCATTAGCACAATCCCCTCAAATTTATAAACAGTTATTAATGATTTCTGGCTTTATGAAATATTTTCAAATTGCAAAATGTTTCAGAAATGAAAATCTTAGATTAGATAGACAACCTGAATTTACTCAATTAGATATAGAATTTTCTTTAGTAAATGAAGAATATATTTTTAATTTTATTGAGAGTTTACTTAAAGATGTATTTTTAAAAACATTAGGATTTGATTTAAAAGTGCCATTTATAAGAATGGACTTTGATGATGCAATTGAATTATATGGAAATGATAAACCAAATTTAGGTTATGGCTATGAAATTTTTAATTGTACAAAATATTTTGAAAAAGATACTATTTTTAGTGAATTAATTTCAAAAGGTAAAGTATTTAAAGCAATAATTGTAAATGATTTTTTGATTAATAATACAGATCTAAAAAAAATAGAAAAATTTGCAAAAGATAATGGAGCAAAAAGCTTAATATCATGTGTTTATGATAAAGAAATTATTGGTGGTTCTTTAATGGGAAAAATTGATGATAGAATAATTACACAAATATTTGATGAAAATAAATTTAAATTAGGAACAATATTTTTTGATTTTAATGATGGATTTGTTTCTAATAAAATACTTGGAGCTATAAGAAATGCAACAATTGATATTTTAAATATTTCACCAAAAGAAAAATTTAATTTTGCTTGAATTATTAATTGACCATTATTTGAATTTTCAAAAGAAGAAAATAGATATGTTTCAGTACATCACCCATTTACTTCACCAACTGAAGCAGATTCAGACAAATCAATTGAAGATTTTCATAATTCTAGAGCAAGATCTTATGACATTATATTAAATGGTTTTGAGATAGGCGGCGGGTCTATTAGAATTACTAAAAATAAAATCCAAAAGAAAGTATTTGAAGTTTTAAAAATAAATGAAGAAATTTATAAAAAAGAATTTGGCTTCTTAATAGATGCTTTTGAATATGGAGTTCCTCCACATGGTGGAATTGCAATTGGTTTAGATAGATTATTAATGATCATTACAAAATCCAAATCAATTAGAGATGTAATTGCATTCCCAAAAAGTTCTTCAGGAACAGATTTAATGATGAATTCACCAAGCAAAGTAAAAAAATAATTAAATATGAATAGAAAATTACACATACCAGTTCTATTAGATGAATCAATTGATTCTTTAAATATAAAGAAAGATGGAATATATATTGATTGCACTTTTGGAAGAGGTGGACATACATTTAAAATTGCTAATATGCTTTCTAAAATTGGTAAAATAATTGCTTTTGATAGAGATAATGAAGCAATTGATTTTTTTAAAAAAAATAATAAATATGAAAATTGTTTTATCATAAAATCTAATTTTTCTGAAATAGTAAATCAACTAAAAGAGATAGGTATTGAAAAAGTTGATGGGATAATATATGACTTAGGTATTTCTAGCCCTCAAGTAGATAATAATGAAAGAGGATTTAGTTATTTAGGCAATAATATTTTAGATATGAGAATGGATCAATCACAAGAAAAAAATGCTAATTTTATTTTAAAAAATTATTCATATGATGAACTTTTTCATATGTTTAGAAATTATGCAAATGATAGAAACCCAATAAGAATTTGTAGAAGAATAATTGAATTCAGAGAGAATAATTTAAATAATGATTTTTTTGCAAATGATTTGGTTAAAATAATAAGAGAAAGCATTAATAAAAAAATTCTCTATAGTAAAAAATATCCTGAAAAAAAATACTTTCAAGCAATAAGGATTGAAGTTAATAATGAAGTTAATGAAATAATTATGTCATTAAACTCAGCTGCATCAATACTTAACAAAGGTGGAAGAATAGTTGTAATAACATTTAATTCATTAGAAGATAAAATTGTTAAGGATATCTTTGCTGAAAAATCAAAAAATTTATTTCCAAAAGAAGTTCCAATTAAAGATAATTTAAAAAACTTCAATATAATAAACAAGAAAAATATTAGAGATGACTTTGATTTAAATACTAGATCTAAAAGTGCAAGAATTAGATGCATAGAAAGGTGTTAATTTTTTATGGATATTTACTTAATAATTGTTTGTGGTAACTATGAAACAAAAATGCTTGTTGCATCTATTGATGATAATAATAATTTAAGAGCTATGCACATTGATAAGTTTCTAAGTAATGAAATGATAGTTGATTCTCAATTAAAAAATCCTGAACTTTTTGAAAAAGCAATTTCAAATAAAATAAAAAAAATAACTAATTATATCGGGGTCACACCTAATAAAATTATTTTAAATTTACCTACTAAAAATGTAGACACTATATCTTCAACATCTCCTGAATACAAAATAACAAAGCCACTAACACTTAATAAGTGAAACAAAATTTCTTCTAATTTATCTTTATCATCGCTTCAGCTTAAAGAAAATTATTTATTAGGTAAAAAGACATATATTTGAGAATTGGATGGAAATCATTATCATGATATACCATTTGATATTGAAGGAAGTAGTCTAGTTTTTAAAACTCAATACTATATTACTAAAAAAATATATATAGAACCATTTATAAAAATTTTTGATAAATTAAAAATTAAAATATCTGATATAGTAGTTGATTCTATGATTGTTCCTGAAGCTTTTGAAAATAACCTTAGAAATAAAAAAGCATTTATAAATATTGGACATGATAAGTCTAATTTCTTTTACTACAAAAATTTATCTTTAACAAAAAAAGAAGTAATTAATTTTGGACTTAAAAATTTAACTCATGAAATTCAGTCAAAAACTAATGTTAATGAACAAGATGCCATAAAAATTCTTAAGATTTACAAGAATGTTTCTATTTATCACAAACAATCAGTACCATTTGCAATATCTATTTCTGAAAAAATAGGGCAATACGATTCTTTCAAATATGGTGATATAAATATCCTTATTATGGATTGATTAATTAATTTAACAAACGAGATTAATAATTTTTACAATGATTTAGCTAAAAAAGGTGAGGAAATTGATGAAATTTACATTCTTTCAGCTACTAATATTCTTGAAAATTGATTACATTATATACAAACAAAACTAAATCAAAAAATAGACGTTTTATATTTAAATATGTCAAATGTACAATTTAGCAATAAAAATATTAAAATAATGGTTTTTCAAGAACCTAAATATATCACTTTAATTTATTCATTATTTTACGTTCATAAACAAAATATGTTAAAAAAATAATAATAAAAATATATTGATAGAATTACTTATATTATTATATAATTTAGGAATAATAGTGTAATATCGGAGTCAACTCATGAGTAACAAAAATCTTGATAAAATATTAAATAACACAGATGATTTAGAAATAATTCCAATTAAAAATGTGGTAAATAATAATTCTTATGCTCGTCCTTCTATTCAAAATAGTAGCTTTCAAGAAAAAAAAGTAGAGCAAAGAGAGGAGTTTCGTTCTGATTATTCAGTATCTGAAAGTGATTTTCAAAATTCAAATGTAATTAGCGTTGATAAAGATGAAAATTATAGCAGAAGAGAAGAGCCTAACAAAAGATATGATGATTTTGATGACAAAAGACATGATGATGTTGATGATAAAAGACATGAAAATCCAAGAGAAAGCAATCAAAAAATCACTATAACTAAAAATATTGGAAAAATTCTTGATATTCCTAGTGATGCTTTAATTCAAACAATGGGTGATGGAAAAATATTCAATAAAAGCTTCAAAGTTAAAATTATAGGTATTGGCGGTGCTGGAAACAACATAATCAAGTATGTATATAATTCTAGAACTTGACCAAGTTTTGTTGAAATTAAAGCTATTAATACTGATTATATTGCTTTAAAAAATATTCCTGAATTAGCTGGATCACTTTTATTAATGGGTTCTGATGAATTAAAAGGAAATGGTTCAGGTGGTGATCCAGAAATGGGTAAAAGAGCTGCTGAAGGTGACTCTGAATCAATTAAGGAAATACTTGATGGCACAGATATTCTTATTTTAGTTTCAGGACTAGGAAAAGGTACAGGTACTGGTGCTACTCCTGTAATTGCTCAAATTGCTAAGGATTTAGGCATATTAACAATTGGTTTATTCAACTTACCATCAATTGGTGCAGAAGGTAATAAAACTTATTCTAATGCATTATCTGGTTTAGATAAACTTTCATATATATGTAGTGGATTTTCAACTGTAAGTAATGATAGAATTATTAGTTCTGATAATAGAGAAAGAACATCAATTAAAAAAGCATATGAAGATGCAAATGAATACATTAGAGTAATTATTGACGAATTTATTAACATTATTACAAATGCTGCAGATGTTAATATTGACTTTGCTGATATTAGAAACTTCTTTAAAAATCAAAATGGATTCTTATTTGTTAAAGTTGAAATTTCTGATTACACAAAAGATTCAATTAAAGAAGCAATTGAAGATAAAATTGAAAAAGGTTATACAGATATTGATATTATTGATTCACAAAATGCAATTTTTAACTTTAAAATTAATGAAAATGTTCCAAGTAGTATTTTAGAAAATGCAAGATCTGCAACAAAAGAAATAGTTCAAACAAATGACTTAAACATAGTTAATGGAATTTCTTTTAGTGATAAATATGAAAATGCTGAAATTAATATTTTACTAGCTGGTAAGTTTGAGTTAGGTAAAATAATTGATAATAGTGGTGATATAAATAAAATTTCTTCAAAAACACAATTATTTAGCAAAACTGAAGAATTATTAGATAATGATATTTTTAAAAAAGAACCATCTTTTAATGATGATAATGATTTAGGTATTATTGTTCCTACTAAAAAGGAAGACATTAGTAATTTTGAATCTAAATCTTATGAAAGTAGAAAACCAAAATCTAAATGAAAAATATTTTCTAAAAAATCAAGCGCACCTACAAGTAAATTTGTAAGTTTTGATGATAAAGATTTCTAAATAAAAAAATTCATTTATTGTTAAGGATAAGTATGTTCACAAGCGTTGCATTATATGGATTATCAAATTCAAAAAAAATGTCAAAAGAAATTTCCCAAAAATTAAAAATTAAAGAGGGTGAAATTGATACATTTAAATTTTCAGATGGTGAAATTTTAGTAAAACCAAGGGAAACTGTTAGGAGTAAAGATGTATTTGTAATACAATCAACCTCTCACCCTGTAAATGACAACTTAATGGAATTACTTATAGCAATAGATGCAATGAAAAGAGCATCAGCTAATTCAATAACTGTTATTATTCCATATTTTGGATATGCAAGGCAAGATAGAAAGTCAAAAGGTAGAGAACCAATAACTGCTAAACTTGTTGCTAATTTAATTGAAAATGCAGGTGCTAACAAAATTATTTTAATGGATATACATTCTGAGCAAATACAAGGATTCTTTGATATTCCAGTTGATACTTTAAAAGCATCTGGAATAATTTTAGGTAATGTTTTAAAAGATAACCATAAAAATAATTTATGTATTGTTTCTCCTGACTATGGTGGTGTAAAAAGAGCAAGAACAATTGCATCAAGATTAAATGTATCTTTGGCAATTATTGATAAAAGAAGACCAGAACCAAATAAAGTAGAAGTTTTTGATTTATTAGGTAATGTTAAAGACAAAGATTGTATTTTAGTTGATGATATGATTGATACAGGAAATACTGTCATTCAAGCAGTAGATCTTTTATTAAGTAAGAAGGCCAAATCTGTAAGTGTTATGTGTACACATGGTGTTTTTTCTGATAATGCTATAAGTAAATTTGAAGAATTATTAAGATTAAAAAAACTTAAAAAAATGTACATCGCTGATACAATTCAAGAAAATTTAAAAATAAAAAACCCTAAAATTGAAATAGTTCATTTAAGCGGATTTTATGCTGACGTTATTAATTCACAAATTAAGGGTGGGTCTATTTCAAAACTATATAATAAATATTGAAATAAATATATAGAATAATGAAAATTATTAAAGAAGTGATATTAGTTGAAGGGAAAAATGATAGTAAAAAAATCAAGAAAATTTTTCCCAATATTGAAACATTTGAAACTAATGGTTATGATATTACTAAACAAAAAATTAATTTAATAAAAAAAATTAATGATACAAGAGGTATAATTTGTTTTTTAGATCCAGATAGAGTTGGAAAAAAAATTAGAGATATTTTGATAAAAGAAATTCCTAATTTAAAACATGCATTTATTACTATTGATGATATTGATTCAAAAAGTGAAAAAAAAGGTATTGCAGAAGCAAAAGATGATTCAATAAAAAAAGCATTGAATAATTTTTTTTATCCATTAGAAGAAAAACCAAAAATAAGTTGAGAAGAATATCTTTCATTGGATTTAAATACAAAAGAAAAAAGACTAGAACTTTGCAATAAATTAGAAATACCTTATTACAATCACAAACAATTATTTAATATACTTAATATTATTAATATAAGTTATGAAAACTTAAAAAATAAGGATTGAAATGAATAATTTTTATATTATAGCTACACCAATTGGTAATATTAATGAAATTAATAATAGAGCAAAAGAAGCAATTTCTTCTTCCAAAATTTTCTTATGTGAAGATACAAGAGTTACTAAGAAACTTTTGAATAATTTAAACATTCCTATAATAGATAAAAAATTTATAATTTGTAATGAATTTTCTGAATCAAGTCAAATTGATAAAATTTTAAAATATCTTGAAAAAGAAAATTGTGTATTAATGAGTGATGCAGGATATCCTATGATAAGTGATCCTGGCTATATAATGAAAAAGTATTTAAATAGTAATAATATTACACCAATAATAATAAATGGATCATGTTCAATTATGCATGCTCTTTTACTATCTGATTATCCGCTTAATAATTTTTATTTTAATGGTTTTTTAAATAAAAAAAAACAAAAAAGAATTCAAGAACTTTTTAAATTAAAAAAAATAAATTCAACATTAGTTTTATTTGAATCTGTTCATAATTTATTAGAAACACTAGATGACATTAAACATGTTTTTGGGGATATTCAAATAAATGTTTGCAAAGAACTTACTAAAAAAAATGAAACTAAATATTCAGGAAAAATCTCGGAAATTATTTCACAAATAGATTTAAGAGGAGAATTTGTAATAGTTTTTCAAAATGAATTGGAAATTAATGAAGACATTAACTCTCTATTATTCGAGATAATTAAATTAGAAAAAAAAGGAACTAAAACAAAAGAAGCGTGCAAAATGGTTGCATATAAATATAATATTAAAGCAAATTCCTTATATGATTTATATATGGAAAAAAAGGTTAAATAATGAAAAGTCTTATATCTTTTTCTGAAAGGCCAACTAATATTGATGAAATCATTGGTCAAGAACATATAATTGGTAAAAACAAAATTATTACTAATATGATAAATAATAATTTTGTTTTTTCAATTATTTTTCATGGCCAACCAGGAGTTGGAAAAACATCTCTTGCTATTTCTATATGTAAAACTATGAAGTTACCATATAAAATTTTTAATGCAGCTTTTGATAAGAAAAATGTACTAGAAGAAATAATTGAAATATCTAAAATTTCTTCTAGTAATTATGTAGTAATCATAGATGAAATTCATCGAATGAATAGAGATAAACAAGACATCTTATTAAGCTTTCTTGAAAAAGGAAATTTGATTCTTTTTGGTACAACAACTGAAAATCCATATTTTTCAATTAATCCTGCAATAAGAAGCAGATGTAAATTAATTGAACTTAATTCTTTAAAAGAAGATGATATAAAAAAAGGTTTAGAAAATATTGCTAAAAAAAATTCAATAAATATTACATCTGAAGCATTAGATTTAATTGTTAAGAAAAACTTAGGTGACTATAGAAGTTCAATAAATTTATTAGAAATTTTATTTAGAAGTTATAAAGAAAATAAAATAGACAAAAATTTAGTATTAGATATGCCATTTGGAAATTATTCAATATTTTATAAAGAAGGAAATGAAATTCATGACTTAAAATCAGCATTACAAAAATCAATTAGAGGTAGTGATCCAGATGCTTCTATTTATTGACTTGCTAGACTTCTTGAATCTTCAGATATTGAAACAATTGGAAGAAGAATATTAATTTGTTCTTATGAAGATATAGGATTAGCAAATCCCAGCTTATTATCAAGAGTTTATAGTGCTATTTCTAGTTCGAAAGAAGTTGGAATGCCTGAAGCAAAATATATTCTTTCATACATTGTATTGGAAATGGCATTATCTCCTAAATCAAATTCAGCATCAACTGCAATTGCAGAAGCATTAGATGATTTAAATGATGGAAAAAAATATGATATTCCTGAGAATATTAGAAAAAATAATAATGGAAAATACCTATATCCTCATAATTATCCTAATGGTTGGGTAAAACAAAACTATTTACCTAAAGAAATTATTAATAAAAAATATTATATTGCACCAAAACATAGTTCAATTGAAAATAAAATATTAAAATATTGAGATAAAATAAAAGGAGAGATATAGTATGAAAAAATTTTATATAAGTACACCGATATATTATTCATCAGGTAGACCTCATATTGGTCATGCTTACACAACAATTTTAGCTGATGTTATTTCAAGATATAAAAAAATTCTTGGCTATGATACTTTTTTTATAACAGGTATGGATGAGCATGGTCAAAAAATAGAAACAAATGCTAAGAAAGAAAATATTTCATGTAAAGAATTAGTTGATAAAAATTCCATAATATTCGAAAAACTTTGAAAAGATTTGGAAATACAACCAAGTTTTTTTATAAGAACAACAAATGAAAAACATAAAAAATTCGTGCAAGAAAAATTCTCACTTCTTTATTCAAAAAAATATATTTATTTAGACAATTGAGAATCATTATATTGTATTCAATGTGAAGAAGATATTGTTGATAAAAAAATTTTAATAAAAGATAATAAAAAATATTGTGAACATGGTCATGAAATAATATCAAGATCTGAAGAATCATATTTTTTAAAAACAACAGAATTTAAAAAATGAATCATAGATGTTTTAGATAATAAAGAAATATATATTCATCCTTTTTCTAGAGTTTCAGAATTAAAAAATAATTTTCTAAATGATGAATTTAGAGATCTTTCGATTTCAAGAAATAATTTGAATTGAGGAATTGAAATAAAAGAAAATCCTAACCATAAAATATATGTTTGACTTGATGCATTGCTTAATTATATTTCTGGTTTATGAATATGTAATGATAATTTTGTAGATAGATATTGAAATGATGATAAAACAGAAATAGTACATTTACTTTCAAAAGAGATTACAAGATTTCATTGTATATATTGACCAATAATTTTAAAGATGCTTGATTATAGATTACCTTCAAAAATAATCTCACATGGATGAATTATTACAAGTCAAGGAAAAATGTCTAAATCTATAGGCAATGTAATTGATCCATTTGAATTAATAAATAAATTTGGTTCAGATTCTATTAGATATTATTTGATGAAAGAAATATCAATGATAAATGATAGCACATTCTCTGAAGATTTATTAGTTCTAAATCACAATGCAGATTTATGCAATAATTTTGGTAATATTGTGAACAGAACTATTGGAATGCTAAATAAATATAATAATGGAATAATTCCTAAATATTTAAAAAGTAATAGTAAGGATTTAATTTCATTCGAAAACATTATTAATGATTTTCTAACTAAAATAGAAGAAACAATAAACACTTTAGATGTTAATTTAATTGTTAAAGAAATAAATGTTTTTGAAAACAATATTAATTCATTTATTGAAATTAATAAGCCATGAAACCTATTTAGAGAAAATAAAATTGAAGATTTAATGTATTTCTTATCATTATTATCAAATAGTGTAAAAATATTAATATTTTTTATTAGCCCAATTCTTGTTTCTAAATCAAAGGAAGCATGAAAACAATTTGCATTTCCAGAAAATTTATTTTTTATAAATGATATAAATAAGTTCAATAATATTGATAATGTAAAAGTTAATAATGCAAAAATTTTATTTGATAGAATAGATAAATATGAAAACTAAAATATTAATGATGTATAAAGATTCAAAAACACTTTCTTCTTTAAAGGCGGAACTTTATGAAGAAGGTTATGAAGTTACATATAATTCTGACATTGAAAAAACTATTCCATTAATTAAAGTTAATTATTATGACATTATAGTTTTATCTCTAGATAAAGATTATGATCTAACATTAAAAATGATTAAAGATATTAAAAATGAACATTTATTTACTAACATCATTGCTTATGGTCATAAGCTTAATTTAGAAAATATATTAAGAGCATATAGAAGAGGGATTAATGATTATATTAGTGCTCCTTTAGAACCAAAAATTTTAAAGGCAAAAATTGACTCATTAATTGGAATGTATGAAATTTTAAATTCAAAATATTTTTCTAACATAGAAAAATATGGAGATTTTGTAGTTGATAAGGATTCAAATATTATTTATTTAAATAATGAAATTATAAATACTACAAAAATTGAATACAGAATTATAAGAAAATTAATGAAAGCAAATGAAAAGTGTGTCTCAAAACAGTTTCTTATTAAATCTATATGAGGCTATGATGACTTGAATTCTAATAGTCTAGAAGTATTCATTTCTTCTATTAAAAAAAAGCTAAATCAAAAATATTTGTACTCAGTTAGAAATAAAGGATATTGCTTATCTAAAAAAGAACAATAATTTAGATTAAATTTTCTTAATTTAAATTATTTTAATTTTAATATATTTATTTTCTTTACTTCTATAATTTATGTATAGATATGAAAAAAATTAAAGTGATAATCTCGTCTTTATTAGTTGCATCAATTATTGGTGCAATAATATATTTATCAATACCTGATAATTTTCCGACTATAAATGCTGCTGGTTCTTCTGCAGTTTCTCCCTTAATGACTTTATTAGCAAATAAATATGATGCTGCTGATGTTGTTGTTCAAGCTGGTGGTTCTGGTTTAGGAATTCAAGTTGTAGTAAATGGTACAAAAGATATTGGCATGGCTTCTAAAAATCCAAAAATATTTGATAAACCTTTAGATCCGCAAGCAGAAGATTGAACAAAAAGAGAAATAAAAACTGTTACAATTGCTTGAGATGGTATGGGAATTGTTTATAAACCCCCATCAAATCAACCTGATTTTCAATTAGATATAACTAAAGCTACAATTGCTAAAATATATTTGGCATTTGCAGGTTTTGACAATGTTCCATTTACTGATCTTGGTTCTACTAGCGAAATAAATATCATTCCTTATGCAAGAGATGGTGGAGGAAAACAATCAGGTACAGCTGATGCATTTTTTAAAGATTCTCAATTAGAATGAAAAGAAGAAATAACAGATGTTGCTACTCAAGAAAAAATAACTAAAGCCTTGCAAGATGGCCAATATGGTAGAAATACATTTAAAACTGCTGAATCTAATTCTCAAGCTTGAAGCTTTTTTAAAGCTGATGATAAAAGAGGTTCAATGATCTATTTATCAGCTGGTTTTATTATAAACAATAAAACAGAAATTGAAAATGCTGGTTTTAAAATTGCCACTTATAGTGGTATCCCTATTGATGATAATAAGATTACAAAAGGTTATGATTGATATAGACCTCTTAATATTATGATTTCTATTTTAACTGCAAAAGAATATATTAAAGATTTTGCTGAATGAATAATTTCAGATCCTACTTTAAATCCAATTCCGCAAGAAATTATTAATAAAGCTGGTTACATTGAATTAACAGAGGCTCAAAAATTAACAATGACTGATCCTATAAGTAAAGAATTTTGAATTCCAGACTCTGTTCTTGGATTCAATGGGGCAAAAAATGGATAAATTAACACAATTTAAAAATAGAAAAGATTCTATATTTAAAAATTCATCGATAGTATTTTCATTATTTTTAATAATATTATTTTTGTGTTTAATTATTTTTATTTCAATTAAAGCTGTAGAAGGATTTCAATTATTTGGTATTGAAAATATTTTATTTACAATTAATTTTGGAGAAGCTGTTGGTGATATTTCTGCTAAGTTTTCATTTTGATTACCATTTACTGTCTCTATCCTTACTTCATTAATTGCATTAATTGTTGCTGTACCATTGGGTACAAAAACAGCAATATTTATAACTTTTAGAGTTCATAAGAAATATAGAAAAACTCTTAGAATAGTATTTGAAGTTTTGTCTGGCGTTCCATCTGTTATTTTTGGTTTATTTGCAATTAATTCATTAGGTGTTTTATTTAAAAGTATTTTTGGAATAAATACATTTTCAGTATTTACTGCATCAATAATGCTTTCATTCATGATACTACCAACAATTATTGCAATGACAATTAATACACTTGAAAGTATTGATAGAAACTTATTAACAAATCCAATTGCAATGGGAAGTACTAAAACTGCTGCAATCTATAAAGTTTATAAGAAAGAAGCTAATAAAGGTATATTAATTGCAGTAATAGTTGCACTAGGTAGATCTATTAGTGAATCAATGGCTGTTTCAATGATTTTACAATCAGGCCCAAGTGATGCTATGTTTGATAATGGTTTCTTTGCACTTTTTAATTCTGCAAGTCAAACTATTGGAGCATTTATTTCTCAAAATATGTTTGCTGATGCAAATCCTGAACAAACAAGACCTCTTCTATATGCATTTGGTCTACTAATGTTAATATTTGCAATGATATTGAATATAATTGTAATTATTTTCTCAAGAAAAAAGAAACAAAACAGCGGTAAGATGAAAACATTTGAGAATAAATTTTATAACATTTTTATGTTTATTCCAAATCAAATTGTCTATTTATTTGATTCTATTTTCTTTAGATCAAAATTTTCTAGAAAAAATATTAATGAATGTATTGATTACACAAAAGATAGAATTAATAATCATAAATTTAGAGATTTTTATTCATACTATAAAATATTTTGAGAATGATTTGCTATAATAATCTGTTTTTCATTTTTATTTTGAATCTTTGGAGACATTTTTGTTAAGGGTTTTAGTGCAACAAATTCACCAAGCTCATCAATGTTCTTGTATGGACAAAATCAGGTTGGGCAATCCTTCTTGAACACATTAATAATAATAGTTGTAACACTATTCATTTCTTTCCCTATATGCTTATTTATTGCTATTTTTTTGAATGAATATTCAAGAGAAGGTAAATTTAAAAAAGTAATTCTATTTTTTATAGATAGTTTAGGTTCGACACCATCAATCTTATTTGGAATGTTTGGTTTATTATTTTTCATTGAAACATTAGGATTAACAAACACTGGTTCAACAGGTAACTCAATTATTGCTGGTTGTTTAACAATGGTTATTGTAATAATTCCAAGTTTTACTAGAATTCTTAATCAATCTCTTACAAATGTTCCTAAAAATATAAGAATAAATGCATATGCTTTAGGAAGTACAAAATTTGAGACTATTAAAAAATTAATTTTACCAATTGCGTTTAATGGCATCATAACTTCAATTGTATTAACAATAGGAAGAGTTTTATCTGAGACTGCACCACTATATTTAACTGCAGGATTATCATCTTCTAAAAAGATATCTTTAAGCAGACCTGGCACTTCACTAACTACACAAATATATGGTCAAATATTTTCAAATACACCTGATTCAAAAAATATTCAATATGAAGCAGCTTTTGTAACTATAATTTTAGTATTATCATTAATTATAATAGGTTATGTCATAATACCAAATTGGAAAAACATTATGAATGAACTAAAAGAATATTATTACAAAATATCGTTTTATTTCAAAAGGAATAAAAATGTTTAAAAAAGACAAAAAAAAATTTTCTAAAAAAAATACAAATATTACTGAAGTTAAAAAAGATTTTAACTTTGATAATTCTTTTGAAGTTTCAAACTTTAACTTATGATATAAAAATGGTTCTAAACAAGCATTATTTGATATTAATGTAGATCTAAAAAAGAATAAGATAACAGCATTAATTGGTCCATCTGGTTGTGGAAAGTCAACTTTCTTAAGATCATTAAATAGAATGAATGATCTAATAGAAGGTGTTAAACAAGAAGGTGATATATTTTTTGAATCAATAAATATTCAAGTTAAAAATTCTGAAATTACTAGAATTAGAACTGAGATAGGTATGGTTTTTCAAAAACCAACTCCATTTCCAATTTCAATTTTTGAAAATGTTGCTTTCGGACCAAGATCTCATGGAATAAGAGATAAAAAAGTAATCACTGAATTAGTAGAAAAATCATTAAAAGATGTTGCTTTATGAGATGAAGTAAAAAATAATTTATATGATTCAGGTGAAAGCTTATCTGGTGGTCAACAACAAAGATTATGTATTGCTAGGGCAATTGCATTAGAACCAAAGGTTTTATTAATGGATGAACCAACATCAGCTTTAGATCCTATTGCAACATCTAAAGTTGAAGAACTTATATTAAAGTTAAAAAAGAAATATACAATTATAATTGTTACACACTCAATGGCACAGGCTCAAAGAATAAGTAATGAAACAGTATTTTTTTATGAAGGCAAAATTGTAGAAAAAGGCAGAACTAAAAAAATATTTATGAATCCTATTGAGAAAAAAACAAAAGACTATATTAATGGAAAGATAGGTTAAAATATGCCAACAAATTACAATACACTTCTTTCTTCTGAAAAAGAATTATCTGATTTATTTTTTGATAATCTAGAGCATTTATTAAAAATGCATAAATTTTTATGAACTAGTATTATAGAAAAGAAAAATGATAAAAAAGTTAAAGAAAAAATAGCTTTTTATACTGAAGAATCTATTAAAAAAAGCAAGGATATTTTAGATGATTGTGTTTGAATAATTTCAAAAGATCAACCAAGAGCTAATCATTTAAGATTTATTATAAGTATGATTCATTCTGTAAAAGATATTGAAGCATTATCTAAATATCCAAATAAAATATTAGATATATATTCTGATCAAATAAAAATTACGAAATCACTAGAAAAATTAGTAAAAAGTTATTTGGATATTTTTCAAGAAGTTATCAAGATGCTTAAACAAAAACAAGCAGAAATTAACTATAAAAAAAGTTTAGAATTAAAAGATAATTTTTTAAAAATTTATGATGATTTTATTCAGAAGGAGTTAAATCTAAAATCAAATAAAATTAACAATAAAGACTTTTTGAATACATATAAGATTGTGAAATCATTAGATAAGACAATTGACCATTTATTTAACTTATTTGATAATTTCAAATTCATTAAAAGTGCACCTAAAAAAACTATTAAAATTAATTTATAAAATAAATTATAATTTATATTAATAGAGGTTTTTGTGAATTTATACTTTTTATATTCAATTATATTGATAGTACTTAGTTTATTTTTTCTTTTAGTTTCATTTTTAATTTTTTTATGAAGAAGAAATCTAAGAGTTAGAGAATTGAAATTTAAAAAAGCTTCTAATTTTTTAGAAACTATAGATTTTAAAACTAAAATTGAATCAACAAATAATGTCTCCGAATTTGATGGTTATTTTAATCCCATAATTAACATGTCTTTTGAATTTCAAACAGAATACAAAAATAAGATTAATATTTTAAAAAATAATTTAGTTTATTTAAATGAATTAAATATAAATTTTAATTTATTTGAATCTCAAAAAATTTCTAAAAAAATAAATGATGATATAAATGAAATTTTTATTGCATTAAGAGAACATGATGAAAAAATAAGACTTAGTAAAACACTTTATGAAAGTATTTCAAATGTTTTAATTCAATATACAGAAATTTTAAAAGATACTATGCATTTTTTTGAAACTAATCTAATGAGAAAATATGATACTGAATTTGTAGATATTAAATTTAAGCAACTTCATGATGAAATCGAAGAATTAAATAATTTAAAAAGGGATTTTGATATAAATATATTTTTTGATACAACTAACAATATTAATAATATATTTTCAAGCTTAATTAGCTTATTTAAAACTTCATATAAAGTTGATAAAATAATTTCATTTATAGAATCTAATATTAATGAAATTGAGAAACTTATAATTAGTGGTATTAAAACAATTAGGCAAAGAGATAATATTGTTGTTGAAAAAAATCTTTCTGCATTAAAAATCAAATATAAAAATATAAAGAATGAATTAAAGTTTTCTTCTTTTGATAATGTTGCTAGTGATATTAAAGATTGTTTTGAAGCTATACATAATATTGATTCAAAACTAAAATATACAATCAAAACAAATTCATTCTCTTCTGAACATACTAATCAAATATTAAATTGACTTTCAAAAATTAAAAATGAAGAAGATAATATATATATAGTTCTTAATTCAATACATAAAAATTTTAAAGATGATGATGATATATTTTCAAAAATAAAATATATCTATACTCTTACAAATAAACTATTAGATAGATACAAAAGAATTAAATACAATAAAAATCAAAATGACTATACTGCTGAAAGTTATATTTCATTTTTAAATGATACTATAAACTTAATTTATACATGATTAATATCAATAAATTATGTAATAAAATCTTTGGAAGATAAATATTCAAATTTTTCATATTTTGTTAAAGAGATTTCAAATTATAAATTCTCTATTGCAAAAATAATTGGTGCAATAGATGAATATGATATTTTGGCATATTCAATTTCAAATGAAGTTGATTGTATTTATGAATTTATTGAAGATCTTGAAAATAAGCTAAGTAAAAATTATAAAAAATCATTTAATGAAAAATTTTATGAAATGTTAATAGATAAAAAAGTAGAACTTATAAAAGCAAAATCACATGTAGAGAAAGAAATTAAATTAAGATTTTATGCAGAAAAATTATTAATGTATTCAAATAAATTTTTAATAAAAAATAACTCATTTATTAATAAGATATACACTGCTGAGAAATTCTACTTAGATAAAAATTATAAAAAAACAATTTTATTTTTGATTAAAGAAATAAAAAAGGTAAATTAATTTTTTTATTATCCATATTAAATATATTGGAGATAATATGGAATATATTTTAGGGCAAGTTAAAGAAAAAATGAAGGATTCAATTATTTTACAAAATAATAATATTGGTTATAGAATATATTTAAATAATTTTGAAAATTATGAAATTAATAAAGAATACAAACTTTTTATTTTTACTAAACAAACTTTTTTAAACTCAACAATACATAGTAAATTTTTTGGATTTGAAACCTATAAACAGAAAAATTTATTTGAAAAAATAATATCTATAAATGGAATAGGTCCAAAAAATGCTTTGAATATTTTAAAAATAGATTATCAAGATTTAATTAATAACATTAGAGAAAACAATATTAATTTTTTTATTATAGATAATAAAATATCTAAAAGAATTACAGATTTATTCTTATCAAATATAAATATTGAAAAAATTTCAGATAACAATAAATTATTAAACAATCAAGAACTATCCATAAGAAAAGATTTAAATGACTATTTAAAATATTTAGGTTTTGATAAATTAGAAATTAAAAAAATAATTAGTGAATTAGATTTTCGAGATTCAATAGAAAATTTAATAAAAATATCTATTGAGAAAAGGAATTTATTAAAAGAAAAAAATCATGAGTAATTTTAAAAGCTTTATTGGAAAAAAAGAAGTAAAAGAAAATATTAAAATTTTTATTAAAGCATCAAAAGTTAATAAAAAAATTTTAGATCATATTTTAATAACAGGCCAACCAGGAATGGGTAAAACTACTTTAGCAAAATGCATTGCTAATGAATTAAAAACTACAATAAAAATTATTCAAGGTCCTGAAATTAAAACAAGAATAGATATATTAAATACAATATATTTTTTAAAAGAAGGTGACATATTGTTTATTGATGAAATTCATTCTATAAATAAAAGTTGTTTTGAAATATTATATAATCTAATGGATAATTTTAAAATAAACATAAATATTGGTAAAGAAGGTAATCAAAAAATATCCTGCTTAAATGTTCCAAAATTCACTTTAATTGGTGCAACTACATTACTAGGAGAATTATCAGATCCATTTGAAGATAGATTTGGAATAAATATAAATTTAAGTAGTTATACAAATGATGAAATAATAGAAATATTGAATTATGAAAATAAAGAAAGAATACTTAATGATTATGAAATAATTAAAATATCAGAAAATTCAAAATATACACCAAGAATTGCAAAAAAAATTTATAAAAGAGTAGTTGATTTTAAACAAGAAACAAATCTTGATATTAATAAAATTTTATTAAAATTAGATATTCATGAAAATGGAATAAATGAGTTAGACATAAAATATTTAAGTATTTTAAATAATAAATCATTTTCATTGAAAACAATATCTCAAATACTTAATATAAATGAAAAAACAATTTTGAATAAAATTGAACCATATTTATTTAAGATAGGTTTTATAGAGAAAAATAACAAGGGCAGAAAATTAACTAAGGCAGGTAATGATTTTTTAAAAAATAAATAATTATTAATATAAAAATTTATAATAAATTTATGAAAAATAAAATTAGATTAGATTTGTTTTTATTAGAAAAAAAAATTGCAAATAGCCGTAATAAGGCAAAAGAATTAATATTAAATAATTTAATTACTGTTAATGATAAAGTCATTAATAAGGCAAGTTTTTTTGTTGATGAAAATGATAATATAGAGGTTAAAGAAAATATTTTATTTGTATCGCGTGCTGCGATAAAACTAGATCATGCAATAAATTATTGAAAAATAGATTTAAAAAATAAAAATGTATTAGACATTGGATCTTCAACAGGTGGTTTTATTGAAGTTTGTTTAAATAATGGTGCTAATTTTATTTATGGAATTGAAGTAGGACATGATCAATTAGATAAAAAACTTAAAAATAATAAGAGAATAAAATATTATGAAAATTTAAATTTTAAGAATTCAAATAAAGAAATATTTGATAAAAAAATAAATTATATAACTTGTGATGTTTCATTTATTTCATGCAAAAAAATAATTGAAAAAATTATTGAATTATTCAATTATAAATTTTTAGCAATAATTCTAATCAAACCACAATTTGAATTACAAAATAATGAAATAAAAAAATACAAAGGATTTGTAAATGATTCAAAAATGCATGAAAAAATTTTAGAATCATTTAAAATATTTTGTAATGATAAAAATATTAAGGTTATTGACATAATTGAATCACCTATTAAAGGATCCAAATCAGGCAATAAAGAGTTCTTATCATATTTGGAGTTTAATTATGAATAATAATATATTTTATATAGATATGGATTCTTTTTATGCTTCTGTTGAAGAATTAGAAAATTTAAAAAAAGAACCATTAATTATTTGTAAAAATTCTGAAAAATCAATAATCTTATCTGCAAATTATTTAGCAAGAGAAAAGGGTATAAATTCAGGTATGCCATTATTTTTAGCTAAAAAAAAATATCCCAATATTATAGTCATTAATCCTAATTTAGAAAAATATAATTTATATTCCTTAAAAATTGAAGAATTACTAAAATCTTTTTCATTGAATTTAGTTAAACAATCTATTGATGAATGATTTATTGATTTTTCAAAAAGCAAACTTATTTACAATGATGAATACGAACTAGCTTCAAGAATACAAAATAAAATAAAACAAAATATTGGTTTATCTTCTTCAATTGGAGTCTCATATAATGTTTTCTTTGCAAAAATGGCATCAGCAATTAATAAACCATTTGGAATAAAGATAATTTCAAAAGAAAATTTTAAATCTGTTATATGAAATAACGAAATTAATAAAATGCATATGATAGGAAAAAAAACTTCTACTGAAATGAAGAAAATGGGAATTAATAAAATTTCCGATTTAGCTAATTTTGAAGATATAAATCTACTAAAAGAAAAGTTTGGAATAATGGGTATCAAAATGTATGAATATTCAAATGGTATTTTTAATGATTTTATTTCAAATAAATCTAAATCTATAAGTGTCTCCAAAACATTTGGTCATTTATTAAATGATGAGCTAGAAATATGAGAAAATTTTAAAATAATTTTTGAAGAATTATGAAATAAAATAATTGATGAAAACATATTTTTTAAAAAAATAATAATTTCATTTTATGATAAAAATAAATCTGAAAGTAAATCATTCACATTTGACAACTATAATTTGCCATACAAAAAATATTTTTTACAATCAACTTTTCTTTTTGACAAGATTTCAATTAAAAAAAATATTAATAAAATAAGTATTAATTTTTCCGATTTAATGAATTCATTTGAAATTCCAGATCAACTAGATTTATTTTCTAATCAATTAAAAAAAGATATAGTAAATCAGGTCAATTCAAAATTAAAAAATAAACTAGTTATTTATGCGAATAAAAAATTAATTTAGGTTTATCTTTTATATAATAATTGTATAATACTATATGTATATGGCGGTTATGGCGAAGTTGGTTAACGCACCTGACTGTGATTCAGGCACTCGCGGGTTCGAGTCCCGTTAATCGCCCCATATAAATAAAAACCCATCTAATGGGTTTTTTATTATAAATATCATTTTTGAGGCGCTATATGAAAATAGGTAAAAAAATAATGATCCATGGTTATAAAAAAAATGGATGATTATATAGAACTTGAGAATTCCCTAAGGTTATTGAAAAAAATGATGAATATTTATGTGTATGTTTAAAAAATGCAAACATTATAACTTCTGAAAAATTTTCTAAAAGAAACTTTCATTCAAAGAATCTAAAAGATTCATATTGATTTTTTATAAAAGATGAGTGGTTTAATGTTGTAGCAACAGTTGATGATGACAATATTTCATACTACATTAATTTATCATCACCTTTTATAATTGAAGAGGAAGCTATTAAATATATTGATTTTGATATCGATGTAAAAATAGACAAAAACGGAAATTTTAAAGTTCTAGATAAAAAAGAATTTGATGAGCATAAAAAAGAATTCAATTATGGTAATAAGCTTTCTAAAATAATAGAACTAGAATGTTCAAAGATAATAGATGAAAAATTCATATGTTATTTAACCAAAAAAATTAATAAAGATTTATTAGATGAATTTGACAGAAGGTCAAGAAATGAATAACATAGAAAAATTTTATTCAAAAATTTTAAATGACATTGAAGAAATGATTAAATCTAATGATATAAATAAAGCTATCAAAATTATTGAAGATGAATTAGAAACTCCATATATACCAATTGAATTTTATGATAAATTTGAGGAAAAACTTTTAGATTTAAAATTTACTAAAAATTATATGAATGATAAGAAAAATTTGGATAAAATATCTAAAGAAGATTTTCTAGAAAAAAACAATGACAAAATAAATGAAATTGATATTATTTATTTTTTTAAAAAATTTGGAGATAAACTTTCAAAAGATAATATTGATATTTTATTTAAAAAAATGGAATCAAAAAAATTATCTAATTCAAAAAAAATAGTTATTCTCGAAAATCTAAAAAATAAAGATTTAGAAAAAAAATTTATTTTTTTTAATAATAATACTAAGAAAAATTATGAAATAGATTTTAAAAAAATAGGATTTATAGAATCGATTGATTTTTTTAATGAAGTTAATAATAAACTAGAAAATATTATTGATCAAGATCCAACTATAATTGAATTATGTTACACTGTGATTTATTCATTTTATGAATACTTTTTTCCTGAATTTGATTTTTTATATAGTAGTGAAGAATTTTTGTTATCACTAATTAATTGTATTGAAAATATGCTAAAAGGCACTGATTTAATTTTAAATAAAGCATCGAAAGATTTACAAAAAGTTATTAAAAATATTAGGTAATCATTTAATAAAAAAATATTATAAATTAAAAAAAATATGGTATAAATAAATTATTATGATATAAATAGAATATAAATTATTATTCAAAAGGAAATAAAATTGAAAAAATTCTTCTCAAATATAGACACTAGTAGCATGTTGTCAATGAAATCTTTATATTCACTTATTAATAATCACTTTTTTAAGTCGATAATAAACCCATTTTTTTCATTTCTTTTCCCTCTTATATTTGTTGCAATATTAGGATTACTATTAGGTTACTCTTCACTTCTTGGCGGTTTAATTGCAATGCCTTCAATGGTTATATCATTATTTGTATTACCATTTACAATATTTGAATTTAAGAGTTCAGTTTTATTAAAGAGAATTGCTGTTACAAACATTAAACCATGAATGTTTTTAGTAGCGATGATATCATATTACTTTCTAATAATAATAATCTCAACAATTTTAACAACATTAGTAAGTATGGGATTATTCTCACAATATTGATCAGTTGGAGAAGAAATAAGCTCAGGCTTAGGTATAACTGACTTAGGTAATGGGCCAGTTAATGAAATAGTATTAGCACCATCATTATCTGAATATTTTGCAAATGCACAATGAGGCGGTATTATTTGAGGATTAATTTTAAACTCTTTAGTTGGTAGTTCAATAGGATTCTTAGTAGTATCATTTGCAAAATCATCATTAATATTACAAGGTATATTACTTCCAATATTAATTTTATCTCAATTTTTATCAGCAATGGTTCTACCAATATCAATGATTAGAAGTATTGAAGCAATTTGATATGTAACATATATATCACCATTTAGATACTCTAGTGGTTTAATGAACGAGTCATTTAATGGTCTGCTTTCTTTAAACAATGCTGGTTTTAATGGTACTGATATAATTATCCAAGGATCTTTAATACCAAGCTCAATATTTGATGTAAATTCAGTTTTTAGTGTTCTAGATTATAGAGCTAAAGGTGAAACAACTGAAATATTTGGTATGGCAGATAAAATAGCAAACTTAATATTGCCATTTGTAATATCAGCAATATTTATGGGTATATCTTTAAAAACATTTAAATGAAGTACAAGGTAATTTATGAAAAAAGAAATATTAAAAAATGATAAAAAAAATAGTGAAAATTGACTTGATCATTTTTTAGCTAATTACAATAAAAATGAAAAAAGAGATTTTGAACACATAATAACTCCACTAACTAATGGACCTAAAACTTTAATTAGAGTTACATCATTAGTCCAAATTTTTGGAAAAGGTACTCATTCTAAAAAAGCTCTTGATGGTGTTTCTTTAGAAATTAGAGAAGGTGAAAACCTAGCTATTGTTGGACCTAATGGTTCTGGAAAAACAACAACAGTTGAAGCTATTGCTGGTTTAAATAAACCAACTAGTGGTAAAATCGAATATCTATTTGATTATAATAAATCACCAATGGAAAACATTGGAATTCAATTTCAAAAATCATCTTATCCAAATGGTCTTTCTGTCAAAAAGATTATTAATTTCTATGTTTCAGTTTTTGATTGCAAACTTACAAAAAAAGAATTAAAATCTTTAATTAAAATATTTGGAATTGATGAATTCTATAATAAAAATGCCCAAGGTTTATCTGGCGGACAAATGCAAAGAATTAATGCATTGCTTGCAGTTATGCATAAACCAAAAGTTGTATTCATGGATGAAATTGCTGCTGGACTAGATATTAATATAAAATTCAGAATTAAAAAATTCATGAAAGAATTTGCAAAAGAAAATGATATGACAATTGTAACTGTTTCTCATGAAATTGATGAGGTTGAATATATTGCAGATAGAATTATTGTTCTAATAGACGGTAAAGTTGCTGCTTCTATTTATACAAAAGAAGCAATAAAAAAATATGGAAGCATATCAGACTTCTTTGACAAATATATCTAATTTTTTAATTTTAATTAACTATAAAAATATCAGAAAGTTATAATAAATGAAAAATAAAAAAAATATTATTATTATATCATTAAGTGGAATTATTTATATTGCATCAGCAATTGCTTTTTCAGTTGCTTCTATTGGTAATAGTATTAGTGTTTCATCTCCAGAAGAGAACTTATTAAATGAAGAATTTGGTCTAATAAGCAAAAATGGTTTTTTTGATTCATTACATAATTACAATGTTTATAAATCTTTTACATTTACTGAAATAGAAATAAATAGTTTTCCTAAAGCTACTCAAAATCTAATTAGAAACAAGATTGACTACTTCTCTTGAACAAGTCAATTAAATCAAGAATACACAACCTATTTAAATGATAAAGTCAAACCATTCTTTCCTAATGGAGATGCAAAGGATAAAGAATTAGGAAGAATTAATAACATCATCTTAATTAATAGTAATGCAATAATATTCCTTATTTCTTCAATCATTTGGTTCTTAGCAACTATTGGAATAATTGTTGGCATAGTTATGTTAGTTAAAAATAAAAAGTAATAATATTACTTTTTATTTTTTTTACCTAATTTAGATTCTTTACCATTTCTTAATTTTTCAATATTAACTCTGTGCATATATGATACAAGAACAAATATTAAGAATGTAAAGATTATATTGAAATAAATATAAGACTCATACATTTGATAATTAATTTTTGGATTAACAAAGTTATCTATAGAATTTCCTATAGGAACTATTGTTAACTCTGGCCCTAATTCAAGAATATACATAAAATTTAAATTTGGAACAGTTGTAAAAATAAATCCTATAAAAATGGCACACATTGATGAAACAGATACATATCTAGTTATTCCAAGAAAAAATCAAAATAAAATAAATGATAGAATAAATATTCAAGGAGAAAGAGCCATAAAATAACCAGAAGTAGTTGCAGCTCCTTTTCCTCCTTTTAGTTCCTTACAAAATTCAAAATGAAATTTATTTTTAAATAATGCAATGATATAGTTTATTGGAAAGCAGTGTCCAACAATTGCAAAAAAACCAGCAGCATACACAATATAACCATTATTAATAAATGTATTTTTTTCTTCAAATATATTTTTTGTTGCTGAATATATTAATGTAGCTAATAAAATTGCTATTCAAGATTTTACACAATCTCAAGAATAAGTTAAAAAACCAATCTTTAAACCAAATGCTCTTGTAATGTTTGTAGATCCAACATTACCAGAACCAATGGATCTAATGTTAATACTTTTTCTTTTTGATATTATTACACCCAATAAAACGCTACCAAGTAAATAACCTATTATTGAAAAAAATACAAAAAAGAAAAATAGCAAAAAGTAATCCATAAAAGTCCTTTAAAATACATAATAGAATTATAAACAATTTTAAAAAAAATGTTTTAAAAACATATTTATTTTTTAATTATAATATAAACAACTAATTAAATTTAGATTTGAGGTTTTATGAGCTATAAAGATAGTGATATAAAGGTTTTAAAGGGATTAGAACCTGTTAGAAAAAGACCTGGAATGTATATTGGTTCGACAGATCATAGAGGTCTTCATCATTTGATTTGAGAGCTTCTTGATAACTCAGTTGATGAAGCAATGTCAGGATATGCAAATAAAATTTGAATTACAATGAATAAAGATGGTTCTATTACGGTTGAAGACAATGGAAGAGGAATACCTGTTGGAATAAATTCAACTACAAAAAAATCAACAGTTGACACTGTTTTTACAAGTTTACATGCTGGTGGAAAATTTGATAATGATGCATATAATTTTGCCGGAGGACTTCATGGTGTTGGTTCATCAGTAGTTAATGCATTAAGTAAATGACTAAATGTTGAGGTATATGTAAATGGCAATGTTTATAGATCTGAATATATTTCTGGCGGAAATATAAAATTACCATTAACAAAGTGTGAAGCAACAAAAAAGACTGGAACAAAAATAACTTTTTTACCTGACAAAATTATTTTTTCTTCTATTGATTTTAATTCTTCAATAATAAAAGAAAGACTTAAAGAAACAAGTTTTCTTTTTAAAGGTCTTGAAATAATATTTTATGATGCCGAAAAAAATTATGAAGAGGTTTTTCATAGTGAAAATGGAATTATTGAATTTGTAAAATTTATTAATCAAAATAAAAAAGAAATTTCAGATATTATTTATTTTAGTTCAAGTTTAAATGAAATTGATGTTGAGATTGCCTTTCAATATTCAAATGATAATTCTGAAACAATTATTTCTTTTGCAAACTCAGTTAAAACCTTTGAAGGCGGTTCTCATGAAATTGGTTTTAAATCAGGTTTATTAGAAGTTATCAATGATTACTCAAGAAAGCTTAAAATCTTAAAAGAAAAAGATAATAATTTTGAAGGTTCTGATGTTAGGGAAGGCATGACTGCAATCATCTCAGTTAAAATACCAGAAAAATTAATTTCATATGAAGGTCAAACAAAAAATAAATTATTTACTCAAGAAGCTTCAGTTAGTGTTAAAAAAATAGTTATTTCTAAATTATTTGTTTGATTAGAACAAAACAAAAAAGAAGCTTTAAAAATTTTAGAAAAAATTAAAACATCAAGAGATGCAAGAATGGCAGCAAGATTTGCTAGAGAAGAAGTAAGACAAATTAAAAACACACAAAAAGAAAAAATTCTCTCTGGAAAACTTTCACCTTGTCAATCTAAAACTCCTTCTGAAATAGAAATATTTTTAGTTGAGGGTGATTCAGCAGGGGGAACAGCTAAAATGGGTAGGGATAGAAAGACTCAAGCAATTTTACCTTTAAAGGGTAAGGTTTTAAATGTAGAAAAATCTAATTTAAAAGAAATTCTATCAAATGATGAGATATCAATAATTGTTTCATGTTTAGGAGCGAGTATTGCAAAAGACTTTACAATTGAAAAATTAAAATATGGAAAAGTAATAATTATGACAGATGCAGATACTGATGGATCACATATTCAAATATTAATACTAACATTTTTTTATAGATATATGAAAAACATGATCGAAAATGGAAATGTTTTCATTGCTTTACCTCCTTTATATAAAGTTAAAAATAAATCAAACAATGCATATGAATATGCATGAGATGAAAAAGAATTAGATGAAATAAAAGCTAAATTTTCATCATATGAAATCCAAAGATATAAAGGGTTGGGAGAAATGAATGCTGATCAGTTATGAGAATCAACAATGAACCCTAAAACAAGAAAATTAATAAAAGTTAATATTGGTGATGCAGCACTTGCAGAAAAAAGAGTTTCAATATTAATGGGAGATGATACTTCTTTAAGAAAAGATTGAATCAATGAAAATATTAATTTTGATTTTAGTGACAACTAGTAAGGTTAAAAATGAAAAATGAATTAATAAATTTAGATAATATAGATAATAGATCATTAGATGATATTATTTCTAATAGTTTTAGCAAGTATGCAAAATATATTATACAAGATAGAGCGTTACCTGATATTAGAGATGGTTTAAAGCCTGTTCAAAGAAGAATATTGTATGCGATGGGAGAATTAGGTCTTAGTTATCAAAAGAGCTTTAAAAAATCAGCAAGAACTGTTGGAGAGGTAATTGGTAAGTATCATCCACATGGTGATTCTTCTATTTATGAAGCAATGGTTAGAATGTCTCAATCTTGAAAGAATAATATTTCTCTAGTTGAAATGCATGGTAATAATGGCTCCATTGATGGCGATTCTGCTGCAGCAATGAGATATACAGAAACTAAACTATCTCAATTTGGTGAAGAAATGCTTGAAAGTATTAAAAAAAACACTGTTAGATTTATTAAAAACTTTGATGATTCAGAAATTGAACCAACAGTACTCCCTTCTTTAGTTCCTAATATTTTAATAAATGGTGCAACTGGCATTGCAGCAGGTTATGCAACTAATATTCCGCCTCATAATCCTAATGAGGTTATTGAAGGAATGATATATAGAATAAGAAATCCTAATAGTGTTATTGAAGATTTATTAAAAATAATACCTGGACCAGATTTTCCAACTGCAGGTATTATTCAGGGTAAGGAAAATATTAAAGAAATTTATAAAACAGGAAGAGGTAAAATTTCCATCAAATCTAAACTTGAACAGGTTGAATTGAATTCAAAACTTATTCAATTTAGAATTACTGAAATCCCCTTTGATGTCAATAAAGCAAATTTAGTAAGAGCAATAGATGAAATAAGAGTTAATAATAAACTTCCTGGCATTAAAGAAATAAGAGATGAATCAAATAAAGATGGCATATTAATTTGCATTGATGTTGAAAAAGATAGAAATATTGAAGCAATAAAAGCTTATTTATTTAAAAATACACAATTACAAATTTCTTATAATGCAAACATAATAATTATTAAAGATAGGAAACCTGTTCTAATGTCATTAACAGGAATTTTTGACGCAATTATTGAATGGGCAAATCAGGTAATAATTAATAGTTCAAAATTTGACTTAGAAAAATTATTAATAAGAAAAGAAATTATTGAGGGTTTATTGAAAGCTTTAGAAAAAATTGATGATTTAATAAATCTTATTAAAAGATCTTCTAGTAAGGAAGAAGCAAAGAATAAAATAATTGAATTTTTTTCTGTAAATGAAAATCAAGCTGAATCAATTGTATCTTTAAGATTATATAATTTAACAAATATCGATATTGAAAAATTAAGAAAAGAACATCATGAAATAACATTAAAAATAATTGATTTAAATTTAATTATTACAAATGAAAATCATAGGAATAATTTTTTAATTGAAATTTTAAATAAGAAAAAGGAAATATATTCTTGTAATAGAAAAAGTAAAATTGAAAAGGAAATAGAAGTTCATGAGTTTAGTCATTTAGATGTTGTGGATGTAGCAACAAGATCAATAATTATTACAAAAAAAGGATATATAAAATTTGTTAATGATTTTATTTCAAATCCAAAGGATTTAATTGGTTGCAAATACTCTGATGAAGATATTCCAATATTCTTTTCTTCTATTTTAAATACATTACAACATTTGATTGTCATTACTAATAGGGGAAGATCTATTTCTATTCCTTCATATAAAATTAAAACAACATTTGCTAAAATGCAACTTGGAATTCATATTAATGATTTTTGTACTTTAGATATTGATGAAAGCATTGTATTTGCATTTATTGCTGATTCTAAAACAATTAATGATTATGAAATTTTAATTGCTTCTAAGAATTCATTAATTAAAAAATTTTTGACAAATGACATTAGCATTTCAAAAAATATTAAAGTTCAAAATTGTTTTAAATTAAAGAATGATGATAAAATAATTTATTGTAATTTCTTGAATAAAAATGATAATGAGATAATTTCTATCACAAATAAAGGTTTTTATATTAGATATCTTTTAGATGATATTCCTACTCAAGGCAGGTCGTCTTCAGGTGTTAAAAATATTAAACTAAAAAAAGACGATTTTGTTTCATCTGTATTAACTATAAATAATGATGAAAGATATATCTATTTATTTTCTAATAAAGGTTTTAGAAAATTTCTTGCTTTTGAAGTCATAACATCAAGTAGATACAATTCAGGTAAAAGATTAATTTCAAAAGATGATGAAGAGATAATTTTTATTGCTAAGATTAAAGAAAATCAATCTATAAATATTTTATCTAATAAAATTTATTCTCTATTACAAGAAGAAGAAATAAGATCAACAAATATAAATGCTAACATAAGTAGTAATAGAAATATTTTAAGTATATCTATTACTAATGATTTCTTCAAGGAAAAATAGGAAAATTATGAACTACAACAGAAAATGTATTGGATGTGGAAATTATTTATCATCCGATAAAAACTCCATTAGTTATGTAAATAAATTTAATGATAATTTTAAATATTGTGTAAGATGCTTCAAATTAAAAAACTATGGTGAAAATATAAAAATTGAAACAGATGAAAATATTAAGGAAACTTTAAGTAAAATATATTTTGAAGATAACTTAGTAATAATGATTCTTGATCTTTTTGATCTCAAAAATTCAATATTAAGTGAATTCAAATTAAATTCAAATGTTTTAGTTGTTGTAAACAAAAGAAAATGTTTATCTAAAAAATTTCAGGAAAAACTAACCATTAAAAATATTTATGATATTCTAAATGAAAAAGGTATTTATCCAATTGATATAATTCTATATGATGCATTTGAAAAAACTAATTTATGAAAAATAATTAGATACATTGAAGAATTTGCTAAAAGTAAGCAAAAAACATATTTTATTGGTAAAACTAATGTTGGTAAATCTTCACTAATTAATGCATTACTTTCAATATCTAAAATAGATGCCAAATTAGTTACAAGCCCTTTAAAAAATACTACATTAAATTTAATAAAAATAAAAATGAATAATTGTCAATTAATTGATACTCCAGGTTATCCAAATGAAAAATCTGTTTTTAATTTTTTAGATGCTAAGGATATTTTAAAAGTTTTTAAAAGCGAATTTAGTACAACTCAATTTCACATTAAAAAAGATAATCAAACATTTTTTATTGAAAATCTATTTGGTATTTCAATTAATGAAATAAGTGATAAAAATAGCTCAATAGTATTTTATAAAAATTCATTTATAAAAGTTAATAAAATTAACAAAGATAAGATACAAAATTATATTGAAAAAAATGAACACATTAAATACATTGATAATTTTCAATTTATTGAAAATAAAATAAAACTTGATTCTAATAAAAAATATTCTATTTTTGCTTCTGGATTATCTTTGATAGTTTTAAAAGGAATTGAAAGTATAACTATTTTTAGCCCAAAAGAAATTGGTTATTCTATTACAGAAAAATCTATAATATAAATATGAAAAAAATAATCTTATTTGGTGGATCATTTGATCCAATTCATAATGGCCATATTCAAGCTGCTTTAGAAGCATTTAAAAAAATAAATGCAGATCATTTATATTTTATAATGTCTTATATTTCGCCTGATAAAAAAAATCATAAATCTACATGAGAACAAAGAAAAGAGATGATTAATATTGCTATTAGTAATTGTCCTTTTTTTTCTATATCAGAACTAGAAAAAGAAAAAAATGAAATTTCATACACATATAAAAATATTGAATATTTTAAAAGAAATTTTCCTGATAGTGAATTATTTTTATTAGTTGGTTCTGACCAATTTAATAATTTTCATAATTGAAAAGAATATGGCTATATAGAATCAAATTGTAAAATTATTTGTTATGAAAGAAAAGATCATTTAGTAAAAAATAAAAATGAAGTCATTTTTATTGAAGAACCTAAAATAGATACATCATCTTCTGAATTAATTTTAATGCCAAACATTGCAATGATTAATTCAGAAGTTCTAAAATACATAAATGAAAATTCAATATATGGTATTTACAGATTGGAAAAAGAAGGCATGTCAAAATCAAGATTAAATCATAGTATTGAGGTTGCAAATATTTCAAAAAAAATTTCAACTAAATATGGCGAAGATTTTCAAACAAAAGCATATTGTGCCGGCTTGTATCATGATATTGCTAAAGAGGTTCCAAAGGACAAACAAATTCATTGTTCTAAGGCATTACTAAATTATGATACATATCCTAGTTGAAAGGTTATTCATGGACCATTAGGAAAATACATATTAGAAAAAAAATACTTGTTTCATAATGAAGAAATTCTAAATGCTGTTAAATTTCATACAATACCAAAAAGCAATCCAACATTATTAGAAAAAATAGTTTTTTGTGCAGACAAGATATCATCAAGGAAACATAGAGAAACTGATTATGGCTTAATTGATTTATGTTCTTTAGATATAGATAAAGGGTATAAAATAATCTCACAAAAAAATATGGAGTCAATAAAGAAATAATATGATTGGAATAATAATAGCAATGAAAAGTGAATTAGTTTTCAACAAGGAAATGAAATCAAAAATGACTTTAGAAATTATAAACAATCAAAATTTTTTTATATATAATAATAAATTAGTTTTTACATATTCCGGAATAGGTAAGGTAAACTCTGCAATCGCTACCTACAACTTAGTTACATCTTTTAAAATAAAAAATTTAATTAATATTGGTACTTCAGGAGCATTTTCAAATGACTTAAAGATAAATGACCTTGTTCTATGCAATAAGTTTTTTTCTTATGATGTAGACTTAACTCCATTTAATTACAAAATAGGGCAAATGGCAAAAGAAAAAGATAATTTTTTTTCATTTAACAACTCAACAAAAATTGTAAATTTAATAAATAAAAATTTTGAAGTTAAAAATGGGAATATTGCTTCAGGAGATACTTTTATAACAAATAAAAATTATAAACATTATTTAATATTTAAGGAAGAAAAAATTGATCTTATAGATATGGAAGCATGATCAATTGCCAATGTTTGTTATAAAAAAAAGATAAATCTTATTTCATTTAAAGTTATATCTGATTTAATAAGCAAACCTTCATCTGAAAATCAATTTAAAATAAACCATGGTATGAATAAAAAAAAATTATCTAATCTAATTAAATTAATAATTAAATCAATTTAGTCTAATTTATAATTTTTTAAATTTTTATGAAGATCATTTGCAAGATTTTTAAATCCTGATATTGTTGGAATAGGGCATGTTCTATTTTTAAGTAATTTCGGTCTACCTGCTTTATAGGATAAAAAAACTGTATTATTTTCATTTTTTAATAATAAAAATTTATACCTTCTATCAATAGTAAACATTAATTCTAAATTACAATTATAGTCAGATACATCTTTTTTAGCACATATACAGCTATCATTATTAACTAAAACAACTAATTCATCTTTTTTAATGCTAGTTACCTTACCAATTACAACTTTTTTCATATATTATTCTCTATGATTATTATAATATATAAATAATAATAAAAAAGGTAAAATAATATGACTCGTTCAAAAAAAGAGATAGTTGATGAAATTAAAGAAATTATTGAAGAAATTAAATACTATGTTTCTATGGATGGTGGAGATTTAGATTTTGTTGATTTTGATTTAGAAACAGGTATTGTATCAATCAAACTAGGTGGTGCATGTGTCGGGTGTCATCTAGTGGATAATACTTATAATGAAGGTGTAAAGGAAATCCTTACAACAGAAATTGATGAAGTTAAAGATATTAAAATTTTATAGCTTATTAGGTTAATATAATATATAATAAAAATGTAATTTTTGGAGAATGTATGCAAAATAGAAACTTAATAAATGAAATATCTAAAATAATTTTAGAAAAAAATTTAGATATTTCAATTGCTGAATCTTCAACAAACTCTTTAATAAATTCATCTTTCTTTATGAATGATGAAGTGAATAAATCACATATATTTAAAGGTGGAGTTATTGCTAATAGTAAAATAGCAAAAGAAAATTTATGTTCAGTAAAAACTCTTACTTTAGAAAAATATGGTTCTATTTCAAAAGAAGTTGCTATTGAAATGGCATATGGAATAAAAAACAAATTAAAAACAAAAATAGCTTTAGGAATTACTTCAAATATTGAATCTTTTGAAGTTGATAATAAAGCTAGTGGAACAGTATATTTTTGTATAATCATTGATGAAATGATTTATGATTTTGAAATGTTAATTCCAGATAATGGAAAAGAAAAAAATAATATTATTCTTTCACAAAAGATTTTAGAAGAACTTCATAAATCTTTATTAAATATTGAATAAATATTCTTTACAATACATATCCTATATTAAATAGGAGAATTATGAAAAAAGAAATCAAAGAAGAAATTAAAGAAGATGCTCTAAAAGATACAATAAAGAATATCGAAAAAAAATTTGGAGTTGGAACTCTTAAATATCTTGAAGATAAAGCAAATTGAGATGGAGATGTTATTTCATCTGGAAGCATTACATTAGATAATGCATTAGGAATTAAAGGATTTCCTAAGGGTAGAATTATTGAAATATATGGTAATGAATCTAGTGGCAAAACTACAGTTGCATTGCAATGTGTTGCTGAATGTCAAAAAAATAATGGTAGAGTTGCATATATTGATGCTGAAAATGCTCTAGATGGTATTTATTGTAAAAAAATTGGAGTAGATTTATCTAAAATGCTTTTATCTCAACCAGACTCTGGTGAACAAGCATTTTATGTTATGGATGCTTTATTAAAAACAAATGAAGTTGATTTGATAGTTGTTGATTCTGTTGCTGCCTTAATTCCAGAATCTGAATTAAATGGTGAAGTATATGATCAAAATATGGGCGCTCATGCAAGGTTGATGTCTAAAGGTCTTAGAATGTTGCAATCAAGTATTTCAAAGAGTAATACAACAGTTATTTTCATAAATCAAGTTAGAGAAAAAATAGGAGTAGTTTTTGGTAATCCAGAAGTTACAACTGGTGGTAGAGCTCTTAAGTTTTTTTCTTCCATTAGATTAGAAATTAGAAAAGCAGAATTAATAAAATCAGGAAATGAAATAATTGGAATAAAATCTAAAATAACTGTTTCTAAGAATAAATTAGCAACACCTTTAAAAGTATGTTACGTAGACATCTTTTTTGGTACTGGTTTTGATTATAAAAATGAAATAATCAATTTCTCTATTGATTATGAAATAATAAAAAAAGCAGGTTCATGATATTACTATAATGAAATAAAAATGTGCCAAGGTAGAGCTCAAATATCTAAATTTTTAACCGATAATGAAAATGTTTATAAAGATATTAAAAAAACAATTCTAGAAAAATCAAATAATGTTATTCAAAATTAGTTCATAAAATATTTTTTAGTATAAAATTATATTTGTATTATTAATATAAAAAGGATACTATCATGAAAAAATTAATAGGTGTAGGAGCAAGTTCAGGAATTTCTTTTGCAAAGCCTTTTATAATAAAAAAAGAAAAATTAAATATAACTGAAGAATTAACAAAAGATATTAAAAATGAATTAAATTTAATTAATAATTCCTTAGAAAAATCTAAAGAACAAATAGAAGAAATAAAACAAATATCAATTAAAAAAATTGGTGAAGAAAAAGCAAGTGTATTTGATGCTCATATTCAAATTTTGAATGATCCAGAAATTTTAAATGAAATTAAGAATATTTTAGAAAATGAAAAGAAAAATGGTGGTTATATTATTGATAAAGTTTTTTCTAATATTTATAATATTTTCAATAGCATGAATGATACATATTTTAAAGAAAGAGCAAGTGATGTTCTAGATGTTAAAAACAGAGTATTATATAATTTCTTTGGTGTTCAAATTCATGACTTAATGTCTATAAAAGAAGAAGTTATTATAATTGCAGATGATTTAACACCTTCTGAAACAGCTATTTTAAATAAGGATTTTGTTAAAGGTTTCTTAACTAATATTGGAGGAAGAACTTCCCATGCTGCAATAATGGCTAGAACATTAGGTATTCCAGCAGTTTTAGGTTTAAAAAATATAACAGAAATTGTAAAAGATAATGACATTGTTGCTATTGATGGGGATGATGGAATAGTTGAAATAAATCCAACAAATTTACAAGAGTGAAAAGACAAAAAAAATGCTTTTGAAACTTTTAATGAAGAACTAACTCAATATAAAGATAAAAAAGCAGTTACTTTAGATGGGCATTCAGTTTTAGTTGAAGCAAATATTGGTACGCCTGAAGACTCTGATAGCTTAGAAAGCTTTGGTGCTGAAGGTGTTGGATTATATAGAAGTGAATTTTTATATATGGATAATGATAAATGACCAACAGAAGATGAACAATATGAATCATATAAATATGTTTTATCTAAAAATAAAGAACAATTAATTGTTGTTAGAACTCTTGATATTGGTGGAGACAAAAATCTAAAATATTATAAGTTTGCTAAAGAAGAAAATCCATTTTTAGGATATAGAGCAATTAGATTTTGTTTAGATAATGTTGAAATATTCAAGACTCAAATTAGAGCACTTGCAAGAGCTTCAATACATGGTAAGTTGGGAATAATGTTTCCAATGATAGCAACAATTGATGAATTTGTTATTGCTAAAAATTATACATTAAAATGAATTGAGGAATTAAAAAAAGAAGGACATAAAGTTTCAAATAATATTGAAATAGGAATGATGATAGAAATTCCATCTGCTGCTATGCTTGCTGACAAGTTCTCTGAACATGCTGATTTCTTTTCAATTGGAACAAATGATTTAATTCAATATTCTTTTGCTGTAGACAGAATGTCTGAAAAAATTAAATATTTATATCAACCAAATAACCCTTCATTATTAAGACTAATTAATGCTACAATTATTGGAGCCAAAAAACATAATAGATGAACAGCTATGTGTGGTGAAATGGCAGGAGATGTAAAATCAATTCCATTATTATTAGGATTAGGTAAAACAGGGCTAGATGCATTATCAATGTCAGCTTCATCAATTCCTAAAGCAAAGTACTTAATTTCAAAAATAAAACATTCTGATTGCATTGCTTTAGCTGATAAGGCTATTACATGCGGAACAGAAGAAGAAGTTAATAAATTAGTTAATGAATTTTTAAAAAAATTAAATATTAAGTTTTAAAAAAATAAAAAAATAGCGAAAACTATTTTTTTATTTTTTTTTTAAATGGAGCAGATGACGGGAATCGAACCCGCGTATCAACCTTGGCAAGGTTGTGTTCTACCATTAAACTACATCTGCATACAATATATGATAAACAAATATATTATATATTTAAACTATTTTTTTTAATAAAAATAATATTTTTTTTGTTAATACTTGATAATTAAACTTTTTTATAATAATATAAAAGAAAAGGTGAACCATATATGAAAATTTTATTAAAAAACTGCACATTGCCAAACTACAAAAAAGTTAATATTTTAATTGAGGATAATATCTTTACAGAAATTCATTCAAATATAATTAGAGTTAGACCAGATGTTGAATTTGATTTGGAAAGAAAATTGGTTTTTCCTGGAATTATTGATTTAAGTCAAAATATTTTTAATACCTTTGATGAAAAGGAAAAAATTTCAAATGAATGTAAATCTTTTTTAAAGGGTGGAATAACTTCATTAATTAATGTTGAAAATAATTTGGATCTTCAAAATTCTTATGATATAAATTTCATAAATGAAAATTCAATTATAAATTTAGGAGAATCATCCATAATAGATTTTTTCAATGACTATAATGATAAAAATCATTTTATGTTTAATACATTAAATATTGGAAGCATTAATGTTGAAGAGGATGATATTGAATATTGAAAATGATTTCAATCAAGAATAATTGAAATTCAAAATCAATCTAAAGTTCTTTTTGTATCAATGAAAGATCCTGGAATTAATCACTTTTTAAAATATGTTCCAAAAAATAATTATAAAATTTGTTTTTATGATTTAAATAATCCAAATGAAATTGCAAGAATTACTAACTTTAAAAATGAAGGATTTAATTTCTATATTGCATTTGATGTTAATTTATTTTTTATTTATAAAGAAATGATAAGAAATTGTATAGATGAAAAGAGACTTTTAATTAGTTCTGGTTATAGCAATATTACAAATATTCAATTTTTTATTGACTCACTTAAAAGAGGTTTAATTGATATTGTTTATTCAAACCATTCTCCACATATGTTATGAGAAAAATATGAACTAAATAAAATTGGTATTCCTTCATCTGAAACTTTAGTTCCATTAATGTTTGAATTAGCTTGATTCTCAAACATTAGACCTGATATTTTATCTAAAGTTTTATGTGAAAACATAAGTGAAATTTTAGATATTGATAGGAGAGGAAAAATTGAAGTGGGATATTATGCCGATTTAACAATAATTGATCCGGAGAGATTTTGATACATTACTAATAATGATATTCTTTCAAATGCAAAATGAACACCACATGAAGGCAAAAGATTATGAGGGGTGCCAATAATTACAATTCTTAATGGTAAAATTGTTCATCACTCATATGAAAATGTTACTTTTAATGAAAATGATTTATATTTATCAATGCCACTTGAAAGAAAATAAAATGACTAACAATGATGCAAGCCTTTTTTTTGTTAAAAATACTAATTATAAAAAAGAAGATATTAAATCAATAAAGGAAATACATCATGGCTTTACTAATAAGTCATTTTTTTTAATTACTAAGGATAATTTAAAGTGACAAATAAGGTTTTCTGGATTAAATGAAATAGTTGATAGAAAAAATGAACTTAAAATTTTAAAACTTATTGGGGATGAAAATATTATCTATTATGATGAAACAGGAAATTTTATTAAAAAATGAATTGATGGTAGAATTTTATCATTATTTTTTAATAAGAAAAAAAAATTAAAATTAATTTGCGAAAAAATTAATCAACTTCATTCAACTAACATAACAGATAATAATGAAATATTAATTCATGATTATTTTGAATATATTAATGAAGATAAAAATCTTGATCATAAAATAAAAGATACATATATTTCACTAGTAAATAAATATAGTAATCAAAAGAAAGTTTTATCACATAATGATTTATCAAGAAAGAATATCATTTATAATTCTAATGAAATAATTTTTATTGATTTTGAATGATCTAGAATAAATAATAATTATTTTGATGTTGCAAATTTTATAAGAGAAAATAATATTAGTAATAAATGAATAAACTTTATTCAAAAAAATATTGAAAATATAGATATTAATATTTTAAAAGATTTTATTTTTATAACTACATGCTTTGCTTATCAATGAACATTTGTTGCTAAAAATGATAAGAAAACAATTAATTATCGAAAGAAATGTTTAAAAAAAATTAATTCAATATATAAATCAAATAAATATTTTTAATTTATAAATGACTAATATATAATATTATTGGTTAGTAAAGGTTGATTGCTGCACAAAATTGTGTAGAGGAAAGTCCATACTATCACTAGCTGAGATGCTAGTAGTGTTTATGTGGGTATATAAAAAATAAAACCCAGTACTTGTAAAAGTAACAACGAATGAATACCTAAGTTTTTTAAAATATGGTGCGAATTTCATAAAGTGCCACAGTGACGAAATTATAGTGAAAATTATAAAGTGAAACGCGGTAAACTTCATAAGATAGAAACCCAAATTTGGTAGGGGAACTTTTTTAGGATAAATGAATCCATAAAATCGATGTTAACATAGATAAATAATCAACGCTTCTCTGAAGTACAAAATATGGCTTATATTTACTAACCAATATTTTAAAAAATATAATTTTGTTGTATTTTTTAAAATATTAGCACTTTGAATAGTTATGTGATAATATTAAATAAATGAATAATTTTTAAGGAGTATTAAATGGCAGACTATTATGAAGTATTAGGTGTTTCAAAAAATGCTTCTGAAAGCGAAATAAAAAATGCTTTTAGAAAAAAAGCAATGCAATTTCATCCTGATAAAAATAAAGAAGCAGATGCAGAAGAAAAATTCAAAGAAATAAACAAAGCATATGAAGTTCTTTCTGATCAAAACAAAAAAGCTAAATATGATCAATTTGGAGATACATCAGATCATCCTGGTGGAGGCTTTGGAGGATTTGAAGGTTTTGAAGGTTTTGGCAACGGAGGCTTTGGAGGGTTCACTGAAAACTTTGGTGATATATTTGGTGATATATTTGGTAATTTTGGTGATATGTTTGGTGGTGGTAAAAAATCACATTTTAAAAATGATTCTGGATTAGATATTGTTAAGAAAATCACAATAAGTCTTGTTGAATCAATTGTTGGTGTTACAAAAGAATTTGAATATGATATTTCAATAAATTGTGACAAGTGTGATGGTACTGGCGCTTCAAATGAAAAAAATTCTATTATAAATTGTGATAATTGTAATGGTACTGGTGTAACTGTTATACAAAAGAAAACATTATTAGGAGTTATGCAATTTCAAAATACTTGTTCAGATTGTAAGGGAACAGGTGAAAGAATTGTAAAAAAATGTGATAAATGTCATGGTAAAAAACAAATTGTAAAAAATGCAAAAGTTTCTATTGATATTACTCCTGGAATTCACAACGGACAAACTATGGTTGTTGAAAAAAAAGGTAATCAAAGCAAGCATGATGTAGGAAATCTATATTTACATATATCTGTTGAAAAAAGTGAGATTTTTCACAGAGAAGGAAATAACATTTTTGTTCAATTATTTGTAGATCCAATTACTGCAATAACTGGCGGAACAGTTAAAGTTCCAACTCCTTATGGAATTGAAGAAATTAAATTAAAACCATCTACATATAATGGAAAGGAAATCACTATATCAGGTAAAGGAATAAAACATGGTGGTTTATTCAAAAGCAAAGGTGATTTAATTGCAATAGTAACTTATACTAAACCAAAAAATTATTCTGCTAAAGAAATTTCTCAACTAATGAATTTTACAAATAATAATAATGATGAATTAAATCATCAATTAAAAATTGCTAAAGAGGAGATAAATTTTGCAAAGAAATAAAAATAACGAAAATCACAATCCTAAAAAAAATGAAGTTCATAATAATGATGAATTTAAAAAAGAAATAGAACATCTTAAAAAAGATTTATCTCAAAAAAGTTCTAAAATAAATGAACTTGAAAGTACTATTAATTTACTTAATTCAAAATACAAAAATGACATTGTGATTAAATCTAAAGAAGCTCAAGAAAAAATAAATGAAAAAATAAATGAATATAAAACTAAAATAGATTCTGAAATTTCAGAAATTAGAAAATATGCAATCAAAAATAATGCTATAGAATTAATCCATATAATAAATCAATTTTCATCAGTAGTAAATAGCAAAATTGAAAATGAACAAGTTAGAAATTATGTAAATGGATTTAAAATGTTTATTGGAATGTTTGAGAATTTATTAAATTCAATGAGTATTAATAAATTATTAATTAGAGAAGATGATAAATTTGATGAAAATACTATGGAAGCAGTTGATATATATATAGATAAAAACAAAGAAGAAAATACAGTCCATAAAGTAGTTAAGGATGGTTACAAACTACACGACCAAATTTTAATTTATGCTCAAGTTGTTGTTTATAAAAAAAAATAAAAATATTATTATAATATTTTTATTTTTTTTATTGATAGGAGTATAATTCAATTAAGTTATTTTGAAGTAACTACTAAAAAGGTTGAAATATGTTAAGTAAAAATAAATTTTTCTTTATTTCTTTATTTGGATTTATTTTATTAGCAACAACTATTATCACTTCAGTTATGTTAAATAATTGATCTTATTTAATTAGTTTTGCATTATGTTTCCCTTTTAGTTTAATGAATTTTTTTTTATTGAATTTCATTTTAAAAAATGGTGAAGTAAATAAAGTTAAAACCAAACCTTATTTTATATTTATTTTAGTGTTTAAAAACCTACTTCTTTTTATTCCTATATTAATTTTAATGGGTTTATCAATGTCATATAATATTACTGAAATATTCAACATTTGAATCATATTATTAGTATTATTAGCTGTGCCATTTTCTAACTTAATTTTTAGAACTATTTTTACTATAAAAGAAAACAAAAGAGTTAGCTATGTCTAGAGCAATAAATTGAATTAATTTATGAACTCCAAATCTTCTAAGATTATTAGGTGTTGTAGCTGTTTTTCTAATAATATTAGGATCTGTTTTATATTACAATTCTTCTATTAAAAGAACAAAACATAATGAAGCACCAAGAGGATTTGCATTTTTAATTTTTAATTTAATTAATTATTTTAGAAATTTAACAAGAGATATTCTTGGTCAAGATCTTGAGAAACTAGCTCCTATTTTTTTAACTTTTTTTAGTTATATATCTCTATCAAATATGATAGGTATGGTAGGTTTAGAAAATCCAACATCATCTGTAGCTGTTTGTGTAACTCTTGGATTGTGTTCTTTTGTTGGAACATTCGTAATGGGATTTAGATACCAAAGATTTTCTTTCTTATATAAATTTACATTCAATGTTAATATTCAGAGAAAATCAGATAATAAAAAAATTAAGATACCAGTAATGGTTAATCCAATTGAGGTAATAGGGTCTGTAACACCACTAATATCATTATCCTTCAGACTTTGAGGAAATATATTTGCTGGAGTATTAATTGTATCTTTAATATATAATTTACCATATGCTCTTATAGTTGGTGATTTAAGTCAATTGTTTCCAGAGGAATTACCTGGTGGAATAATGACACCAGATAGGTGGAGCTTAGGAGCAATAACTTTAATAAGTTCGCTATTTGTACCACCACTCCATGCCTTTTTGGATATTGGTATAGGATTAATTCAAGCTTTAGTTTTTATATTATTAACTATGGTATATTGAGTTTTAAATAAAGAACATGAATAAAAAATTTAGGAGAAAAATATGAATGATACATTAATAATGGCATTTGAAAATGTTTCAAATGCAATAACTGATAAAGGTGCTGCTTACATTGGAGCTGGTATAGCAATGTTTGGAGCTTTAGGAGTAGGTGCTGGCCAAGGTTATGCTGCTGGTAAAGCTGCTGAAGCTGTTGCTAGAAACCCTGAAGCTGAATCAAAAATAAGAACAATGTTAATTGTTGGATTAGGTATTGCTGAATCAGCAGCTATCTATGCTTTAATTATTTCAATTTTATTAATATTTGTTGCATAAGAGGATAATTTATGTCTATTTCAATTTACAATATAGTAGACTCTGCTCTACAAATAGATGTCTGAGTTTTAATTGCACACATAATAGCTGTTACAATTCTTTTAATTGTAATTAGTTTTTTTGCTTGAAAGCCAACAAAAAAATATATTGCAGAAAGAAAAAAAAATATGCAAGAAGAAATTAACAAAATTGCTGAAAGTAAAAAAATTGCTGAAAGCAATATCGCTGAATCTAAACAATTAAAGATTAAGAGTATTGATGAGGCAAACAAAATTATTGAGCTTGCTGAAATTGATGCATATTCAATTAAAGAAAAAATAAAAAAAGAAGCAACTATCGATGCTAATCATATTAAAGATATTGCAAATGAAGATATACAAAAAAAAGAAAAAGAATTAAGAACTAATATTGAAGATGAAGTATCTAATTTAGCAATTGAATTAGCTGAATCTTTAATAAAGAAAAATATTGATAAAAAAGCAAATCAAAAATTGATTGACTCTCTTCTTGAAGATATAAAGAAAATATAAAATGAAAGAAAATAAATCATATTCAACTGCTTTATATCAAATGTATAAAGAATCAAAAGATGTTAATAAATTTTATGATGATATTCAAGCATTACATTTTTCAATAAATTGTAATCAAGAAATCATTCGTATTCTTTCATCAAAAATGCTTTCTAAAAATGAACGTAAGAAAATTATTCAAAATATTTTTTATGATAAGATAGATCATTCAATTGTTTACTTTTTATATGTGTTAGTAGATAATGAATTTTTTAAAAACATAATATATACTTTAAAATTTGCTTTAAAAGAAATTGACCATAAACGTAATCAATCATTTGTAAAAATTGATACGGCATTTGAATTAGACAATAAAACAATTGATTTAATTATAAAAGCATTAAAAAATAAATTAAATAAAGAAATAGATTATGCTGTTATTGTTAATCCTAATTTGATTGGTGGAGTTCGAATAAGAATTGATGACAAAGAAATTGATGGAACAATTGAAGGAAAATTAAAAAATATAAAGAAAGATGTTAATTTTAAAAATTAGGTAAAAAAATATGAGTATAAATGTTGATAGATTTTCTTTGATAATTAAAAATCAAATTAAAAAATATAGCCAACCAGCTTTATTAACTGAATATGGAAAAGTAGTTTCAGTTGGTGATGGTATTGTTGAAGTTGCAGGTCTAAGTAATGTTGTGTTAAATGAGATTGTTAGTTTTGAAAATGGTTCATATGGTATGGCATTAAATTTAGAATCGGATATTGTTGGTGTTATTACATTAGGAAATTATTTTGATATAAAAGAAGATAGTATTGTAAAAAGAACTTGCAAAGTAATGGAAGTACCTGTTGGAGATGAATTATTAGGTAGAGTTATTGATCCGCTTGGTAATCCAATAGATCAAAAAGGTAAGATTAAAACAAAACAAAGTTACCCCATAGAAAGAGTTAGTTCAGGAGTGATGACACGTGAAAGTGTTAATGAGCCACTTGAAACAGGTATTTTAGCTATTGATTCAATGTTTCCAATTGGCAAAGGTCAAAGAGAATTAATTATTGGAGATAGACAAACTGGAAAAACAACAATTGCAGTTGATACAATTATTAATCAAAAAGGTAAAAATGTTAAATGTGTTTATGTAGCAATTGGACAAAAAAATTCTACAATTTCTTTAATAGAAAAAACTTTAGATAAAGAAGGAGCAATGGATTATACAACTATTGTTTCATCTTCTGCTTCAGATACACCATCATTAAAGTATATTGCTCCGTTCTCAGGGATTGCTATTGCTGAATATTGACTTGAAAAAGGTCAAGATGTTTTAATAGTTTATGATGACTTAACAAAACATGCAATTGCATATAGAACATTATCACTTTTATTAAGAAGACCACCCGGAAGAGAAGCTTATCCTGGAGATATATTTTACTTACACTCTAGACTACTAGAAAGATCTGTAAAATTAAATAAAAAACATGGTGGTGGTTCAATTACTGCTTTACCAATTATAGAAACTCAATTAGGAGATATTTCTGCATACATTCCTACAAATGTTATTTCAATTACAGATGGTCAATTATTTTTAATGACTAATATATTTAACTCTGGTCAAAGACCCGCTATTGATGCTGGTTCAAGTGTATCAAGAGTTGGTTCTGCAGCTCAAACTGATTTAATAAAAAAAGTCGCAGGAAATTTAAAAATTGATTTAGCTCAATATAGAGAGCTAGAAGCTTTTTCTCAATTTGGATCTGATTTAGATAATGAAACTAAAAAAGTTTTAGATCATGGTAAAAAAGTAATGGAAATTATTAAACAAGCACAATCTTCTCCTTATTCACAATTAGAAGAAGCAATTTTACTTTTTATTGTTAAAAATAAATTAATTAGATGAGTTCCATTGGCAAATATTGGCGACTTCAAAAAATCTTTATTATTAAATTTAAAAGGTAAAAAATGTTTTACTAAATTACAAAGTAAAATGTCATTTACTCCTGAACTTCAAGATGAAATTACAAAAGAAGTAAAAAGTTTTATCAAAGATTATGTATTAAAAATACCTAACTATGATAAAGATCAAATTGCTTCATTGAATGAGGAATAATTATGTCTTCAATAATGAAAATAAAGAAAAAAATTGATTCAATTGAAACAACTGAAAAGTTAACTAGAACAATGAAATTAGTTGCTACTGCAAATTTAAAAAAGAACCAAGTTTTTTTCAATGGAATAAAAGAATATAATAAAGAATTTTATATTCTTTATGGTCTAATAAATAATGAAATAGAAAACAAAAAAAAATTAGCAATAAAAGAAGAAAAAGTTTTATGAATTGTTTTTTCATCAACAATGGGATTGTGTGGCGGATATAATATTAATTTAATAAAAAAATTAGAAGAAAATTTAAATTTAAAAAATGATAGAATTCTACTTTTTGGAAAAAAAGGATTTGCTTTATTAAAAAATAAAGGATTAGAAAATAAAATCAAATATTTTATCAATGCAAGTAATAAAGATATAACATATGATTTTTGTTCTTTGCTTTCAAAAAAAGTGATAGAAAGTATTAATTTAGAAGAATTTACTAGTGTAAAAATAATTTACAATAAATTCATAAATTCCCTTGAATTTGAACCATACATACTTAATATTTATCCATTAGATGAAAAAATATTTAAGGATTCAGTAAAAGATAAAATAAGTGGTTATATTTCATTTGAATCTCCTCCTGAGGAAATCTTAGCAAAAATTCAAAAACAATTCTTTAGTGTTGTAATATTTGGATGCCTTGTAGAAACAAATGTTTCTGAAAATTCTTCAAGAAGAAATGCAATGGAATCAGCAACAAAGAATGCTAAAGATATAAAGGAAAAATATTTTATTGAATATAATAGTAAAAGACAGTCAAAAATAACACAAGAAATAAATGAAATTATAGGAGGATTCAATGCAAGCAAATAATAAAAAAAATAAAACTCAAAAAACTAGTATACCTAAAAAAACAGCTCCAAAAATAGAGAAATCTAATATTAAAAATGTAACTAAAAAAACAGCTTCTAAAATAGAGAAATCTAATATTAAAAATGTAACTAAAAAAACAGCTTCTAAAATAGAGAAATCTAATATTAAAAATGTAACTAAAAAAAGTAAGCTTAATATTGGTTATATTTACCAAGTTTTTGGCCCTGTAGTTGATGTTAAGTTTGAAAATTCAGTATTACCAAATATTAATAATGCTTTATATCTTCAAAACGGAAAAGAAACTGTGGTTTTAGAAGTTTCACAAATAGTTGGTGATGATGTTGTTAGATGTATTGCAATGGAATCTACTAATGGATTATCAAGAAATACTCCAGTAACAGATTCTGGAGAACCAATTAAAGCCCCTGTAGGAAAAGAAGTACTTGGAAGAATGTTTAATGTAATTGGTGAGGCAATTGATGAAAAACCATTTACATGTAAAACTTATAAATCTATTCATAGAGCAGCACCAACTTTTTCTGAACAATCAAATAGTGTTGATGTTCTTGAAACTGGAATAAAAGTTATCGATTTATTAATACCTTATCTAAAAGGTGGTAAGATTGGTTTATTTGGTGGTGCTGGTGTTGGTAAAACAGTTCTAGTACAAGAGTTAATCCAAAATATTGCTACAGGCCACGGTGGTTTGTCTATATTTGCTGGTGTTGGTGAAAGAACTAGAGAAGGTAATGATCTTTACTATGAAATGATAGATGCAGGTGTTTTAAATAAAACAGCCCTTGTTTTTGGCCAAATGAATGAACCACCTGGAGCAAGAATGAGAGTTGCTCTTACTGCATTAACAATGGCAGAACATTTTAGAGATAATAATAATCAAGATGTTTTACTATTCATTGATAATATTTTTAGATTTACTCAAGCTGGTTCAGAAGTTTCAGCACTATTAGGAAGAATGCCTTCTGCTGTTGGTTATCAACCAACTCTTTCATATGAAATGGGACAATTACAAGAAAGAATCACATCTACTAAAGATGGATCAATTACTTCAATTCAAGCAGTTTATGTTCCTGCAGATGATTTAACAGACCCCGCTCCTGCAGCTACATTTTCACATTTAGATGCAAGAACAGTATTGGATAGAAAAATATCTTCATTAGGGATATTTCCTGCAATAAATCCATTAGATTCATCTTCAAGAGTTTTAGATCCAAACATAATTGGTTTAGATCATTATAAAGTTGCTATTCAAGTGAAAGAAATTTTACAAAAATTTGAAGAACTTCAAGATATTATTGCTATTTTAGGTATTGATGAATTATCTGAAGAAGATAAAACTATTGTTACAAGAGCAAGAAAGATTAGAAATTTCTTATCTCAACCTTTCTTTGCCAGCCAAAAATTCACTGGTATTGAAGGTGTATATGTTAAAACAACAGACACAATAAAAGGATTTAAAAAAATATTAAGTGGAGAATGTGATGATATTTCTGAACAGTCTTTATTATATGTAGGAAAAATTGAAGATGCATTTATAAAAGATAAGGAATTAAAAAATGAAAAGTAATCTTTTTCATTTAAAAATATTAACTTCAAAAGGTCTAGCTTTTGAAGAAGATATTATTAGTATTAATTTTAAAAACGAAAAAGGACACACTACTTTTTTAAAAGATCACTCACCAGAAGTTGGTTTAATTGAAAAAAGTAGTTGCTTAATAGTTAAAAATGACAATAAAAAAACAACACTATTTCATAGTAGTGGTGTTTACTCATTTATTAATAATATTTTAAAATTCATTGTTGATAATTGTAGTGAAGATGAATCAAATGTTACTAGTATTATTTTTTCAGATAATGAAAAAATAATTATGGGTGACAATGAAATCATTGAAAGTCATTGTATTATTGATAACAAATTCGGAGTTAAAGAAGAAATTATTCAATTTGAAATTAAAAAAATTATTAAAGGTATAAAATAATTTTATACATATTTTAAAGAAATCATTAGACAAGAACCAATAAAATCTTCATCTATCATTTTAAATTTAAAATCAGGTTTTGAATTAAAGAAATATTCTCCAATTGATCAAAAGAATGAATCAAATATTCCAGGATAATTTGGATTTAAAATTGTACATATTTTCTTCATATCATCATATGAAGAAAATTCATCTATTAATTTCATTTCTAACATTGCTCTTCTTACATTTTTATCATTAGAAATATTTATTGATGCATATTCACTTAATTTAACTTTAAATTTATTTACTAAAACTAATGCTAATAAATTTGCTTTTCTTGCATTCATGCCCTTAAATTGAAGTAATCTTCTTTTTAATTCTTGACTTGAAGGATTATCGTTTCAAATATTGATTGCTTGAGAATTATATTCTAATTCAATTATTTTAAGCATTTCAAAAATTAATTTTGCATTTTTTTCAGGATTGTTTGTTATCTTGTTTTTAACAAAAAGATTTATTAGATCATTTATTTCTAATTTTAATAATTCATTAATTTTTAAATTGCCTAAAGCATTTTTAATTAAAAGAGGAGTTTCTTCTGCCATTCCTGAATCAGTTTCATCATCAACGATAAAAGAGATTAAGATTGCATGTGGCAACTCATAAAAGTCAGACAATATTTTTTCAATTTTTTTATCATAAGAAAAAACACCATATGCATTTTCTTTTTCTTCAATTTTATTGAAATAAATCGCCATGTTTAATAATTTATTCATTTGTCCTCCAAAATAACTAATTCTTAATATAATTATATAATAATAGAAAGAATAATAATAGTAAAGAATTAAAAATATATCAACTTTTACCTATTTTTTTTGGTGTTTATGAAGAAATTTAACTCACAAAATATTGAATTTAAAACAAAACCAATAATAACTTCACTAACTTCATTATTTTTTATTTTTATTCCTTATGGCCTAATTTGAATTTTTTTTGGTGAAGGAAGAGTAGTTTTATTTGAAAATAATAATATTAATATTGGAATAAATGCAATTTGGTTTGATCAAATTTCATTAACATATAGCTATCAATTTTATTTAGTATATTTTATGTTTCTATTATTACCAATTTTAATTTTAATTATTGGTAAATTCATTTTTAAAATTATGCAATTAGATATTATTCCATTTCTTTATATGTCTTGCGCTTTTTGAATTGGTGTATTACTTACTGGAATTATGCCTAGCATAACAAATGATAATTCTTTAATTGACATAATAATCACAGGTAAAATTATATTCATAATAATATTCTCATTAATATTTTTTTTTATTTTTAATTTTATTATTAATATAATTATTTTAAGGTCAAGAAATTTTTCTAGTTTCTTTAAAGATTTCAAAAAAGAAAATGATATAAATGATGAAATTATTAAATCACAAAAAAGCATTTTGGACAAAGTCAAAAAAGAAAAAGAAACAACTTGAGAAGTTTAGGAAAAGAAAATGCAATTTATTGATAAATGTGTAATTGATTTACAAGCAGGTGATGGCGGAGATGGAATAGTTGCTTGAAGAAGAGAAGCTCATTATCCTGAAGGTGGGCCTTGAGGTGGAGATGGAGGCCGTGGTGGTGATATTTTCATTTATGCCGATCATAACGAGAACTCTCTATTCAAATTAAGATATTCAAAAAAAATTAAATCTAATAATGGTGCAAATGGTCAATCAAAGCTTTGTCATGGAGCAAATGGTAAAGGTATAACAATTAATTTACCATTAGGTTCAGTTGTTAAAGATGCAATAACTAATGAAGTTATTTTTGATTGTATTAATCCAGGAGAAATTTTTAGAATTTGTAAAGGTGGAGAAGGTGGACATGGAAATGCTTTTTTTAAATCAAGTAGAAATAAAGCTCCTAAACTTTTTGAAAGAGGAGACAAGGGAGAGAGCAAAAAAATTTTGATTGAATTAAAATATATTGCTGATGTTGGACTTCTTGGTTTACCTAATGCAGGAAAATCTACTTTTGTTAAAAATATTTCATCTGCTCAACCTAAAACTGCTTCATATAAATTTACAACTTTAGTTCCAATATTAGGAACATGTTATATAAATGATAAAAAAATTGTTTTTGCTGATATTCCAGGATTAATTGAAAATGCAGCAGAAGGTCAAGGATTAGGGTATGAATTTTTAAAACATATTGAAAGATGTAAAATATTAATTCATTTAATTTCACTTTCTTCGATTGATAATGAACTAGATGATACAGATGTGATAAAATCTTATGAAACAATTAGAAATGAAATCAAAAAGTATAATGAAAAACTTTTTGATAAAAAAATATTTATTGTTGCAAATAAAATAGATGCTGAAGGATCTGAAGAGAATTTAATAAAACTTAGAAACCATTTAAAAGGTGAAACAATATTTGTAATTTCTGGTCTTAATAAAGAATTTGGTGATTTACTTAATCAAATTGAAAAAGAATATGAATCATATAAAAATAAAGTTGATTCTACTATTGAAGATAAAATAAAAATTATTAAAGAAACAAAAGAAACAAAAGAAGAAATTACTTTTGAAAAAATTGATGATTGTAGATGATCAATTAGTTCTAAAAAAATTAATTATTGATTTGATAAGATTCCGCAAACAACAGATGAAAATTGAATTAGATTAAATCAAAAAATTGAGATTAATAAAATTGAAAAACTCTTAAAAGATAATGGTGCAAAAGCAGGCGATATTATGGTAATAAATGATGTTGAATATGTTCTGGATTAATTATGATTGAAAATAGAATAAATTATATTGTCTCTTGAATGAAAGACTATTTAGAAAATTCTAGTAGCAAAGGATTTGTATTAGGAGTATCAGGTGGTATAGATTCTGCAGTATTAGCATTAATATTAGAAAAATATTTTCATAATAATTATTCAACATATTGAATTGATGTAGAATCTTCAAAAGAAGACTTTAAATATGCATCATTGATATTTCAAAAACCAGAATTTATTTATGAAATAATTGATTTAAAGAAAAGTTTTAATTTACTTAAAGAAGAACTTAAGCTTAATGATGAAACTCAGGCCAATGTTAAATCAAGATTAAGAATGATTTCTTTATACACAAAGGCACAAGAAAAAAATTACTTAGTTTTAGGTACTACAAATTACATTGAATATAAAATTGGTTATTTTACAAAATATGGAGATGGAGCTTCTGACATAGCACCCTTAAAAAATTTTTTAAAAAGAGAAATAAAAGAAATGGCTATTTATTTAGGAGTTCCTAAAGAAATAATTGAAAGAGCACCAAGTGCTGGTTTATATGAAAATCAAACTGATGAATCTGAAATTGGTTTATCATATAATGTAATGGATGATTATTTTTCTAATATTGATGTTTCAATAAAAAATAAAAATAAAATTGATTTAAAAGTATTAAATTCAAATCATAAAAGACAACCAATTCCTTGCCCATTTTTTGATAGAAAAAGAGAACAAAATGAAAAATAAATATAATTGAGATTTAGAAGATATTTTAGATAACGATACATTAGATAACCTATATAAGAAATGAAAAAAAAGTATTGATAAAATTTTAAAAATGCACAATACATTTTATTTATCTCTTGAAAATTTTGTGAAATTTCATCAGGAAAGAGAAAAAAACACTGTTATAACAAATAGAATTTTCAATTATATATCTAATAATTTAAATGAAGATACTGCAAATTCAAATTGGTTATCTTGAAGTCAAAAATTAAGAAATGATGTTCAAGCTTATTCTGAAGCAACTTCAGATGAAGAAAATATTATCATTAATAATGAAAAGAAAATAAGAGAATACTTAAAAGATCCAAGATTAAAAGAATACATAAGACTATATGAATTATTTTTTAAAAATAAAAAAAGAATTCTTTCAAAAAAAGAAGAGAAACTTTTATCTCAACTTTCAAAAACTTCTTCAGGTTTTGAAGACATATATTCTTCAGTAGTTGATACAACAATTAAGTATGCTGATGTAAAAGACAAGAATAATAAAAAAGTTAAACTTGAATCAATGGCAAAGGTATATAAATGTTTAAAATCTTCTGATCGTGTTTTAAGAAAGAATACTTGAATTTCTTTTAATAAAGCATATTATGACAATAGATATATTTTAACTAACACTCTTTACTATAACTATCTTGATTTAAATCAATCTGCAAAGATAAGAAAATATAAAGATTATGTTGAATCTAGTTGTGATGATGATGAAGTTAGTGTTGATTTTCTTTTGAACATTTATAAAGGAGTTGAAAGTTTTGCTCCAATATATAAAAATTTTTCAAATTTAAGAAATAAAATATTAAAAGAAATGTATGGTTTTAAAGAGCTTTATCCTTGGGATAAAAATGTTTCAATTGTAAAAAAAATAAATGACAATTATACAATTGAAAAAATTCAAGACGAGCTTTTGAAAGTTTTTGGTTGTTTTGGAAAAGAATATACTAACATAGTTAAAAAAGCATTTAATGAAAATTGAATATCATGATTACCAAAAAAGAATAAACATAGTGGAGCATATTCAATTGGAGGAACTCAAGGGTTAAATAAATATTACATTTCAATGAATTTTGATAAAACAATAAGATCTTTATATACTGCAGCTCATGAATTAGGTCACTCTCTTCACTCGTATTATATTAATAAAAATCAAACTGTTCATGCTTCTTGTTCAATATTTTATGCTGAAATAGCATCAATAACAAATGAAATGCTTTTAAGTTATTATTTATTAGAAAAAACAAAATCCAATGATGAAAAAATATATATTTTAGATGAAGTTATTAGTGGTTTTTTTTCTACAACTACTAGACAAATAATATTCTCAAATTTTGAATATGAAATGATTAAAAAATTAAATAACAATCTTCCGATAACTTTCGAAACAATAATCGAAACATATAAAGATATGAATGAAAAATACACGAATTTTAAGAAAAGAAAAAATGTTAAAGAACCACTTTTATATTCTTTATCAACAATTTTAAGAATTGATCATTTTTATGTTGGTAATTTTTATGTTTATAAATATGCAATTGGTCAAATATGTGCAATGATAATTTCAAGAAAAATATATGATGGTGATAAGGAAGCGATAAAAAAGTATTTTGATTTTCTTAAATCTGGATCATCATTATCTCCAATAGAAACAATTAAACTATTAGGAATTGATTTTTCAAAAAAAGAACTATGAGATGAATGTTTTAAGAACATAAATGATTTAATAGATCAATTTAATAAAATTACATTAAAATATATGTAATATATTTACACTAGAAAAGAGCAATTTAATATGATAAATCTTAATTTAAAATACTTAGAAAAAAACATAGATACAAAAAAAGTTTACACTTCTTATAAGGAAAATGTTAGTAAATACAATTCTTTATTAAATGAAAGAAAAGTAAAGGGATATGAAATGCTTGGATGATTGGATTATCCAAAAAATATTTCAAAAGACTTAATTCAAGAAATTGAAAATTATGCAAAAAAATTTAGATCTAAAAATATTAAAAATATTTTAGTAATTTCAATTGGTGGATCTTATACTGCCTTAAGAGCTGCAATAGATATGTGTATTACTCCTTTTAATAGAGATATTAATATTTACTATGCTCATGGAATTTCACCAAATTATCTTTATTCTTTAAAAAATAAATTACAAAAAGAAGACTTTTCTATTATTGTAATATCTAAATCCGGAGGAACAATTGAACCAGCAGTTTCACTAAGAATATTTTATGAACTTCTAATTAAAAAATATGGTGTTGAAGAATCAAAAAATAGAGTTGTAGCAGTTACAAGCGAAACCCAAGGCAGCCTAATTAAAATAGCTAAAAAATATAATTGAAAAACTTTCTATATTCCAGAAGATATCGGTGGAAGATTTTCTGCAATAACTCCTGTTGGATTGGTTCCGATGGCGATGTTAGGTTTAGATATTAAAAATGTTATTAAAGGAGCACTAAAAGCAAAAAAAGATTGCTCTGATAAAAATATTGAAAAAAACACTGCGTATCAATATGCTGTTTTGAGACATTATTTTTATAGTAAATTAAGAAAAAAAATAGAAGTATTTGGATCATATGATGAGGAATCATTTTATTTTCTTGAACATTTAAAACAATTATACGCAGAGAGTGAAGGAAAAAATCATAAAGGATTATTCCCAACAATTGCTAGATTTACTGCAGATCTTCATTCTATTGGACAATTTTTACAAGAAGGATCACCAATATTTTTTGAGACTTTATTAATAGTTAAAAATTCAAACAAAGATTTAAATTTTAAAAAACTATTTGATGATATGGATAATTTAGATTATGTTATTCAAAAAAGTGTTGGTGAGTTAAATCATATAGCTTGCAAAAGTACAATGGAAGCTCATTTGATAGATGGTGGAAATAGTACTATTCAAATTGTTGTTGACAAGTTAAATGAAGAAACTTTTGGATATTTATATTACTGATTTTCTAAATCATTGACAATGAGTGCTCTCTTATTAAATCAAAATCCATTTGATCAACCAGGTGTTGAAGCTTATAAAAAAAGAATGAAAAATAACATTAAGAAAAAATAAATGAAATTAATTGTTATAGTTGGTCCAACAGGGTCTAGAAAAACAGAAATTTCTTATAAAATAGCAAAAGAATTTAATCTTGAAATTATTAATTCTGATGCTTTTCAAGTTTATAAAGAATTAAATTTAGGAATAAACAAACCTAGTAATAAAATTCTTTCTGAAGTTAAACATCATTTGATAAACAATGTTTCTATATTTGATGAATGGAATATTAAATTATTTAAAGATCAAGCAGAATTAATAATAGACAGATCTGACAAACCAATGATTATTTGCGGCGGATCTAATCTATATATTCATGCCTTACTTAATAATTATAATCTTTTAAATATTGGGCGCGAAAATACTTTTGATCATTTATCAACTGATGAATTATATTTAAAACTATTTAAATTAGATAAACAAGAAGCAATAAAAATTGGAAAAAATAATAAGAAGTCATTAACTAGAGCATTGGAAATAATTAATTCTAAAAAAATATTAAAGTCTGATATTGAAAAAGATAATAATGAAAAAAAATATGATTATTTTATTATTTTTTCTAATCCAACTAGAGAAGAACTTTATGAGAAAATTAATAGAAGAACTGAAAAAATGTTTAATAAAAATATTCTTAAAGAGATCAATGATTTAGATATTAATAAGTTTAAAAATACAAATGCATCAAAAGCAATTGGCTACAAAACATTAATTTATAATAATCTTGAATTAAATGAAGAAATTCTTAATAAAATAAAACAAGAATCAAGAAATTACGCAAAAAGACAAATAACTTGAATTAAGAATAAATTTAATGTTAATTATGAAACAAAAAATTATGAAAAAGATTTTAATGAAATATTAGATTTACTTAAAAAGTTTTTAGGAAATAATAATGTATAAGAGTCTCTATATTCATATTCCATTTTGTAAAATGATTTGTACATACTGTGATTTTAAAAGAGAAATAAATAGTGATGAAAATATTAATAAGTATATTAATAAAATAATTTTGGAAATAAATGATATTAGACATACTTTGAATACTATATATATTGGTGGCGGAACCCCAAATGTCTTAAAAGATGAATTACTTGAAAAGTTTTTAAATTCACTTAATAAAAATATTAATAGAAAAACTGAAGTGACAATAGAGCTTAACCCTGAATTAATTACTGAATCTCAGCTTCAAATTTTAAAAAGAAATAGTGTAAATAGAATTTCACTTGGTGTTCAGTCAACAAACAATGATATTTTGAAAAATTTAGGAAGGCTTCATACCATTGAAATGGTTGAAGAAAAACTTATATTATTAAATGAATATAATTTTGAAAACATAAGTTGTGATTTTATCTATAATGTCCCAAATATGAAAATATCTGATATAGACAACATGCTTTCTTTTGTTGAAAAAAATGATATTAAACACTTATCTTTTTATTCACTTGAAATTAAAGAAGGAAGCATACTTAATAAGCTTAAATATGAAATTGATGTTGAAAAGGAAGAAGAATTTTTATTTTACTTTCAAAATAAAATTAAATTAAATAGATATGAAATATCAAATTGATCAAAAGGTGAAAATTATGAATCTAAACATAACAAGGTTTATTGAAATATGGAAAACTGAAAAGGAATTGGTTATGGAGCTTGTGGATTTGAAGATAATAAATATAGTGAAACTGAAGGTAAAACTTCTGATTGAAAATATATTTATAGAGATATATCAATTGAAGATCTTTACAAAGATATCTTAATAATGGGATTAAGACAAACAAAAGGTTTAAATTTAAATAATAAAAAAAATTCTCAAGCATTTGAGTTTTATAAAAACTCAATACCTAAGAATTTAATAATTATTGAAAACAATTACATTAGAGTAAAAGAAATTGATTTATTAAATGAAGTATTATTAAGTATTATTTAATATTTTTTTTCACATTAGCATAATGATCAATAAATTCTTGTCCTTTTTCATAGCTATCATCAAGAATTAGTATTCCACTATTTTCACCAAAATTTCAAAGTTCTTTTCTGCTACAAATCATTCCAGTTGATTCTATTCCCATTATTCTTGTTGGAACAATTACTTTACCGCTTGGCATAACTGTATTTGTTAGAGCTACTACAACTTTTTTCCCTTGTTCAACATTTTCTGCTCCACAAACAATTTGAAGTAATTCAGTTTTAATATCAACTATACATTTTTTTACATTTGAGTTTTCAACTTCTTCAGCTTTTAAAACTTCTCCCACAATAAATTTTTTTGTATGATATTCAATTAAATCAATATTAAATTTCTTTAGAACAAAGTCAGCTATTTTTTTATTTAAATATAAATAGCCTTCTTCAATTTCAATAAATTTAGAAACATCAAAAATATTCATTCCTATAAATTTATCTTCATTGTAAAGCAAAGTTCCTTGTTTTACATTTTCAATTCTTGTAAAGTGCTCTGGGACAAGATTAATTGTCATAGTATCATTCATTGTATTTTTATTGTAAAAAATGCAAACCATAAATATAAATTCCTTAATATTAAACTATTATATTATATTATCATTTAGTTAATTTTTTAAAGTCTTTTTCAATACAAAAATTTCTACCAAATTTGCTCTCATATTTATCTTCAATTTTTATTAAATCAGCAGCAAAATGACAACGTCTAGCAATTAATGCACTACCAATTCCATATATATCAACAGGAGTTTTTAATTTTTCAAATTCTTTTATTTTATTTAAATCAATTCCAGAAGAAGCAATTATTTTTACATTCTTCATATCTAAATTATCTAACTTATTCCTTATTTTCAATATTAGATAATGGTTTACTCCATAATATTCATTATTATCTTTGTTTTCTATTAAGCAATTATCGATAAGAGATTTTGAAGTGTCTACCCTTACAGCAAAAATTTCATTCTTAAATTTTGAATTTGCTAATTTTTCTATTTCATTTAGACAATTATTATAGTAATCAATTAATGCAATTATTTTTTCATTTGGGAATGTATTTTTAAATAACTCTATTGCTAAAAGTAAATTACCTTCACATTGTTGAATAAGAGAATGAGACATTGTTCCTAAATATTTTGCATCATTAACTTCTGGTAATAGTTCCATTAAACCATTTGTTACAAAATTTTTCATTCCACCAACATATGCAGCATAACCATCAATTGGTTGATTTAGATAAAAATCACTTCTATCAGCCATAAAAATAATTTCTTTATTTTTTGCATTTCCAATATATTCTAAACAATTAGTGGCAACAGATGACATTCTACTTAATATTCCATCAATTATATTTTCTAAATAAGCAAACTCATAATAAAGACCTTCAATTATCATTACAGTATCAAAAGCATTAACTATTGTTCCTTCTTCTACAGAATAGATAACAATGCTATTAAGATTATTTTTTTCTTCTTTGATTAAATCTTTCAAATAATTAATACCTGAAATACATGTACCATCATAGAAACAAAAAAATCTAATAGTAGATTTTTTAGCTATCTTACTTTCCTTAATTATTTTCTGAGCTGACAAAAAATATTTTGAACTATATTTAAGTAATTTCATTTAATTCTCTTTAATATAAAATATATTATTTTTTTGTAAAAAAAAGATATTTTTTTAAAAAAGTTGATATAATTAAGTTGCGCAATGAATAATTAACGAACAATATGTTATGTTTTTGCTAAGTTTTAATTTTTGGTTTTAGCTTAATTTTAATTGGAAATCCTAGCCTCGATTTGAATTTCTAATTATGATATAAGTAAATTATAGGAAGCCGAATAAAAATAACTTTATAAAAACATCTTAGTCAGGTCGTAATTCATTGTGTGTCGATACAATTTTTATGTCGATTTAGAATTTTGTTTGTTGATGTTGAGATTCTGGCCAATCAAGACTGATACATGTGAAATCTATATTTGGTAAGTTTTACTACTGATCTGACTTTGATTGTTTTGCTAGAATTATCTTTTGTGGAGTTGCTTATAATATATTTATAACTTTAAGCCCAAGAACGTCTTAGCCAAAATTAATCAATAACATATATGTTTTTTGGATGACAATGCGTATCACCGGGTAATGCTGAGAACGTGAATTATAAATAAATGCTTGTAGAGATAAGCATTTATTTTTTTTATGTTATTTATAAAAAAATAATTATATTAATATATACTAAATAAGAAAATGGGAGCATTATGAAAAAAGATTTATTAATAGGATCACATGTTGCTTTCAAAGCAAAAGACTATTTTATTGGAAGTGTTAAGGAATCCTTATCATATGGTTCTAATTGTATGATGATTTATACTGGTGCTCCACAAAATATGATTAGAAAACCAATTGATTTAGAAAATACAAAAATAGCACATGAATTATTGAAAAAAAATGCAATTGCTTTAGAAAATATTATTGTTCATGCTCCATACATTATTAATTTAGCATCAGGAAAACCTGATACAAGAGAATCATCAAAAATTTTTTTAATTAGCGAGCTTAAAAGAGTAAATGAGTTGGGATTAAAATACTTGGTATTGCATCCTGGTAGCTGTTTAGACCAAGATAGAAATATAGGAATTCAGCAAATAATAGATGGAATTAATTATTCTTTAGAAAAAGCAAATAATGATGTATGAATTCTACTAGAAACAATGTCAGGTAAAGGATCTGAATTAGGCATAAATTTTAATGAACTTAAATTGATTATGGATAAAATTAAGTTTAATAAAATTGGTGTTTGCTTAGATACATGTCATATGCATGAATCAGGAATGGATATTACTAATGTTGATAAAGTTTTAAAAGAATTTGATAAATTAATTGGAATTGAATATATAAAAGCAATTCACCTAAATGATTCAAAAAATGAAATTGGTGCAAAAAAGGATAGACATGAAAATTTAGGATATGGACATATTGGATTTGATGTTTTATATAATTGATATGTAAACGAAAAACTAATAAATATTCCAAAAATTCTTGAAACACCTTATTATGAAAAAGAAAATAAATCTTTACCACCTTATAAAGAAGAAATAGAAATGTTAAGAAACAAAAAATGATACAATTTTAAATAAAAACCACATTTTATTTATATATAATTAAAACAAAATAGAAAACAAAGGAGCCATATGATTTTTTTAAAAAATTTTTATGCAAAAGGTTTTAAGTCATATGCTGATGCAGTATCATTGAACTTTGAAGATTCTATGATCGGTATTGTTGGCCCGAATGGTGCTGGTAAGTCTAATGTAATTGATGCAATTAAATGAGTTTTAGGTGAGAAATCTCATAAAGTTTTAAGAGGAAAAAAATCAGATGATATTATTTTTCATGGGTCTACTACAAAAAGCAGTAGTGATTTTGCAGAAGTAACATTAACTTTTGATAACTCACAAAAAATTTTATACTCAGATTTAAAAGAAATTAGTGTTACTAGACAACTTCAAAGAGGAAGCGGTACTAATAAGTATTTTATTAACGGTGAGGAATCAAGATTAAAAGACATTCAAGATATATTTTTAGATACAGGATTGTCAAAAGGATCTTTAGGTATTATTTCACAAGGTACTGTAAACTGATTTGCTGATGCTAAACCTGAAGATAGAAGAAAAATATTTGAAGAAGCTGCAGGAATTGGTAGATATACTAAAAAGAAAGAAGAAAGTATTAGACAACTTGATAGAGCTCAAAATAATTTTAATAGAGTATCAGATTTAACTAAAGAACTTTCAAGAGATTTAAAAAAATTAGAAGGTCAAGTTGAAAAAGTAAAAAAATATGCAAAGTTAAAAGAAGAATTAACTGCTTTAGAACTAAATATTTTAAGTAAAGATATAATTTATGCCCAAAATAAATTATTAGAAATTTCAACTAAACTATCTGAATCTAAAAATAGCAATACTACACTTCATAATGACCTAGAAAGATTGGATAAAGAAAAAAGTTTATTTACAACAAAGCTTACTTATTGTGATGAAATAATTTCAAAAAGTAATAAGCATTTATTTGACTTATCAATTGAAATAAATAAATTAGAAATAAGAAAATCAACTTTTGACACAAATATTGAAAAAGGAATTGAATCAGAAAATGAAGAAGTTAGATCTTCTTCAATTTCTTCTGTGATTAATAATATAGAATTTGAATTAAAAAATAAGAAAGAACTCTTATCTATTAGTGAAGAAGAATTAAATGAACTTAAAAAAGAATATTCTGATTTAGAAAATAAGAAAAATTTATTACAAGATAAATATATGAAATTAAATATTTTAATTTCTACTAAAAATGCAAATTTAAATACAATGATTGATCTAAATGAATCTGGCGCACATTTATCTTATGGTGCTAAAAGTATTATTGAAAACAAAAATGCATTAGAAGGCATTCATTGTACAATTGGTCAAGCAATTGAAATTGAAGAAGAATATGAAAAAGCTATTTCTATTGCATTAGGTAACAATATTAATAATATTATTGTTAATACTAATAATAATGCACAAAAAGCAATTGAATTTTTAAAAAATAATCGAGCAGGAAGCGCAACTTTTATGCCCATATATAATTTAAATCCAAAATATGTTACAGAAGATAAATTAGAAATTGCTTCTCAAATAGAAGGATTTATTGATGTTGCATCAAATCTTGTAAAATTAAAAAATAAAATTTTTCAAACCCCTATCGATACTTTATTATCAAGAATATTTGTTGTTAATAATATGGAGAGAGCTTTTGAAATATCTAAATATACTAATCAATCATTTAAAATTGTTACTCTAGATGGTGACATTATATTCTCTGGTGGAATTATTAAAGGTGGCCACACATCTAATTTTAATAAAAGTCTAATGATGATTAACTTCAAAGAGAAAAAAAATGCTCTTGAAGAAGAAATTAATTTACTAAACAAAGAATTAATAAATCATAAATTAAATCTTGAACAAATTATTTTAGATAATGGTGAAATAAATACAAAGATAAATGAAAAATCTATTAATATTTCTAAATATCAAGAATTCATTGAAACAAATGAGAAAAACTTAGAAAGATATAAATCTGAATATGAAAAACTAAACAACAAATCATATTCTGATAAATCATTTAAAATTGATAGTGAATATGAATTAGTTTCTAATAAAATAAATGGTTTATATCTTGAAAGAGAAAAAATTTATGGTGAAATGAAAATTAATGAAGATCAGAGAAAATCAATTAAAGAAAAAACAGTTGAAATAGATAATGAAATAAGAAAATCAAGAGAAATATTAGATGAAAATGTTTCATTCATTATTGACTTTGAAGTTGAAGAAGTTAAATGTAAATCTATTTTAGAAAATTCTAGAGAAAAAATTAATGTTACATATAAAATGTCAATTGATAGTGTTATTGAAAAATATAATACAAAACTTGAAATATCTGAAAATGATGCAAGAGAAAGAATTAAATATTTAAATAAAACAATTGATTACTTAGGTCCAATGAATATGGATGCTGTTAATGAATTAAAAGAAAAACAAGAAAGATATGATTTATTATTTAAAGAGCTTACAGAAGCTGAAGAAGCTAGAAATAATATTTTACAAGTAATTCAAGAGTCAGATTCAAAGGCGATAGTTGACTTTACTACAATAGTTGATCAAATAAACAAAGAATTACCAGAAATTTTTAAATATTTGTTTGGTGGTGGAACTTGTTTAATTGAGTTCACTGATGAAGAAAATATTTTAGAATCAGGAATAGATATATTGGCTTCTCCACCTGGTAAAAAAATTAATTCATTATTTGCTCTTTCTGGTGGAGAAAAAACACTTGTTGCACTATCTGTGTTATTTGCAATTTTAAAAACAAGTCACTTCCCACTTGTAATTCTTGATGAAGCTGAATCGGCTCTTGATCCAGCAAATGTTGAAAGATTTGGAAACATTATTTCTAAATTTGCAATTGAAACACAATTCATTGTTATTACACATAGACCTGGTACAATGGAAAGATGTGAATCTCTATATGGGGCTACTATGGCTACAAAGGGTGTTACTACAATGTATAAAGTTCAATTAGCAGAAGCTGAGAAATTGGGAGCTGCTGAAGAAGTGGATAATTAAATGGGTTTATTTAAAAAATTTATTGATAAAATTAAAAATAAAAAATTAGCAAAAAAAATTGAAGAAAAAAATATTGAAAATAAATCTAAAATTTATAAAGTTAAAAATCTTGAACAAGATAAGTTTGACAAGGGCTTAAAAAAAAGTTCCAATAAACTTTCAATTGCAATAAAAGAAATTTCTAAAAAATATTTTGAAGTAAATGAAGAGTTTTTCGAAAACTTAGAAGAAATTTTTATTTTATCTGATTTTGGCATCAGTGCTACTAACAAAATTATTAATGCAATCAGGGAAGAAATAAAATTCCAAGCAGTTAAAGATCCAAAATTAATTGAATCAATTATTATTGATAAAATATTTGTTTATTACATTCAAGAAACAGATGTAGATATTAATTTAAACTTAGAAAATAATAGAACAAATATTATTTTAGTATCCGGTGTTAATGGCGTTGGTAAAACAACATCAATTGCTAAATTAGCAAACATTTTAAAAAAAGATAATAAAAAAGTTTTACTAGTTGCTGCAGACACTTTTAGAGCTGGTGCAATTGAACAATTAGAAATATGATCTGAAAGATTAAAAGTAGAAATTGTTAAACCTGAAAAATATGGACAAGATCCAAGTTCTGTAATTTATAAGGGAATTAAAAAGGGTAAAGATGAAAAATTTGATGTTGTTATTTGTGACACTTCAGGTAGATTAGAAAACAAAAATAATTTAATGGAAGAATTAAAGAAGATGAATAAAGTAATTAAAAATTTTGATCCCTCTGCTCCACATGAGAAATTATTAGTTTTAGATGCCACTACTGGCCAATCAGGTTTAAATCAAGCTAAAGTTTTTAAGGAAATTGGGGACATCTCAGGAATTATCCTAACAAAAATGGATGGAACTTCAAAAGGTGGAATTATCCTTGCTATTAAGGATATATTTGATATTCCTGTTAAATTTATTGGGCTTGGTGAGAGTTTGGATGATTTAGCTCCATTTGATTTAGAAATGTTCATTACAGCAATTACAAAGGATTTAGACATTTAATATGAAGGATTTACACAAAATATCTTTATTAATAGATACATATGGTTCTCTTTTAACAAATAAGAAACTTGAATATATAAAAATGCATTATTTTGAGGATCTTTCTCTATCAGAAATTGCTAAAATAAATAGTGTAACAAAGAATGCAATTTATGATAGTATTAAAATCACTTTGTTAGAATTAGAAAATTATGAAGATAAATTAAAAATTATTTTTAAAATGAAACAACGATTTAAGTTGTATGATCTAATAGAAAATAATGAAATCAAAAAAAAGTTGCTGCAACTAGACAAGGTGTAATATGGAATATTGTTTTGATAATTTAATAATAGATATTAATGGAATATTAGAAGACTTAGATGATAGAAAAATAAATTTATTTAAAGAGTCTATAATTAAATTAATATTAAGTGGTGAAACAAATAAATTTAAAATTAATTTAGTTTCTACAAATCAAAATGCTAAAAATCTTTTAATGGAAAAAATTGCAAATGATATCGATTCAAGAGTAAATTTAAAAATATTTGAAAAAGATAATTTAGAAAATAGCTGAGATCTTTGGAGAGTAGAAAATAATATGAATAGAAAAAATACTCTATTATTTATTACTTCTGATGAAATAATAGATTTATTAAAAGGGAATCATTTATTTTCAGTTTTTATTGATGCTCATGTTTCAAATTTAGATGTGGAAAAAATAGCAATGAAAACATCATTTAAAAAAGTTATTGAATTATCTGCAATGACAGATGAAATACCAAAAATATTATTTAAATTTGATTGCTCCCTAGATTAGAATTATAGAAAGGTTTATAAATGAAATCACAAATCAAACAAAAAAATAAAATTGATTATAATAAAAATTTTATAATTAATGAATTATTCGCTGATCCTAAAATTATTGATATGCATGAAAAAAGATTAAAAGCTCTTTTGACAAAAGAAACAACTAATGAAGAAATTCAAAAAAGAATTAATGCACTAGTTGTTAAAGAAAATGCATTCAATACAATAATGGAATATATTTCAAGTAACTTTACATATGCAATTGATAAAGAAGAATTAGAAAATGTTTCTAAAAGATTTGCAAAACAATTTAATATGGATCTTGATAAAGAAAAAGATAGAGTAAAAGTAATTGGTGAAAAAATTATTATTAAATCTTTAATCTTTAAAGAAATTGCTAATGAACAAAAAATTACTGTTTCTGATAAGGAAGCAAAAGAATATTTAGAAAAATATTACAAAGAAACAAATAGACCAATTAATGAACTGCTAAAAAGTGAGGAAAAATTTAATGAAATAAAAGAAATTATTTTAGAAGAAAAAATCACTGAATGATTATTAAAAAGTTTTAAAATAGAATTTAATTTAGAAAAGAAATAATTATTTTTTATTTTGAATTATTTTTTTTATATACAACTCAACAGCAATCATTGCTCTGACATCGTTTTCACAATATTCTTTTAATTCTTCTGATAACTTTTCTCATTCATAATCATCTATTATATTAAAAAATCTAAGAATAGTTTTTTGTTGACAAACAACACCATTTTTAACTGCTAGCAATTCATAATTTTTTGATTTTGTAATATTAAATAAATCACTATTTTCTTTTTCAATTAAAGCTAATACTTTTTTAATAGAGTAAAATCCATATAATTTTTTAATTGTTATTAGGTTTTTTCTAGGATCAAAAAAATCTGCTAAATCAAAAATATTATTAATAATATTTTTTGATTTTACATAATATTCTTTTTCATTTATAAATTTTGCCATGTCATTAAGTCTTGTGCTTTCGAAAGCCTTATTATAAACAACATATGAAACATTATCTCTATCGACATATATTTTATCAATTACTTTTTTAAATCATTTTGTGTCAATTATTTTTGGATCAATAATTAAATTATCACATTTCAATTCATCAATTTTTTTGTTCTCAAATCATTTTATTATTGAACATTGAGTGACTATTTGATTAAATGGTAAAGAATTGTCAACATTTCTTATTGCAGTATTAAGACTTTCAAAATCAAAATAAACTTTATTTTTTTTCAATTTTTCAAATGTATTATTTGCCAATGCTTCATTTAAAATTAAGTCGTTTTTATTATTAAGATATTTTTCAACATAATCATTTTTTTCACTTTTTTTTAAATAATCAGCTAAATCATCATTTTTTTTAAATTTAAGAATATATTCTTTTGTTTGATTTGCAACATGACCAGAATATAAAAATAATGAATATCCAATTTTTGCATAAATAGATTTTAGTTGTATTCAATAATTGCAATTTTTAAAAAAACTCTTATCATTTTCTGAAGGAATAAAATTTTTAGGAAAATCCTTTTCTGTCATATTTTTTTTATGTTCAATTAGTTCTTTGATTGTTGAATCAAAATTATCTAATACACTTGAAAAATTTTTATGAAAAATATTTATTGAATTTTCTGATTTTTTATTATTTACTATATCATATCTTTTTAATAATGCATTTCAATCACCATTTAAAATATCAATAATTGGTATTGGATAAAGATTTTCTTTTTCCTTGTAGAATCAATTTCCTATTTTCAGCATTTGTTTAAGTTCAATTTTTTCATCATTTGTAATATCACTATTATTTTGAATTCCTTTATTAAGAGATGGAGGAGATTTTGAGATGTTACAATTTTCTGCAATTATAAAACCAACTTCCCCTTTATTCATTTTATTATATGAAACTAAACAAAGTTTATAGTCAAATGAATAATTTTTTAAAAAATCTTGTTTTTCAATTACTTTCTTTTGAAATAAAAGATCTAATAAATGAACTAGTTTTGAAGTTGTTGTACATTTTGTTTCAATAATTTCAATTTTATTACCAATTTTTACTAAAGTGTCTGGTTTAGTAATTAAATTATTAAAAATGAAAACAGGTTGAAAAATTATTATTTTTTCATTAGAACATAATAAATCTTTTGTTTTAGTTGCTAAATCTTCCATTTTATTTTTTTTATATTTAATATCATCAAAATCAATTACTTTATCAATTTTAAATAGCTTTTTCATTTCTTTTTTTGAAAGATTATCAATTATATTACCTTCAATAATTAAAGGATCTTCCTTATCGATGTCCTTATTTTCAAGTTTTAATTGAGAAAAATACTCATAAGAATCATATTCCTTATCTAAAAATTCACCTTCTTCATCATCTTCATCAATTAATCCTTTATCAACTCCTAAATTTGATAATAAAAGATCAATTCCTGCTTGAATCTCAGAATTAGTAAAAAACCACATTTCAGGTTGTTTTGTATAATAATCAATGAAATCATATTTATTAATATATTTAGAATTCTTCATAACAAAAATAATAACACAAAAAATAATTATTATTTTGCTTTTTGTATTATAATTTAAACTAAATTGAATAAAATTAATTTTTTGTAAAATTCGGGGAAAAAAACATGGTTAAAACTAAATTTTCAAATAAGGAGTTTTCATCTTTAGTAACAAGAAGAGACTATAGTAAAATTACAAAGGATTTCGATGCACCTAATTTGCTAGATATTCAGAAGAAATCGTTTAGTAGATTCTTAGAATTAGATTTAGAAAAGACAATAAGCTCATTCTTTCCTATCAATTCAATTGGTAAGAGATATACACTATCATTTCATGGAATAGAATTTGATAAGTCAAAAAGAACAACAACACAATGTAGAGAAGAAGGCAAAACTTTTGGTAAATCTCTTTATGTGAAATTAGAATTAACAGATAATGAATCTGGTGAAGTTAAAAAAAGTAAGAAAAATAAAAATTCTAAGAATTCTGGAATCTTCTTTTGTGATATCCCAGTTATGACTGATAAAGGCACTTTTGTTGTTAATGGAATTGAAAAAATAGTAATATCTCAAATTGTAAGATCTCCTGGACCTTATATGTTTTCAAAAGCTCAAATTAAATTAAGCAACTCGAGGAAAAGAACTCAAGAAGGTTATATTTGTGAAATTCTTCCTTCAAAAGGAACTTTATTTTTAATTTTTATTTCTAAAAATAAAAAATATGTTCAAGTCATGTTTAGAAATTCATCAGGTGATTCTACTTCAATTCTTCCTGTGACAAGTTTTTTCAAAGCTTTAGGTATGAATCAAGAAGAAATTTTAAATATTTTTGATAGAAACCCATATATCACTGAATCATTAAGCAAAGAAGATTACAATAGAGAACAAATCTTAAAAGATCCTCAAATTACTAATTTATTGAAAACTGTTACAAAAGAATCAGTTGCTGATGATAGAGCAAGAACAATTGACTTTAAACTTAAAAAAATGATTTATGATTTTAAAAAATACATTGATTCAAGCGACAAATTAATTGCCTCAAAAAATGATTCTGATAAAAAAGAAATGTATAAATTATTAGATCAAATTATTTGTGAAAAAGCATCTAAAGATTTAGTTGAATTACTATCTATTTCTACAAGACAACAAGACTCTAAATTAAGAGTTCAAAAAAATAGTGAAATTTGTTTCCAATCAATGGTTTATAAACATTTTTTTGATAATAAATTTTATGATTTATCTTCAGCTGGTAGATACAAACTTATTAGAAAATTAAGAATTTCTGAAAGACTATACCAAAGAATTCTTGCAGAAGATTTAAAAGATAAAAGTGGAAAAGTTGTACTTAAAAAAGGTACAGTAATTCATAAGGAAGAATTAGATAAAATTAAAAACTGAACTAAAGATCTTAAAATTGATATAAGAAATCAAGTTCCTGTAAATAATGGTATTAATTCTAAAGAATTTGACTATGGTTCAACATATGAAAAAATCTTAGTTTATATTGATAATGAAAACCAAACTGAATCAATTCCAATTATTGGTGTTGACAATAATTTAACATGTAACTCTTTAAGAATTTCTGATTTAGTATCAATAGTTTCATATGTAATTGATTTAACTCACAATGTTGGTGTTTATGATGATATTGATCATTTAGGCAACAAAAGAATTAAATTAATTCATGAACTTTTGATACAAAAATGTCAATTAGGTTTAGTTAGATTAGAAAAATTCATTAATGAGAAATTAGCCAATGCTGATGGAGCAAATAATTCTGAAGAAGAAAAAGCAAGAATTATTACTGTTAAAACAGTAATTAATGCAAAACCATTTCAAATTGCAATTAAGGATTTTTTCAACTCTCACCAACTTACTCAATTTATTGATCAACAAAATCCACTATCAGAATTAACAAATAAAAGAAGAATCTCTGCTATGGGTCCTGGTGGAATTTCAAGAGAAGATCCAAACTTAGATATTAGAGACGTTCACTATTCTCAATATGGTAAAATTTGTCCAATTGAAACTCCTGAGGGTATGAATATCGGTTTAATTATGTCATTAGCTAATTTTGCTAAAATAGATGAAAATGGATTCTTAATTACACCTTATTGAAAAGTTTCTAATGGTTTAATTACTGATGAAATTGAGTGATTAACTGCATTAAAAGAAGATGAATATGTAATTGCTGCTTCAAGTACTGATATTAATGGAAATAAATTTTTAGAAGATAAAGTATTATCAAGATTTAGATCATCTTTTGAATTCGTTTCTTCTAAAAAAGTTGATTATGTTGATATATCTCCAAAACAAGTAGTATCTGTTGCTGCATCTTGCATCCCTTTTTTAGAAAATAATGATGCAAATAGAGCTCTAATGGGTGCAAATATGCAAAGACAAGCAACTCCATTAGTTAAACCACATGCTCCAATAGTAGGAACAGGTAATGAATTTAAAATAGCTCATGACTCTGGAATGGCAATTCTTTATGACGAAAAAGATTCAGGAACAATTTCATATGTTGATGGAAATGCAATTCATGTTGAAAACAAAAATGGAACTATTAAATATGAATTAAATAAATTCATTAAATCAAACCAAAATACATGTAATAACCAAAATCCAATTGTAAACATTGGTGAAAAAGTTAGAAAAAATCAAATGATTGCTGATGGACCAGCTATTTCAAATGGTGAACTTGCTTTAGGGCAAAATGTTCTAGTAGGTTTCACAACTTGAAGTGGCTATAATTATGAAGATGCAATTATTATTTCAAGTAGATTAGTAAGTGAAGATTTATATACTTCAATTCATATTACCGAATATAGTGTAGAATGTTTAAGAACTAAAAATGGTGATGAAGAAATAACAAGAGATATTCCAAATGTTTCTGAATCTTCTAAAAAGTTTTTAGATTTTGATGGACTAATAATGGTTGGTGCTGAAGTTAAAGAAGGAGATATTCTTGTTGGTAAAATTTCTCCTAAGGGCCAAGTTGATTTAAGTTCTGAAGAAAAACTACTTCAAGCTATTTTTGGACAAAAAACTAAAAATGCAAAAGAAACTTCATTAAAAGTTCCTCATGGTGGTGAAGGTACTATTGGAATGGTAAGAAGATTTAAAGTTGAAGATGGATTTGAACTTGGTGATGATGTGATTGAACAAGTTAAAATTTATATTATTCAAAAAAGAAAAATACAAATTGGTGATAAAATGGCTGGACGTCATGGAAATAAAGGGATTATTTCTAAGATAGTTCCAATGGAAGATATGCCACATATGGAAGATGGAACACCACTTGATATTATGTTAAATCCATTAGGTGTTCCTTCTCGTATGAATATTGGTCAAATTCTTGAAATGCATACAGGTTTAGCAATGAGACATTTATCATTACATAAAATACTTGAATATGTATTTGAAGATAAAAATAATAAAGATTTCCAAAAATTATTTGGAATTAGTGAACATAATGCTAAGACATTGAAGTCTAATATAAAAGCAATTCTAAAAGATAAAAAAATAACTAAATATGAAGCAGCAAAAAGTCAATTTACTGAATTAGACTACTCAATTGCTTTAATGAATAGTGGTATTTCTGCAGATGATATTTTATATAAGGTTTCAACTCCAGTATTTGAAGGTATTGATAGAAAAAACCTTGAAGATCTAATGAAAGAAGCTGGCATTTGCCCGATCACTTCTAAAGATGGTTATGGTAAGGATGGCAAATTTAAATTAATTGATGGTAGAAATGGCGAATACTTTGATGGCAATATTGCTATTGGAGTTATGTATATGTTAAAGCTAGACCACATGGTTGATGACAAAATTCATGCAAGATCTGTTGGATCTTACTCTAAAATCACACAACAACCATTGGGTGGTAAATCTCAAAATGGTGGTCAAAGATTTGGAGAAATGGAAGTTTGAGCACTTGAAGCTTATGGTGCTGCTCACAACCTTAGAGAAATATTAACAATTAAATCAGATGATGTTAAAGGTAGAAATAATACATATAATGCAATAATAAAAGGTAAAGAAATGCCTCCTTATGGACTTCCTGAATCATTTAAATTATTAACTAAACAATTACAAGGTTTAGGTATGAAAGTAGATATTACTAAAGATGACGATACTTCACAAGATATTAATCAGTATATTTCTGATAGTAATCATGATGATGATGATGAAAAAAATTCAATTGATATTAGCGATGATTTCATTAAAAGTGGAGAAATTTAATTAAGGATATATTATGCAACAAAAAAGAAAAAGTTCAAGAATAAATAGTATCAAAATTAGTTTAGCATCACCAGAAACAATTAAAAATTGATCACATGGTGAAGTTACTAAATCAGAAACTATTAATTACAAATCTTTAAAACCAGAAAAATCAGGACTTTTCGATGAAGCAATTTTTGGTCCTGTAAAAGATTATGAATGTTATTGTGGAAAATACAAAAAAGTAAAACATAAGGGAAAAGTTTGTGAAAAATGTGGTGTTGAAATCACTGAATCAATTGTTAGAAGAGAAAGATTAGGTCACATTGAATTAGCTGCTCCAATTGCACATATTTGAATGACAAAAGAACTTCCTTGTCCTTCTAAAATTTCTTTACTATTAAATATCTCATACAAAGAAGTTGAGCAAGTGGTATATTTTGTTAACTACATTATTTTAGATGAAGGAAAACAAGATCCTAAAAATAAAATATTTACTTTTAAAGAAGTTATTGATTTAACAAGTTCTAAAATGGGTCAAAAAACTCCAAGAGGAAAAATAAGAAAAGCTTTAAGAATGATTAAAGAAAACCTTGAAAAAGGTTCAATTGATTATAAAAGAGCAACTACATATTATGAAACAATTAAAGAATCAAGTCTTCCATTCTCAATTGATGAAGTTTTTAAATTTATTAATAAATATACTGGAATAAGATTTGGCATTGGTGCTGAAGCTATTTTAGAATTATTACAAAGTCTTGATTTAGAAAAAGAATATAAAGCTATTCAAAGAAAATTAAAATCTGTTGAAATTTTAAATGTTGCAAAAACTAAAAAAATTGTAAGAAGATTAGAAGTTTTTAAATGAATTAAAGATTCTGGAAACAAACCTGAATGAATGATTTTAAGAAATTTAGTTGTAACCCCTCCAGACACTAGACCAATTATTCAATTAGATGGTGGTAAATTCACTACAAGTGATATCAATACTTTTTATAGAAAAATTATTATTAGAAATGAAAGATTAAAGAGAGTAATTGAATTAAATGCTCCATCAATTATTTTAAATAATGAAAAAAGAATGCTTCAAGAAGCTGTTGATGCTCTTTTTGATAATTCTTCTAAAAAGAAGCCAGCATTAGCAAAAGATAAAAGACCATTAAAATCACTTTCTGATCACTTAAAAGGTAAGCAAGGTTTATTTAGACAAAATCTACTTGGTAAAAGAGTTGATTATTCTGGTAGATCAGTTATTGTTATTGGACCTGAATTAAAAATTTATCAAGTTGGTATTCCAGCTCAAATGATTTTAAAATTATTTAAACCATTCATTTTGCATGAGTTAATTAAAAAGCATAATGATGATGATGGATTAATTAAAGATCCTTATGCATTAAATATTAAAATTGCTGAAAAAATGCTTTTAAAACAACATGATATTATTTGACCAATTATTGATAAAGTAATTAAAGAAAGACCGGTTTTATTAAATAGAGCACCAACTCTACATAGACTAGGAATTCAAGCTTTTGAACCTAAATTAATAGATGGTAAAGCTATTAGATTACATCCATTAGTAACAACAGCATTTAATGCTGACTTTGATGGAGACCAAATGGCTGTTCACGTTCCATTATCTGATGAAGCTGTTGCAGAAGCTAGATCTATTTTATTAGCATCTTGACATATTCTTGGCCCAAAAGATGGTAAACCAATTATTACCCCAACTCAAGATATGGTTTTAGGTAATTACTACTTAACTATGGAAACAAAAGGAAAAATTGGAGAAGGTACAATTTTTAGCTCAGTTGATGAACTTAAAAAAGTTTATCAATTAAATAAAGTTCATGCTCATTCAATCATTGGTATTTCAACTAAATGTTTCGATAAAAAGAAATTTGACAAAGAGGGAATTTTAATTACAACTGTTGGTAAAGTTATTTTTAATGACTTATTACCAAGTGATATGCCTTATGTTAATAATTCTGATACTTTAGACACTAGAGATGACATTGTTGTAAGTGGATCTGATCCAAGAGACTTTATTAAAAATAGAGTCCCTTACAAAGCTTTTGATAAAAAAGCAGTTTCCAATTTAATTAATTTATTACATAAAAAATACCCACTACATATGATTCCTATGATTATGGATAAAATCAAAGATATTGGTTTTGAATATTCAACTAAATCAGCAACTACAATTTCTGCTTTTGATGTTCCAACTTATATTCAAAAAGAAAAATACTTTGATGAAGTTGATAAAAAAATAGATATTTATAAAGCTCAATTCCAAAAAGGTTTATTAACTGATGATGAAAGATATCAAAGAGTTGTTTCTACTTGAACAGAAGTTACTCAAAAAGTTTCTAAAGATATTCAAGATTTAATTAAAAAAGATGAATACAAAAATAACTCAATCGTTATTATGGCTGAGTCTGGAGCAAGAGGTAATATCTCAAACTTTACGCAGATGTCAGGTATGAGAGGGTTAATGAGTAAGTCATATAACTATGACCAAAAACAAAAATCAAAAGTAATTAAAGATACAATTGAAATTCCAATTAAACACTCATTCATTGAGGGTTTAACAATTAGTGAATATTTCAACTCATCTTATGGTGCTCGTAAGGGTATGACAGATACAGCTATGAAAACATCAAAATCTGGTTATATGACTAGAAAATTAGTTGATGCTACTCAAGATGTTATCGTTAATGGAGAAGATTGTAACACTACAAGAGGAATTGTTGTAAAGGCAATTGTTGATACAAAACAAGGAGTTACAATTGAATCACTTGAAGAAAGAATTACAAATAGATTCTTAATTAATGATTTAGTTCATCCAAAAACTAAAAAAGTTATTTTAGCTGGTGGAGAACAAATTCATTCTGAAATTGCTAAAGAAATTGTTAATGCTGGTATAAAAGAAGTTGAATTAAGATCAGTTCTTAAATGTAAACTTATTTATGGTGTTTGTCAAAAATGTTTTGGAACAGATTTAACTACAAATAAATTAATAGAAAAAAATGCTGCAATTGGTGTAATTGCAGCTCAATCAATTGGAGAACCTGGAACTCAATTAACCATGAGAACATTCCATACTGGTGGGGTTTCTGGTAGTTCAAATATTGCACAAGGTTTTGAAAGATTGAAACAATTATTTGATGTTATCCCTCCAAAAGAATGAGAAAGAGCTGTAATCTCTGAAATTAATGGTGTTGTTGAAAAAATAGAAAGCAAAGAAGAAGAAAAAATTGTTACTATTATAAATGATTACAACACAATTAAATATGCTGTAGGAATAAATGTTCCTTTAAGAGTTAAAAAAGGTTCAGAAGTTAAAGTTGGAGAAAAAATCTCTGATGGATCTATTGAAATTAAAAAGCTATTAAAAGTTGCTGGTATTGATGCAGTAAGAAAATATATTTTAAAAGAAGTTCAAAAAGTTTATAGATTACAAGGTATTGAAATTTCTGATAAATATATTGAAGTAATTATCAGACAATTAACAAATAAAATTCAAGTATTTAATCCTGGAGATACACAATTCTTTATTGGACAAGTTGTTGATATAAATAAATTTAGAGAAGAAAATGAAAAAATATTAGCAACTAGTTCTAAACAATTAGCAACTGGTGTTAATCTAATCTTTGGTCTTGATGAAGCTCCATCAAAAAGTGATTCATTCTTGTCTGCTGCTTCATTCCAAGATACTAAAAAAATCTTGACTGATGCTTCAGTTAAAGGACAAATTGACAATCTTAATGGTCTAAAAGAAAATGTTATTTTTGGAAACCTAATTCCTTGTGGAACTGGTAAACAAGAAATAGAAGAAATCATCAAATTAGGTGATGAAATGTACAAATACGAATATTAATTTATTTTTTAATAAATAGTTTATTTTTTAATAAATTTATATATAATTAGTAAGTTATAGAAGGAATAATTATGCAAAAAACTACAATGCTTAAAAAAGAACAAGCTATGGAAAATAAAAAATGATACATTATAGATGCAACTGATTTAATACTTGGAAGACTATCTACTAATGTAGCTAATTTGCTTCGTGGAAAAAATAAAACTTCTTTTACACCTAATGTTGATTGTGGAGATTATGTAATAATTATTAATACAGAAAAGATAAAACTTTCAGGTAACAAACTTGAAAATGAAAATAAATATAACCATTCTGGTTATATTGGCGGTTTAAGAGTTAGATCATTAAAAACTATGAAAGAAAAATATTCTGATGAATTAGTTAGAAATGCCATTAAAAACATGTTACCTAAAAACAAATTATCAAATCAAATAATTACAAAACTTCATTTATACAAAAATGATGCTCATAATCACCAAGCACAAAAACCAATTGAATATAAGATTACATATTAAGGAGATTTATTAAATTATGCAAGAAAATTTTGATTTTAAAGGATTAGGTAGAAGAAAATCTTCTATTGCAAGAGTAAGAATTGTTCCTGGTAACGGAAAAATTACTATCAATAGTAATTACACTCCAGAACAATATTTTCCTAATTCTTTTGTTATACAAGATATGAAAACACCTCTTGAATTAACAAATACACAAAAGAATTTTGATATATTTGTTAAAGTTGAAGGCGGCGGTTTTACAGGTCAAGCTGGAGCTATTAGATTAGGTATTGCAAGAGCTTTAGTAGAATCTAATGCAGAGTTTAAAAAAGTTCTTAAAATGAATAAAATTTTAACTAGAGATGCTAGACAAAAAGAAAGAAAGAAAATTGGAAAATACGGAGCTAGAAGAAGTCCACAATTTACAAAAAGATAATCAAAATTGATTATCTTTTTTTTTTTATTTTCAAAACTCTTTATCAATAATTTTAATATTATATTTTTTTGCTTCTTCAATTTTCTTAATTGTTGGGTTATTACCAATTAATAAAAAATCCACAGATGGACCCACCTTTGATGATATCTTTGCTCCATACATTTCTTCAAGCAATGGTTTAATTTCACTTCTTGATATTGAAAAACTTCCAGTAATTACCATTTTTTTATTTCTATATATCTCATTTTCACTAGAAATTTCATTACCAGATCATCTTGAAAAATATTCATTTGCAATTTTCATATCAATTAATTTATTAACTATTATTGAATTATCAGGATCATTAAAATAAATATAAATAGCATTTGCCATTTTATAACCTATATCACTTATTTCTAGAAGGTTTTCAACACTAACATTTTTTAAATTTGACAATGAAAGATATTTTTTTGCAATTGCTTTTGATGCAACTTCTCCAACATGTCTAATTCCTAAGCCAAAGATTAATCTTTCTAAGGAATTACTTCTTGACTTATTAATTTGATCTAATAGATTATTAAATGATTTTTCTTTTATTAATAAATTAGCATTAAAAATTTCTTCCTTTTTATTTTGGAATTCGTATAAATCAAGAAAACTTTTAATAATTTTTTTAGAATATAATTTTTCAATAATCTTTATTGAAAAACCATCAATATTCATTGAATTTCTTGAAACAAAATGAGCTATAGATTCTATTATTTTTCTTTCACATTTTTTATTATTGCAATACAAATCAACTTCATTTTCAATCTTTTCTAAAATTGAATTACAAGAAGGACATGTTTTAGGTTCAATAAATTTTTGACATTTACTTGTTCTTTTAGATATAATTGGTCCAATTATTTTTGGAATCACTTCACCAGCACGATAAATTTCAACATAATCATTTATTCTAATGTCTTTTTCATTAATGTATTCAAAGTTATGTAATGTTGCGTTTTGAATTACTACACCATCAATTTTTACTTTTTCTATTTGAGCAATATAATTTATTCTCCCTGTTCTTCCAACAGTTGTTTTTATAGCTATTAATCTTGAAGAAACTATTTTTGGAGGAAATTTATATGCTGTTGCTCATTTAGGGAATTTTGATGTATATCCAATATCTTCATATAAATTAATTTCATTAATTTTTATTACAATTCCATCAATTTCAAATGGAATTGACTCCCTATTTTCATTAAATCATTTTATTTCTTTAATTAATTCGCTTACATTTTTACAAATCTTGTTATATTTTGAAACATTAAAAAAATTATTTTTTAATAATTGTAAAACATCACTTTGTTTTACTAAGCCATTTTCAATAGCTTCAGGAATGCTATACATAATTGCATTTAATTTTCTCTTAGCAACAATTGATGAATCTAAATTTCTAATAGTTCCAGATGCAGCATTTCTAGCATTAACAAATTTTTTTTCAGAAATTTCATTAATTTGTAACATACTTTTTTTATCGAAAAATATTTCTCCTCTAATTTCAATTTCATCTTTAAATGGAATTGATAATGGAATGTATTTTATTGTTCTAACATTCTCAGTTACGTCTTCACCAACAATCCCATCACCTCTAGTTAATGCTTTTTGAAAAAAACCATTTTTATAAATTAAAGCAATACTTAAACCATCTATTTTTGGTTCTAAAGAATATGTAAAAGACACACTTTCACTTAGTTCTTTTTTAACATCATTGTCAAATTTTACAATATCTTCTTCTGAAAAAGCATTTGATAAAGAAAGCATTGGTATTTTATGGACTACTTTTTGAAATTTATCACTAACAAAACCTCCAACTCTTCAAGTTGGAGAATCAATTTTTTTCAATTGTGGATTTTCATTTTCAATATTGATTAGTTCTTTTAAAGTAAAATCATACTCATGATCTGATACAGTTGGTGCTTCTAATGCATAATATTCATATTCTCATTTTTTAAGTTTTTCAATTAAGTGATCAACCCTTTTTTTAATGTCCATATGTTAAATCCAAAATATAAATAATGCTTATATTATATTTTATTAATGCACTATTTTTTATTAAAATCTAATTAAAAAATTTATTATTTTTTATAAAAATTTTAATCTTATAAATTGCACAAAATAATAAATTATATTCACGATAATAAAAAAGCAATGGACTAAATTTATTAAATATTTTTCTATATGACTTATAATTAAGTAGTAATAATTAAAAACAAGGAGTAATATATTATGAAAAAGAAAATAATAATTTCATCATTGCTAATAGGATCGACAGTTTCTATTTTGCCACTAAGTTTTATTCATGATAATAAAAATTATTATGCTGAAAAAGCAACACCCGAAAATGTTGAAGAAACAAATGTAACTTCAAGCATTTCAACTAAAAATGTTAAAACAAATACAAATGTTTTTTATGACAAAAATTATACAACAGCATTTGTTAACAATTTTACAAATCCTGTAGTCTCACCAAATAATTCTATTCCAGGTGTACTAGGTGCTTGAGATACAGGCACTGTTGGTAAATTTCCAACTGCAATTGGTTGAACTACACCTAATCTATTTCAAACTTGAAGTGTTTTTTTAAATGATCACCCTTCTCTTAAGGGGCAAGTACCAAATGGATTTTCTCCAGGTTTAGTTACTGCACTATATTCTGATAATGAACAATCAACAATTAAAAGGAATCAAATTTTTGCAGTTGTTGCAAATACAACAAATTTAGATGCTAGAGAATATTGACTTCTTAGATATAATGCTATAGATGGAAGTCCAATTATTGATACTAATGCAAAAATGCCAATAATGAAAAATTCACCAATACCTAAAATGAGTGTAGATAATGGTAATGGTAGTGCCTTTGCATTAACAAATGATACATTTAATAATAGATATGTAGCATTTTATCCTGGTAGACTAGGAGATTTAAAAAATGATATATTTGGATTTCAATTAAATAATGATAATAAAATTGAATGACTTGAAAATGGAACAAATTTTGCTGGTCATAATAATTGATCAACATCTGATAGTCCTACAGCAAAATATGATTTCAATGATTCAAATATAGTTATTGGACTTTCACATTTTGAAAGGAGATCAATTTTTGGTGATAATAGTATTAATTTAATTATTGCTAACGAATCTATTGATATTTCAGGTCCAAATAATTATCACTTTAGAGCTTTAGATCTAAAAAAGGATTTCTCTAATATACAAGGTATTTCTTCAGTTCCATTAACTGGAGCATTAGATGGTATTTTTAATACTTCTGGTAATACTATTTTAGTTCCAAAAAATTTATTATCATTATCATCAATTCAGAGAAACATTAACCCTCATATTAGTATTTTAGATTTTATTACATCTGATGGTAGAGCATTTGGAAAGTTACAAATGATAGTTCCAGTTTTAAGAAATAATGAATGAATTTTTATGTATCTTTCTGCTATACGTGTTAAAGAGGGTTGACAAAATAATTGAGAAATGTCTAATTCTATAAAAGTAAGTATTGGTCAAGGTAGTTTCTTTGCATCACCTGCTATTGGTGCAAATCCCATGCCTCCAAATATTCATATTATTAAAGATGAAATTGATGTAATCATAACTACTCAAGAAAACAATACAAATGAATCATTATTTGTTGCTAATAATTTTACTTTTCTTCCATTTCCTCCAAGAGTTTTATGAACTCCAAGAAAAGATGAACTTTTTAAGGAAACTCAATCAAACAATGTAAATAATTGAAAGGCAAAAAATATTGCAATTGAATTAAAGAGTTCTTCTGTTAGTTCTGGAATGTATATTTGATCTCTTCCAAATGGACAAACTTCTGCATTTATTGATGATTCGGGTATTAAACAGATATTTGAAGGAAATATTGGTGGTATTGGACACGAAGATTTTCAATCTGCAGCTACTAGATTAGGTTGATTATCTAAAACACCAAGTATGATTACTGATGCTGATTTAACAACATTTGGTGTAGATGGAAATGTTTTCTTTAAAATGAATAATACTTTAACTTACCAAGTTATTCCTACTACGGAATTGAAACTAAGTGGTGAAACAATTAGAGATGATAGAAATGGTAAAATTAAAGGTATATTAGATATATCTCAAGGATTTTTAGTAAATGGTAGAACGTATTCTTTTAATTCAAAAATTCCTTTTGAAATTACAGGACTACTTCAAAAAGCTGCTCCTACAGAAATAAAACCAAATAATTTAATTTTAAATAAATTACCATCTGAATTAACACCTACAAATATACCAGAATTTATTGATATTATTGGATTGCCAACTTCAGATGAAGGTGGACAAGAAACAGTAGTAGATAATTGAACTATTACAGATCAAAACAATGCTGCTGGTACTGCAATAGTTAGTGTAGATATTAATCCATACTTTGGTGATGATGGTACTCTAGTTCGTGATGTTAAAACATTCACATCAAATCTATCAGGTTTAAGACAAATAAGTGGTACATCTATTATTAGAAGTTCATTAACTACTCCAGATTTAACTGTTTGGGATGTTGACACTATAGAAGAAACTAGTAAGTATGTTGAAATAAAAGATTTAATTCCAGGATCTCCTAGTGATTCTGTTCTATATTTAATTAGTGATATAAAACCATTAGTTGGTGAATTAACAATTAATGTTTCAATTGCAGGAGGATCATACTATGATCCCACAAACAAAGGTTTACCTTCTATTATTGGAGGTAAACCAATGGAAGAATCTTTCATAATAATGGGATTTAAGCCAATTTCAGATACTGGTACTATAGTACAACCAAAAACTGGACCATTTCCTGGTATATTCCCAAAATTTATTAATGAAACTAATATAATTAACTATATTAATATTGAAAATCCAGTTCCTGGATCAGAGTTACCAGAAATTACAAATATTACACGTAGTCAAGATGCTGATATCGGTTTGCCTCAATATGGCGGATCAGTAACTTTTGATCTTAAATTTAAAGAAGAATATGATACTAGTGGTAGCATTGTCTCTGGTATGAAAAGAACAGGAATTAAAATAGAAGGTTTTGAAGCTGGTAGAGCTCCTATTGATACTAGGATTTTACAAATAGGAAATAGAAGTTTATTAGAAAATACATTTCCTTTTGAAATAAATGAAACTAATATTGAACAATTTATTATTTTAGTAAATGTACCAGCTGAAGTTACTAATATAAAATATGATTTTAAGAATCAAAAAAATACTGGTCAGCCAAATACTGGATTTCAAAATATATCAGTTACTTTGCCAAAATATACTAATACTTCAGGAGATGTAATAAATCAGGAAGAAACATTTACATTTCAAATAAATGGTTTAAAAACTATTCAAGGTAAAACAACAGTTAGAGCATTACCAGGAAGAATTGATATGCTACCGCAATTTATTAGTCAGGTTAATATTAATGAATACTATGAGATTATTAATTTTTCTCCAATAGATGACAAACCAACATCAATTAGAATTACACCTGATAGTTTTAAAACAAACAATATTACTGGAACTATTTCATTTGAATATAAATTATTAAATGCTATTGAAGACTTTTCATTTATAGAAGAATCAGAACCTAGAATTATGAATATTTCTGGTTTTGATAAAGGAAGTGTTACAAGTATTGAACAAATTGGTGACTTTAAAGATAAAAAAGCATCTGAATTTAATTTAAATGTAGACAACTTTAATACTTATGCTAAGTTTAGAGGATACATAGTTGAAAATAAAAATGAAGGAGATATTGTTACTGGAACTAGAATTAGTTCAGTTGAAAAAATAAGTTATGATGATGCAGAAGGTTCTGCAACCTTTAAAGCAATAATTATTGGAGGTTCAATTAATCAAGAAGGCATCTTTGATACTAAAGAAGTTGAAATCACTTTTAAATTTGATGGTTTTGAAATAGTCCCAATTAATGATAACCTTATTCCAATAATTGCTGGTGCAATTGGTGGAGGTATTGGTTTGATAATTTTAGTTGTTGTTGGAATATTAATATTCAATAATATAAAAAATAAAAAATTATTAAATGCTAAAAAAACACCAACAAGTTCTAGTTCTGCTCCTCCAATAAATTCAGGCGTTTCTAAATCATCTGGGGCAAGTGTTACTAGACCTATCCCCCCTATATCTAGAACAACTCCTCCTTTAAAAAAATAAAAACTTTTAATGATAAAAAATTTTATAAATTAATTAAAAAAGTGGAAATCAATCTATCTTTTTTATCTAGACTTAATTTTAAATAATATTAAAATTATATTATAATAAATTATTAATATATGAATAGGAGTAATATATGAAAAAAAGAATAATAATATCTTCACTTTTAATAGGATCGGTAGTATCTATTTTGCCACTTAATTTTATTTTTAGTAATAAAAATTATGAAGAACAACAAAAAGAAAATGAAAATATTAACGATGAAGAAATATTGAATAATTTAAATGTAAATACTAGAGATGGTTATGTAGACGCTCTTAGTGGCAAAAGTTATACTTCATTGTTTATTAACAATTTTACAAACCCTGTAGTTTCTCCAAATGCTGATATACAAGGTTTTTTAGGAGCATGAGATACTAATACTATTGGAACTTTTCCAACTGTAATTGGTTGAACTGCACCTAATATGTTTTTATCTTGAAGTGCTAATTTAATTGATCACCCATCTCTTGAAGGAAAAGTTCCAGCTGGTTTTCGACCAGGTTTAGTCACTGCATTACATTCTGATAATAATCATTCATCAATCCGAAGAAATCAAGTTTTTGCAATTGTTGCAAACACTGCAAATTTAGCTGCTAGAGATTACTGAATTCTTAGATATGATACATTAGATGGATCTCCAATTAAAGATGATAATGCAAAAATGCCAAAAATGACACATGCACCACTACCTGAAATGACTGCAGAAAATGGTAATGGTAGTGCCTTTTCATTAACAAATGATACTATTAATAATAGATATCTTGCATTTTATCCTGGTAGACTAGGAGACTTAAAAAATGACATTTTTGGATTTAGATTAAATAATAATAATAAAATTGAATGACTTGAAAATGGAACAAATTTTACTGGTCATTCAAATTGAACTAACATGCCAAATTTTGGTGATTATTCGGATAATAACCTTGTGATTGGTCTTGCGCCATTTATTACTCAAAGAAATCCTGATCAAACTAGTATTGCTTTAATGGTTACTGTTGATCATAATCCTCCGGTAGGTACTAGTTTTGAAGCATATCATTTTAGAGTTATAAATTTAAAAGATGATTTTGCTGCTAGTGAATCTTTTAGATCATCAATTATAACTTCTAGAAATGGTGGTCCCTTTACTTCAGGTTCAAATTTTGTTATTGTTTCAAAAACCTTATTAACATTGTCAGAAGTTCAAAAACATATTAATCCAAATTTACAACTTTTTAGAATTATTGATTCTTTTGGTCAACCAACTTATAAAGTTCAAATGGCTTTTCCTGTTCGAAGAGTAAACGAATGAGTTTATGTATATCTTAGTAGTATTTTTGCAACGGGTGGTATTGGCAACCTTTATCGTGTTTCAGTACCTGAACGAGGCATTTTAAGTGAAGGTAGTTTCTTTTCCTCGCCTGCTATTGGATTAAATACCATGCCTCCAATTATTTCTTATAATGATTTTAAACCTGAAGAAATACTAATAACTTCTAATGAAAGACAAGCTACTCCAACTGAAATAAACTATTCTATTGATGAATTTATATTTAAATCTACTCCTACTAGTAATGCATTAAATGCAAATCTAGAACAAAAAAAATTATCTAATATAACTAATAATAATTTTAACAATAATTGAAAACCAAAAAATATTGGTATCAAACTTCCTCATAATGAAAATATTATTGTTTGATCACTCCCTAATGGTCAAACTAACCAACTTTTTAAACACGATGGAAAATTTTTTGATGTTGGGATACTTAGAACTGGTGGTTTTGTTCATGAAAGTTTCCAATCGGCTGCTTCTTCATTACAATGATTAAGAGGTCAAGCAAATACTAAAGCTCCAAGTGAAATTACTAATGCTAATTTAGAAACATTTGGTGTTGGAGGTAATAATTTTTTTAGATTAACTAATAATTTAAATTATCAAAATGGTTTTACTCATATAGTGCAATTAAAAGTAGATGGCGAACCAATTAGAGATGATAGAGAAGGTACAATTCAAGGTATTTTTAAATTTAATCAAACCTTTACAAAAGTTGGACAAACTTATGAATTTACTTCAAAAATACCATTTAGAGTTAAAGGTTTAAATATAAGAAATGATACTTCTACATCTATAAACCAAAACAATTCAATTTCATCTTTTTTAGCATCTGATTTAACAGATACTAATATAGTAAGTCTTATTGATATTATTTCAGCCCCTCCTGGAGCTACAACTACGAATTGATCAGTTACAAATCCTGATAATTCTACTGGTACTGCGACAGTTAGTGTAGATATTAGTCCATACTATAATGATAGTGGTACTCTTATAGAAGGTACACCTAAAACATTTACCACAAATGTATCAGGGTTAAAACAAGTAAGTGGCACAACTGTTTCTAGAACTTCAACAATTACTCCTGATTTAACTGTTTGGGATATTGATTCTACAAATTCTTCATCATTTGTAGAAATCCAAGATTTGATTCCAGGTTCACCTAGTTCTAATATTCAATATGATGTTACTAATCACAAACCATTAGTTGGTGAATTAACAGTTAAAGTAACAATTGCAGCTGGTGCATACTATGATCCTGCAAACAAAGGTTTACCTTCTATTCCTGGTGGAA
>JBOFXG010000001.1:0-4125 GCA_051653965.1 Mycoplasmoidaceae bacterium | reverse complement strand
TTATTAATAATTTTAATTGTTGTTACAATAGTATTATTTAACAATAAGAAAAATAAAAAAATATTAAATGAGAAAAGAAAACCATCAGCTCCAGGTGCTCCTCCATCATCTCCAGGTGTTACTAGATCAGTTGCTCCATATCAAGCTCCAGGTGTTACTAAATCAGCTACTCCACCATTAGCTACTCCACCAGTAATGAATTCAGCAAGAACACCAATGGGTCAACCTCCAAACAATAATGGTGCGGCTAGACCACTTCCGCCTCGTTCAGGAGCAGGAGTGCCGCCAGTTCCACCAAAAAGATAAGAATTTTTACATTCAAAGTCTTCTATAAAACAATCAAAAAAGTAGATATTATTCTACTTTTTTTGATTTTAAATATAGGAAAATATTTAATGTTTATAATATAAATTTAATTAAAAATCATCATTAATAATAAATTGGCAATCTATTATTTAAAAAAATATACTATTAATAACATAATTATAAATATATGAAAAAAAAGAATATTAATATCTTCAATTTTAATAGGATCAATAGTTTTTGTTTTGCTTATTAATTTTATTTTCAATAATTAAAATTAGAAGAGCAAGAAACAAAATATGAAAAAAAGAAATAACAAATAATGCAAATATTAGAGATAGTTATGTAGATGCTCTTGTTGGTGAAAATTACAGTTCATTATTTATTAACAATTTTACAAACCATGTAGTTTATCCAAATGCTGAAATATCGGGTTTTTTAGGAGCATGAGATAATAATACTATTGGAACTTTTCCGACAGTAATTGGTTGAAATACAACTAATATGTTTTTATCTTGAAGTGCTAACCTAATCGATCACCCATCTCTTGAAGGACGGGTTCCAGCTAGTTTTCAACCAGGTTTAGTTACTGCGTTACATTCCGATAATAAACATTCATTGACCCAAAGAAATCAAGTTTTTGCAATTGTTGAAAACACTGCAAATTTAGCTGCTAGAGAATATTGAATTCTTAGATACAACACATTGTTATTCCTACTACGGAATTGAAACTAAGTGGGAAACAATTAGAGATGATAGAAATGGTAAAATCAAAGTTATATTAGATATATCTCAAGTATTTTTAGTAAATGGTAGAACGTATTCTTTTAATTCAAAAATTCCTTTTGAAATTACAGGAATACTTAGAAAAGACCATCCTACAGAAATAAAACCAAATAATTTAATTTTAAATAAATTACCATCTGAATTAACACCTACAAATATACCAGAATTTATTTATATTATTGGATTGCCAACTTCAGATTATGACTAACAAGAAACAATAGTAGATAATTGAACTATTAAAGATCAAAACAATGCTGCTGGTACTGCAATAGTTAGTGTAGATATTAGTCCATACTATGATCAAAATGGCCTTCTAAATCATGGTGTTGAAAAATTCATATCAAATCTATCGGGTTTAAGACAAATAAGTGGTACATCTATTATTAGAAGTTCATTAACTACTCCAGATTTAACTGTTTGGGATGTTGACACTATAGAATAAGCTAGTAAGTATGTTGAAATAAAAGATTTAATTCCAGGATCTCCTAGTGATTCTGTTCTATATTTAATTAGTGATATAAAACCATTACTTGGTGAATTAACAATTAATGTTTCAATTCCAGGAGGATCATACTATGATCCCACAAACAAAGGTTTACCTTCTATTATTGGAGATAAACCAATGGAAGAATCTTTCATAATAACGGGATTTAAGCCAATTTCAGATACTGGTACTATAGTACAACCAAAAACTGGACCATTTCCTGGTATATTCCCAAAATTTATTAATTAAACTAATATAATTAACTATATTAATATTGAAAATCCAGTTCCTGGATCAGAGTTTCCAGAAATTACAAATATTACACGTAGTCAAGATGCTGATATCGGTTTGCCTCAATATGGTGGATCAGTAACTTTTGATCTTAAATTTAAAGAAGAATATGATACTAGTGGTAGGATTTTCTCTGGTATGAAAAGAACAGGAATTAAAATAGAAGGTTTTGAAGCTTGTAGAGCCCCTATCGATACTAAGATTTTACAAATATGAAATAGAAGTTTATTAGAAAATACATTTCCTTTTAAAATAAATGAAACTAATATTGAACAATTTATTATTTTAGTAAATGTACCAGATGGTGTAGTTCCACAATATGAATTTACAAGTTAAAAAAATACTGGAATAAGAAATGATGGTTTCCAAAATATATCAGTTACTTTGCCAAAATATACTAATACTTCAGGAGATGTAATAGATAAGCAAGAAACATTTACATTCTAAATAACTGGTTTAAAAACTATTAAAGATAAAACAACATTTAGGGCATTACCAGGCAGAATTGATATGCTACCGCAATTTATTAATCAGGTTAATATTAATGAATATTATGAAATTATTAATTTTTCTCCAATAGATGACAAACCAACATCAATTAGAATTACACCCGATAGTTTTAAAACAAAGAATATTACTTGAAAAATCTCATTTGAATATAAATTATTAAATGCTATTTAAGACTTTTTATTTATAGAAGAATCAAGCCTAGAATTATGAATATTTCTGGTTTTGATAAAGTAAGTGTTACAAGTATTGAACAAATTGGTAACTTCAAAGATAAAAAAGCATCTGAATTTAATTTAAATGTAGACAACTTTAATACTTATGCTAAGTTTAGAGGATACATAGTTGAAAATAAAAATGAAGTATATATTGTTACTGGAACTAGAATTAGTTCAGTTGAAAAAATAAGTTATGATGATGCAGAAGGTTCTGCAACCTTTAAAGCAATAATTATTGGAGGTTCAATTAATTAAGAAGGCATCTTTGATACTAAAGAAGTTGAAATCACTTTTAAATTTGATGGTTTTGAAATAGTCACAATTAATGATAACCTTATTCCAACAATTGCTGATACAATTGTTGGAGGTATTGGTTTAATAATTTTAATTGTTGTTGGAATATTAATAGTCAATAATATAAAAAATAAAAAATTATTAAATGCTAAAAAAACACCAACAAGTTCTAGTTCTATTCCTCCAATAAATTCAGGTGTTTCTAAATCATCTGGGGCAAGTGTTACTAGACCTATCCCCCCATATATCTAGAACAGCTCCTTTTTAAAAAAATAAAAACTTTTAATGATAAAAAATTTTATAAATTAATTAAAAAAGTGGACTATTAATCTATCTTTTCTATCTAAATTTAATGTTAAATAATGTTAAAATTATGTTACAATATTAATTATATTAAGGAGTAATATATGAAAAAAAGAATAATAATATCTTCACTTTTAATAGGATCAGTAGTATCTATTTTGCCACTTAATTTTATTTTTAGTAATAAAAATTATGAAGAACAACAAATAGAAAATGAAAATATTAACGATGAAGAAATATTGAATAATTTAAATGTAAATACTAGAGATGGTTATCTAGACGCTCTTAGTGGCAAAAGTTATACTTCATTGTTTATTAACAATTTTACAAACCCTGTAGTTTCTCCAAATGCTGAAATACCAGGTCATTTAGGAGCATGAAATACTAATGCTGTTGGAACTTTTCCTACAGCAATTGGTTGAACTACACCTAATATGTTTTTATCTTGAAGTGCTAATTTAATTGATCACCCATCTCTTGAAGGAAAAGTTCCAGCTGGTTTTCAACCAGGTTTAGTCACTGCATTACACTCTGATAATAAACATTCATCAATCAGAAGAAATCAAGTTTTTGCAATTGTTGCAAACACTGCGAATTTAGCTGCTAGAGATTACTGAATTCTTAGATATGATACATTAGATGGATCTCCAATTAAAGATGATAATGCACAAATGCCAAAAATGACAAATGCACCACTACCTCAAATGACTTTAGATAATGGTAATGGTAGTGCATTTTCATTAACAAATGATACTATTAATAATAGATATCTTGCATTTTATCCTGGTAGACTAGGAGACTTAAAAAATGACATTTTTGGATTTAGATTAAATGATAATAATAAAATTGAATGACTTGAAAATAAAGTTCATTTTAGTGGTCATAAAACTTGACCTAGTGGGTCAGATTATTATTCGGATAATAACCTTGTGATTGGTC